>JAWZDV010000092.1:0-156630 GCA_034142505.1 Bacteroides thetaiotaomicron
TTTGATGAAACCTGGGCGCGAGTTTGGTCTCCTGAATCTTGTCCAAAGCCGTTTCACGGGGCCTTAGTGATTCCCCCTCCGAAGCCAGCGTTCGCCTCCCCCAGCCCCATTCCCCTCACGAACGAATGCACCTCACCTCCCGCATCTTCTCTCCCCAAACTTCAGAAAACACCACTACATAAATGGACTCCCTCTTTAAATCTGTCTTACAGGAATCACAACCATTTCATGCTCCTCCAGCAACTTGATTGTCATACGAAATCCCGAAACCTCATTCTGAATGGAAATACTCTCTTCCGATACGAAACCAACCGTTGTCCTCTCCTCCGTCTCATATCCCTGCACCATCACTTCCACAGGACCCGTAGGCAGATTCTCCGTCACCGTTCCAACCGGGCCATCGCATCCGCACAAATTGACCAGATGAATAATCAGGCTGTCCCCCTGGATATAGGCATCGCAATGAATATGCCCCGTTCCCGACACAGTAACCGGAAACCGATTTCCCGCGGCATATCGCACCGCACCGGCCAGCAGTCTGCCATGATCCGGTATCCGGTACTGGCCATATGAACGGTCCACATCAGCCGCCAAATACACAATTCTGGCTCCCCTCTCCGTAATTCCAGCGAAAATTGTCCCTGTATCCTCCTGCTCCTCCCGAATCCACGCATGTTCCGGCGGATAGATGGGAAAGGACGGGATAAAGGAACTAATCTGCTTCAAGCTGCCTTCCGATACCACTCTATGTACCACTCCCCCCATCGGCAGAATCGAGGTATCCTCAAAACCATCAAATATCTCGTGTCTCAATGCAGGAAGTCTGATATAATTATGGGCTTCATGAGTCATCCAGTTTTCTTCCGGCAGATCTGCCGTTTCCCCGCGTCCCTCTTCCCTGGTAAGTCCAAGATACGTCCAAAGCCTCCCCTGTTCCGCCAGTGGTTCTCCATCCTCATCTCTTGTACCAGTAACCCCACTCATAACCAAACCAGTTCCACGTTCCAGACACGCGATAATACTGTCCTCCTGATCCGGGCTCAATATCGCTACCGACGGAAGAATCAACGCACGGAACCTGCCGGCATATCGTTTAATATCGTCGGCATGAACAGGCGCAAACGGAATCCCAGCCCTGGATAGCGCCATGGCGAACCCCAGAAACGGATACCGGCACCGCTCCCTCGCCTTATCCCGTCCATAATAAATGGCGCTTTCCTGATTCCATACCAGTCCTACAACCGCCAGATTTCTTCTATTGTGGAGATACGTCATATGGTTCCGGCACCAGGCAAAAATATCCTTGGAAATCTGTAATTTCCTCTTGTCCTGCACTCCCCCTCCCACAAAATGGTACCACGGGGAAATGCCGCCGCTGATGCCGGAAATCATCCATTTGCGGGTCTCCTGCTTCTCACCGCTGGAGAGCCGGAATGTGCGCAGCCCTTTGTAGTAGTGGGCCATGCTTTCAGCTACCACCGTCTCTTCCGAGGAAGCCATCTTCAAAAGACTGCCGTTCCAGGAATTCTGTTCAAAAGGGCTGTACCGGTCTCTGGACTGCTGATCGCAGAAGATAAACGGCGTATTTTCTAAAATCTTTTTTATATCATAAAAACGGCCTCCGGTATCAAACGGGTCGGAGCAGATCATCCCAAACCACCGGCAGGTCCCCCCGCTGGCATCCAAGGTCACCTGATTAAAATAGTTCCAATTTTCCATCCGCGTCTCATAGCCGAAGCGAATCCATTTCCGGTATACCGGGTCCTCCCAATCGGTCTTTTCCGGTAGTTCCAGCCCATATCTCCTCCGAAACTCCGCTTTGCACCGCTCACAGTAACAAATAGTACCGCTCCCCAGGCCGGCCCAGCTGTTGTCCGCGAAACCATCCGGCCCAAAGCGTTCAATCACTTCCCGGAAAACCTCGGGAACAAATTCATGATAATAGCCACCGTTGGCACAAGCTACGTACCTTCCCTGGGAGAGAATCGGCTTCCCCATCCGGTCCACACAGTACCATTCCGGATGTTTCTCATAAAGATCACCTGTGGTTGTCTGAATATCCATTCTGGCGATCACCCGCAGCCCGGCCTCCCTCGCCGCCCGGTTCCAGACATCAAAATAATCCCCCTCCAGAAACTTCGCCCGATACTGCCCTTCCTTCTTACTGCAGTAGTAACTGACAATTCCCCCGCAATTGATGATAATTCCCTGGACTCCTGTCTCTTTCCAATAATTCTTCCAAACATTCAAATCACAGCTGACAGGATCATCCTCCGTTAAATTCGTCTGCCCCCAAAGAAGCGTATTCCGATACCACAACTCCATCCCTTCTCCTCCCCTTTCATCCTTCCCGGATTCGTTTTAAATAATAGTATAAGCCTTCCATAAACTCCCTGTCCCCATTATAAATCAAGGGATTCATGTTCAACCGCTCCCTGATTTTATCCAGACGGTATACCAAGGTATTTTTATGGATGTGAAGACATTCGCTGGCCTTAATCAGATTGTAATCTTTGTCAATCAATACCTCCATGGTCTCCATGTAATTGCCGATTACCTTCTCCCCCATCTGTTTCCCCAAAACCCCGTATATCGTATCCAGCTCCCGAAGCGGAGCCTCAGATTCCAAAAATTTCACCACATAATCATAAAAATAAAAACTTCCTGTTTTTCTGATATTTCTCTGCATCCACTCGCAATCATATACCGCCTGCCGATAAGAAGAAAAATCATTCTGCGCCGGTCCAAAATACAAGCTGTACCGGATGTTCCGCCCTCTCATCTGATGTAAAAATTCACTTAGAAACTGAGCCATGACATACTTGTACTCCTGCATAAACTGTTTCGCGGGACAGTCCACAGTCTTAAACAGAATGATCCATCCTTCTTTCGTAACCTCCATCAGGTCCTGGTCCGTGAACCTCTCCCCATCCGTCAGATACTGCTGCAGCTCCCGGATTGTCTCCCTCCCCGCGTCCATTTCAATCAAAACAGGAATCCTCAGCCTGTCCTCCGCAATCTGCAGCGCCTCCGAATACCGGTAAACCTCTTCCCTGTGAAATGGCTCGTGAAACAGCAGGGAAAGAAAGTGGTCCCGGTCCGTGCGCCCTCCGGCCGGCTCCCGCGCGGCAGATTCATATTCCAGTATCAGCTGTAACGCCAGCTTCACGCCCTGTACCATATCAAGAATCATGCCGCCATCACCGGTGATCCGGAGTACCGCCTGTCTCTTGCCGACGTCAGGCACCGACAGATAAGCCTCTGCCTCCCCTTTAGTATGCTCCTTTGGCATGATATCCATATTAGTGCGGAACACATTCCGGGCGTTTTGGTCCTCGTACCCAATGCGGTCCATCAAACGTCCGGCTATCACGATCCCGTCCAGCCCAATCAGTTCCATATTGGTAAATGTGGTGTAGCTTGCAAGCTTCTCTATCACTTTTTCGGCTAGTATTTTATCCATTGTCCCTTTCTTTCATTTTCCGTTACTATATTTTATTTATTAAAATTATATATCAATATATAAAACCTGTCAACATTTTAACGATAAATTACTATCCTATTTTGCAGATCCTGTTGAAATAGATTGAAATTCTATTTCGGATATATTATTATAATTTTAAATATCAAAACACCGGAGGTTTTTATGAAATCAGGAGATGCTGTTTCCAGCAACCAGTCATCAGATAAATTATTGAAACTGCTAGAGTTTTTATCCACCCAGGGAGACCCCCTCAGGCTGATTGATATCGCCAAGGCCCTGGATATGAACAGCAGCACTGTGCTGCGTTTTCTGACCACACTGATCAACAACGATTACGTGGCCCAGGAGCCTGAGACATCCAAATACTATTTGACCTACAAACTCTGCGCCTTAGGCCAGCAGATTAAAAGCCACAAACAACTGTCCACCACCACCGCCCCCTATTTGCAGGAGCTGGCCAAAACCGTGGGGGAAACCTGCTGCCTGGCCATCAACCAGAACAATCAGGTAGTCTACATTGACGTGGTGGAATCGCCCGGCCAGATCGTCAAGGCCATGCAGCGGATCGGCAATATCGCCCCTCTCCACTGCACCGGTATCGGCAAGCTCCTTCTGACTAACTACACGGAAGAACAGATTGACACCTTAGTAAACCATGTGGGTCTGGCAAAATACACGGAGAAGACCCTCACCACAAAAGAAGCATTACTAAAAGAACTGGAAGAAGTCAAAGCAAAGGGATACGCCTATGACAACGAGGAATGCGAAATCGGAACACGCTGTATCTCATTTCCCATCTACGATTATTCCGACAAAGTCATCGCCGGTTTCAGTGTAACAGGCCCCTCCATCCGGCTCAATGATGAATTTTTTGACCAATGGATTCCCACCTTACACGCCTTATCACTTAAGCTGTCCCATCTTTTTGGGTACCAGAATCTGTCCTGCAGAAATTAAATTTTGACATAAAAGCGGCATAATCGTCACTTCCCATGACGACTATGCCGCTCTTACATTCCTGATTCACTTGCTTACTCCGCAATCATCCCCATAATCTCATTGGTTCTTGCGATAAACTTCGTCATTCTCTCCGGTGTCAAACTACCATGACTCAAAGATGCCAGATCATACAGCTGCTGGCAGATCTTCTCCGTATTGGCTCCCTCTTCATGAGCCAGCACATACTGTACCAGACTATTATTGGCATTCAGCACCAGCGTCTCACCGGCCCCGCCGAACATAGACGGGTCCATGCCGTACATATTGTACATCTTCATCATATCCTGCATCCGGCGGCTTTCCTCAGAGACGGTGATCATGGAAGCTAACTCCGCATTTTTCAGCTTCTCCACCTTGATCTCCAGCTTGTCATTGCCAAGCGCTTTCTTAAAGGTCTCCGTCAGCTTCTCCGTATCCGCCTGGAAGGCCTCCGCGCTCTCCTCGGCAACCTCTTCCTTAAACGTATCGGTTACATCCGCGTCAATACGCAGGAATTTAAGTCCCTCGTTCTTCTGCTCCAGCTGTCCAATAAACGGGCTGTCGATATTATGTCCCATGAGCACCGCGTCCAATCCGGCCTCCTTGAACATATTGATATACTGGCTCTGTTCCTTCTCATCCGTCACATAGTAGATGGTATTCTCATGCTTCTCTTTATTCTCATCCAGACAGTCCTGAAGAGTCAGATACTTCTTGTCTAAGTTCTTGAACAGGATATAATCCTTCATCTTCTCCTCGAACTTCTCGTCCTTCAGGCAGCCAAATTTGATAAACGGGCTGATATCATCCCAGTATTTCTCATAGGCCTCCCGGTCTGTCTTGCACATGCCGGACAGCTTGTCAGCCACCTTCTTTGTGATATAATCCGAAATCTTCTTCACAAAGCCATCATTCTGCAGCGCGCTTCTCGATACATTCAGCGGCAGATCCGGGCAGTCGATCACACCCTTTAACAGCATTAAGAACTCTGGAATCACTTCCTTTATATTGTCCGCAATAAATACCTGGTTGTTAAATAGCTTAATCGTTCCCTCCAGGCTGTCATACTCCGTATTGATCTTCGGGAAATACAAAATCCCTTTCAGGTTAAACGGATAATCCATATTCAAATGAATCCAGAACAGCGGTTCCTTGTAATCCATAAATACCTTGCGGTAGAACGCCTTGTACTCGTCCTCCGTACACTCATTCGGATGCTTGTTCCACAGCGGATTCACATCATTTAACGCCACCGGGCGTTTTAAAATCTTATACTTCTCAGTCGCCGGAGAGATCTCCACAACCTCTTTCTCCCCGTTCTCATTCTCCTTCTCCTCGGTCTTGGCTTCCTCCACCACAGTCTCCACAATGGTGTCCTTGTCCGTCAGCTCGTCCTTCTCGATGGTCTCATACTGCGGCTCGGCACTGGCATTATCCAGGAAAATCGGCACCGGCATAAACGCACAGTACTTCTCAATCACTTCTCTGGCCCGGTACTCGTTGGAGAACTCCACACTGTCCTCATTCAAATACAGCGTAATGGTAGTCCCGGGAACATCCTTCTCCCCGTCTCCCATCTCAAACTCCGTACCGCCCTCAGACTCCCAGTGCACCGGAGCCGCACCCTCCTGGTAAGACAAGGTGTCAATCGTCACCCGGTCGGCCACCATAAAGGCCGAGTAGAACCCAAGACCAAAATGTCCGATAATCTGATCTTCATTGGCCTTGTCCTTATACTTCTCCAGAAAATCCTGGGCGCCGGAAAATGCGATCTGGTTAATATACTCCTCCACCTCATCCGCCGTCATACCGATACCATTGTCCGTAAACCGGATGGATTTCTCGTTAGGGTCCACCGTGATCTGAATCTTATACTCCAGATCCTCCGGTTTCGTATACTCTCCCATCAATTCCAGCTTTTTCAGCTTCGTGATGGCATCACACCCGTTGGAGATCAACTCCCTGTAAAAAATATCATGGTCAGAATACAGCCATTTTTTAATCACCGGGAAAATATTGTCGCTGCTGATTGATAAACTACCTTTTTTCATTGCCATCTTCAACACTCCTTACGTATTTTTTTCTAAGTTTGTCTTCCCGGGAATCTGAACCGGGAATCTGAATTCGTTCTCATATGGAGTATTTTAGTACGTGCCAACCCAAAAGTCAATAGAAAATTAGCACTCATTTGAATTGAGTGCTAGTAATCTGATCTTGTTTAGTTGTAAACCACAAGTCTTGACTCATTTTCCGGCGCGATCCGGATCACATGTCTGCCAAAATATTTCAACTGATAATTGGGTATTTTTTTATGTTTCATGGATGTCAGGATATCATCCATATAATTCAGTCCGTAAAAATCCCTGTAATAGTACTGAACAAAAAACTCATTGTCTTCCGTATCGATCCTGAAATGTGAGGAAAATGCCTTCCCATTATACTCCGCCTGAATCTCAATCTCATCAGCCGCCATGGACGGGTCTGTTACCACCTCCACATCGGCCCGTTTCACATTGTCTAAAAACACATAGATATTCCCTGATTCCTGTGGGATCTTCTCCTGCATCACATTCGTCTCCATGGACTCCGCGCCTACTATTTTTTCTTCTCCAAGCTGAAAGGAACTGAATTCCACAAAGGCCACGCCTCCGCCGATCCCAATCAAAAACAGGCCGGCCAAAAAGGTAATTCCTAAATATTTTCTGATTCCCATACCTTCTCCACCTCCTCTTTTTTCTTTCCATACAGCAGATTCCAGATCAGCCACACAAAGGACACGCCGCAGGCCAGGAACCCGAAAGTCATAATCGTCACGCCAATCAACGGATACCCCTGAAGCACCATCACCACCAGCACGCCCAGTCCCACAAGAGCCAGACAGTCGCCAATGGCCGCCGGCGCCAGCACAAACAGGAGCACACACAGCCGGAAGCAGAAAGAAACCAGCCTCACAAGCCATCTTCCAACCGCCCTGCCTCCATTACTTATCTTACTCCACATATCCACCTTACTCCTCTCTCGTACTTCGGTCTCCCGATTCTCCCGTTTCGCCCGAAACATCTCCAGAAACGGCTTCCGTTCCTTCACCATCTCCCCGTCCTCTGTCATCACCCGGTCACCGAACGGCAGCCAGTGGACCATCACGAGACAACCATGCTTCAATCCGGCTCCCATCCGCTGCAGCAGATGCCAGATGGTCAGGGCAAACATCTTCCCCATCTCCCAGATCACTCCCAGCAGATGCCACACGCCTCTGCCCGCCGCCTTCAGACCGCTGGCCGCTTTCCGCCCGGCCGCTCCGGCCTTGTCCCCCAGTTCCTCCATGTTCACCAGGGACGGACGCTTCTCCTCTTTTCCATAGAGCGGATTCACATTGTAGGCGTCCAGAATCTCTTCCGCCAGCTCCTCCAAATCTCCAAAATCCCGGATGGCCTCCTCCTCACTGAGCCCATTTCCCATCTTCAGCTCAATGTGCTGATCATACTCCCCCAGGATGTCTTCCCTCTCCTGCTCCTTTAATATCTGTAACCGTTTATCCAAATGCTTTAAGAACTCCGCCTTCGTCATCGCTGTCACTCTCCTTTACTTTTTCCCAGAACCCGTGCGGGGGGAATTTTCCTCAATAAACTGATCCACCCGGTCATGGAACTCTTCCCACTCCGCCTTCAAACTGTCCTTATACAAAACCCCAGCCGCTGTCAGATGATAATACTTCCGCGGCGGCCCCTCCGTCGATTCCTTCAAATAGGTCTCAAAATAATGCTCATTGGTCAGCCGCTTTAACAGCGGGTAAATGGTCCCCTCATTCACATCGATCACCTTGGACACCTCACTGACCAGCTCATAGCCGTACATGTCCTTTTTCGTCACCGACATCAGGACAATCAGCTCCAGAACCCCTTTTTTAAACTGCGCATTCAATATCCCATCACCTGCCTTATGATCAGCTGTTTCTTACCACTATATTATATCAGGTACTATGTAATGTCAAGTACTAAAAATAAAATAATAGCTGGGGCATAGAACATGCACCCAGCCAATTCCCGCCGCCAGTCCCATTGCAGGGCCTCACATCCCGAGATTCCCCTCCCGGTGATGCTTCCTGCACAGCGCCGTATACTTGTCATTGCCGCCCATCACGATCTGCTCCCCGGACTGGATCATCTTCCCGTCCTCGCCGATCCTGGCGTTGCAGGTGGCCGCCTTTCCGCACCAGCACACCGTCTTGATCTCCTCGATTTTATCCGCCCAGGCCATCAGCCACAGACTTCCCTCAAAGAATTCCCGGCGGAAATCCGTCCGAAGCCCATAGCAGATCACCGGCACATCCAGATCATCCACGATATGGACAAAAAACTCCACCTGGGCCTTGCTGGCAAACTGTGCCTCATCCACAATAATGCAGTCATACCCCCGGATCTCTTCATCGGTCATCTCCACCAGCTGCTCCAGCAGAATCCCCTCTTTTTCTAGCCCCATTCGGGAACGGATCATATAATCCCCGTCCCTGGAATCCGCCTTCGGTTTCACAAGAAGCGCCCGTTTTCCTCTCTCATGATAATTGTAATCCACCATCAGCGCGTTGGCTGTCTTGGAACTTCCCATCGCCCCATATCGGAAATATAACTTTGCCACGTCAAACTCTCTCTTTCTGCCAGCCTATTCCAGCGTATACTCGATCTCCTGTCCCTTCAAAAACAGCTTCACCGCCTCGTCCCACTCCCGGTCCAGCGATTTATCCAGCGTAAAAAAGCTGACGGAGGTCCCCGTCACACAATTGAGCGCCCCATCCTCATACCGGATATTCACATACAGCCCGGTAATCTGGTCCGCCGGAACCGCCAGCTGGCTGTGGGACAAAAATGCCTCCACATCCGCCGGTGCAATCTGAAGCACGATCTGAAAACTTCCCGGCAGCTTCTTCCCCTTGATCAGAGAAAAGCAAAACGGTTTCAGCGTACCCCAGGAAGACAAATCTTCAATCCGGTTCTCCTCCAGCTCCGCCTCCGTATAATACCCCTGTTTGATATGTCCATCAATGGAAAACGAGTTGTAAGTGACAATCGTCACCTCCCGCACCAGAAACTTGTCAAAGGTACTCCCCACAAATAATTTGCTGGTAAACTGCTTCACATCGTCAATCTTCAGCGCTATCATTCAGCCTTTTCTCTCCTGTTCCCCGGTATCATTCCCCCATACCGTCATGTTCACAACAACTATACAACGAAACCCCTCCCGGTGTCAATGTCCCCGTCATCGGAACCTGTTCCCAGTTCTCTGTTCGATTCCTCAATGTTCCTATTCTCATCAAAGTTTTTTTATGTTATACTGATACATGAATCATACAAATACCACATTCCGTTTTCGAATATTTAGGAGTTTATATAGATGAAATTTAACAATCATTGGACTAATCGATGGAAATCCATCACTGCCGCCCTGCTTCTCGCCGTCTCCATCACCGGCTGCAGCGGCGTGCCCAGCAACACAACCGCAAAGGAGACCCCTGGCTACACCCTGCCCCAGAGCATGATCATTGTAGCCACCGAGCGCAACCGCTACCAGCAGGTCTACACAAGCGATCTCTGGAACGTGACGCTGAGCAACGGCATGACCTTCCAGATCTATCTTCTGGACCAGGTTCAGACCTTTCTCCAGAACATGAAGACCATGTCCCTCCTCGCCAAGGATCAGGACATCACACTTACCGGTTCGGAGAAGGACCAGCTGCGCCGTCTCTCCGAGACCTATTATAACGGTTTGACAAAGGACGATATCGCATATATGGGAATCGATTTGGACGACGTCATCACCATGTACCAGGAATATTATCTGGCCAACAAGGTGGTAGGCGAACTGACCAAGGAACTAAATCTGGAGGTCAGCGACAGCGAGGCCAAGGTCATCACCATCCAGCAGATCGCCGTATCCAGCCGCGATACCGCCAACCAGCTCTACGAGCAGGTCAGTGCCGAAGGCAGCGATTTTGCCGCCATCGCCCAGGAACATACCGAAAAGCCTCCCATCGAACGCCAGCTTGGCCGCGGTGTGGAGGATACCACCTTTGAAAATGCCGCCTTCAACTTAGCCACCGGCCAGATCAGCCCGGTCATCGAATCCGACGGCATGTACTACATCATCAAATGCATCAGCGATTACGACGAGAAAGCCACCGCCGAGCGAAAGACCCAGATTTACACCGAGCGCAAGAACCAGGTCTTCAAACAGATCTACAACCAGTTCCAGGCGGACAACGAGATCAACTTCTCCGATGACATGTGGGAGACCATCACCTTCTCACCCAATGACAAGACGACTACCACCAGCTTTTTCGAATTATACCAAAAAGAATTCCATTAGGATTTCCTAAAATTTCATCAAAATACACAAGCAGGCTGCACCGGCGATTCCCAGTGCAGCCTGACTTTTATTCTTCTAAACTCACCTCTATGCAACATGAAAGAAATTCGTACACAGCGCCACCAGCGCCGCCTGATCCTTACTTCCCATCAGTTCTCTTGCTGAGTGCATCGCCAGCATCGGTACGCCCACATCCACCGCCTTCATGGACAGCAGACTGGAGGACAATGCCCCCAGCGTGGAACCGCCCCTCATATCCGACCGGTTGGAGAACTTCTTATAGGGAATCTCAAAAGCTCTGCAGATCCCCTCAATGACACTGACTGCCGCCGCATCGGTGGCGTAGGACTGGCTGGCCGCCATCTTGACCGCCACGCCGTCCCCCAGCAGAATCTGATTCTTGATATCACATTTCTCCACATGGTTGGGATGAAGCGCATGGGCCACATCCATAGACAGCAGAAAGCCATTCAACATCCCATTTAAAAATTCCTCCCTGGTGTAGCCGAGAGACAGATACAGCTTCTCCAAAACCCGCTCCGTCACAGACGATAAGGCGCCCTGCTTCGTGCGGCTGCCAACCTCCTCATTGTCATACAGCGCGATCATGTTGATGCCATCTTCCCGTTTTCCCTCCAGAATGCCGGTGAGACAAGCCTGCACCGACGTCACGTTGTCCAGTCTCGGTCCGCTGTAAAACTCCTCGTGAAGCCCCAGCGTCGTATATCCGTCCATATTGTAGAGACAGATATCATAGTCCAGAATCTCCTCCGGCAGACAGTCCGCCTCCCCTGCCAGCAGGTTCAGGAAATAGTGATCCTTCCCCAGATCTTCCGTCAGCATGGTCAGCACCGGAAGCAGGTCCACCTGAGCGTTTAACTTCACACCGTCATTCACCTCCCGGTTCATATGAATAGCCAGATTCGGTACAATCACCAGCGGACGCTTCATATCCACATACTTCGTCACCGGCTGAAACGGATGTTCCCCCGCCACGCAGACCTTCCCCGCCATCGACAGCGGCCGGTCCAGCCAGGTGCTGTAAATCGGCCCGCCATACACCTCAATATTCAGCTTGCCATACTGCCCCGTATTTACCTCCGGCGACGGCTTTAACTTCAGACACGGCCAGTCCGTGTGGGCTGCCGCCATCCGAAGCGTCGGTACCTCCGCCAACGTCTCTCCCACCGTAAATGCCACCAGCGAGGAATCAAACACCTTCACATAATAATTCCCCCCTGCCACAATCTTCCACGCATCGCCCAGCCCCAATTCCTCAAAACCGGCCTCCCGCAGCTGCCTCTCACTCTCCAAAATACAGTGATAAGGCGATACACTGGCCTTCAGCGTCTGCTCCAGACACTCCAAATCTTTATCATTCATCGTTCTCATTCCTCCTATTATACTTAATTGTTATAATTTATTTTGACCATACTCATATTCCTGTGTCCATTCATCCAGCATCTCCTGTAAGAGTTCCTTATCAGGAAGATATAAACTATATTCGGATGCATAAATATTGGCATCTGGCAGCAATGTCAGTTGGACTATACTATCAGTTTTTCGGAACAGACCACTGGCCCTGCAATGCCTCAATTTCATAAAATTTCCGTATTCTCTTATCAGAAATTCTCATCAAAACCTGATAGTGCGACCAACTCAATTTGAATTCAGCAGAAGCCTTCTGCTGAATTACCCTACAGCAACTCCTTCAGGATCTTCAATACCCCATTATTCACATTCGTATCCGCCCGGAATCTGGCCGCCGCTTTCACCTCCGGTCTGGCATTCCCAACCGCGAAGCTGTAATACGCCTTCCCCAGCATTTCCATATCATTTAACTGGTCCCCAAAGGCCATGGTCTCCTCCGGCTTGATATCCAGACTCTCCTGCAGCACCTGGACAGCCTGGCCCTTGGACACCCCATCCGCCATGCAGTCCATCCACATATCCCCGGAGATCGTCATTTTCAACCGGTCCCCGAACATGGCCCGCAGATCTTCCGTCGCCGCCTGCACTCCCTGTTTTTTGTAGGCTGAAATCTTGATAAAATCATCCTCAACCTGTAACAAATCCTCCACATGCTGAATCCGGAACTTATAGCCGTTCACCATCCAGTCCTCAAATTCACGGTTTTTCGTGTCCACATACACCACGTCCGGCCCGCTGACCATCACTTCCAGCTCCGGTCTCTCCCGGACTGCCCTCACAAAATCCATAATCACCTGCCGGTCAATCGGATTCAAAAACAGATTCCTCCCATGACATCCCACATAAGCCCCGTTGTCCGACAGATAGAAGATCTTCTCCTTCACCGGCTCAAACAGCGCCTCGATGCTGGCCCACTGCCGTCCGCTGGCCGCCGCAAACTGGATTCCCTTCTTGCGCAGTTTCAATATCACGTCATAGATTTCCGGGTTGATGGTATTTCCCCCATCCTGCACCAGCGTCCCGTCAATATCCGTAGCAATCAGTTTAATCATGGCTTTCATCCTCCCTGCTTTCCCAAATTATTTTCAGTTCCTGGTAAACGCTCCCCACCGGAAGTCCAACCACATTGCTGTAATCCCCCGAGATTCCCTTGATATAGGCCGCAAACCGCCCCTGGATGGCATAGGCGCCCGCCTTATCCATCGGTTCCTCCAAGGCCGCGTAAGCCTGAATCTCCTCCTCCGTCATCGGAAATACTTCCACATCCGTTCCCACGGTAAAATGCTTCTTTTGCACGCCCGACTCCTCTTTCCACAGAATCGCCACCCCGGTATACACCTGGTGACGCCGTCCCTGAATCCGCCGGATCATCCCGCAGGCCTCCTCATGACTTTTCGGTTTCCCCAGAATCATCCCGTCAATAGCCACCACCGTGTCGGCTCCCAGCACCACGCTGCCCACCGGACTCCTCGACATCACATCCTCCGCCTTCTGAGAGGACAGTTCAAGCACCACCTTCTCCGGTTCCGAAGAAGTGACCACCTCCTCAATCCGGCTTGGCACAATCACCGGCTCAATCCCAATCTGCTCCAGCAGTTCCTTCCTCCTGGGTGATCCCGACGCCAAAATCAACTCCCTTTTCCTCATCGTCCATACTCCCATCTATACATCATCAATAACCGCAGCTTCCACCGCGTCCTCTGCCATCTCATCACAGACAAATACGCCATCAGTATAACACAAAAAAAGCATTCACCGCAAGCCACCCGGCCGCCATAAATGCTTTTCCCCGCTAATATAATTTCAATCTTCCAATCATGGTATCCGATTCCTCATCCCCGGAACCTCTCAACTGCTCTCTCACCGTGTATGCAAAATCAAGCAGATAAAAGACCACCAGCCCCACGGCCATCTTCTTCCCAACCGGCTCCGGCACATAACCTACCAGGTGATGTACAAACCCGTTGAGGAACCGGAAAAAGAGAATACCTAAAAGCCCCCAGGCCAGACTGCTCTCCAGACAGATAATCCCTCTGTAATTAAACGGTTTCTTACTGTAATCCCACCAAAAGCTTCCAAACAGCTTCACCATCATAAACGCGGTCACCAGTTCCATCGTCGTCGCCATCATCATGGAAGCCACATAAAGCTTCATCGGATTGTCCGCCAGCGGCGTCAAAAGCGTCACTGCCCCCAGCGCTCCAAAACCATAAATAATACAAAACGGTCCATGTCCGAACCCACGGTTCACCACCGGCGTCTTATTCTCATAAGTAAGAACCACGCATTCCAGCAGATATCCCAATAGACTGAACATAAAAAACCAGTTAATCATATGATAAATGCTCATACTCATTTCTCCCTTTCGTCCCTACTGTTGTCTCACTGTCTCCATGACGTGTAGTATATTATAAAAGAGAAGAGAACGCAAGTCATATTTTTCTTAATAATCCTTAACATTACGGCAAGTATAACAATTCAGACGGCGGAACTGTTACCGGTCATTTACGCGTAACTTAAATTCACCAGCAGCGCAATCCCAATTCCCAGCACCGCCCCGGCAAACACCTGTAACGGCGTATGACCGACAAATTCCTTTAATCTCTGCTGAAACTCGATATTATCCATCTTCAGCAGCTTCTGATCCATAATCATATTGAGCAGCTTCGCCTGTTTGCCCGTCTCCTGCCTTACACCGATGGCGTCGTACATCACCACCGCCGCCAGCACAAAGCTGACCGCAAACTCAAAAGAACCAACTCCAAAACAGATGCCCGATGACACCACCAAAGCACAGACCGTGGACGAGTGGGAACTGGGCATACCGCCCGATCCCACCAGCCGCTCCGGTGTAAAGCTTTTATTCAGCGCCACATCAATAATTGTCTTCAAAACCTGTGCAACCACCCAGCCCAGGCACGAGCTGACCAAAACCTGGTTGCCGGATACTTCCTGCCAAAATCCCATTGTACACTCCTACATTTACTCTTTCTGCAAGCACGTATGTCATCCCAAATGTCTTGGCTGCAGATTGTAGAACAGCCACCGCTTCACGTTGGCGCCCACCTCCACAAGCCCAAAAAACTTATCTGCATACAACACTACATAACCTTCGATATGCTTCGGCGGCACCGGGGTCAGCGGCCACATATGGCGGAGAATCAGATTCTTCTCCTTCTCTGAAACCCCAAAATACCTCACCGCATTGTTCATCGCCTTCCTGGGATGGGTAAAACCATGAAAATGCTCCCCCGTCTCCCTGGCATGGGTATGCCAGTCATAGAGAAAGAGATCATGGAGCAGCCCGGCCCTGGCCGCGGCGCGGTAATCCCAGCCTCTGCTTCTGCATATCTTAAACGACAGATAAGACACCTGAATACAGTGTGTCTTACATGTGGTATTGCCGTGTTGAATAAAATTGTCCATGGACTGGAACACCGGATGCGCCAGGATATCCCCGACGCATTCCAGATACTCCTCATCCTGCTCATACGCTTTCTTTGTAACCCAGGATTCATCCGCCGCCCACTCTCTGGCAATACGGATCTCCTCCTTCGACAGCTGATATTCCTGATATTTCTTCATGCAATCCCTGGCTTTCTAAAACTTCTCTCTCAATATCCAATCAACCAGTCATACAACTCCTGATACTTCATCGCCGATGAGTTCCAGGAATAATCCTTCGCCATCGCCCGGTCAATGATCTTGTTCCACTCACGTTTCTTATCATAGTAGATATGCTCCGCGTAGCGGACGGCCGCCAGCATCTCATGAGCGTTGTAGTTGGCAAACGAGAAACCGGTTCCGGTATTTGCGAATTCATTGTACGGCTCCACCGTATCCTTCAGTCCTCCGGTCTCCCTCACAATCGGAAGGGTCCCGTAGCGCAGTGACATCAGCTGGCTGAGCCCGCATGGTTCAAACAAAGACGGCATCAAAAATGCATCCGATGCCGCATAAATCTTGTGAGACATCGCCTCCGAGTAATAAATATTGGCAGAAACCTTGTCATGATACTTCCAGTCATAATGGCGGAACATATTCTCATACCGCTCATCTCCGGTGCCAAGCACCACCAGCTGGATATCGTCATTACACAGGTCATCCATCACGTACTGGATCAGGTCAAGTCCCTTCTGGTCCGTCAGACGGGAGACAATACCGATCATCATCTTCTTGTCATCCTGCACCAGACCTAACTCCTCCTGAAGCGCCCGTTTATTCTTAATCTTCTCTTTTCTGAAATTCCTTGCATTGTAGTTCTGGACAATACAGCTATCCGTCTCCGGGTTAAACTCCTCATAGTCAATTCCGTTAACAATCCCCCGCAGACTGCCGGCCCTCGCCCGCATCAGCCCGTCAAGGCCCTCGCCGTAGAACGGCATCTTGATCTCTTCCGCATAAGTATCGCTCACCGTAGTGATGGCGTCAGCAAATACAATTCCGCCCTTTAACATATTGCCGTCCTTGTAAGCCTCCAGCTTATCCGGGGTGAAATAATAGTCAGGCAGACCGGAAAATCTCTGAATCGTCTTCACATCCCACACCCCCTGGAATTTCAGGTTGTGGATAGTAATCACAGACTTCATATTGCGGAAGAACTCCCCGCCGCGGAACCGGTCCTTCAGATAAACCGGAATCAACCCTGTCTGCCAGTCATGGCAGTGCACCACATCCGGCTGGAATCCGATCACCGGAAGAGCAGACAGCGCCGCCTGGCAGAAGAAGGAAAACTTCTCCAGATCATACAGCCAGTCACCGTAAGGCTTCGCACCACTAAAGTAGCTCTCGTTGTCGATAAAATAAAAGGTCACGCCGTCATATATGTATTGCATAATGCCTACATAACGGCTCTGTCCCAGATAATCCATATAGAAGTGGTTGACATAAGTCATCTGATCACGCCACTCCTGCTTGATGCACAGATACTTGGGAACCATCACCCTCACATCGAAATACGTCTTGTCAAAGCATTTTGGCAAAGACCCCACAACGTCAGCCAGACCGCCGGTCTTAATAAAAGGTACTGCTTCTGAAGCTACAAATAATATCTTCTTCATGTGGAAACCTCCCTCACAACAGGGCGTCGTATCATAACCCTTAATAGTATTAGTATACAATACTTTCTCCAAATTAGGAAGACTTATCTTGCGTTTGTTTTCGATTCTTACGGCGGCACATAAGGCGGCCGGACTTACAGCCGCTTGTAATCCAGACGAATCTTGTCAGAGATCAGCGCGATAAACTCAGAATTGGTCGGTTTTCCCTTCCCGTTACTCACCGTATAGCCGAAAATGTCGTTGATGGTGTCCATCTTGCCTCTGCTCCAGGCCACCTCAATAGCGTGGCGGATGGCTCTCTCCACACGGCTTGGTGTCGTCTGGTGGTTCTTTGCGATAGTCGGATACAGCACCTTTGTGACGGAAGTCAGCATATCCTGGTCCGCTACCGCCATGGCGATGGCATCTCTCAAATACTGATATCCCTTAATATGAGCAGGAATACCAATTTCATGCAGCATCTGTGTGACATCATTTTCCAGATTCTGCTCCATGTACTCCAGTCGGTTCTCATAAGGTTTCACTTTGCGGATGCCCGCCAGGCTCATTCCCTTCGGTTTACTGCAGTAACCGGCGATTCTGCGGATCTTATCCAGCACGATCTCCTTGCGGAATGGCTTCATGATGTAGTAATTGGCGCCCATGCGGAACGCATCCTCCGTCACGTTCTCGCTTCCGGCAGCCGTTATCATGATAAATGTTGGATTCTTCTCCATGGTTCCTTCGTTTCTGACCTTTTCCATCACGGAAATGCCGTCCATCCGCGGCATAATGACATCCATCAGCACCACATCCGGTTTTGTTTTGATAATCATGTCGTAGGCTTCATCGCCATTTTCCGCCTTCCCGACTATATGAATCCCTTCTTCTCCTTCCAGTATCTCCGCCAATAAACTGAGAGTTTTTGGGTTATCTTCCGCAATTGCAACACTTAAACTTGACATACTTATCATCCCTCCTGATTTTACGCTAGTGTTTTTTCGCCAGCATTTTTTTTACGCTAGTGCTTCCTCGCTAGTAATGTAGATTATAGACTCGGCGTTTCCCCGCATGCAATGGATTTCAACCGCAAGTTTCGACAAATGGGGGGTAAAAAATTATGTCTACTGCCCTTGGGCATCCAACATATTTTCTATAAATATTCCATACCCCTTTGTGGAGTCTTGTATGAATACATGAGTTACCGCGCCAACCAGCTTGCCGTCCTGAATTATGGGACTTCCACTCATACCTTGAACGATTCCGCCGGTCAATTGTAACAGATCTTCGTCAACAACTTTAATTACAAGGCTCTTGTTTTTATGTGAAGTAGAATAATCGACTTTCTGGATTTCGATATCATAGTCCCGAATCTCCCCGGAAACGCCACTTCTCAACACTGCCGGGCCTTTTTGGACGTCTTGTCGATAACCAATCTCCAAAGGCTCAGAATTGACCCTTTTCGCAAATTTGTCGTTAACAGTACCGAAGATTCCCTCCTCCGTATTCCGGGAAATAGTTCCCAGACCGGAACCCGGCCCATAATAAATCACCCCGGACATCACTCCTGGTTTTCCCAGGGTGCCCTTCTCAATCCCCATGATTTCGGTCTCATAGAGATTGCCGTCGGAAATCTGAACCACTTCCCCCGTATCGCTGTCACTGATGCCGTGGCCCAGCGCCCCAAAATTGCCATTCAAATCCAAATACGTCATGGTTCCGATTCCCTGGGTGTCGCTTCTCACCCAGACACCCAGCTTGTAGCCGCCTTCTTCGGCCATCACCGGGTCCATCTTCACTTCCATCACTTCTTCCCCCCGCCGTACCGACAGCGAAACCTGGCTGCCGTCCAGCTTGTTCACCGCTTCCACCAGCTGCTCCTTGTCCTGCAGGGCCTGCCCGTTGATGGCCTCGATATAATCACCGGACTGAAGATAACCTGCTGCCGGCTCCACAATCATGCCGGTCTGATCCGTCACCTGTCCGGTACCAATCACCATCACACCGTCGGATTTCAAATAAATACCAATCGGCGCGCCACAGGGAACGGCATATCTGGTGTCCACCACATCCACCTGAATCTCTTTTAACTGCAGCCAGCCAAACAGCTTCAAACCGATCTGGTAACTGCCCTCCTGCTTTCCACATACCGTGAACGGCTGATTCTTCACAATGCTGATCTCGCCTGACGGTATATTGGAACCATTGCCCAGCACAACCTCTTCGCTTTCGCTTAAGATCGTGGCCTGTAAAGGAATGGGGAAATCAAATGCTTCTTCTTCCTCCAGCACTACATTCAGACGGTCCGGTATCGAACGGTCCATGTAGTAATAGGTAAACCCAATTGTAAACAGAATGCCTGCCCAAAATGTCCACACCAGAAACGAGTGAAACTTCTGCCTTCTTGTCATCGCCCCATACCTCCTGAATAAAAATGAAAGGAGTTAAAATTTTTGCTCCTCTCTTAGTATGTACGATGAATTGAAAAACACTCTGTTATATTTTAGCTGTCACAATTTTCAAAAAAACAGCATTTTTTATTTTCGGGTATCAAAAAAACCCTGATTTGCGCGCTCAGGGCTTTTTCGATAAAAACCTATTCTTTTTGGGGCAGGAGCATCATCATTGCGAGTATGATATGACTGATGCCAATCACAAAGCCTGCTGGAGAATGATGGTTTTTAATACATAGCACTAACAGGACAGCCGCTTCTATCAATAGTATAGTACGGGTTATTTTGCGGAATTTCTGTTTTTGCCCGTCTCCCAGTGGTTTCCGAACCGCCTCGATAGGAGCATGTAACCAGATGATGATTTGCGCCACAAATGTGAGCGCAAACATCCCTGGCAGGAGAAAGTTGTACAGAGAAAACCGCAGGGTGACTGCGATAACCAGTTCCAGTATCGCAGAAAATATCGCGCATCCGATGGGGGTCGACGCGTGATAACCACCCGCATAACTTCGCAGAGGAATATAGACGACTGCGAATAGTGCCATATATATCAGACATTGGAATAGTAGGCCAATAATAATGAGTACCGAGACATTAACGATCTCAAGTAATAATAATTGGTATCCATATAGATACAGTTCCCGGTCACTCTCGGTGATATAGTTTTTTTTAATCTGATTATCCAAAAACTTATCTGCTGCTTTGGATATCATAATTAATCCTTAATGAATTTTTTGGCAGATTCCGGCATCTCTGGCTGATATGCATACCAAAAACAACATGCATTTACATTCTCAACCACTAACATTAATGCCATGAAATTAACTAATACTGCTGGTGATAATTTTAAAACCTTTGCCAAAACTTTTTTCATCACTATATCTCCCTTTCTTTAGTAGTATGTTGCAGACGCAGATATAGTATAACTTATTTTTAGAGCAAAATTACATTTTTGGAAAAAACTGTATGAAATATGGCAAAATTTGTAACTTTTTATTATGCAAACATGATTGTGACGCAGAATTGATCCTCTTCATACTCTATATTTGTCCATCCACCATAACGTTCTACAATTGACTTTACATTACGAATTCCAATGCCGTGCATAGAGGGATTTTGTTTTCTGCTGAGAAATTCACCATCTTTTTCCACTGGCTTTTCTTTATAATTGTTTGTAATTTTTATTGTTGTAAATCTTCCATCGTTAGCTTTATATAATTTCACTTTTACGTAACCATCTGAGCATTTACTTGCAGCTTCAATCGCATTATCAATTAAATTGCTCATTATACTAATTAAATCAATATCTTCCACATCTGGTTTTTCAAATCCCATTTCTACATAAACATCGTAGTTTACATGCTGCTGCTCTGCTTCTTGTTTCTTCCCATTTAAAATCGCATTGAGAATCTGGCGATTACAATAATGTTCTTCTCCAACTTTAAGAATATGTCGATTTAAAGATTCAATAAGATCGACTATTTTCTCGTTATTTTCTTTTAAAGCCAATGTTTCAATTGTTTTCATATAATTACTCATATCATGTATGATGCCAGTATGTTTTCGATTAATTTCTTCAATCTGCATATAATGTTGATTTTCCAAATTCTGTTTTATATTAATTAACTCGTATTCTTTTACCTGATTCATCATATAAATCATTCTATCATACACTATAAACAATACTATATTAGCAATAAGTAAAAGAATACTTCCTAACAAAACAATTATCGACGAAAAACTCATTTTTACAAAGTTTATCGAGGAATACGCAATTCCAACATACAAAATCAGACAAGAAAATGGAAATATACTAAAATATGGAACTAATGATGCAAAGAATATATTCCTCCCATTATCAGATGCTTGACTAATCCACCGAAGCACTACGAATGATATCAACTTAGATGAAATTGTCAGAATGACCACTCTGGCCGGATCTTCATAAAGCGGCGTAGTATTTTCTCCTAATGGAAGACTGAGAATCCCAGACATCACAAATTCGCAGCATAATAATACAAATGTGCTGACCATCACATAAAACAGTTTCTTCTTAGGCGAATCTATAAATAGAGTTTGGCATGCTATGGCACTCAATGTCATTGATGCTGCTAAATTTAATCCAGCTATATGAAATCGATTGAAACCAAATAATATTGTCATGGCTATTGCCATAACTAATATATGAATATTTATATTCTTTGTCCTTAATTTCAAAAAACTCTTCCAAAAGCTAAAGCTTATATACCCTTCAAAAAAGCATATCCCTAAATCAAACAATTTAGTCCACATCATCCCCACCTCCATACTTATCCCAGAACTTAATAAAACTCTTTTTAAATGCAGTATAATGTGATCTGGAGATGTTGAGTTCTCCGCCACCTTCTAACACCAGATAATTTTTATCGAACCGCACAACCCATCTGCAGTTTACCAGATAACTGTTATGCGCGAATTCAAAACCATATTTATGCAGTTGATCGTATAATACCGAAACGTGCAGCAACGTCACCAGCTCGTCTGTCACTCCATATTTTTCCGGGTCTACTAAGTGGATGCTGCTTCCGCGTTTGGCTTTGGAAATATATGCAATATCATTGATATAAACTCTTGTGATTCCGTCATCACTTCTTGTCAGAATGTATTCTTCTTTGTATGATCTTACCATCTTGTCCAGGATTTCCGTGATCTCCCGGCGCATGGTCTTGTCGTCAAACTGTTTCAGCAGAAACCGGTAAGGCGTCACCTTGATGGATTCGGGTGTGGGATTGACCACACCCGAGCAGAATACCAGGACTGCATTCCGGTTCATCGCCCGAAGTTTTCTGGCTGTCTCCGTGCCGTCGATTCCGCCTAACTGCATGTCGATAAACAGCACATCGTGCATCATATCGCCGTCGTGCAGCAGGCTTTCACCAGAACTGTAGGAAAAGAATTCCAGTTTGCCGTTGAAGCATTCGCGAATCATATTTTTGATATACTCGACGTAATTCTTGTCATCATCGCAAATCGCAATCTTATAATTAACCTTCTTGTTTACATTTATCATCAGTAGTTTTCCCTTTTTAGCGCTTGGCCAGCTTTTTCATCTCTCTGGCGTTGTCGTACACGGCCTCCGTAATCTCGGCACCGCCCAACAGTCTTGCCAGTTCCTGGACCATCTGCTCCTCGTCCAGCCGGCGGATGGTGGTGGTCGTGCGCCCGTCCGCCGCCGCTTTCGCGATCTCGTAGTGAGCGTCTGCCATCGCCGCAATCTGAGGCAGGTGGGTAATACAGATCACCTGATGACTCTTCCCAATGTAGGAGAGTTTTTCCGACACCTTCTGCGCTGTTCTCCCACTGATTCCCGTGTCAATCTCATCGAAAATCAGGGTCGGTATTTCGTCCGTATCGGCGAGCACGGCCTTGATCGCCAGCATAATTCTGGACAGCTCGCCGCCTGATGCCACGGTGCCCAGCGGCCTTACCGGTTCCCCGGGATTGGTAGAAATCAAGAATTCCGCCTCGTCAAAACCACCGGGAGTGTAATGATCCAGTATTTCGAATTTCATGTCGAACTGTACGTCGATAAAATTCAAATCGATCAATCCCTGTCGAATTCTGTCCACCATCTCTGCCGCCGCTTTCTGCCTGATCTTCGACAGTTTCCGACTCTCCTCCTCCAGCTTACGCTCCGTCTCTGCCAGTTCTTTCTTCAACTGCTCCAGAATCAAATCGTGGTTTTCCAGCTCCTCCAGCCGTTTCCGCTTCTCCTCTAACTGCGCCATGATATCCGATATCCGGTCTCCGTACTTGGCCTGGAGACCGTGGATGATGTCCAGCCGGTCTCCGATTCTCTGAAATTCTTCCTCGTCAAAGGAAAATCCATCTATGTAGGACGAAATATCGTGGATAATGTCACGGATAATCGAATCCGCGTCGTAGAGCTGGTCCCGGATGGGAGCAAGAGCCTCGTCATACTCCGCCACCCGGTCAATCTCCTTTAACGCCACGCTGACGCCCTCTCCTTCCAATGCACGGTCGGCAGCCGACAATCCCTCCATAATCTTCTGGCCGTGCTGGAAACGGCGGTAAAGCACCGTCAACTCCTCCTCCTCGCCTTCCCTCAAGTCTGCATTTTCCAGTTCCTCAATCTCGAAACGGCAGAAGTCAGCCTCCCGCAGACGGCTCTCCTTGTCCATGGACAGCGCTTCGATTCTCTCTTGCAATTCCCGATAAGTTCGATAGGTCTGTGCGATTGTGTTCTTCAAAGGAATGGTGTTTGATTTGGCATAGGCATCCAGAATCTGGAGATGTTTTGATTTGTATAGTAAAGACTGGTGTTCATGCTGTCCGTGAATGTCAATTAACAGGCTGGTGATTTCTTTCAGCTTTGCCGCGGTAACTGTCTCGTCGTTGATTTTGCTGACGCTGCGGGAAGGCATGATTTTTTTCGATATAATAAGGGTGCCATCCTCCGGCAGCATCACGTCCATCGCCTGAAGCAAAGCTTTTTTCTCCGGTTCCGTCACACAAAAGACCAGTTCCACATAGGCGTATTCCGCGCCCTGCCGGATGATGTCCTTTGGAACCTTGCCGCCCAGCGCAATATTCACCGAGCCGATAATGATGGACTTTCCCGCGCCGGTCTCGCCGGTCAGAATATTCAGTCCCTCCTCAAATGAAATCTCCGCTTTTTCAATCAGCGCCAGATTTTTCACATGTAAATCCAGTAACATTTTCTTCCTCCTTAACCGGTAACCAGTTTTCGTATTTTGTCCATCACAAGGATCGTGTCATCCACGCTTCGCACGGCGCACATGATGGTATCGTCCCCAGCGATACAGCCCACAATCTCATGAAAATGAATGGCATCCAGAGCCGCCGCAACCGCCATGGCCATCCCGGAACCTGTCTTGATCACAAGAATATTCTGGGCCATGTCCATGGATAGAAAACCGTCCCTCAGGATGCGGATGTATTTATCACTGAAAGAATTGTTGTTTTGGAGTACCACATAATGTTGTTTTCCGCTCTCTCCCTGGATTTTAGACAGCTTTAACTCCCGGATATCTCTGGATACGGTGGCCTGGGTCACCTGATACCCGGCTTTATTTAAGTATTCCGCCAGTTCTTCCTGAGTCTCAATCTCGTATTTTCCTATCAGTTCCACGATTTTGCTATGTCTTTCTACTTTCAAATTCGTACTCCTTCCAGTTAAACGCCAGTCATTTTCTCTCTCAGGTTATCTAAAAACGAGACGTTCTTCAATTTTACCAGCAGCGTCACGGTCTTTGCTTCCTCGATCTCAATCCGGTCACCCGGTTTCACGTCCCAAACCGCGTCACCGTCGAAGACAACCACCTGTCCTCCGGCGTCGCTGCCGGTCATATCGATCCCGATCTTGTCCTCCGCCGGGAAGACGATGCTTCTCATGTTCAGCGCATGGGGACAAATCGGGGTTAGGATCGTCATTCTGGCGGCTGGTTCCACGATGGGACCTCCTGCGGACAGGTTATATGCCGTGGAGCCGGTTGGGGTCGCCACGATCATGCCGTCGGCCGTGTACTCGTTTAAGCATTCGCCGTTGACGGAAATTCTGAATTTCAGCACCCGGAGCATTTCCCGTCTTGTGAGGACGATCTCATTTAAGGCGCGGCCTTCGTATAATTTCTCTCCTGAACGGTAAACGCTGCCCTTTAGCATCATCCGCTTCTCAACCCGGTACTGGTCGTTGATTAAATCGTCCAGCATCCGGTTGATGTCTTCCTGGCGGCTGATCTGGGTCAGATAGCCGAGGGTGCCAAGATTTACCCCGATAATGGGAATCTGGCGGCCGGCAATATCTCTGGCAGCCTGAATCAGGGTGCCGTCGCCGCCCAGCGTGATGATACAGTCGGTGTGTTCCGGGATCTGGCCGGCATCGGTGTATTTATATAATCTGGGTCCCGCCGCCGGGTTTTCCCCCTGGATGGCACAGCCACAGCCCTTTGATTCCAGATAACGGCAGATGGACTGGGCTATCTCTTCTACATGCTCTTTATCAGGATTGGTAATCAGATAAAACTGTCTCATCTGCTCTGGCTCCGTTCATGATTATGTGAATCACTTGTATCACTGATTCTGTGCGGCGGCCCTGGGGCCGCATGTTTCCTGTTCTTTGTCACCCGGGACTCTTACAGACCGCAAAACTCACCGCCTGCTGCCGTTTACAGCGTGCTGTGGGCTTCCTCCACGATCCGTTTCGGGTCTACCGGCATTTCCACGTATCTTTCTCCGTCTAAATGACGTTCCGGATGGTTCTGGAGGTACAGCAGGTATTCAATATTGCCCTCCGGCCCTTTGATGGGGGAGAACTCTAAGTTTCGGATTCCAAAGCCGATGCCCTCCGCATAGGATATCACCTGTTCGATGACCTCCAAGTGGGTGCTCTTCTCTCTCACCACGCCCTTTTTGCCTACCTTTTCCCGGCCGGCCTCAAACTGGGGCTTGATCAGACAGACGATCTGTCCGTCCTCCGCCAGCAGCGCCTTCACAGGTCCAAGAACCTTCGTCAGGGAAATGAAGGAGACATCGATGGAGGAAAACTGGATACGGTCCGGAATATCGGCCTCCGTGACATAACGGATGTTGGTCTTCTCCATGCATACCACCCGCGGGTCGTTGCGAAGCTTCCAGGCCAGCTGGCCGTGGCCCACATCAACGGCGTAGACCTTGACCGCGCCGTTTTGCAGCATGCAGTCGGTGAAGCCGCCGGTGGAGGAACCCACATCCATACAGATCTTCCCCTCCAGCGTGACGCCGAAATGAGTCATGGCTTTCTCTAATTTTAAGCCGCCGCGGCTGACGTATTTTAAAGTGGCTCCGCGGACTTCGATGGAAACGGTATCCTCAAAGGTGGTTCCCGCCTTGTCTTCCTTCTGGCCTTCCACATAGACGATGCCCGACATGATAATGGCCTTGGCCTTCTCTCTGGACTCCGCTAAATTCCGGTTCACCAAAAGGATGTCCAACCGTTCTTTCATTTGTGTTCCTCTTTCTCAGTCAATCTCAGATTATTTTCTTTTTTAAATTCCGGCCGGTCTCTGTCAGATAGTGGGCCTTGATGGTCTTAATGATGGAATCGCTGTCGATTCCCAGATCTTCCCGCAGGATGGACACATTGCCGTGCTCCACATAGGCGTCCGGCAGGGCGATGTTGAGTACCTTTACATCCGGATGATGCTCGTGGATATAGGCCGTCACCTGGAGACCGTAGCCGCCCTGGAGTACATTTTCCTCCAGTGTCACGACATAGTCATGGGTGGACGCCAGCAGATCGACCAGCTCGGTGTCAATGGGTTTGATGAAGCGGCCATTGGCCAGAGTACAGGATACGTCCTCCGCCATCAGCTTCTCCCGGATGTGTTCCGCGGTACTCACCATGCTTCCCACTGCCAGCAGCGCCATATCCGTTCCTTCATATAAAGTCTCGCCCTTCCCGTATTCAATGGGGCTGTCAAATTCTTTCAGTCCGCGGTAAGCTTCCCCCCTGGGGTAGCGGATCGCGATAGGACCGTCGTATTTCATGGCAAAGGCCAGATCAAGACGGAACTCCCACAAATTCTTCGGAGCCACCACGCACATGTTGGGAATGGCGGTCAAATACGACAAGTCAAAGATTCCCTGATGGGTCTCCCCGTCGCTTCCCACCAGTCCCGCCCGGTCTACGGCAAATACCACCGGCAGATTCTGTAAGCACACGTCGTGGACGATCTGGTCATAGGCTCTCTGTAAAAAGGAAGAATACACGGCCACAACCGGTTTCAGCCCTGTGGCTGCCATACCTGCGGCCGATGTGACTGCATGTTCCTCCGCGATTCCCACGTCAAAAAACCTGGTGGGATACAGCTGGCCAAACCGCTTAAGTCCGGTTCCGTCAGGCATGGCGGCAGTCACTGCCACAATCCGCGGGTCTTTCTCTGCAAGTTTACATAATTCTTTTGAAAATACATCCGTATAAGTGGGATAGATCTTCTCGTTTTTGCTCTTCCCACTGGTGATATCAAAAGGCTCCACGCCGTGGAACCGGGACGGATTCTTCTCGGCCGGACCGTAGCCTTTGCCTTTTTTCGTCAGGACGTGGACAATCACCGCATGGTCCAGTTTTCTTGCTTCCTGAAGGACCTTGCACAGCTGTTTGATATCGTGGCCGTCCACAGGACCTAAGTAGACCAGTCCCATGTTCTCAAACAGCATGCCAGGGATAATCAGCTGTTTGATCCCCTGTTTGGTCCGGCTGATCTTGTCAATGACTTTTTCACCAAGCACCGGAATTTTCTCCAGAACGCTGGTCACATTTTTCTTTAAATCATTGTAGCCGGTGCCGGTACGGATGCTGCTCAGATATTTGGACATGCCGCCTACATTTTCGGAGATGGACATGTTGTTATCGTTTAAGATGATGATAAAATTCTTTTTCAGCCTTGCCGCGTTGTTTAACGCCTCGTAGGCCATGCCGCCGGTGAGGGCGCCGTCGCCGATGACGGACACAATGGAATAGTCCTCTCCCAAAAGATCACGGCCCTGGGCCATGCCGAGGCCGGCTGAAATGGAGGTCGAACTGTGGCCGGTGTTGAAGGCGTCACAGGGGCTTTCCTTTGTCTTCGGGAAACCGCTCATGCCGCCGTACTGGCGCAGCTCGTCGAACTCTGCTTTTCTGCCGCTCAGAATTTTATGGGTGTAGGACTGGTGGCCTACATCCCAGATGATTTTATCCTTTGGTAAATCAAACGTCAGATACATGGCCATAGTAAGCTCCACTACCCCGAGGTTTGACGCTAAATGGCCGCCGGTCGTGCTGATTTTCTCGATCAGAAAATCGCGGATCTCATGGGATAAGACTTCGATCTCCGCTTTGTCCAGCTTCTTGATATCCTGTGGCCCGTTTATTTTTTCCAATATCATAATACATTCTTCTCTCTACTTCTGTCTTTTCACCAGCAGGTGGATCAGATTCTCCAGGAATTCGTGATCCCCCGGCAGCATGTTCAGGCATTCCACAGCCTGATTGGAAATACGCTCCACATCCGCGGCGGCCTGTTCCATACCGTAGAGGGAGACGTACGTAGTCTTATTGTTCTTCTCATCGCTTCCCACCGGTTTGCCAAGCACTTCCTGGCTGCTGGTCACATCCAGAATATCATCCTGGATCTGGAAGGCCATACCGATCGCGGCAGCCATCTTCTCCACGGTGTGAAGCTGGGTCTCATCAGCGCCGCCAAGCAAGGTGCCGATCATCATAGGCGCCTCCAAAAGAGCGCCGGTTTTCAGCCGGTAGATAAAATCCAGCTGGTCTTCATTCAGTGGTTTGCCGGTCAGTTCCACATCTACAGTCTGTCCGCCGATCATGCCATAGATTCCTGCCTTGGAAGACAGTATCTGAATGCAGCGGCCCACGGTCTCAGGACGGTCCGTCATGGAAAATGCCTTCGACGCCGTCTCCAATGCGTAGATGAACAGGGCGTCGCCTGCCAGAACTGCCATGTCGTAACCGTATTTGACCCAGGTAGTCGGAACTCCCCGGCGGAACTCGTCGTTGTCCATACACGGGAGGTCGTCGTGAACCAGGGAGAAAGTGTGAATCATCTCGATGGCAGCCATAAACGGCTCCACCTCTCTTCCCTCCTTGCCAAACAAACGGTATACTTCCCGCATAAACAGCGGGCGGAGTCTTTTGCCCCCCGCCTTCATACTGTAATTCATTGCTTCTATTAAATTTTTCTGCTGTCCTTCTTCTTTGGGAAGCCAGGCTTCAATGACCTGCTCCACTTCCCTGGTATAGCGCTCAAGCTGCTCACTGGGATTCATAATCTCCTCCATCTTCAGCTAATACAAGTATCTGTTTTTCTACTTTGTCAAGACGTAAGCTGCACTCCTTCACTAACTTCATCCCGGCCTCGTAGGAGGCAAAGGATTCCTCTAAGGTGCTTTCGCCGTGTTCCATCTTTTCTACAATCGCTTCCAGCTCCCGGAAAGTCTCCTCGATGGATTTTGTCTCCTGGGGAGCCGCTTCCTGGTCTGCTTTTTTGGTTCTTGCCATTGTTTATTTTCCTCTATTTTCTGTCACTGGTCTGCATGTCCAAAACAGCAGGCTCCAGTGGTTCTGTCTCTATCACTTTGCTTCTGATTTTTCCGTCCGACAGCCGAACTTCCAATAAATCGCCGGACTTTAGCGTCCGGACGGTCTCTACCCGCTGTCCCGCTTCATCGGTGACAAAGCCAAAGCCTTTGCCGATCTTTTGAAGAGGGGACAAGCCGTGAAGCCTGCCGCTTAAGATGGCCAGACGATGGCGTTCCTGCATCAATTTCCGGTCCATATGGGTTTTCATCCGGTCTTCCAGCTCTATTAAGTGCTGTCTCCTGTCGCGGATCTGGCGTTCCGGGTGATTCATCTGCAGTTTCAGCCGGTATTGTTCCAACTGGTATCTGCGCCGTTCCATTTTCCGCTCCATGCTTCGAAGAAGCGCCTGGCGGTACATAGCCACCTGGCCTTCAAACTGCCGGTAGTCAAATACCGCCAGTTCGGCCGCTGCTGAGGGCGTCGGCGCTCTCATATCCGCCACGTAATCGGCAATCGTCACATCCGTCTCGTGGCCCACCGCTGAGATGACGGGGGTGCCGCACTCGAAGATGGCGCGCGCCACCATCTCTTCATTAAACGCCCAGAGGTCCTCGATGGAACCGCCGCCGCGGCCAACGATCATCACATCTAAGCCCATCCGGTCCAGCGTCCTGATGCCCTGGACGATGCTGTACTTTGCCTGTTCACCCTGAACCAGGGCCGGGTAGAGTATCAGCTGGACGTATGGATTCCGCCTTGCGGCGATGTTCATAATATCGCGGATCGCCGCTCCTGTGCTGGCCGTCACTATCCCCACGGTCTTTGCGTATCGGGGAATCGGACGCTTGTATTCCGGGGCAAACATGCCCATCTCCTCCAGTTCGTCCCGCAGTTTCTGGTAACGCTCGAACAGATCACCGTTGCCGTCCCGCTTGATCTCCCTGGCGTACAGCTGGTATTTGCCGTCCCGCTCGTAGACATCCACGGAGCCGGACACCGTCACCTGCTGTCCTTCCTGTAATGTAAAAGTGAGACCTTTTCTCTGGCTGGCAAACATCACAGCCGATAAGGTCCCTGACTTGTCTTTCAATGTAAAATAAATATGTCCTGATGAATGATACTTGCAGTTGGAAATCTCTCCCTTGACAGAAATACGGTTCAGCAGAAAGTCCTGCGTAAACATATTCTTGATATAGGAGTTCACCTGCGATACAGAATATACACCTGCCATAGATCAGCCCTTCACCAGTTTCGCCAGAACACCGTTGATGAACGCGGGTGAATCATTTCCTCCAAATTTCTTGGCCAGCTCCACTGCCTCATTGATTGCTACTTTTTCCGGTACCTCATCGTCATAAAGCATCTCATAAAGGGCCAGGCGAAGGATCGTCAAATCCACCTTCCCCATCCTTTTGGTCTTCCATCCCTGGGCTACTTCATCAATCTTCGCATCCAGTTCCGGCACCTTGCACATGATCTCTTCCGTTTTTTGTTTCAAAAACGTTTCATGCTTTTCGCTCATGGCAACGTTGTGAATGATCTCCTCCACCCCTTCCGGTGTCAGCCCATCCTCACTCGGCTCCTCAAAATAGCGCTCCAGCTGCTCCTCTTTCTCCTCCGCAGGATAAAAATCAGCGCAGAACAGCATCTTAAAGCAATGTTCACGCAGTTGACTTCTCGTCATCTGTCAAATCCTCCCGTATGACAACAGCCGCATCTGGCAGCTGGTTCATTTCTGTACTTTATTTGCGCCAAGCGCAGCCTGCCCGCTGGGCATGCATATTTACTCATTTGGGTCTATTATATATGAAACCTTCCCATTCTACAAGAGTTTAATCCATATTTATTAAAATCATTTTAACATAACTACTATATCTTGTAAATCTGATTTCTATTTCCATATGGTTATCGCAGTTGGATGAAACGCTAGTCGTAAAACAGGGAAACAAAACACAGCCGTCATTTCCCTATTTTTCAGGAAATAACGGCTGTGTGCTTTTATACCCGTGATGGCAGCAGGTCCAGAATCTCATTCAGTTTTTCTATGTGATAGGCCGCCGGAGTCTGGTCAAAATCAAAACGGTCATCGCGAATGGCGGCGATCGTCATATTGGCGGCGGCCGCAGCCTGGATTCCATAGGTGGAATCTTCCACCACAAAGCACTCCTCTGGCCGGCAGCCAAGCTTGGCGGCCGAGTGGAGATAAATCTCCGGGTTTGGTTTGCTTTCCTGAAACATATCTCCGCTGACTACGTAGTCAAAGCTTTCCGTCAGACCGCATTGCTCCAGCACTTTAGCAATTCCCTCCGTACTGGTGGAGGAAGCCAAACCGAGAAGATATCCCCGGGCCCGCAGCGTTTTTAACAGTCCCGGCACCTCTTTTCTCAGGATTTCAGGATAATACACCTCACAGTCAAACCAGTCCTGAATCTTCTGATCAAACACATCCCTGTCCTCCCTGCTGCCCGAAGCCTCGTAGAGTATGTCAAGCGTCTGGCGCAGATGCGCCCCTACAATGGCTTTCATCTTCTTCAGGGTAATGTTGGGATACTCTCCCTTCATCTTTTGGAACAGATATTCCAGATACACCATCTCACTGTCAATCAATACCCCGTCCATGTCAAATATAACCGCTCTTATCATTGATTTTATATTCCCTCTTCTTCCTCTCCCGGTTCCATATTCTGCGGTTCCACAAAGGTATAGGCTCCGATGGAGTGCTGTCCAAGATAAACCAGCTCCTCCGCCGTCTTCTCTAATTCTATCCTCTCATTGCCGGTTATCGCTCTCATGCAGAGTTCCACCGCCATTCCCAGGTTGGCGCCGTAGAGAATTTTCACGTTTTCATCACCGGCATAGAGTGTCGCGGCACATTTAAACGGAGAACCACCCAGAATATCACATAAAAGAAATACCTGTCCAAAGGACTTCTTCATCTTTTCCACCTTTTTTTTGATATTGGCCGAAAGTTCCTCCTCCCCGGCATAGCCCTCAAAATCAATTCCCACCAAAAAATCCACTTCACCTACAAGCAGCTTCAGCGCCGACACCACACCGGTTCCAAAATGCCCATGCCCGCATACAACAATCCCTATCATAGGTTTCCCTCCTCACGGCCCTGTACCGTCTAATTATCTGCATAAACCGTAAATTCAAATTTATGGGAGTCACCCGGCAGCGTCTCCACGCTGACCTCTATGACTCTGTCATTCTGGTCATACACCACATTGCTCACCACCAGCATAGCCTCATCTGCCGGGACACCGAATTCTCTGCCGATCCGCTCCCCTGCCTGTTTTGCCCAGATACTTCTTAAGCTCCTGGATGGAAATACCTGATAATGGCGCTTAAATGTATGATACAGAGATTCCTTCTCAAAATTATAATTTTCCAGTCCCGGAAACAGCTTTAACGGAACGTAATTATCAATATGAACAAACGCCTTTCCATCTGCATAGCGCATACGCTCAATATGGAGACAGATATCATGTTCCTCCAGGTTCAGCTCATTAAACAGCTCTTCATCATAATCTGCCTTGTGAAACCTCACAAGCCTGGTGTCAGGTATCTTGCACAGATGGTCCATTTCCTCCTTAAAGCTCTCCATCTTATACATAAACAATCCCCGGTTATCCGTTTTACACACAACGCCGCCTTTTCTCCGTTTCCGCTGAATCAGTCCCTTGGCCTCCAACTCCTGGTATGCCTGACGGATCACCGGCCTTGATATCCCGGTAGAGCGGCACACCTCCTCCTCTGTTGGCAGCTGGGCTCCCGGAGCCAGACGTCCGCTTCGGATCTCATTCAAAAAACAATCCCTGATCTGCTGGTACAATGGCTCCTGACTGCTCCTGTCAATCACCAGATATTCCAATCCCATAATGAACCTCCATTATACTGTTACGGCTTTCATCCCAAATCCTCCCTCCTTCATACAATTGGCAGCTGAATACTCTGCCGCCGAGGCGAGGGCGCTTTCTACCGCTTCCTTTTGCATCATGATGCCTTTTTTCCATCCTGCATTTAATAAGGATACCACAAAAGCTGTAAAAAATGAATCCCCAGCGCCCATTGTATCAACCACTTTTATCTTTTTTGCTTCCCCTCTGTAAAGGTGTTTCCCATCGCTGACATACTGTCCCGCATGCCCCATGGTGATCATTACATACCGGGTTCCCAGCTGGTGATAAGGTTCACAGAAACTCCGGCACTCCTCCTCGTTCATGGGCGGACAGGAAAACAGGGCCATATCCAGATAACCACACACTTTTTTCATATAGGTTTCATTTCTATATTTTTCCTTTTCGCCAAAATCATAGGTAAGCACTCCTGGAATATCCTTAAGCTTTATCATCTCATCTTCCATTTTGGCGTTGCAGCAGCAATGGACCCCGTCAAACTCCCGGATATACTGAAGTTCTTCTTCCCCCAAAACCAGCGGACCGGACCACCTTGTTCCCAGGTCTATCCCCTGAAAATTGCGTTCCCCGTCAGTGACTATATAATTACACCGCTTGGTGGTCGTCCCCGGGATCCGTCTGCATCTGGAATAGTCCACTCCCGCCCTGGTCATAGCCTCCATGAGTACACCGCCCATCTCATCGCCCCCCAGATTCCCCAGATAACAGCCCTGTATTCCAAGCAGAGAAGCATGGGCCGCCACATTTACGGCATTTCCTCCTGGAAAGCATTCTCCTGTATTCAGATAACAATCAACGACATTATCGCCTAATCCCAGTAATTTCATCAATACTCACTCTTTCTGTAATATCTTCGGATGTCCAGGGAATGCCCGGTAATCACCTCCATGTTTTTGCTGATCCGCTGCAGCACGGCCGCCATGACCACCGGTGATAACAGCGGGCGGAAACAACTGCTGATTCCCTCCAGCTCATAGTCCCTGGTGTCAAAACAATTGAATTTCCCGGTATGACTGGCCGCGAACCGCTTCACACGTTCATCCATAGGTCTGGTAACCCACTCTGTCATCAAAAGCGTGGTGCAGACATCCTCCTCCAGTAGTTCAAGGGTTCCGTGAAAGAACTCCGGTGAGGTAACGGATTTGGTTCGAATCCACTGGGACTCCTCCAGTACGCACATGGAATAAGAGTATGCCGTCGGCCATAGATCACCGGAACCAATCCAGATATTGTAGGGTTCATTATGGTAATCCCGCGCATATTTTTTACAGGTCTCATCTGCCGCTATGCGGACTTTGGCAAGCGCTTTTCCCAGATGTTTTAACTCTTTTGCAAACACTGGATACTGTTCAAACCCACCTTTATTGTACATAATTTTTCCAATTAACAGATAAAACACCAGTTCCTGGGGCCGTCCTTCTTTATAAACTATGCAGTCGTCCGAGATTTTCTCCATTGGAGAATTTTCCACGCCCACAACGGAAACCAGACGCACCCCCTTTTCTTTCAAATAACCTGCCGCCTCCATAGTCTCCACGGTATCCCCTGATTTGGAGGTCAAAAACGCCACCGTCCTGTCAGAGATCTGGTTACACCCCATGGAAAGCAGATCGGCGGAAACCATAGATTCCGTCCGCAGCTTTGTCATCTGATTCAAATAGAGTTTAAACGGCTCCATCATTGCCATAGAGCCACCAGAGGATGTAAAGAATAATAAATCAAATCCTTTCTCACAAATATCATCGGCAATAGCCTCTATGCGGTCCCTCTGTGAATAAATGTAGTCTGCATTTTCAATAATCTTTTTCTCGTCAAACTGAACCATCTTCTTTTCTCCTCAATCATTAAAAGAATTAAGAGTTTGCGGGTTTTATAAAAGGGCTGCTTTTCAACAGCCCTCCCTTTCATCACCTCAAACAATTTACATAATACCAAAAAATGATAATGCAATCGAACCTATCAGTACAAAGACAATCAGCATCATAGTATTAACATTTTTCTTCTTGAACAGCCAATATAATAAAAAGACAAATCCTAACGGCAGAATATTTGGCATGATGGAATCAAAAATACCCTGTATGGATACATCTCCCACCACTACCAGTGATTCTGCAAAGGCACAGGCTACATAGGAGGGAATCAGACCTCCCACAACCATCACGCCCAGGATACCGGCAGCTTTTGTGATAGCGTTGGCGTTGGTGCTGATCATATCCACTGCTCCCACACCCAGGTTATAACCAAGGCGTCCAAACCAGATTCTGGACAAAGCCCCCACAATCCATACGGCTATGTAAATCAGGGGACCCATAACTGAGCCCTGGCCTGCAAGGGAACAGCAGATCGCCGCGGTAATCGGCATCATAGTAAACCAGAAAATAGCGTCCCCAAGTCCTGCCAGCGGTCCAAACAGACCAGTCTTGATATTACGAATCAGGGCCCGGTCCTGTCCAGCTTCCTCCAGAGATAAAATCAGTCCCTGTAAAAAAGTAGCCATATGGGGCTCGGTGTTGATAAAATCCATGTTGTTGGCCATGGCTTTCGATACTTCTTCCTTATTGTCTCCATAAATCTTTTTAAAGCCGGGAATCAGGCCCAGGCAGAAGCCAGGCGCCTGCATCCGCTCAAAGCTGAAGCAGGCCTGTTCAAATATGGACAGCATGCTCATCTTATCTATATCTTTTCTGGCCAGCTTATTTCTAGATACCGTCATCTTCGTTACCTCCCTCATTGGAAACCGCCTCAAGGGCAGTCTTTGTATTCTCGTCTCTCAGATATCCGATAAAAGCAATACAGATACCCGCAATCGCCACCGGCAAAATATTGGGAACGCCGATAAATGTCACCATCAGAAATCCAATGAATAAATATGCCACATTCTGTTTCTTCAACATAACTACCAGTAAAAGGGCAAGACCGACAGCAGGGAGAAGTCCTCCGGCCACCTCAAATCCATGAATCAAAAACTGCGGGAAATGATCCACGAAACCAGCCACCTGTTTTTGGAGGGCGTAGGCGGATACAAAGGTAATCAACGCGTAAGCCGCCGCTTTAATCACCATACTTCCAAACACAATCCGGTAAAACTTTTTATCATTGACTTCCTCACAGCATTTGTCAAGCGGTCTCAAAAAACCAGCAAACGTTGTGTTACAGATCACGCCCACCCACTGGGCCAGCAGGGCAAATGGAAGCGCAAGCCCCAGTGTTGTCTTGACATCCTGCTTTGTCACGAATGCCAGCACGGTGGTCATCAGACCGGCCATCAGCGGGTCTGGGGGAACGGTGCCGCCTACGGTTAACATGCCCAGATAAGAAAGTTCTGCTACCGCTCCCGCGGCAAGACCGGTCTGGATATCTCCAAGAACGATTCCTGCAAAAAAAGCAACTACCAGCGGCCGGAACCACATAAAAGCCTCCACACATGCATCCAGCGCGCAGATAAATGCCACGGTTGCAAGCAGTATCCCTTGTACTAAAGTTATTTCCATCTTATTACCCCCTTCGGTTATTTTTTACTTCTTCTCAAAATCATATTTTTTATCACCTGGCGCAATCTGAATGTAGACTTCCACGCCTTGACCGCGGATGTAACGCAAATCCTCCAAATCCTGATCTCCCAGATATACATGAGCCTCGTTGGATATCTTCTTTCCCGGCGCTACATGCATGTTACCGATACAAAGCCGGTCGATAGGAACGCCATTCTCAATCAGCTTTCTGGCCCCCGACGGCTCTTTGACCACCAGGAATATCTTCTGGGACGCTGATGCCTTGTGAATCACATCCATGGTCTTCTGGAGTGTGAAGAACTGGATTCCCACACCGGCGGAGTCCGCGGTCATCTTCATCAGTGACTGCTGCACCGGATCAGTGGCAGCCTCGTCGTCCGCTACCACAATCAGATTGCATCCCACTGCTCCCACCCACGAACAGCCTACCTGTCCATGGACCAGCCGGTTATCAATTCTGGTCAACAATATGTTCGGCATACTATTTCCTCCTTTATCTAACGATGCGCATTGTTAGTGATTAAGTGATATAAGTTTATAATATTTTTATATTTATGTCAATATGTAATGTCAATTATTTTACGCTTTTCTCATTTTTCTTATATTTCTCTTGATTTTATTGTGCAAAATGGTAGAATGTAATTATTATTATGTAATTACAAATATTTTTATCTAAAGGAGAGCACTGAGCAATGAATCAGGAAATGTCAAAGAAAAATATGCTGGACTTCGTAGCGGAGTCACCGGCGGCGATAGCCGCCAATGTGAAAAACCGGAGGGAATTGACCGGAAAACTGGTGGACCGGTATGTGGATGGCGGATATCAGAATATACGGATTGTCGCCTGCGGCTCTTCCAGCAATGGCGCCAGCTGCGCGAAGCAGTTTTTAAAAACCGTGCTGCACTGTGACGTGCAGATTGTCACGCCGCTTACCTTCCTCTCCTGTGATCACCAACTCTCAGAGACCGATTTTGTATTTGTTGTCTCCCAGAGCGGTTACAGCACCAATTCCATCGACGCGTTAAAGCTGCTTCGCTCCATGGGAAGAACAGCTATCGGACTTACGGGAGATCTGAACAGTGATTTTAAGGAATATGCGGATATACTGATTGATTACGGGGTTGGCGTCGAAACCGTCGGATATGTGACCAAAGGCGTCACGACTCTGGCCCTGTTTCTGATGCTGTTTGGACTGGGCGCCGCTTTCCGGAAAGGACTGGTTGGCGAGAAGGAGAAAAACCAATATCTGGACTGCTTTGAGAAAGTTCCTGAGATACACAAAATGGTACAGGAAAAGACGGCTGAATACTATGAGACATATTACAAGGAGTTTACTTCCATGACCAACGCCTATTTGTGCAGTGTTGGAAGCAATATGGGAACCGCCATGGAAGGGGCTTTAAAAATTGGGGAGACCGTGAAAGTTCCCACAGCCTGTTACGAGGCGGAAGAATATATCCACGGCCCAAACCTGCAGCTTACCCCGGCTTACACTATATTTTTGATTGAAGGCGGAGTAGCCACAGACCGGATTTACGGAATATTCCAGGCCACCAGAATTGTGACGGATAAAGTATTTCTATTGACAAACCATGGGCAGTCAGATGGAAAGGGGGTTCTGTACTTCCCATTTGAGATGGACGAACTGATCACGCCGCTGTGCTTCCTGCCATTTTTCCAAATTCTGGCTCACCGGGTGACAGAGGATTTAAACCGGTGGCGCCAGCATCCGCTATGTACCAGGATGGAGAAGGAGGCGTCCTCCAAATCCGCTAATTACATAAACAGTCCGCTGAAGCTGTCCGGTTATTAAGTTAGGAACGGTTATTTTAATACAGAAGGCCCGTGTCTTTCCCATGAGACACCGGGCCTTCCTGTATTGATAAAGCTTCACCGATTTTATGCTTTCCGCAAAAATGTTTCAATATTGTAAAGTACCTTCTTAGTGAGAAGTTCAAACGCCTGTTTCGTGCGGCCGGCAGATACATTGGGGCAGATGACATTTGGATGGTGTAGTAATGCGCCGGCGGCTTCGCCGAGTGCTCCGGCGGTGTCGCAGATCACGTAATTGGTTCCGCGGTTCGTCCAGTCGATCAGCGCCTTTGGATCGAAGGAAGGGCCGATGGAAGTGTTGAAGAATATCTTTCCATCTCCCATAAGGCCAAACTCCTCCTCGTGGAGAAGGATTACATTTTTATTTAAGCAGGTCAGGATGACGTCGCAGGTCTGCAACAGGTCCGGGAGATCCCGGTATGTCATGCCTTTGGACTCGTACTCCGGCTTGCGGGTGCGGCTGTAGTAGGAAATGTCGGCGCCCATGTACTGAAGCGCTTCCGCCGTCATCGCGCCGGAGACGCCAAGACCGATGATGCCGGTTTTCAAGCCGGTGATCTCCACCGGGATGTCCTGCCACATGGGGCGGTCATAGCCGTGAAGCAGGCGGACCAGTTCACAGAGGACGAATTCCACCACGCCGCGGTCGCCGTAGTCACGGATTCCGCTGACCGCGATGCCGTGGGCTCTGGCGTAAGCGATATCCACGTTGGCGCTCTCCTCGGAATAGAGACTGCAGCACATGCCCACGTAACGAATATTGGGACAGTGTTCAAAAATATATTGATTGATCTTCGAGGTATAACTCAGTAAAACGCCGTCGGCATCACCGATTCTGCGGATGATCTCATCATCATCTGCCGGGATGTCGCCGTATAAAATAACCGTATCCGCATAGTTGTGAAGTTCGTTCTCACCCCATTCTACAAGGCTGACCGGCTCAATTGCCACTAGTTTATGAAACATCTGTTTTTCCTCATTTCTTTCGTTATCGTTACAGCACGATTGGCGATACCAGGTTGCGAAGAAGCGCCACCACGCTCCAACCGGCAATCGCGCTGGTGCTGGAATAGATATCCACCACCGCTTTGACACCCTCAATTTCCGCGGTGATTTTGTGGTCATCTCCCACCATCCCGGGAACACTGTGGATGGACACGGAGGTGTTCTCCGGACCGGTTGCAGCTAAAGAAGATGCGACTGCCACATTGACCTTGGTCGGAAGAAGAGCGATGGCCTCTTTGGCATTCCCCTTGAATACGTTGGAAGACTCCGTATCTGTCATCAGATGCTCCTCGAATAACGGAGTATTCTTAAGCGACGCCGGACCTTTTCTCGTCTCAATTCCGGCTGTGGCCTGTCCCATCAGGGCTACGGTCTGTAAAACATCAAAGCCGCCCACGGCTCCCGACGCAATATGTACTCTTGTGCCATTCTCTCTGGCCGTCTGTTTCACCAATTCCAGAAACTCATGATCCGCAAACGCACCAATGGACAGCACCACCAGATTCGTTCCCGCCGACAATACCTTCACGGCCATATCCTTCACGCACGAAACCGAAGCGGCTTCCGCAATGTAATCCGGTTTCAGTTCCAAAAGCTCATCCACACTGTTACATGCCTTACATCCGGCATCTGCGGCCATCTTCCCCGCGCTCTCAGCATTGCGTCCAAACACGCCCACCAGCTCATATTCCTCCAGCAGCCCGTTCTTCCACGCGTCCACCACAATCCGGCTCAAATAGCCTGTCCCTGCAATTCCCAATTTTAACTTATCCATGATTCCATCCCCCTTTGCTCTTGTTTATTCCCTTATCATGCAAAAAAGGCTCCCGGCAGTATTTCTGCTACGCAAGAGCCTTTTGATTTTATTGTTACTATTTGTCACTTTCCATATTCACGCCGGCGATCTTGATGTTGACATCCAGCACCACCAGACCTGTCATGTTCTCGATGGCGGTCTTCACTTTATCCTGCACCTTCTCGCTGACAGTCGGAATATTGTAACCATACTTCATGTTCAGGGATAAGTCCACGGATACATGCTCTTCCGTCACTTCCACCTTGACACCTTTGGACAGATTCTTCATGCCAAGCTTGCCTACCAGTTCATTGGTAATATTGCCTGCCATGGAATCCACGCCCTCCACCTCGGTTGCGGCCAGGCCTGCGATAATGGCTACGACCTCGTCTGCAATCTGTACTTCACCAATTTTATCTTTTTCATATACTTTATGAGTATTTCTGTTTTCCATATCTTCCACAACAATTACCTCCTGTATTTCTGTCCACTGCTATTCCTTTTCATAATAGCCTTATTATAGCAAATAATACTTCTATTTGCAAAGTTATTTTTACAGGAGGTCCAATCCTGGAACCAGTTACCCATCATTCCTCAAGATTCAGCAGGGTAATGATGATATTCTCGGCGCCTACCTCGGCTTTGCGTTTCACCACATCCTCAATCTGGGCGCGCTGGGCGTCGGTAATGCTGGCGGCGTTGACCACCACGTCCACCTTGCCGGAGGTAATGCTGACAACCGGATCGGAGAATCCCTTTGCCATGAGAAGCGTCTCAGCGGCATTTTCCTTCTCGGCGATCTCAGTCAGTTGAATCATATTCTGGATCGCATCCTGTTTGGCGCTCTCCTCGATGTTGGTGTTGTTGATGATGTTCAGTAACGTCTCTTTGTTCTTGGCGCGTGTCTGCTCCCGGTTCAACTGCACGCCGGCTATGTAATCGGTCACGCTCATACCGCTGGTCAAAACAGCCTCGCCCGGATTCTCCATTCCACTGGGAACGGCGGTCTCGGTCGTCGCTGCCGCTTCTCCTCCTGCTCCTGCTGCCGCGCCGGCATCACCGGTATCCGCCGCCATGCCGGCATTGTCCGCCAGCGTCTCGGCATCCGCCATCTCAATGTCCTCCAAATCCTGGTCCAGACTTGGGATCTCCATCAGATTATCCTGCTGTCCCAGCAGATTCTGATTCTCCGCCAGAATATCCTCATCGGAAATATCCATGGCTCCCGCCTCGTAGACGCCGCCTCCTGCCGTCAATTCTTTCTTTCCTGCGTAATTCAAATATCCCGCAGCCGCAATCATGACAGCCAGTGTCGTGACGATAATCTGATTCCTGCGGAACAATTTTTTCATATTGACGTTTTTCATGTCCTTGATATGCTTCATGCCTACACTCCTTTATTCCACCCGCTTTAATACTTTTATTTTATGTGACGGGATATCAAATAATGCTTCCATCGCCTCAGAAATTTCAGCTTTTACTTTCTGACTGCCTCCGCCCTCGGCGCTAATGACGACTCCGGCCACCTCCGGCTTCAATTCTTTCTCTACAAAGGGAGCCTGGCCGTCGCCGCTACCCGCCATAATCGTGTCCTCGGAAATCTCCTGGCTCTCCACCTTCCGGCTTCCCCCGCTGCTATCCGTCTCCTGGGTCGTGGAAACGGAGGAGTCGGTGTCCACCCGCAGAACTTTTTCTTCCGAGGATTTCAGTACAATCATCACATCTACCTTACCCACGCCCTCCACGTGGCTTAATATCTCTTTTACCCGGGCTTCCATCTGCTGCTCATATGTCTTGGATACCTGGGCGGCTGCCTCCGTGGCGGCATCGCCCGTGTTTTCGGCCAGCTTGGCCAGGCTCTCGCTGGTCTTTCCGGAGCCGGTTTTCCCGGAGCCGCCAAGGAATCCGCCGCCGTCCCCCGACGGAAATGCCAGGACCAGGAGGATCAGCCCCACGGCCAGCAGAATCAGCCATTTGTCTTTACCGTTCTTCCAGTTGAATTTCGACGTCCATTGTTTGAAGTCCATAATATCCTTCCACCTTCCTTCTTAACCGGTTCAGAGTTTCGTCCGGCACCGGTATGTCCGCAATGCTTTCCCTTTCTTTCCCGATCTCCACCGGTTTTACCTGCTCTATGTGTCTGATTGGTTCCCGCTCTGCCGCGGCGGCGCTTTCTGTCTCCTCCGGCGGCTCCCTCGTCACCGCCATCCGGATGTGGGTGACGGTTCCGAATGTGGGACTGTCCTGAGTTCCGTCTATGGTGATGTCGGTGTAGATGGGATAAAACTCCATATCTTTTGCCATGGCTTCCACATCCCCCGCCACCGCGTCCTCATACTGGGCAATCATCTGGCCCAGGCGCTGCTGTTCCATGCCGGTCAGTTCTTTTCTCAAATCCTCCGACTCATTTTGTAATGTGATTGTCTCAAAGTAATAGGCAATCTTGTCTTCCAGCCGCAGGCCTCCTGTCAGCGGTTTTAAAACCAGCAGGATGAAGACCATACCGGAGAACAATTTTAAATACTTCTCATACTTTTTGTTCGGCAGCAGGTTGACCACCACGGTGATAAAAATGAGGTAAAAGACAATATTGCCTACCCAGCTGTACAGTGCGGACATTTTACTCTCCTTCTATTGTTATAACGGTGCATTTTCCCGTTCTACGCGTAATAGCTCACATTTGTCCCGGCGCAGACCACCGCGACTGTAATGATAAGAAGCAGGGCGGCGGCCATCACCATGTTTAACAGCAGCTTGTGGCCCTTGGCGGCGGCCGACACGCAGGATACCAGTCGTTTGTCGCAGACCGGTTCCAGCACGGCCGCCACACAGCGGTAGAGAATCATTAACACCGTCAGCTTCATGACGGGAACCGCCACGATGACCAGCAGAATGATGACGGCGGCCATGCCCATGGTGTTCTTGATCAGGACCCCGGAGCCGAGAATCATCTGGGTGACAGCCGACGCCCCCTGGCCGATTCCGGGGATCAGTCCGATCAGCTTCTGGACGGCAGAATTTTTCACAGAATCTACATAGGGCAGAACAAGGCCCTGGATCACATGAAAGCCGAGCACCACTCCGATCAGGGTTTTTAAGCTCCAGCCGATGATCTGCTCCAGCAGTTCGGTTAAGTTGGAAATGATCTCCTCCTTGGAGATATGCCCCGCCAGCACCAGGATCATGTAGACGCGGACCAGTGGAATCAGACCGCTTCCGATCACCCACTGGGCGGCCGTGATGATCCAAAGGGTGAATTCATACATAGCCACTGAGGACACGCTGCCCCCGGCGAAAGCCACCGCCAGAAAATAGGTTGGCATCAACACCTTCATAAATTCCAGAATCCTTTCCACCACATTAGCGGCAATGGTGATGCTCTGGAAAAAACTGGTGGTTAAAAAGGTAAACAGCAACAGGTAGGTTACAAAAAATCCGGTCTCAGAAATCTGGCTTCCGTTAAAAACGCTGGAAAAATTGGTGAATACGGCGCCGAAGATTCCAAGGATGATGATCTGGCCCATGAGGACGCCACCGTTGTGGATCTCTGCAAACAGGGTATTTTTGATGGCGCCCAGGAATTTTTCAAATACCTGGACTAAATGGCCGGCCATCAAATCCTTCATCACCTCCTGGAAAGATAAATTCCAGCCGTTCTCCCCCTTCTGCTCGTTGATGAAATCCTGGATATCCTGGAAATCAAAGTTGTCCATGGTATCCTGAACCGGCTCTCCTTCCTCCTGGGTGGGCGCGGAAGCTGCCTGTGAGCCGGTCTTTATTCCTGGCCCGGCCTGTCCGGCAGCTGCGGCGGCCCCTGGCCCGGCTGCTGATCCTAACACGGTTCCAGCCCCTGCCCCAACTCCTGATCCCGCCCCAGCTCCGGTTCCTGCCCCGGCTCCTGATCCCGGCCCCGCTCCGGTTCCTGCCCCGGCCTCGGACACCGCTCCGGCCCCAGCCACACTCCCCACTCTGGCTGCCGCTGCAGGAAATGAAATGACTGATGCCAGAACCCACGTGGTCAAAAAACAAATCACAGCTCTTAGCAGCACATTTCCCCCAAGTCCCCGGCCACTCATGACAAGAACACCTGGAGCGTCTCCAAAAGCGCCAGCAAAATCGGCATGCTCACCGCCAGGATGGACAGCTTTCCGAATATCTCAATCTGGGTACCCACAGACCCGTACCCGGCGTCCTTACACACCCCGGAGGCAAATTCCGCTATGTAGGTTATACCGATCATTTTCATCAGAGTGCCTAAATACACGCTGTTGATCTTGATATACCCCTGCACCTTCTCCATGGTGTCCAAAATCGTTTCCAGCTTACTCACACCATAAAAGAAAATCAGAAAACCGGCGCTGACCACCAGGTAGATTCCATACTCGCCCTTAACCCCTTTCAGCTGAACGGCCAGCAGCACAGCCACCAGGCCGATAATCGATATGGTTACGACAGTCATGTTCCATCTCCTCTGCTACAATGCAAACAGATTTTTAATAGTTTCAAACAGATCATAGATATAAGGCACCATCCAAAACAGCACCAGAATCAGCCCCGCCAGGCTGGTTAAAAACGCCTGCTCCTCTCTCCCGCTGTGCTTTAACACCTGGCAGATGACGGAGACCAATATCCCCACCGCCGCTATCTTAAAGATTAAATTGACACCCATGCCTTCCTCCTCTTAGCACAATATAATCACCAGAAACAGGCCCGCCATAATCCCAAGACTGGTGTAAAGATGGCTTTTTTCCCGCTGATGCTCCCGCAGATAATCAATTGCCAGATCCAGCTGCTCCAGATACAGAAGGATTGTCCGCTCCTGCATCTCACAGTCGAGATATCCAAGATGTTCCCCAAAACCGGCCAGCTCCTGCCTGTCCTTCTCCGACAGCCCGCAGTCGCTGCCGAGCCTTCCGATCTCTTCCTTCCACATGGCGTAGAACGCTTCCCCCTGCTGCATCTCGATCCGCCTGGACACTGCCGTAAAGAACTGGCCCAGCGGCCCTTCATTTTTACGTCCCACATGGGAAAATGCTTCCTCCAGCGGCGCGTTGGCGTAAATGATCTCTCCCTTCAACAGAAAGATCATCCGCCTCAGCTGCTCCACCGCCCGGAGATGAGCCTTCCACTGCCCGGCCATCCAGATACCAAGACCGCTGGTGGCCGCGATCACGCAGATGCCGCCCACAATTTTAAACATCATAGGCCAGCCCCTCCGGGTGGTACAGCTGGGTCCCTCTGGAATCATAGATCTGGGCCACATTTCCGATCTTTCCCCGGTTATCCAGCACGATGTACCGCTCAAAAATCCGTTCCTGAACCAGTTTTCGCAGCACCGGCTTCTGTTTGATGTCCTCCACCGAATTCCCATGAACCGTGGCAATCAGCTTGCATCCGCAGTTCATCACGTATTCCATGGCCTCCAGGTCCTCCCGGCTTCCAATCTCATCCACCGCGATCACCCTTGGCGACATGGTGCGGATCAGCATCATCATGCCCTTGGCCTTGGGACAGCAGTCCAGAATATCGGTTCTGATGCCCAGTTCATTCTGCGGCACCCCCTGATAGCAGGCCCCGATCTCCGACCTCTCGTCAATGACTCCCACCGTCATGCCCGGCGCTCTTCCCGTACCGTTGGAAATCTGGCGGATCATATCCCGCAGCAGCGTGGTCTTCCCGCACCGCGGCGGTGAGATCACCAGTGTATGGTAAATGTCCCCGCCGTGATACAGATACGGCAGCACCGGCGACGCGCACCCCTTCACCTGATGGGACAGGCGGACGTTGATAAACGACACATACTTCATGGACCGGATTCCCCTGTCATCTAAAATCGTCTTCCCCGCAATCCCAATCCGGTGCCCGCCCTGGATGGTGATAAATCCCTGCTTCATTTCCTCCTCATAAGCGTACAGCGAATAGTTGCTGATATACTCCATGGTCTCCCGCACTTCCTCCCGGGACACCACATAAGCGTCCTCCGAATTCCTGCTGAGCCTCCCATTGTGAGCCAGGTAATACTCCTGGTTCTTATAAATCACAAGAAGCGGCGCCTGGACTCTCAGACGAATCTCCTGTACGTCCTCAAAGTCCACATCCAGCCGCCCCAGAACATTCCGGATTCCCTTGGAAAATATTTTAATCAGCTCGTCTTTCTTCTCCATGTCCCCGCCTCCTCTTCTTTCTCCAATATATGTAGGGGCTTATCCTAAAAAGAACACAAATTTTCCGAGCATGAAAAAAGAGTTCCGGGGGGCCGGAACTCTTACTGTATCTCTATTTATTATGACTTAATCACCAGTCCCAGCCGCTTCGCCAAGTCTGCCGCCTGGTATAAATCAACCACGGCCCCCTTCAGTTCTGTCAGCTCATCGGACAAGGTCAGACCACTGATCTCGCAGGTGGTGAAATCCATCCCCTTCAGAGACGTTTGAAAGAAGCTGGCGTTGGTGAGTCTGACAGACAGCCAGACAAGGGACTTGCATTTGCACTGGGAGATGTTACCGCTTTCCAGCTGGGTCTCCTCAATGCGGATCTTCTCCAGTTTGGAAGCGTCGAAATTGGCATAGTTTAAGCTGCAGTCTTTGATGACTACATTCTGGATGACACTGCCGCAAAATCTGGCTCCAAGTCCTTTGGAGGACAGGAAACGACAGCGGTTGAAATATCCGTCACTGAAATTGCTGTTGGAGAAATCACAGGACCGGAATATAACATCCGTGAATTCTGCCTTTAAAAAGGAACAGTCCTGGAAACTGCAGTTTTCGAATACGGTTTTTGAGACGCAGAGGCCGTCAAAGTTCTCCTCCAGTGCGTCCAGCTTTGTGATATGTTTCTCTTCTAAACGCTCTTCGCGGTCCTTACATTCCATTAGTACTTCAATACCGCCCGCCAGTTCCTCCAGCTGTGGCGGCATCCAGGGCTGCATGATTCCTGTTGCCATTTGTATGTTCCTCCGGTTTTTTATTTATTGTTATCTGCCTATGACTTCCTATATATCACATTTTATGGAACAGGTCAATGAAAACCAGAAGTCTGAATTGTCACTGGGAATCAACTTCCAGGTGAAATTGGGTTTCCAAGCCGTATTCTACTCCGTTGATGGTGACAGCGCGGACATCATTTAAGTCCAGAACCCGGGAAAAGCCGATGGTCATGGTACTGTCGTCCTCCTCTGTCCATCCAAAAGAAACCTCTGATACAATGCCGTCAATTTCTCCATCTCCTTTGCTGTACAGGCTCAGTGAGACGCCATCCTCCCTGTTCAGAAACATCGTATCCACCGGATTCTGCTCCCGCTCACTGACCGTGTTGTCGAAATACAGTTTGACATTCAGGCTTGAGAGAACCAGCTTTTTACAGTGTGGAATCTCCATATCTTCCAGTACCAGGCGGGTCATGGCTGAGGGTTGGTCTACGGTAAAGACTGCTATGGGTTCATTCATTCCCTTCTCCCGGTCCCACACCAGTATATTGGCCGTAAAATCCTCCTCACGGTCCTTCCAATCCAGTCCCATCCTGACGGAAACTACCGCACTTCCATCTTCTCCGGATTCCCAGTCAGTGGACGCCGAACCAGCCACATCCGCCATAAAACGCAGTTGACGGGCAGCCGTCTCCATATCTATTTTGGACTCCGGTTTCTGGTTTTCTAGATTCTGGTTTTCTTGATTCTGATCTAAATTCTCTTTTATAGGAAAAATCCGGAATTTAGCCAATAAAATGTCTCGTGTATAACTATACCCTTCAAACGCAATCCGCATATCCCCGTAATCCGCGCTCTGCCCCGTTACTGGCATATAGGTTCCGTTGATCTCTTCAGCCACCGGACTGTCCGCATTTCTGAAAAACGTTTTAAAAAATTCCACAGGCCCCTCCCCCGTCATCGCAAATGAAATTGTTGTCGCCGCCAGCAGGATTCCCACCGCCGCCAGACATGCCGCCACCGGTTTTCTAAGCCGTCTGCGCCGGTCGCATTTCCCCTCCAGCACCGGCACCTGTTCGGAGGCATGCAGTTTTGAAAATGTCGATTGATATAACTCTCTGTTACTCTTCATTCCACACCTCCCCTAACGTCTCCCTCAACATCCTTCTGGCTCTCATCAGCCTGGTGGTCACGGCCGTTTCCCTGACGCCGAGAATCTTTGCAATCTCCCTGGTGGAATAATCCTCATAGTAATACAAATGGACCACCGCGCGATATTTCCAGGGCAGTTCCATCACCGCCATAAAAAGCCTGCTCTGCTCCTTCTCCTCAAATTGTAAAGAGTCCGCATAATCCTCCAGGTTCTGGCAACGGCTGCGCCAGGGGGACAGAAGCATCTTCTTGCACTCGTTAATGGTCACCCGGATCAGCCAGTTCTTTTTGTGCTCCTCAGACTCCAGCACTTTTTTGTTGTTGTAATACTTGATCAGCACATTCTGTGTGATATCGTCCGCATCATAACTGTTTTTCATGTAGTTGTACGCAATTGCGAAAATGCAGTCCCGGTATCTCTCCGCAGTCTCTTCCAGTTCTTCTCTCAACATACAAGCCTGCCGCTCCTTTGTCTTTGACTTTTCAGTCCCTTTACTTGTAATATCTTTTCCAGTGGCGAAATATCACATGAATTTCTCATTTTTCTAAAAATATTCTCCCATATACAAAAACGGCATGCCGTCTATCATCTACGACACACCGTTTTCCCTTAAAATCCTTTATTTCTCAGTCCGTTAACCAGATTTACATAAAATTCCCGCACATCGAACTCCCGGATATTCTCCCGGTTCAAATCAATCATATCCCCATGGGAAATGCCTCTCTTCCCAGGTGTGGTAAGGAACGTAAAATTTTCTCCCCAGGGAAAAGAACTCTCCGCCACCAGTCCGTCATTGGGACCGTCAAAATACTTCACCAGCTGATGGGAGAAATTCAGTGGAAAACGACCGTCGGACGCCCGGTTTAATTTCGATCCCACGCTCTGGTAATAAACTCCCGGCATATCCGGAACTTTCTCATTAAATGCCTCGCAGGCGGAAGCCGTCAAGTCCGATACCGCCGCAATGAAGTCCGGCTTCTCATCCCCCAGCTTTTTCAGTGCCACGTTGTAAGTGTCCGCCACCTTCTCTTTCAGCGCCTCCGGCATCACATTTAATAAATAATCCGCGAACACACAACCCCGGTGAGGTGTATTGACCGTCGTCAGAGATGCCACATAATCCGCCATCCCCAGTCAACTGACTGCATAGCGGCAGTCAAGTCCGCCCTTGGAATGGGCGATGATATTTATCTTCCCACATCCGGATTCCTCCACAATCTGTTTGATCCGCACGGCCAGTTCCTCCGCGCTGTCTGCCACCGAGGCCGCCGACGGATGATTGCCATAATAGATCACCGCCCCGTTTTTTTCCAGTTCTTTCGGCACTCTTCCCCAGTAATTGAAATATTTAAAATCCCGGAAAAAAACTCCGTGAACCATCAACAGCGGATATTTTGTCCTGCACCGCTCCTCATGCTCCAGAGATGCCGTATGTAAAATCTTTTTGCTCTCAAATCCGGCCTCCTCATAGGCGATGTTGATAATCTTCCACAGTGCCAGCAGATTGAGCACCGGCAGCCAGCCGCAGATAATTCCGATCACCCGCCATTTCAGTCCAATCTGGGCCGATGTGGCATACACTCGGATAATTCCGTTCCAAAAGACAATCGCCTCCACCACTACAACCGTCAGCACATTGAAAAACCAGATCAATGCACTTCCCATGAAAAACTTTGGAAGCAGTGCGATCATCCAAATCACGGAAATACTGCCGGATATCAGAAACAGGATCAGCAGTTCACATCCATCGGCGCAGATCCGATGACGTCGGAACGGCATTTTCCGGTTCTCCAGTGACGGGACAATATTTATCAACACAAATAAGAATATAAGCGGGATTATCCACAGGCCGCCGCCTGTAAAATAAGAAATCAGTGGATAATTGGCCGTAAGGCACAGCAAACCGGCGGCTATCATTCTGACCACGTATTTCATGTTCCTCTACTCTCCCCTCTCACACGGTCATCGCTAGTTACCCCCTATTATACACTTGAAGCTGCCTGATGTGTTATATAATTTTACAAAATCTGTCGAATCTGGTACAAGTGGCCATCTCTTACCCTGCTGTCGGCGGCGGCCGTTTTTTTGTCACAGAGAATCCGTCCCTGGTCAAATAATTTCTTCACCTGATTTCTTGTCAGACCCAGTTCCTGCGAAAACAGCGCATCGGCGCGCAGGCGCAGGAAAGCGTTTAACCTAATCTCAATTTCTTCTGCATTGTCATCACCACAGGGGGCCTGGGTTTCGGCCTTTACCACCGTATAGCTGCTGCCTTCTGGCGTCTCTGCCATCTCCACACCATTTTTCAGGAACAGCTCCCTGCTTGTCCCATATTTAAAAGTCAGTTCCCCATCATTGCTCAAAAATCCCTCGTACTCTTTCCGTTCCAGAGATTCCGGTGACACCCGCTCATAGATCGTCATATTAAAGGTGCTCTTACACTGATGGCACCGGTAAATCAGCCAGACATCCAGGAGCCGTCCGTTGCCGTTGACTCTGAATTTCCCGCTGTTGATAAACTCTGTCTTCTGCCCGCATTTCGGGCATCTGCGCCGGACTGCCGGCAGACTTCCGCCGGTGATCAGCCACTGCTGCCTCATTTTTACACTCATGATAAATTCCCTCCGCTGCCAATCTATCATGAATACGCCCCCCGCGGGAACCTCAATCTCATATCTGTAACAATCCGGTGGAATCCCCGGTTCTGCCGCCAGAAACACGCAAAAAAGAGCAGTCATCCCTTAGTCGGATGTACTGCCCTCAGTCATCATTTTCTTCTGTTGAAGAACAATTCTCTGGATACTTTTTTCTGATAAGTAATACCGCTTCGCCAGTTCTCTGACGCCGGTTCCCATAGTATAATCTCTGTAAATGTCAAGATTCCGGTTCTGAAGCTCCTCACGTACCTTTGACGCCTCGCCCCAGTTCTTCTTATTCTCCTGCTTTCTGGGAATATACACATACTCCCCGTCCACATAATTCTGAATCAATTCCACCAGTTCCTCCGGTAGAATCTCATTTGCCTTCTGATAGCGCATCGCTGCCTCCCAAACATATTTTTCTTGTCCGGAATAGCAAAGGCTATACAATTACTTTATCATTTCACTGCATAAGCCCGTGCTATGCAGCCATAACATATTTCCTCATAAAAAATCCACCCTCCTCGCCGGTGCTGACCACTGTGCTGTCATCTTTGCTGTTGCCATTATAGCACAACATCCCCCTCTTGTCCGCTCAACTTTGTGGCAGAAATAATTTTGAGGGTTGGCGGTGAAACCGCATGAAAAAAAGAGGACACATCCTCCATTCCGGACATGCCCTCCCATACTTCATCATTTACTGCACCGTCTCATGCTGTTCTAACGGCTTCACATGGATATTGCTGCGGTACTCAGTCTCCGCCCAGTTGATATTCTCCGCAATCATTGCCTCCGGGTTCAGTTCCACCCCCTGGAGCATGAACTCTTTAAACTTCTGGTACCCGGCCCGGTCGATTAAGTGACCGCCGTGAAGGTATACCGGTTTGCCGCCCAACACCCACTCCGAGAACTTCGGCCAGTTTCTCATGATCGCCAGCACGCTGTCCTCGGTCAGCCAGTTTGCAAACATTTTCCCCATTCGAGGGTACTGCTTGCCGGTTCGGCCGCCGATCACGATCTTGTAAAACTCTTTATTCGGCCGTCTCCACGCACCGGTGGGGCAGGCCGTCACGCACTCGCCGCAGCCCACGCAGCAGCAGGGATCTTTGTCTATTTTTCCCTTGTCGTTCAGCGAGAGTACCCTGGTAGCGGCCGCCTTACATTTCTTCACGCAGGCGCCGCAGCCAATACACCGGTCCATATCATAAACCGGCTTCGTGCATCCAATGATGCCAAAGTCCTGAAAATGCCCTTTCGCACAGTCATTAGGGCAGCCCGCGATGGAAATCTTGATATGATACGGATTCGGGTAAATGATCCGTTCAATCTTATGTGCCATCTCCTGGGTATTCACATTTCCCTTAATACAGTGAATTCCGCCGATACACGCCATGATATTTCTTGGCCCGATGTAGGGGTACCCGTTGGATGTATCCATATCCACGCCGCACATTTCACATTCAATGGCCTCCAGATAAGGCTGGATATATTCATTCACTGCCGGAACATTCTCCGCTTTGATCCCCGGTGCATTGAGCGTCTGGCGCATGCCTACGTGGAAGGTGCCGTTGCCCCATGTCATGCAGACATGTTTAATCACGTCCAGCCACTTTGCCTCAATCACCGCCCCCGGCATACGCAGCTGCAGCATAAACTCACCCGGAACCTTCGACTGACGGTAGCAGTTATTTCTTAACTTCCCTATATTGATATCGTTCACCGCATTTTTCCTCCTAATCTACCAGCTTTTTGCCAACCGTGTAACGAAATACCGGGCCGTCCAGGCAGACATATGTCTCATCAATTCTGCAATGGCCGCATTTCCCGATGGCGCAGGACATCTTCCGCTCAAAGGACATCCAGATTTTATCCTCCGCCGCCCCATGATCAATAAGACTCTTCGCCGCAAATTTCATCATCACAGGAGGTCCCACCACGAGACACTCATAGTTACCGCCAAAGGAATCAAAGGGGATATCCTTTACAAATTCCGTCACCAGGCCCTTGCTCCACCCCGGATAATCCTCCTGGTCCAGCGTGCAGACCACATGGAAATGCTCTGCCGTCTTCCACTGCTCCAGTTCCTCCGTAAACAGGATGCTCTCGGAGTTCTTAAAACCCAGAATCAGATAAACGTCCTTCGCGTAATCCGGCTGTGCATACAACTGGTTAATCAGGCTCTTCACCGGCGAAACACCCGTTCCGCCAGCCACAATCACTACATGTTTACCTTTCAGTTCCCCGGTGGGCCATCCGTTGCCATAACAGCCCCGGATAAAAATGTTGTCGCCCTTCTTTAAGTGGAACAGTTCATCCGTCACCTTGCCGACTTTTCGAACCGTAAAATCTGCATAGCCGTCTCCGAAACCGCTGACCGAGATCGGTGCTTCCCCAATTTTCGGAAGGGACAGCTGCATGAACTGGCCATGTTTGATGGGAATCTCATTTTCCACGCGGAAGGTCCACTCCGCTTCCGTCTGTTTCAAAATCTCTATGATTTTATGTGCTTCTGGTTTCACTGGATTATTCCGCATGACCTGCTCCCTCCTCCTGTTTGATCTTTGCAATGGCCCTCGACAGCTTATTTAATGTCTCAGGATATCCGATTAACTGGGGACATCTGGCGCTGCATCTTCCGCAGCCCACACACATGGGGCCGGTGTGGAATCTTGCGTCATGTCCGCATACTTTATGTAATATCTTATAGCGGTATTTCTCCGCAATCGTCTTTCTAAAGCAGGCACCGCCGGCCACCTGGTCAAAGCCGTCCACCATGCAGGAAGAACAGGTTCTTCTTCTCTCTCCCACTTTTCCGTTCTGGGTGTAGACAATGTCCGTCGTCTCAAAACAGGTGCAGGTGCTGCACGCCACGGTACAGGCCCCGCAGGCGATACATCTGGCCTCAAATTCGTCCCACATGGGATGATGTTTCAGCCGGTTTGCCATATCTAAGTTTTCAATCACCGGAAATTCCACTTTCAACTCATTCTCCGCGGGGAAGGTGATCTCATAGTCTGCTTTGGCATACCCATCGAAGTACCCGCCGAAAGCTTCCTCGTCCTCCACTTCCACATAAGCCTCGTCTCTTCCAAAGGAAACCGCAATTGAATGAAGGTCGGTCACATTGGAGCCAACGCTGCAGCAGAAACAACCGTCAAACTGGTCCTGACATTCCATCAGGGCGAATTTTACCTTTTCTCTTCTTCTCTGATAGAAGGGATCTTCCACATCTCCATTTTCCAGATAAATCTGGTCCTGGATCTTCATGGCGTTTAAATCACAGGCCCTTCCGAACACCAGCAAGTCTTTCGTCTCCTCCAGTTTACTCTCCCGGAATTCATCCTCTGTGAAATAAAACAGGGTCTGGGTGATCGGCGTGATGACCTCCTTCATCGGATAAGTCGACCGCTCGCTAAATTCGATCTCTCCGTAGGTATGCACCTGCTGATACAGGATCGAATCTTCCCCCGCATACCTCCCTCCGGCCGGTATCCTGACAGGAGCATAAATCACATAGGTTTCTTCCAACGCAGCAAACAGCTGATCCATTTCCGCCGCTTTCAGCTGGTAGGTTTTTGGACTCTTCATTCCTTCTACTTCCTTTCTTTTGGTTTCCCTGCACGGATGGCTTCTCTTCTTGCATGCCCGCCATCCTGAATTGCTATCATTCTATTATACCCCTTGCCTTACCATCCGTAAAATGCTAAACTTGTCATAAAAACATAGCATTTTATCTATGAATGTCACTGATGCTATCACGAAAATGAATGAGGGGGAATGCATAATGACTATCCGGGATCTGGAAATCTTCACTACCGTTGCAGAAAAAGGCCAGATGGGCAGCGCGGCCAGAGAGCTGTTTATCTCACAGCCCACCGTCAGCCACGCCATCACACAGATTGAAGAAGAATACCATGTCAAACTATTTGAACGTCTGTCCAAAAAGCTGTACATAACCGAAACCGGCACCGAACTGCTGGGCTATGCCAAACACATTACCTCTGCCTTCCGTGAGATGGAGCAGTATCTGCATCACGCCTCCTTCCAGCAGAGTATTCACGTGGGTGCTTCCCTGACCGTGGGCAGCTTTTTCCTGAGCAACATCATTACCCGTTTTGAGCAGAACAATCCCAATATCAACATTCGTGTCTACATCGACAATTCCTCCAGCATTACCCAGAAAATATCCATGGGAACGCTGGATATCGCTGTCATTGAAGGAACCGTGAAGAACCACGATATCATAGCAAAAGACGTCTATGAGGACGAGATGGTCTTAATCTGCAGCAAAAACCATCCGTTCGCCGCCAGGGATTCCATCCATCTCTCCGACATTTCCGGCAGGGATTTTGTGCTTCGGGAGGAAGGCTCCGGTACCCGGGAATTCTTGACCGACTTAATCGAAGAGCGAGGTATCCCCATCGTCCCCAAATGGATCTGCCACAGCTCCGACTCCATCATCAACATCGTGGCCGCCGGCCAGGGCGTCTCCATCCTCTCCAAATCCCTTCTGACCCACCAAAACGATGTAAAGCAGATTACCATCAACGACCTGCCGTTAACGCGGAGTTTCAAAATCATTTACCACAAGGATAAATTTCTCTCCACCGCGCTGCTAAAGCTGATTTCGGACATTGATGACAGCTTCCACAATAACGGATGGAAGTATGATGCATGAATATAACACATAAGAGAAGAAAGACATGGCCTCGTACATTTTGCCATGTCTTTCTTCTCTTATGAGAAATCTAATTTATACTTCTTTTTTATTTCTTCGATTTCTTTTTCTTCCTCCTGATCGAATTCTTGAACCTGTGCCGCGCCCGAAAGAGTTTTCAGCATTTTAACTATCTCATTTTGGGCTATGGGACCAGAACCCAAAGACAGGCACACCATCATAGTAAGAAATAATTTATATATCTTTTCTTTCATCCATATTCCTCCAAATCAATGATACTCACGACTTATTTTGCATACAAAAAGAAAGCCATTATTTCATTCTAAAAATGACTTTTACACCCATGCTTTATCCATGCTTTGAATAGATTTGATTTAATTGTTTAGACGTACCTTCTGATTAATTAATGTCCATCTATCGGGCAATATAGAAAATAAGGTTAAAAAGAAATAGAGATAAACTATAATAAGAAAAAGAAACAGACTGATTCTGTTTGGGATATCAGCTGTCACGAATAAATGATCGGCAGTATGATATCTGTCTTCCTCGGCAATGAGAGTTTCTGAAATTGCCCACGGCTCAGTTATCGTTGCCTGATCTAACAACTCACAACGATTATAAGCACCACAAAAGAATACATTCATAGTTAAGCACATAGCAAAAAGAAGCATCATGAAATAGACTCTGATACGAGATAAATATTTTTTCTTATTATTTATTCCCATAACAATTCCCTTCTTAACCACCGCTGCGGCAAGTGTGCTCAACTGAAACTGCATTGCTTGAAAAATTCCAAGTTAATTCATTATACCAGATCCAAAAGTAAAAATAAAGCATTATATAGAGGTACCACTGATAATTTGAGACGGGGCCGTCAAGTGCCCCGTCTCATCCAATTTCTACTGTTTTCCGTATGTCTCAAATTTCACAAGCATTCGAGACATTTCCTCATCATCCAAAATTACCGGTTTCCCGATGCACCGGGACCGGTAATACAGTTCCGCCACATACTCCACTTCCTCCAGAATATTAAAACTTTCTTTCAACCCATTCCCGCAGGTCAGCACCCCATGGTTTGCCAGCAGCACCGCCCGGTTATTTCCCAGGGCTTTTACGGCATTCACCGCAAGCTCCTTTGTTCCGAAGGTGGCATATTCCGCACACTTCACTTCCTTGCCGGCCACGGCAATCATGTAATCCACCGCCGGCAGGTCTTCTCTCAGGCAGGCAATGGTGGTGCAGTACACCGAGTGGGCGTGAACCACGGTGTCCACATCCGGCCGGTTTTTATATACCAGTGAATGTAAATGTATCTCGCTGGATGGCTTCTTCCTCCCATCAACCTGGTTCCCATTTAAATCCACGATGGCGATGTCCTCCGGTTCCAGCGTCATATAATCCATGCCGGACGGCGTGATCGCAAAATACCCCGTCTCACGGTCACAGACACTAATATTTCCGCTGGTGCCCTGGGTCAGTCTCAGTGAAAGAAGCTTCTTTCCGTACTCTATGACCTCCAGCCTTTCTTTTTCCATCAACATAGAATCCGTCTCCTTCTTCCTCTCAGTCTTTTAAACTCTCCCGGTCCACAATCGCAATAATCATCGGCTTTTTGTCAATTTCCTCTTTCGGTCCAATGGTGTAGGCAGAGAGAGCCATTGCCACCGCGTCACGGCCCAGGGCTTCATCATTTGCCTGGATCTCAAACAGGATATCTCCTGCTTTTACCGGATCTCCCACTTTCTTGCGGATCATGGCGCCGACTGCATGGTCGATTTCCTCTTCCTTTGTGTTCCGCCCGGCTCCGATCACCATGGTGCTGTAACCGATGGTCTCCGCATTGATCCTCGTCACAAAACCGTCACGGTCTGCCACCCCTGGAATCACATAAGCTGCCTGAGGAAGTTTTTCCGGATGGTCAATCGTCTCCACGTCTCCACCCTGATTCTCCACAAATTTTCTAAATTTAGCATAGGCGCTGCCATCCGCAATGGTGTTCTCCAGCATTTTCCGCGCCTCTTCCTTCGTTGCCGCCATGCCTCCGGCCATCAGCATCAATTCTCCCACGGCATAGCATTCGTCCATGAAATCCTCCGGCCCATGTCCGTGGAGACTCTCCACCGCCTCCATCACCTCATTGGCATTGCCCACGGCAACACCTAGAGGCTCATCCATATTGGTAACAACCGCGATCGTCTTCTTGCCATTGTTCTCGCCGATCTTCACCATCTCTCTCGCCAGCGCCATGCCTTCCTCCTCGGTCTTCATGAAGGCGCCGGAGCCGATCTTCACATCCAGGATAATGGCATCGGAACCGTCAGCCAGTTTCTTGCTCATAATGCTGCTGGCAATCAGCGGAATACACCCAACAGTGGCTGTCACATCGCGGAGAGCATAGATTTTCTTGTCCGCCGGGGCGATATTGCCGCTCTGGCCCATGATCGAGATTCCATCCTCATTGACAAATTTCTCAAACTCCTCTGGTGTGATCGAAGTGCGGAAACCCGGAATTGCCTCCAGTTTATCCACCGTTCCGCCGCCAAAGCCTAAACCGCGGCCCGACATTTTCGCCACGGGAAGTCCGCAGGCCGCTACCATAGGACTGACCACCAAAGTCGTCTTGTCGCCCACACCGCCGCTGGAATGCTTATCCACGATCTGCCCGTGTATCATGGACAAATCCATGGTTTCTCCCGTATCCGTCATCGCCTTTGTCAGTTCTGAGATCTCCTTCTCCGTCATCCCATTCAAATAGATGGCCATCAAAAAGGCCGACGCCTGATAATCCGGAATGGTCCCGTCCGTATACCCATTCACAAAAAACTCAATCTCTTCCTTCTGAAGTTCTACATGATCCCTTTTCTTCTCGATAATATCAACCATTCTCATGATAGTACCCTCCTCATATTTGCCTGTTTTTTTCTGGATGACTGCCATGTCAATGCCGCGATTGTCACGATATATGGCAGCATATTGATAATCTGTGTCGGAATTCCCGTGGAGTTAAATGCTAAAGAAAGCGCGTCCGCAGTTCCAAACAGCAGCGCCGCCAGTGCCGAGATTCCCGCCGATGCCGAACCCATGATAGAGGCTGCCAGCGCGATTGTTCCGCGTCCCGACACCAGACTTGTCGTGAAAAATGACACATATCCCATGGATAAAAAGGCTCCGCCCATGCCGGACAACGCCCCGCACAGCCCCATCGCCAGATATTTATACCGGTCGGTGTCAATTCCCATCGACTCCACCAGCGTGTCACACTCTCCGATACTGCGAATCCGAAGTCCGGCCCTGGTCTTGTTTAAAAACAGTGCCACCGCCACAATCATCGCAATTCCTATATACGTCATCACGTTATGCCCCGACACAATCGCCCCCAGCACCGGTATCCGGCTGATCCCCGGAATCGAGATGTTGGGCAGCATCCCGCTCTGGATTTTCGTGGACACCGTGCGGTCGCCGGAAATGATGAACAGCAGCAGCGCCGTGGCCGATGACGCCAGCAGATTCAGCGCCACACCAGCCAGCATCAAATCCGTTTTTAATTTAATATTGACATAAGCCAGCAAAAACCCGATCGCTGCCCCCACAGCAATTCCAGCCAGCAGACCCACCCAGGCGCTTCCGGTCACCGCGCTCACGATCACGCCGGCAAACGCGGAGGACAGCATAATTCCGTCAATACCGATATTGGTCATCCCCACCTTCTCCGAGATACAGGACCCCAATGTGCCGAACAGAATCGGTGTAGTTGACCGGATGATGGAAAATGCAAAGGTTGTGGTAAAGATTACTCCTGTTATCTGGTCCATCCTACTGTCCTCCTTCCACAATCATCTTCTCTTTCAACATCCGTTTGTGCTTCCAGCTGCTCATAAAGCCCTGGGCGCCGATCAAAATAATCATTATCGCCCGGATTGCCGGAATTGCATCCGGCGGAACCGCGCACCGCTGTACAATGATGTCCGATCCAACCGATAAATACCCTAAAAACAACGCCGCCAGCGGCACATAAGCCGGATTGTTCTTTGCCAGAACCGCCACCACGAATCCTTCCCAGCCATATCCCGGATTGGTGATCCACTGGAACCGGTCATACATTCCGTACATCTCCACCGCGCCGCCGATTCCCGCCAGGATTCCTCCTGCCAGCTGGGCCATCATCACCGTCTTCACAATATTGATTCCCGCATACTTAGCAAACTGCGGGTTGTCACCGGTCAGACGGATCTCGTATCCTTTTTTCGTCTTAAATAAAAACCAGTAGGTCCATACCACAGCCACCGCCGCAATCAGTGCGCCCCAGTGGATTCCGGTCTTAGGGATCATCACATCAAACCGGGCTGTCGATTCCATTTTTGCCGAAACCATATTGCCGGTAGCCTTGTCCCGAATCACCTCCGCCAGCAAAAACATGCCGAAATAAAACAGAATATAGTTATACATCAGCGAAGATACGATAATATTCGCCTTGTACTTCATTTTAAGAAATGCCGGAATCAGGCAGAGGATTCCGCCCAAAACCACGCAGAGCAGAATTCCCACCAGCGGGTGAATTCCCTTCGGCAGCGGCATCCCGATGCCCACCGCGGCAGCCACCGCGGCACAAACATAGAAAATGCCGTCCGGCGATAAGTTAAACTGCCCCGCCCGGAACATGATACAGAATGCCAGTCCCGTAAAAATCGAGGGCAGGCTGGTGGTGACAATGAGTCCGATCTTCCTCTTGCTTTCAAACGGCCCAAAAATCAGTTCTTTCAGCGCCTCCACCGGGGTCGGACTGGTTAAAAACACCAGTACAAATGCCAGCAGCAGGGAAAGCGCAATGGCTGTGCCTGTAATAATAAAAGAACTGCTAATCCTCTTTTTCTTCATGACACGCCCTCCTGATCTGCTTTTTCTCATGCCTCGATACCCCTAGCATATACTGGCCTACTTCCTCCTCAGTCAAGCCCTCCGTAGTCGGAAAATACGCGGTGATCTCACCGTTATACATCACCAACAGACTGTCCGAAACGGAAATTACTTCATTTAAATCTGCGGAGATTAATAAAATCGCCGCCCCTTCCTGACGTTTCTTCACCAGGGTTTTGTGAATAAATTCAATTGATCCCACATCAATTCCTCTGGTCGGCTGCTGCGCGATGATGAAATACGGATTCCGGTCAATCTCTCTGGCCACCACCACCTTCTGCATATTTCCGCCAGACAGCATACAGGCCGTTGTCTGCTCCGAATCACATTTGATAGAATAATCACGGACCAGCCTGCGGGCATAGGTCCGCAAATCCCTCAGACCAAATCCTCTTTTTCCGTTATACTGCTCTTTCCTGTATTCCAGTGCAATCAAATTATCCATAATACTGGAATTCTGCGCTGTTCCCACGATAATCCGGTCCTCCGGGATAAATCCCAGCACCTTCTCCCGCAGTTCATGGTAAGACATATCCTTTAAATTCTTTCCGGCGATCTCAATCTCCCCGGATTCCAGCGTCATCTGGCGGATCAGGGCGGAGGCGACCTCTGTCTGTCCATTCCCCTCCACCGCTGCGATCCCCACGATCTCCCCTTCTCTTATCGTGAAGGAAATGTCCTTCAACACGTCTTTTCCATCCCGGTTTTTCGCACACACATGGTTCATGCGCACAGCCGGTTTTCCCGGTTTCGGCGGGTCCTTCTCCACCTTCAGTGTCACTTCACGCCCCACCATCAGGTTGGAAATCTGCTGGATATCCACATGCTCCATCTCATAGACGCCCATGCTTTTTCCGTCCTTCATGACCGTCATCCGGTCACAGAGTTCCACCAGTTCATTTAAATGATGGGAGATAAAAATAATCGTGTGGCCCAGAGATTTTAATTTCTTAAGCTGTACAAACAGTTCCTCGATCTCCTGGGGAGTCAGCACTGCGGTCGGTTCATCCATGATGATAATTTTAGCGCCGCGCATCAGCACCTTCAAGATTTCCAGTTTCTGTTTCTCGCTGACGGATATTTCGCTGACCTTCTTCTTGGGGTCCACCGGCAGTTCGTACCGCTCGCTGATTTCCCGGCAGCAGGACTCCGCTTTGGCAAGGTCCACAAACATGCCGTTCATGGGTTCATCCCCCAACACCAGATTCTCCGCCACCGTTAAAGACGGAATCAGTTTGAAATGCTGGTGCACCATGCCGATTCCTGCCTTCATGGCTTCTTTGGGAGATTTTACGGTCATCGGCTGTCCTTCTATGTACACCTGTCCGCCGTCCGCTCCTTCCAGGCCGTACAGAATCTTCATCAGCGTCGATTTCCCCGCTCCGTTTTCCCCCACCAGAGCGTGGATTTCACCTTCCAGCAGGGTAAAATCCACCTCCCGGTTGGCATAAACGCCGTTGGAATAAACTTTATTTATTTTTTCCATGCGGACTATCTCTCTGCCTGTTGTCATAATCAGCCTTCCTTTACAGACCTAATGTCGATTTGATCTCATCAATGGTCAATTCATATGCGGACGGAATCTGAATCTCACCGCTTAAAATTTTACCGGCAATCTCATCTACCTCTTTCTGGAGATCCTGCGGAACGTATTTGTCATAATATTCGTTCTTGGTCAGTTCTATGGTGCCTTCTGCCATTCCCAGAGTCTCGCCCTGTCCCAACGGGAGTTCCCCTTTGATATACAAATCAAGAGCTCTCACAATCGACTGGTCAATTCTCTTCTGAACGGAAACAATGATGGTATCTGCCTTTTCCGGGTCGGTATCCTTAAAAGCCATGGCCATATCGGAATCGGTGCTGATACATTTCTTCCCAACCTCTTTCGCCGCATCAATCACACCCAAGCCGGACACTGCCGCACAGTTGGCTACGATATCACAGCCGTCGTTATACATGAGTAACGACAGTTCCTTGCCCAGAGTGGAATCGTTGAAGCTGTCCGCATATTTGATCTGCAGCGGGATTGCGGAATCCTTGTACTCGATCCCGGCTTTGTAGCCCAGCAGGAAATCGTTGACTGCCGGAACACTCATGGCTCCCAGCGCGCCCAGTTTCTTCGACTCGGTTGAAGACGCCGCGATATAGCCGGCTAAGAAAGCGCCCTCATTGTATTTGTACTGCATGCTGTAAACGTTGGTGTTCTCGCCGTCTGCGTAATCTACCAGCGCGTCATACTGGATAAAGTCAATGTCCGGGTACTCCTTTGATACCTTTGTGACAATGTCCACCATATCAAACATACCGGTGATCACCACATCGTATTTACCGGAATCACAGACATCATACATGGTGGATTCCCATTTCGTTCTCTCCCATCCTGCCTCGTAGACATCACCCTCGATGCCAAACTGCTGCTTCGCCAGTTCTATTCCATTGGCCGCAGAGTCCATAACCGCCATATCGCCTTTTGTTCCATTGAGCACCAATGCCACCTTTAAATCGGATTTGGCCGGCGCAGCCGCGTCACCGGTTTTGCTTTCCTCTGCCTGGGTGTTCTCTGTCTTATCATTCTCTGCTTTTGTGTCTTCTGCCTTCTGCTGCTGAACCGCCGCCGTCCCGGAGTTCCCGCCGAAGGCGGAACATCCTGCGAGCATGGAAACTGCCATACATGCTGCCAATGCCAGGGTACCTAATCTTTTCTTCATCATCATTTCCTCCTATTAAATTTCTTTGTCATAAAGTGTTCTGAAATTCTCATCAAACGGTGCCTTGATGATTCCTTTTTCTGTGATAAAACCGGTAATCAATTCATGGTCCGTGACATCAAACGCCGGGTTGAAAACTTTGACGCCATCCGGTGCCGTCTGCTTACCAAAGCCATTGGTGATCTCCACCGGGTCACGTTCCTCCACCACGATATCCGCACCCGTAGCCGTCGCTAAGTCGATGGTGGAAAACGGTCCCGCCACATAGAAGGGAATGTTGTGTGCCTTAGCCAGCTGTGCGACTCCGTAAGTGCCAATCTTGTTGGCGGCATCACCATTGGCTGCCACACGGTCACAGCCCACGATCACCATGTCAATCCGGCCAAGCTTCATCACATAAGCCGCCATATTGTCGGTGATCAGAGTGACATCCACACCGGCGTCCTGAAGTTCATAGGCCGTGAGTCTGGCTCCCTGCAGCAGAGGTCTTGTCTCATCCGCGTAAACCTTCACATTTATCCCCCGCTCCTTTGCCACATAGATGGGAGAGAGTGCTGTGCCGTACTTCGCGGTGGCCAGCCGGCCGGCATTGCAGTGGGTCAGCACGGTCATGCCCTCCGTTAAAAGTTCCGCTCCGTACTCACCGATCAGGCGGCAGGTATTCTCATCCTCCTGACGGATCTTTTCCGCCTCGGCCTCCAGGATCTTCTTGATCTCAGGAACTGCTTTCTCCCTGTTTGCCAATGCCACCCGCTCCATACGGTCCAGTGCCCAGAATAAATTGACTGCGGTAGGTCTTGCGGAAGCCAGATATTCTTTGTTCTTCCTAAAATGCTGATAGAAACCGTCAAAGTCCTCCGCATTAATCTCTTTCAATCCCAATACCACACCATAAGCCGCCGCGTCACCGATCGCAGGCGCCCCGCGCACCTCCAAACGTTTGATTGCCGTCCAGCAGTCCTTCATATTGTCAATCTTTAAAACTACCTCTTCCGTGGGAAGCTTGGTCTGGTCAATGATCTCCAGTACCCCCTGATTCCAGCATATTGTCTCCATAACTGCCTCCGTTCTTTGTTTTTGTTGTTTTATCGTTTTGTTATTTGTTGTTTTATGATTTTATTATAACACGTAATTTTGATTTTTCAACATGTTTTCATTATTTTTTCCATATTTATCAACATTTTTTCACTTTTTCAAAGCATTTTTACTATTTTTTCAGGATTTTATTTTGTTTTTATTGGCTTTATGTCTGTTTGTCGAAACATTTTTGCTTTGTTTTTCTTGTTTCTTATGGACAAGTGCCGAAAATAAGCGTAAAATAAAGATAATAGAGATTTAAAAAACTTACAGATGGTAAGAAAGGAGACTTTTATGCTTCCTGAAAAAAGACGGGATTATATTATCGAGAAATTAAACATTGAAAAGAGCGTGCTTGTCAAAGATTTAAGTGAGGAACTGAAAGTAACCCAGGAGACTATACGACGTGATTTACAGATGCTGGAAGAACAGGGGAAACTGATCAAGACTCACGGCGGCGCTTTTATCCGTGATGGCGTTAACAATGATATCGATGTGCGAATCCGCGAAACCATCTACATAGATGCAAAAGAGAGAATCGGGCTGGCCTGCTCTGAGCTGATTCATGACGGGGAGACGATTATTCTGGACACCAGCACTACCTCCATCCAGATTGCCCGCCATATTAAAGGAAAACGCGTGACTGTGCTGACCAATTCCCTGCGGGTGGCGGAGGAACTGTGCAACTGTGAGTCCATCAAGCTGGTTTCCCTCGGCGGAACCCTGGACCATCACTCCCTCTCTTTTCTCGGCTTTGACACCATCCACACCCTGAAGCAGTATTACGTGGACAAAGCCTTTGTCTCCTGCCGTGGAATTGATATGGACACCGGTGTCACCGACTCCAACGAGTTCCAGGCCCAAGTTCGCCAGACTATGCTGAGCCAGGGCAAAACCAACTATTTAATCATCGACAAAACCAAACTGGATGTCGTCGCCTTCTCTAAGATCTCCGAAGTCACCCGCTTCGACACTGTCGTCATTGAAGATCTGCCTGACACCTGGGCAGAGTACTTCCGGTTGAAAGGAGTCAATGTCCTGATTGCGGCGCCGGAAACACGATTGCCGGAAACACGATAATAGCCAAAGCGTTTAACAGCAAAAACAGCCCGCAGCAGGTATGGTATCACCTGCCGCGGGCTGTACTTATCTCTTTTCGCCGTTATCACTAAAGATGATTTGAAACAATATCAGCCAACCATAGGATTGAATATTTCATTGACTGACATGTCAGGCACAGGAGAATTTTCTGCAGCCTCTCATGATCTCCCATGAGGCCCCTATACTTATTTCCCTCCGTTCCAACCAAAAAATCCCAAGTCAACTGATTGTGTCAACTCTTAATTCTGTTCCATTATTTTAATTTTACATATCAACAATCCAATCGTCTGATTATCAGTTTCCTTCTTTTTTTGATGATTAATCGCAGCTACATAAACACCTAGTTGACCTGTAAATGCCGGATCGAATTCACATACTTTTAATTTTATAGCTACATAACATCGAAGTTCTAAGTGGTAAAAGAGCAAGTCCAAGTATATCTCATTTTGACCTACTTGAATTGGAACCTGCCTTCCAACAAAAGCAAATCCTTGTCCCAGTTCTAATAAAAACTTTGTTATATTTGATGTTAGTGCATCCTCCAGTTCCCTTTCACGATACCCTTCACTCAAAGTTAAAAAATCAAAATTATAAGGGTCCTTCAAAGTTTCTTTTGCAAGGTCACTTTGCGTGTCCGGCAACAACCTCGAAAAATTTGTTATTGCTTTTCCTTGCCGCTCATATAATCCTGTATCCAAAAAGTTTAACAACAATGCTCTCTCTCACAGTATCACATTTTGAAATCAGTATTATTTGATGTCCCCATGGAATTACATAAATATTCTCCAATTTGTCAACAGGCTGTTGACCAATCTTGCAATATGGGGAAGCTAACACAAGGGGAACACTTACCGAAGTATCATATACATCAGAATTTTGTTTTGATATACATTATTGGCCAATAATATATGTACGACTTTTAAGATAGAACCTTGAAATGAAATGATAATACTTATCCTGCAGGCGTAAAAAACAAGGACTAAAGTAGTGCAACCCATTGATTTTACTGGGTTTCTCTAACCTTGTCCTTATTATAACATGAGCATCTAAAAAAGCATGATTATTCACAATGCCCAAAGCAATCCTGGCGGCTTTTTCTTCCACCGTAGGATAAACTTCTATCTCCCCAAATCCACTGGATGTACTGAAAATAGCCGATTCCAACAATCTCCTGTCTCTTAATCCATCCAGTCCGCCTGTTTTTTCTATAATGCTTCCATGTATTCTTCAACCTATTTTTTTAGCAATCATCCCTCTCCCCGTCACTTGTGATACGGTGTTCTCCGTAACGGCTCCAACGAAGAGAGTTATTATTATGTGAGGCTTCAATCCTTATCCTTATTTATTGCTTTCATTAATTTTTTATCATAGCTATAAATTGTCATTCCCATTACCTGATGATATGCCAATAATATATTATCTACAAAGTCCAATGTATTTTCTGCATATAATAGTAACGCCCTCTCTGCTACCGCTCCATTTCTACAGACAATATTCCTTGCCTTCATAAAGCTTAAAATAGCTTCACTGCAAGCTTTTCTAGGAACACTATAAACCTTTGTAATGACATACACAGCTTCTGCTATTACCTCTATTGTATATACTATTTTCTGTGTCTGCCTTATCGTCTGTAATTCCTCAATCTTTTTTTCATCATCACCAATGATACAGCGTATCATTGTATTTGCATCAGCCATTACCATGCTTTTCCACCATTGCACGTTCAAATGCCCCTTCTTCCAATTCTCTTTTGCTTGAATCTGCATACTTTGACAATATTCCTATTGGAAGTTCATCTACTTCATTCTCATCATCTATAAACGTTACTATGACCTTCTGCTTAGTTTTAGGGGCTGGTTCTAAAAGTCGCACTGTATTTCCATCAAAATATCCTGTTATCTCTCTCATTCTATTTCCCTCCTCTATCAAATCAGTTATCCTTTGCTTATATTATATGCTATGTCAGCCTATTTTTAAATACAAAACTCAATATTTATAGTATTGGGCATTAAAATAGAGGATATACCCTTTTGGGGTACATCCTCCTTCTCTGACAGGAACTTGTTAATATCATCATTTATCCGGATTCGGATGGGCTCTATATTTCTTGCTGTGTCCATCGTTATCTCTATAATTAATAGCCGGGGCAATACTTTTAACTTCGTCTGTGTCTAGTATACTAACATTGTTGCTTCACTTTATATTTGAATCAATATACCAATAAAATTCCTCATTTTTAACAGTATAATACAAAACCTGCTCTCCTGTTCTGGATAAGTTAATCTCTTCTTCACTATACTGTCCCAATTTTTGAACATGAGCTAACCCAAAGGCTAACAATTTTAATTTTATTTCATCCAAAGAATAATCTGTTATCATACATTCTACTTTTTCAATTTCGCCGTCGTTTGCTTCTGTTTCAACAATCGCTTCATTTAAAATAATTCTAAATTGACTCATTGGAATTCTATGGATAATTTTTGCCCCACACCAAACTATAATATCATATAAATTGGTTTTTACTTCATAATTTGTTGAATCGTACTCCTCATTTTCTTCATCCCATACATTATAGTCAATGGTAAACTCTCTTTTCAAATCATTTATTTTGATTACATTTTTTGACTTTTCAGTATTTACTTTTTTCTGCAAATCTTCATGTTCTTTCTTTAATGAATTATATTGTTCCAATAATTCATCAACATCAATAATATCACCTCGTATCCATCCTGCTCGAGGATGCGTTTTGAATTCCCGAGATAGACTACTATGTATTTTGTACTTTAACTCATCTGCATTATCCCAAAAGTTTGCCATCCTCCCATCTAAAGCCTTTGCTCTAAATTCATCTAATTTTTTCCGTTTGTGAACATCCTGGTCAGTTTTATTTGCAGATATACTTTCAATGTCTTTTTTTACAAACGCAAGAATCGGGATTCCCTTTTCCTTCGCATATAGAAACTCTTTTTCTGTATAACTAATACCGTCTTCATCAACAGAACCATATCTTCCTGCAACCACTAAGACATAATAATCGCTTTCATCTATAACGGTTTTTATATATTCAAATTGTTCTGTGTCTGTTGCCGGAAACATCTCCATACCTGTCGGAAAACAGCCTAGTTCAATAATAGCTTCCATTATTCCTTTTCTTTCATTTTCTAAATCTGCAAATGTTGAACTGATAAAAATCTGATAACGCTTATCCAAATTCATATCTCCCTACTAATGCTTTTTCTTTAGAATCATTTATAGATTTCTTTGAAGCTCCATAAATTTTGCCTTTACTTATGATATACCTATATATAACATCTCCAACTAAAAAACGATATTCTCACCCGTCACTTATGATACGGTTCTCCCGCCAAAATCCGGTACCCCCGGTAAATCTGCTCCAGCAGTATCACCCGCATCAGCTGATGCGGGAATGTCATGCGGGAGAAACTCAAGAGATAGTCCGCCCGTTTCAGAACCGCATCGGACAGTCCCAGAGAACCGCCGATCACAAACACGATCTGGCTGGTGCCATTCACTCCCAGGCTGCCGATCTTCTCTGACAGCTCCACCGAGTCCAGCATATTCCCCTGGATGGCCAGCGCGATCACATAGGCCCCGTCTTTGATCTGGGAGAGGATGCGCCCGCCCTCTTTTTCTTTGATCTGGGTCTCCAGGGCTTCACTTGCTTTGTCCGGCGTTTTTTCATCGGCTACCTGGAGGATCTCCAGTCTGCAGTATTTGGAAAGGCGTTTTGTGTACTCGGCAATGGCGTCTACAAAATACTTTTCTTTGATTTTTCCTACGACGACCAGTGTGATTTTCATGTTGTTCTTATCCTGTCAAACAATGTCTGTTTCTTTTTGTTTCTCTTTACCCGTTTTACCACGGTCCCATCCTGCTTGCGCTCGATTCCGTATAGAATCTGGATAAATCTTCCCGCTTCCGACCAGGCTTCCCGGCTCTCCGGGAAGAGACCCATGCTCATCTGGAATACGTGGAACATCCCTTCATAAACGGAGAGACGCAGCTTTACTCCCGCTGCTCTGGCTTTGGCGGCCACGGACTCGCTGTCCGACAAGAGCATCTCGTATCCGCCCACCTGAAGCAGCATTGGCGGAAAACCGTGGTAATCCCCGAACACAGGGGAAATGTATGGTTCTTTTGGATCATGATCTCCAATATAAGAGGAATTATAGAGCATACTCTCCCTGGAATTCCCAAACAGCGGATCGCGGCAGTAATTGGTCTCATGGCTCTCCCCGCTGCAGGTCAGATCCGCCCACGGGGACATGAGTAAAAAGCCGGCCGGCAGCGGCAGCTGATGGTCTTTTAAATATAATCCCAGCGCCAGCGACAGACCTCCCCCCGCCGAATCTCCGACCACGATGATCTGCTCCGGCCGGTACTGTTTTTCCTCTGTCAGCCAACGGTAAGCATACACCGCATCCTCCAGCGCCGCCGGGTAAGGATGCTCCGGCGCCACCCGGTAATCACAGGTCAGCACATCGCCCCCATAGCTGAGTTTCGAATACATCACCGCGAACTTCCGGTAAATATTCTTCATCGGCCCAATATATCCGCCTCCATGAAGCTGTAAAATCACCCGCCCCGTCACCACCTGGCTCGGCCGTAGATACTCCATCTTAAACGTTTCTGTCTCAATAATCTCATATTCATACCCAGCCGGACACACCCAGGCCGGTTCCACCGGATTCTTTCTGAATTCCCCGGTCTGAATCGGCTCCTTTAATGAAGTTTCCATCACATTCTGTATCATATCGCGCATCAGGTTTCCCCTGACGCTTACTTTTTTATCCCGCATTCGACACTCCTGACTTTTCTATTTACATTCAACTGCCACTTTAAGCGGGAATCCCAAACTCCGCTTCGCTCCGTTCGGGCAGCGGTTCCTCATTCAACTGCCGTTTCATGAGAAGCCTTAAAAGTGAAACCTTCTTATCAATTCATTCTTCACCCTCCGGTCCCCCAGCAGCACCGTCACGGTCAGCACCAGCACGGAGATAATCACCGTGATAATCGCCATCAGCGGCCTGTCAACCAGCCCCAGTACCCACAAAAGAAATGGCACAAAGCTAAACACCGTAATCGCGATCTGGTACATAAAGTAACTCTGCCAGTTCAGCCGGTTCACAATAATCAAAAATACAATCGCAATATCCGCAAACAGAATCGTACTTGGGATCGCATAATCCATGGACCATCCGCTATACCCCGTCATCAAATCAATCACCACCAGCAGCGCCTGCGCCCCCAGCGTCTGAATCAGTATCTTCGACCCTAAATTGGCATGCCGCATAATCGAGTACCGCACCGTCATCCCCACATAAGCCATGCAGGCAATAGCAATCACCGACCACATGGACCCGGTATAAGTGAGATAATTCACCACACCAAGGCAGGCCGCCACCGCAATCAGCACCGCGTAGAATAGATTGGTCATCTTTTTCCATTTATCCACATCATAGGAAATCTCCGGATACATCCCCCTGTCCGCCTCTTTGTTAACCACCCCGTTGCTCTCTAACTCCACCGGCACTCCATTTTCCTTTAATATCTCAAAGAATCGGTCCTGCACCTTCGTGTCCTCGTAGACGGAGGTAAATGACACAATCACGTCCTCCCCATATGCACAAACCGCACATTTGATGGGCTGGCGCTTGGACACTCCGATAATCAGATGGCACTGCTTTATCGCGTCCCGGTACTCCTCATCTACACAGATCGGCCCTATGTTGGACAATGTAATCGTATGGTTCCTGTCATTCCTCCGGAAAATTAAATTCACGGCCAGCCATTTAAACGGCAGCGGCGCGATCCTCACATACCACTTCTTTTCATTGGAAACATTGTAGGAAATGGTTTCCTCCATCTTTTCCTTTGTGATCTTTTCCTCCATCTGCTGGCAGACCACCGCCAGCACATCGTCAAAGGTGACCTCCTCTTTCTGCGCCAAAAACTCTATACAGGACACCGCAAAAAAGTTGGCCGTTGTCTCCGAGTCGAAAAATGCCCGCAGATTCACAGGCACGTTCACCCCGATATGCTCCGTCATGATCTTCCCGTGGAAATATTCCTCATAAATCGCATAAATAAGACAGGCCGTCAAATACTTGGTAATGCTGACCTGCTTTGCCTTCCCGGCCGCCTTGAGGGGGGCCAGTTTCACATATCCGTGAAGCACGCTCACCTCATCCAGCGGCAGCTGCTCTTCCTTGATATGAAACGCCCGTCTGGAACTGTATCTGGCCTTCTTCACCTTTTTATAATTCTTCAGGTACCCGTCCTCCACCTCTGTCACACAGGAGTCACTTGGCTTTGCCGGGGCCGTCCCGCCTTCTCCCTCCAGAAGCTGGAGATACCGGTAGGTCAGCTCCCGGATAAAATTCACCGCGCCCAGCCCGTCCGTCACCGCATGGAACACCTCTAAATTAATCCGGTTCTGATAGTAGGATACCCGAAACAGGAACAGCTGATTACTGTGTGGGTCAATATATTTGCAGGGGTAAGCCGCCTCCTTCTCAATCTCCGGCGTCCTCCGGTTGCTCTCAAAGTAGTACCAGAATATGCCTCTTCGCAGTTTTACCCGAAACCCCTGAAACCAGGGCAGCACCTCCTCCAGCGCCTGCTGCAGTACCTCCGGCACAATCTCTTCATCTAACGTCATGGAAATCCGAAATACATTGCTCAAATGTTCATTGGCGATCACCGGAAAGATCTTGGCCGTATTGTCAAGTCTCCGCCACTTTCCGCCCTGAGGATTCCGTGTCATAACATTCCCCTTTTCTCTCTACTCTGCCAGCCAGACCGGCCTTAAGCTTCCGCCGCGAAGGCTCCGGCCTTAAAATTCCAGTATCATATCATACCACACCGCATTGCCGTGAACCGACTCCGACAGCCCCAGATTCCGATAACCGAATTTCTCATAGTAAGGAATCAGACGGTCCTTGCAGGTGAGAATCAGTCCCTTCCGGCCGCATTTCCCCGCCTCTTCTATCATATGCCGCATGAGATCAGCCGCAATCCCCTGATTCCGGTATTCCGGCAGCACATCCAGCCCGAAGATGCTCTGGTACGCCCCGTCCGGATTGTGGCAGCCAATATCCTCAAACATCTCATCCCGGATCACCTGGCTGTCCGTCACCGCGCCGTTGATAAATCCGATGATTTTCCCATCTTCCTCGGCAGCAAAAAAGCTGTCCGGAAATGCCTGTATCCTCTGATTCAACGCATCCCAGTCAGCCGCTTCCGCGGCCGGGAAGCAGACAGACTCCACATAAGCGACTCCATCCACATCCCCCGGCCTTACTTTTCTAATTCTATATTCCATCCTTTTGTCTCCCTGATGTCCTAAATGTCCGGTTTGCCGCCTCTACGCCCGGAAATAATATCCCACGCCCCACTTCGTATGCACGTACTGGGGAGCGCTTGGACTCGGCTCAATCTTCTCGCGAAGCCGTCTCACGTGGACGTCCACCGTTCTCACGTCGCCGGAATCATTGGCCTTATTGCCCCACACATAGGACAACAGAGCCTCACGGCTGTACACCTTGTTGGGATTGCACACCAACAACTCCAGCAGATCAAATTCCTTGGCCGTCAAGTTGATCTCCTTATCGCCCACGAACACACGCCGGCTGTCGCGGTCCAGTTTCAGCCCGCCGGACGCGATCACACGCTTGTCCGCCTCATCCGTCTTTCTGCTTCTCTTGGCGTTTCTCCGCAGAATCGCTTTGATCCGCGCCTTCACCTCCAAAATGTTGAATGGCTTTGTTATGTAGTCATCCGCTCCGTATTCCAGCCCCAGAATCTTATCCATATCGTTGCCCTTGGCCGTCAGCATGATAATCGGGACCTCCGAAAATTCCCGGATTGCCTGGCACACCTCATAACCGTCGAACTTCGGGAGCATCACATCCAGAAGCACCACGTCAAATTCTTTTTCCTTCGCAAGGTTGATGGCCTCCTCGCCATCATATGCGCATTCCACATCCATCCCATCCTGCTCCAGGCTGAACTTAATGCCCTTCACAATGAGTTTTTCGTCATCTACCACTAAAACCTTAGCCATCCTTCACCTCTCCATTCCCCGATACGCTTCTATCGGGGACTTTCCACTTACTTTTCCCCGATATGCTTCTATCGGGGACTTTTCCTGCTTTTCATGATACCGTAATATCATCTTTTATTTTCTGAAATGCAGCATCTTTAATGCCGGATATCTCCATAATCTCTTCAATCGCCCCAAAGGGTCCGTGTTCCTCCCGGTACCGGATAATATCCTCCGCCCGGGATTCCCCAATTCCTCTCAGGGTCATCAGCTGTTCCTTGCCCGCCGTATTCAAATTCACCTTCCCAGCCTGTCCTCCGGGAGCTGCCACACCGCCTAAGCCCCCATAACCGCTCACCGCTGCCGCTTCCCCCTTCTCGACTTCCTCCAGAGAAGGCACGGATATCTTCATCCCATCCTGAATGATCTCCGCCATATTCAAAAACTCGCCGGCCGCCTCGTCTGTCAATCCGCCCGCTGCTTCCACTGCCTGAAAAATGCGACTCCCCGCCTCCATCTCATAGACGCCGGGGTTCATCACCTGTCCACAGATATGTACGTAACACAGAGCTGCCGTCTCCCGGACCGAACCCGCCGTTTCCTGACTTTCCGACACGGAATCCGCCGCGCCGGCCGTCTCCACAGTCTCCATATACGGTTCCTGCTTCCCCGCCAGCACCGGCTCCTTCCTGCCGCAGCTGTAACATATGCCTGCAGCCAGCATGCATATGCCCGTCACCAATATTCTGTAAAACTTCGTTTTTATCTTTTGTTTATCCATGGTCTTCCTCCTTCTAAACCGCATGTAAATGCCGCGTCAACCGGAAAGAATACCATTTTCAGCCATATCACTATTTTACCTAAAACCCCAGTCAAATACAAGTGCTATTTCGCATTTACCAGCGGAAGATCACAATTCCCACAATCGCCACCAGCGCGCCAAGGGCCTTCTTCCATTCAAAGCCCACCTTTTCCACCCCAAACAGGCCAAACACCTCGATGCCGTAGGCCACAATAATCTGGGCGATGACGATGAGCAGCGCCGACTTGGCCGGTCCCAGGCTCGACACGCTCCGAATCACCGTGTACGTGATCAGCGCGCCGATAATACCGCCGGTCAGCATATACCACGGCTGCACCTGCCACAGCCCGTTAATCTCATTCCGCCCCGTAAACAGCCACATGGCCACACAGGTAAAAAAAGCCGTCAGCTGCACGAAGCCCGCCGACACCCAGATACTGGTCTGCTTGGTGACCTCCGTATTGAACACTCCCTGGATACTCATCAGAGCACCCGATATTAACGCGATGATAAACCCCCACATAACATCTTCCTCCTGGAATTTCTGTAATCTGTTTCCTATTGGCTAGGATTCCTGAATTGGAATCATTTTATACATGATGTTGACATTTTGTAAGCTCTTTGTTATACTCACCTGGAACCAAATAATAAAACAATGACACGCTAGGGGAGCCTCACGGCTGAGAAAGGTCTAACCGCCTAACCCTCACTACTTGAACCGGATAATGCCGGCGTAAGGAAGCATTTATACTTACTTTTTAGTAGTCCCCTCCTGTGCATCACAAAGGAGGATTTTTTTATGTCTATTGTTACACCGGATGGTGGTTTGACCACCTTAGGCTATGCCTTATGCGGGCTGGCAGCCATGTTACTATTTCTTGCCGCATCCTTTATCACCAAAGATTCTTCCGGTAAGAAAATGTCCGCGAAGCAGCTGGTATTCTGCGGCGCCGCCATGGCACTGGCCTTTATCACCTCGTACCTGAAGGTCTTTAACATGCCCTTCGGCGGCTCTGTCACGCTGTTTTCCATGCTGTTTATCTGCTTGATCGGCTACTGGTACGGCTTGAAGGTGGGCATTTTAACCGGACTGGCCTATGGCATTCTGCAGTTTTTACAGGAGCCCTACGTTCTGTCCATCTTCCAGGTCTGCTGTGATTATGTGCTGGCCTTTGCTGCCCTCGGACTGTCCGGACTCTTCCACAAGTCGAAGAACGGACTGGTGAAAGGCTATCTCTTAGGCATCCTGGCGAGAGGCGCTTTCCATGCCCTGGGCGGCTATCTGTACTGGATGGACTACATGCCGGACAACTTTCCGCAGTCGCTGTCCGCGATATATCCGCTTGTCTATAACTACTCCTATATTCTGGCGGAAGGCGTCATCACCGTGATTGTGATCATGCTTCCGCCGGTATCCAAAGCGCTGGCCCAGGTGAAGCGGACAGCTGTGGAATAACAACATAAAAAGCACCGGGAATCCGGGGAAATGAATGGCTCCATAAGACCATCCTCCCCGTTTTCCCGGTGCTTTTGTTTTTTAATTCTTATACCGCCACCGGGTTCTCCCCAATCACCCGGTTCAATTTCTTCATCTCATAAACCACAAAGAACGCCACCACAACTGCCGAACTCAAATCCGCCACAGGACCCGCATATAAAATGCCATCCAGCCCAAAGAACAGCGGCAGAACCAAAATCATTGGTATCAATACCAGAAGCTGGCGAAGCATGGACAGGATCGACGCCTTCATCGGCTGCCCCGTAGCCTGGAAATAGCTGGTGGAAACAATCTGAAAACCAGCCGCAAATATCCCGGCCATGTAAATCCGCAGCGATTTCACCGCAAACTCCGTGAAATTGGCGTCCGCCTTGCCAAACACAGTCAGTATCTGATAAGGGAACAGCTGACAGAGCGCACAGCCCACCACCGAAACAACCGTGGCGATTCCCACCGCCCGCACATAGGTCTGACGAATCCGGTGATAATTGCCGGCTCCTTTATTGAATCCCAGGATCGGCTGGGAACCAATACCGATACCGATACAAATAGACACCAGAATCATACCGATCTTGCCCACGATTCCCATAGCACTCAGCGCCACATCGCCGCCCACATACGTCTGGTCTCCGTAGAATACCAGAGAATTGTTGAGTACAATCTGTAAAATCGTAGAAGCCACCTGGGTGATCCCACTGGAGATTCCCAGCGTCGCCACGCTTTTACAGATCACCCCATCCAGCTTTAAATTTCTCTTTTTCAGGCGCATGTTGCCCTTTTTTAAGAAATACACAATCAGCACCACCGCCGATATAATCTGGGAGGTAATGGTAGCAATTGCCGCGCCGACCACGCCCCAGTGGAACACGAAAATATAAATCGGGTCCAGGATCGTATTCAAGATCGCGCCGGCCAGAATACTGTACATGGAAAGAGACGGATTACCGTCGGTTCTCGCCATGTTGGACAGGCCCACACCCAGCATATTAAACGGTGTTCCCAGCAGGATGATGGAGGTATACTGTCTGGAATACTCCATCACGCTGTCCGTCGCGCCGAACACCCGCAGCATCGGGTCTAAGAACACCAGCCCCAGCACCGCAACCAGAATACCGATTCCCGTCAGCAGCACAAACAGATTCCCCAAGGTCCGCTCCGCTTCCTCATCCCGCTTCTCCCCCAGCTTGATAGCGGCATAAGCGCTTCCGCCCGCCCCCAAAAGCGTGGACACCGCCAGAATAATGGTCACCACCGGAAATGCCACGGTAGTGGCCGCATTTCCCAGGTAACCGACGCCCTGGCCGATGAATATCTGATCGACGATGTTGTAGACCGCGTTAACCAGCATGGAGACCACAGCCGGCAGGCCAAACTTGGCCAGAAGCTTCCCGATTGGAGCATAGCCCAACGGATTTCCCTTTTGTTCTGTCACTTGATTCATAAAACGCACCACTCCTTTGTTCCATTCCCCAGGATTAAAACAAGGGGATTTTCCTTTTGTCAACTAGTTAAAAAGTACAAAAATTCGGGGACAATGTCTCCACTGTCCCCGAAGAAAAATCTTCTGATTTTTTTCCGTGTTTCTAATTATAGAAGTATCTGAACCAAATGTCAACTATAAAACAACATGCGCCTACCCAATCGTCAGCACCTGATAGTCCGCACCAGATGCTTCGCCAGCACCGCCGTGGTCACCGCTCCCACGCCTCCCGGCACCGGAGTCGCCATGGACGCCTTGTCCGCGATGGAGTCAAAATCCACATCGCCGCACAATTTTCCGTTCTCGTCCACATTGATTCCCACATCAATCACAACTGCGTCCTGGCCCACATAACTGCCGTTCAACATCTTCGCCCGGCCTGCCGCCGCAACCAGAATCTCCGCCCGTCTGCACTCGCCGGCCAGATCCGCGGTGCGGGTGTGGCAGACGGTAACGGTAGCATTTTCCTTCAGCATCAGCATGGACAGGGGTTTGCCAACTACCATGCTCCGCCCCACAATCGTCACTTTTTTCCCGGTTATGGTAATGCCGTTTGCCTTTAAAACCTCAATCACCGCCTCTGCGGTGCACGGTGCGAAGCCGTCCGTATCACCTGCAAACACTTTCGCAATATTGACAGGAGAAATGCCGTCCAGATCCTTCTTCGGATCGATCATATTCTCGATATCCTTCTCACTGATCTGCTTCGGAAGGGGACGAAGAAGCAGAATGCCGTTGACGTCCGCATCCCCGTTGATGCGGCCAAACGCCTCCTTGAACGCCCCATCCGTAATCTCCGCCGGGAATACATAGGACTGCACCCGGAGTCCAAAGGCTTCCATCTTCTTCACCGCTCCGCGTTCATAGGACATATCGTCCGGGTTCTCCCCCACCCGGACAATGGCCAGCTTCGGCGCCGGACCGCTATGTCCTGCCAGAAACTCCTGTACTTCTTCTTTGATCTTCGCAGAAACCTCTGCTCCTTTCAACGTCACCATCGGACTCTCTCCTTTCGTCTCCCGCCAGTCTCCTAATTCTCCAGCCGCTTACAGATGCGGCTGTAAATCTCATCCGCCTGTTCCACTCCCTGCTTCAGCAAATGGGCGGCCTCCGTATTCAAACGATCTGCCGTCTCCCGGTCTTTCATGGATTTCGTATTGATGTAAACATTCATGATCGCCCCTGTGACAGCCGTCCGGAGAAACTGGACCGCCACCCCCACATCGCTGACCGCCATCACGCTGCCCTTCACCTCCAGCTCGGCAAGCAGAGCCAGGGCCTCGCAGCTCTTTCTCATAATCTCCACCGGAACCAGGGAAGCATCCAGCAGACACTGTTCCATCACTTCCGCCTTGTGTGCTTTCTCCTCCGCGGTGCCGGTTGGAAGCCCGTAGGAAGCCGCCAGCGGCGCAAATACCGTTGCGTCCTCATCCGCCAGCTCCATCAGCCGTTCCTGCAGATCCGCCAGGCGGGCCATGATGCTCTGCACGTCCTCCTCCACCTCCGCGTACTTCTTCTTCCCCACGGTTAAGTTCCCCACCATCAGTCCCAGGGCTGTCCCCAGTGTTCCCGCCAGAGCCGACGCGCCGCCGCCGCCCGGTGTCGGCTGTTTCGATGACAGCGCATCAGTAAATTCCTGAATTTCCATCTTCTTTACCACGTTGATTACCTCCTCCATCTCCAGTGTTTGACATCGTATCCTTCTTTTCTTTCTATCTCTTATCTTATCACGTTCTATCTATCTTTTCCATGAAAATCCATTACAATCATCTGCCTGTTTCATTTTCAGAATAAAGAGTCCGGCAAGCCGGACTCTCGCGCCGGAGCGCGTCTGCTTCAGCAGCCATACTTCCTTAGCGCGGAGTGCTCATCCACAGCGGAGCGTTTTGGTTTCATAGTAAAAACTTTCCTTTGAAACCAAAAAATACAGGCATGTTCGTGTCATGCCTGTATTTCCCCATATACTCAGTACCTGCCAAACGGCAGAATCTCAAAAGATTTCTTAAGCGCCTTCCCCCAGAATTCCCACTCATGTCCCCCCCCGAAGGTTTCTAAATGACAGGGAAGCCCCAGCCCGGCGGCAGTCTCATGAAAGTTTCTATTGTCCTCCAGCAGAAAATCTTCCGTTCCACAGAATAAGCGGATTTCCGGACAATTTTCCAGATTCACCATTTTCAGAAGATGATACAAATCATTCTCCGACCCCTTTATCCGCTCCACATCACCGAAGATCGCCCTAAAATCCGGTGGAACCGTGCAGAACGGAATGAGGTTTGGGGTCTCCTTCTGTCTCCCCCAAAACGCTGCCACATCCACCACACCCGAAAACCCTGCCACAGCCTGGAATTGCTCCGGATGGGCCAGCCCCAGCTTCAGGGCGCCGTAGGCGCCCATAGACAGCCCCATTGCAAAATGATCGCACCGCCGTTTCGATATCCTCAGATAGGCGTCAAGCTGTCCCGGCAGTTCCTCGGATAAATAAGTCCAGTACCGGTCTCCCATCACCATATCCGTATAAAAGCTTTTTCCACCGTCAGGCATAACCACCACAAGAGGTTTTCCGGCCGCATAATGTTCAATCAGGGAATACCGGATCCAGTCGCTGTAATCTCCCATATATCCGTGAAGCAGGTAGAGGACCTGATAGCCGTGATCCGGCACTGTCCGGTTTGCGGCGCAGTCCGGCAGAAGTATATTTACATCCGTCTTCACCCCCAAAATCTGTGATGCAAGTGATAAGTGTAAAAATGACATTGCAGGTTCTCCTTACTTATAGTTTCCTACGGTCTCATGATCCGCCAGGCCAAACTCAATATTAGTGATCTCGTCCACGGTCTCCCCGTTCAAGATCTTTTCCACCGCACTGAGCGAATCCGTCACCACATTCTGTGGAGGTACCACGATCAGCGCCTTATAGTATGGATGGTCATTTTCCAGGGCGGTAAAAGGTTCGTCTCCAAATCCACCACAGGAAAGTACGCAGCATTTCTCCGCCTGGGCTTCCTCCAGCGCCGTCACAGCCCCCCACGCGTGATTGTCCACCACACCGTAAACAATATCGATTCCTTTAGCAATGTTATTGTTGATGATGTTGGCTGCAATCTCACGGCTTCCCGGGGACTCCTGCTCCACGATAATCTTTGCCTTTGGCTCCGCTTTTAATGCTTCTCTAAATCCATCATCTCTGGCAGCCAGATGCGGGTAAGCCGGCGCGTTGATAAGCACCACATGGACCTCGTCCTTATCTGCTAAATTTTTCCGGATATACTGAACCGCATATTCTCCCAGGGCCTTGCCGGTGGCGTAATTATCCCAGGAGATGCAGGTGGATACCCACTCATGTTCAATTGGTGTGTCGATGGCAATTACCGGAATTTTGGCCTCCTCACATTTATCAATGGCAGGAAGAATTCCTTCCACATCCGCTGCAGATACTACGATGGCGTCATACTGTTTTGCAATAAAGTTTTCAATCTGCTGCATCTGCTTTTCATTTTCCTGGTTGCCGTCCTGGACGCTGATCTCATAGCCCTTCTCGGCTCCCAGACTCTCAAACTGGTCTGATATCTCCGCCAGCCATTCATCATTTTTGGTAAACAGACAGACTCCGATCCGCAGATTCTTTCCGCTCTCCGGCCCCGGCTCTGCCACGGTTTTATCCGTCTCTGTCTTTGCCGTAGTCCCGGCGGCTTCTGTCTTGGCTCCGGTGCCGGCCGCCTCCTTCTGCCCACATCCTGCAAGCATCCCCACTGCCAGCGCTGCTGTCATCATGATCCCTGTGATTCTCCCTTTTTTCATCCTGTTTCTCCCTTTCATCATTGTTCTCCTGTTTCATTTATATCAACACACCGCCTATACACACAGTGCCATGATATTCTCCTGCGTTGCTTTTTCTCCTTCCAGTTCCCCTGCCTTATGACCTTCATACATCACTACAATCCGGTCGCACATTCCGATCACCTCAGGCATCTCGGAACTGATCATGATGATGGATTTGCCCTCTTTCACCAGATTGCCCATCAGACGGTAAATCTCGCTTTTCGCCCCCACGTCAATGCCCCGGGTCGGCTCATCCATGATAATGATATCGCTGTCCGCCAAAAGCCATTTGGCAATGACCACCTTCTGCTGGTTTCCACCGCTCAGATACTGGACCTCGGTACTGGTATCCGGTGTAGCGACTGAGAGCATTTTCACATATTCTTCAGCGGCCTGCTGCTCCAGATTCTTTCTGATGATTCCTCCGCGCATGATCTTGCTAAGACTTGACATACAGATGTTCTCGCTGACACTGTCGATCTGGACCAGTCCCTGTACTTTTCTGTCCTCCGGGATCAGCCCGAAACCTCTGGCAATCGCTTCGCGGAAATTCCGGTTTCTGATAGTTTTCCCTTTCAGCCGTACTGTACCGCTGTCGGGTCTCGTGAGCCCCAAAAGCGCCAGCATGACCTCCGTTCGTCCCGCCCCTACCAAGCCGGAAAAGCCAAGGATTTCCCCTTTTTTAAGCGTAAAAGATATATTTTCAAACCGGCCTTTCTGTGTCAGATGTTCCACCTCCAGGATGGTTTCACCAAGCGGAATCTGTTCCTTTGGATATTCCTGTTCCACGGTGCGTCCCACCATCAGGCTGATCAGTTCGGGTCTGGTACATTTCTCCGCATTCAACGTCTTCACGAACTTTCCGTCCCGCAATACCGTAATCTCATCCGCCAGATGAAAGATCTCTTCCATGCGGTGTGAGATATAAATAATCGTGACACCCGTCTTTACCAGCCGGTCCATGATGCCAAACATTACTTCCAGTTCTTTTTCCGTCAAGGTTGCGGACGGTTCATCCATAATCAGCAGTTTGCAATGGTGGTTCACAGCCTTGCAGATTTCCACAATCTGCTTCTGGGCCACACTCAAGGTGTCCACCAGCTGGTGGACATCCAGGTTCATGCCAAGATTTGCAATCATTTCCCCGGATCGCCGGTGCATTTCCTTCCAGTCTGCGAGACCATTTTTGTAGATTAGATTACCCAGGAAGATATTTTCCGTGATGGATAATGTCTCACACAGCTTCAGTTCCTGATGGACCACGCTGATTCCCAGGCGCTGGGCATCTGCCGGTCCGCGAAGTTTCAATCGTTCACCGTCCAATATGATTTCACCCTTATAATTTAAATAGATTCCCGCCAGGATTTTAATCAGAGTGGATTTCCCGGCGCCGTTTTCCCCCATCAGGGCATGGATGGTTCCTCTTTTTACAGAGAATGTCACATCATCAAGCGCTCTGACACCGGGAAATTCCTTTGTGATTCCCCGTACCTGCAGTATGGTATCTTCCAATGATTCCGCCTCCCTCTAATTTTTCTTTTTATTCCGAAGCACGTCTGCCGTGATGGCGATGATTAGGACGGCTCCTTTGATGGCATTCTGATAAAACGGGTCCACATCCATCATCGTCATCCCGTTAAAGAACATGATTAAGAAAATGGTGCCGAACAGCACGCCGATCACCCGGCCCTTTCCGCCTGTGGTGGACAGACCGCCGATCACACAGGCAATCAGAGAGTCAAACTCATACTGGCTCCCGTTGGAAATGGAGACGGAATCCAGACGGGACATCAATAAAACTCCGCCCACCGCCGCCAGCAGGCCGCCGATCACATAGGTGATACACAAATACCGTTTCGTCGGTATCCCTGCAAAATACGCCGCCTCACTGCCACCGCCAATCGCAAAAATGTTGCGCCCCAGCCTTGTCTTCGTGGATACAAACTGGACAACGGCGTAGATCACCAGCATAATCAGCACACAGATGGGAACCGGCCCCAAATATCCTCTTCCCAAAAATGCAATCTCCTTCGGCAGTCTGGCAATCGGAGTTGCATTGGTGATGATCTTGGATAAGCTCTGGCAGATCATCTGGGTTCCCAGCGTGGCGATGAAAGCCGGCAGGCCGATATAGGCGACCAGCATTCCGTTGCACATTCCCACCAGGCACCCAACAGCCAGCGCGCAGAGGATCGCCACCCACGGATTCACCCCCATGAACCGCATCAGATACGCACCAATGACACTGCTGAAGCACACACACTGTCCCAAAGACAAATCCAAATTTCCGCTGATCACGATCAGGGCCTGTCCGCTGGCCACGATGGCCAGGGCCGCACACTGCAGCAGGATGTTCTTTAAATTCTGTCCTGTCAAAAAATAGGGTGACATCAGGGAGAAAAATACTCCCATGATCAGTATGGCAATCACCGCCGAATACTCCTTTGAAAAAGTTCCCAATGATTTTTTCACAACGTCTTCTCCTTTTCTCTTGCATAGTGATTCATATTACAAAATTGTACAACCGTTTTTCTATCAATTTTCGATTGTTTTCCCCTGATAGTGACATTCTACCACCCATTATTCATGCATTCTATACAAATTAGTTCACAGTATTTACAAAATCGTTCAACTTGATTATAATGAGGAAAACAGGAGGTTTTTCCATGGATGAGAAACGGTTTATCGCCCAGACCTTGAAGCATTCTTTGCGAATTGAAAAGGTTGTCAGTGCATTTTACAGTGATTTGAATCAGGATTTTGTGTCAAGAGGGGAGGCGCACGACTTCTGGGAATTCGTCTACGTAGATCGGGGCTGTCTTCAGGTCAAGACCAGCAAGGCGCTCTATCCGCTGGCCCAGGGGCAGATCACCTTTCATCCGCCCATGGAATATCACCGCCATATTGCCGACTTAACCCAGGATACCTCCCTTTGTATTATCTCCTTTTACTGTGACAATCCGGTTCTGCTCCCACTGGCGGGAAAGACAATGAATTTGGATGAAAACCAGCGCTATCTGTTGTCCCAGACACTGAAATATGGAACAGAACTGTTTTCCGCCATGGTGGATTCCCTGGACTCTCTCTATCTTGTGAGACGGGAAGAAGCCTTTCCGGAGTATGACCAGGTGTTCACCAATTATCTGGAGATTTTTCTGCTGCTGTGTGTGACCGCCGTCCGGGATTTGGAGGAGGCGGAACAGCAAAAGCAATCCAAAAGCGCCATCTCCAGGAACCGCCAGGCGGAATTGGCACAGCGGGCGGTGAATTATCTGGTCAAACACGTGACCGAGCAGGTGACCATCACGGAACTCTGCACGGCCCTGGGATGTGCCAAGACGACGCTTTCTACTGCATTTCACGCTTATACGGGAAGTTCCATCATTCCTTATTTCAACCGGCTCAAAATTGAAACCGCTAAAGGGCTGATCCGTTCCCGGGATTTAAGCCTGACGGAGATTGCCTCACTGTTAAATTTCTGCAACTTGAATTATTTCTCTACGGCGTTTAAAAACTATACCGGCATGTACCCCAGGGAATATGCCAAAAGTCTGAAGATTCACAATGGCGTATATCTGGTAAATCCCGAACACGATGCCATTTTCCATGACACTGATCCTCAGTAGTCTCCAGTTGCAATTTCACCTCCTCCACATATATATAAATTATATTCTTTTAAGGAAGTGACTGAACATGCTGGAAACCGTTACGGTACTTACTCCCTTACACATTCTCTATCTTATCGGGGTTGTTGTGATATTGGCGGTCATGATTGCCAGAAAAGATACACCGGCAGTCTGCATCGCCTTTTTATTTTTACTGGGGGCTGTGGGGCTCCACAGTGTAATTGGAGGCATCCAGGTAGTATTTAGCTCCATTCTCTACGCCGCGATTCAATTTATGGAAATTATCGCCACCATTGCGCTGGTGACCGCTCTGTCCAAATGTCTGGCCGATCTGGGCAGTGATTATCTGCTTATGACTCCTATGGCTAAAATCATGAAAAACCCGCCGGTCACCTGGTGGATTCTCGGATTTACCATGCTGTTATTCTCCCTGTTTTTATGGCCCTCCCCATCGGTGGCTTTGGTGGGCGCCATCATGCTTCCCTTTGCCGTGCGGACGGGATTAAAACCGCTGGCGGCGGCCATGGCTATGAACTTATTCGGCCACGGGATTGCGCTCAGCTACGACTTTGTCATCCAGGGGGCGCCGGCCATCTCCGCAGGCGCCGCCGGTGTCACCACGGCCCAGGTGCTGTCGGAGGGACGGCCGGTCTTTTTAACCATGGCGGTCACGACGGTGATTGCGGCATTTCTCTTAAACAGGAAAACTCTGGCGGACTCTGATTTCAAGGTCAGCGCCGCCGCCAAACAGAGTGAGAAACCGAAGATTTCCAAAGCCTCCGTGGTGCTGGCTGTCTGCACGCCGCTGGCATTTCTGGCGGATATTGTGTTTATGCTGGCCTTTGATCTAAAGGGCGGGGACGCCACCAGCATTGTGTCGGGGACGGCGGTGCTTCTCATGTGCCTGGGAGCGATTATGGGATTTGGAAAACAATCACTGGAGAAAATCACGGACTATGTGACAGACGGGTTTCTGTTCGCCATCCGCATCTTTGCACCGGTGATTGTGATTGGCGCTTTCTTCTTTCTTGGAGGAAGCGGGATTTCGGAAATCATCGGCGAGGGATATGAAAATGGCATTATGAATGACTGGGCGGTCTGGCTGGCGCAGCATGCGCCGCTGAACAAATATATGACCGCCGCGATTCAAATGATTGTGGGCGGATTGACCGGGCTGGACGGTTCTGGATTCTCGGGGCTTCCACTGACCGGCGCGCTGGCCCGGACCTTTGGCACCGCGGTGGGCGCTTCGGTTCCGGTGCTGGCGGCCCTCGGACAGATCACCGCCATCTTTGTGGGCGGCGGGACCATCGTTCCCTGGGGCATTATTCCGGTGGCGGCAATCTGCAATATCAGCCCCATCGAGCTTGCCAGGAAGAACCTGGTGCCTGTCCTGATCGGGTTCGGGTGTACGTTTTTAGTGGCCTGTCTCTTTTTGTAGCGGGATTTTCCTGGTATTTTTTCGGGTGTTTCCCCGTAGATTTTTAAATGTAATTCCATCAGAATCAAGGAGGTTAAGGATATGAGTGGTATCGCCGGTTTCTTCAATCCGAAAGAAAATTACCTGGGGCAGATGGACCGTTATGGGGAAATGCTTCAGTCTATGAGCCGGGTTTTGCGGCGGAGGGGGCCTGATGACCACGGGATGTATTTGGCTGACATCTGCGGCCTGGCACATACCAGACTCGCCGTTGTGGATCTGGCTGATGGGCACCAGCCCATGGTCCGGCAGTGTGAAGGAAAGGAATTTGCCATCGTCTGCGATGGGGAAGTCTACAACGCAAAGGAACTCCGTGATAAACTGGTTTCCCGTGGGCGGACGTTTTCCACCGGCAGTGAAGCGGAAGTGCTGCTGACCGCTTATATGGAGTTTGGGCCGGAGTTTGTCAAACAGGTAAACGGCGTATTCGCCATAGCCATCTGGGATGGGGCGAAGAGACGTCTCTATTTCTTCCGGGACCGGCTGGGGGTGAAACCTCTGTATTACGCTGACCTTGACGGGACGGTGCTGTTTGCCTCGGAGTTAAAAGGGCTGTTTGCTTATCCCGGATTCCGGCCTCAGCTGTCCATGAGAGGGCTGCATGAGGTGTTCAGCTTAGGACCGGCCAAGACCTACGGGCAGGGGACCTTCGAGCATGTGCTGGAAGTGCTGCCGGGTCATTTTCTCCGCGTGGACGGGGACGGCATCCACGATGTCTGCTACTGGAAACTGTCCAGCCATCCCCACGAGGACAATTACGCCCGGACGGTCGAACGGACCTCCCATCTGATGCAGGACGCCATCTGCCGCCAGATGATGGCGGATGTGCCCGTCTGCACCTTTTTATCCGGCGGCGTGGACAGCAGTCTGGTATCGGCAGTCTGTGCCAGGGAGCTGAAAAAGCAGGGCAAACAGCTGACCACGTTCTCCTTTGATTTCGTGGATAACCAGAAATATTTTAAGGCCAATGCATTCCAGCCTTCTCTGGACCGGCCTTATGTGGAAAAAATGGTGGAGTTTTTAGGCTCCGACCACCACTATCTGGAATGCAGCCACGTCAGTCAGGCGGATCTGCTCTATGATTCCGTCCGGGCCCACGACCTGCCGCCTATGGGGGACGTGGATTCCTCCATGCTGTATTTCTGTTCACTGGTGAAGGATTACTGCAAGGTGGCGCTGACCGGGGAATGCGCAGATGAGATTTTTGGAGGATATCCCTGGTTTCATAAGAAAGAATGCTTTGAGGCGGAGACATTTCCATGGACCATGGACTTGGAAGCGCGGAAAGTGCTGCTGTCGGATGAGTTCCTGAGCTGTCTCCACATGGACGATTATGTGGCGGAGACTTATGCGAAGTCGGTGGCGGAAACGCCGAAGCTTGACGGGGATTCGCCGGAGGAAGCAAGACGGAGAGAAATCTCCTACCTGAATCTGAAATGGTTTATGCAGACCTTACTAAACCGGATGGACCGGACCAGCATGTACTGCGGGCTGGCGGCCCGGGTGCCATTTGCAGACTACCGGATCGTGGAGTACCTATGGAATGTCCCATGGGAAATGAAGGCCCGCCAGGGCGTCGTGAAAGGGCTTTTGCGGGATGCCGGGCTGGGGCTTGTGCCGGAGGAAATTCTGTTCCGCAAGAAATCCCCCTACCCCAAGACCTATGACACCCACTATGAAATCCTGCTGGCCGACCGGATGAGGGAGCTTTTGAATGACAGTACCGCGCCGGTGATGGCGTTCCTCGACCGAAAAAAGGTGGAGCGGTTCCTGGCCTGTCCGTCGGACTACGGAAAGCCGTGGTACGGCCAGTTGATGGCCGGTCCACAGATGCTGGCTTATCTTCTCCAGGTGAATGACTGGCTGAAGGAATACCGGATCGACATCCGTTATTAAACCGGTCAGACAACCGCCTCCATACAGTCGTGTTCCGCCCCATGGCGCAGCATGGCCGCAAAATCAGGGATATAAGCCGATAAATACTCGCAGAGCAGACGGTCCCCGCCGTATCCCTGTTTTACCAGCAGGTCTAAGTAGTCCGCCAGTTTCTCTTCCAGCGCCTGGCGGTCAACACCAAATTTCCCTGCCATGCGCTTCATGGCCTCATAGTCGGTCTCCTCAAACCGGCCACAGCTCAGGGGCTTTCCCGCGATCATGCAGCCGAGACAGTAACCGAGCATCATGCCGGCCAGGTTCTCAAACAAATCCCGGTAATCCGGCTGGCGCGCGCAAAGCACCTGGCGCACCAGCGGTTCCGGGATTTTCCCCAGGAATTTCTGTTCCGCCTCAACACAGTGTAAATAGGCCAGAATCCGGTCTATCCCACATAGGTGCTCCTGGGAAATGAGCACCGGGTAGTCCAGTGTCAGAATGTGGTTCTGGGGATTGAAACGGGCATCGTAGTACAGGAAAAAAGACGGCATCCCCTTGATCACCGTGTCAAAATAGGCGGTGCATCCGTAAGCGTGGAATCTTTTTGTGATTTTGTCATGGAGTTTTTTTGCCTGGGCCGTCCGTTCCAGGACAAGGCTGTAGCCGGCTTCATAAGCCTTTCCGACAGCCGGTTTGGACCCGGTATCGTAGAGGGCAGTGTTTTCCGTGGCAGCCGGATTCCCGGCCCCCGCCTGTTCATACTCGTTGATGCAGTAAATGGCCGCCTCTATCAGCTGGTTTGCCATATCGTAAGTCACGGACCCGGACTCCTTGCTGGTGTATCGGTCGGATAACTGTTTCACCACCGGCAGCAGTTCCATCATGGTATATTCCATAAATTCCTCCTTCTCAATCGATGAGATCGTTCAGCGCTTCCCAGTACAGCTCCCGCGACCAGTTCTCTTCCTCCGGCAATTCCTCAAATTCGTCGGTCCGCTCCCGAAGATCGTACTCGTCCTTCACGCCTTTTCTGGCCTTTGTCACATAACCGCTTCGAATGGAGGCCGCCAGCCGGTGCAGCGCTGTCTCCAGCCGCTCCATGGAGCCGGAGCAGACACCCTCGTACTGCTGGCGCATGTAGGCGATCAGTTCGTCATCCGTCATTCGGTCCATCACCTCATTCTTAAACTGGTAAAACATATCCTGAAGCCGCTCCAGCGTTTCCCGGTAAGAATCCTGTACCACATACTGGGAATCGCAGAACGCAAATTGGAGTTTTGGCAAAATCCCTTCACCGAATTCCACCCGGTTGTATTTCTTCAGGGAATCATGCCGGGCTGTCATAAGCTCCGCCGCGTCCTCCCGGCTCAAAGCCAGACCAAACTGCTCCGTCTTGGAATTAAAATCCAAAACCCTGGCAATTTCTGTCTTCTGGTTCTCCGCTAAAATCAGTTCAAAAAAATCCTGCATCCGCCTACCTCCTGTTTCTACTGGTAATTAGGCATTTTACTCTACCTGGGAGCGCATTACAAGACTTGAAAAAAGGCAATTTTTATGGTATAGTTTAGTTACAGGAAAAAAATATCTCCAAAACAGATGTGATTTATCGTGGTACATCTGGTTCGGAGATATTTTTTCTTGTTTATTGATCTGTCTCTAACTGCTGATATGTCAGCCGGCAATCAGGCTGGAAACAAGGCGGCTGGACAGCGGATTGGTTACTGGCACGATGCCCGCAGACTGGCTGCCGTCAGGGTGTCGGCATTCTTCACCATATCTTCCGGCGTGCCCACATAGACCACCTCGCCGCCGTTCTTCCCTCCGTCCGGGCCGATATCAATGATCCAGTCGGCCTGCTTCATCACATCCAGATTGTGTTCAATCACCACCAGGGTATTTCCCCTGGATACGATCATATCAAACAGTTTCAACAATTTTTCGATATCGGATAAATGCAGGCCCGTGGTCGGCTCATCCATGACGATGATGCTGCCCTTCTTCCCCAGATTCTTCGCCAGTTTGATTCTCTGGCGCTCTCCTCCCGACAGAGTGCTTAAGGGCTGTCCCAGCGTTAAGTACGACAAGCCCACCTGCTCCATCACCTTCAAATGCTTCTGTATCTTGCGATCCTCAAACACCTCCGCCGCCTGGGAAGCAGTCAGCCCCAGCAGTTCCACAATATTTCTTCCCTTGTAAGTACAGGCAAGCGCTTCCTCATTGTACCGCATTCCGCCGCAAGCCTCACATTCCGTAATTACCGGGTCCATAAATGCAAGCTCCGTCACAATGACCCCCTTGCCCCCGCACACCGGGCAGGCGCCGGTGGAATTGAAGCTGAACAGGCCGTCCGGCTTGCCGCTTTCTTTCGCCAGCAGCTTGCGGATCTCGTCAAAGAATCCCAGATAAGACGCCGGGGTGGACCGGTTCGTCGCCGTGATCGGCCCCTGGTCGATCATCACGATGTCGTCGCCATACTGACCGGCAAATACCTGGGAGATGAGGGTGCTCTTTCCCGAGCCGGCCACTCCGGTCACCACCGTCATAATCCCCAGCGGGATATCCACATCCACGTTCTTTAAATTGTGCAGGCAGGCCCCCCGGACCGGCAGACTTCCCACCGGCTGCCGCGTCTTCTGCTTGACCGGCAGGGACTGGAGCATGGCGTTTCCCGTCAGGGTACCGGAACTCAGAAGTTCCTCGCAGCTTCCCTCAAACACGATTTCCCCGCCGTTCTGCCCCGCCTGTGGTCCCACGTCGATCACGTGGTCCGCGATGGAGATCACATCCCGGTCGTGTTCCACCACAAGGATGGTATTGCCCTTGTCGCGAAGCTGCCGCAGCAGATTGTTCATGCGGTAAACGTCCCGGGGATGCATGCCGGCGCTTGGCTCATCGAAAATGTAGGTCAGTCCGGTCAGACTGCTGCCCATGTAGCGGACCAGCTTCAGCCGCTGTGCCTCGCCGCCGGACAGGGAGGGCGTTTCCCGGTTTAAATGAAGATATGGAAGGCCGATCTCAATCATGCGGTCCAGCCCTTCTATGAGGGTCCCGACCAACACATCCACAGTCCGGTCCGTGATCTGTGACAGAACCTCCCGCAGTCCCGTCAGTTCCATATTGCACAGGTCCGCGATGGAATAACCGTTGATTTTGCAGCTCAGCGCCTCCTGGTTCAGACGGTTTCCATGGCACGTTGTACACTCCGTTTCCACAACCAGATTCTGTACCTTTTCCTGTGTATGTCTGCTTTTATTGCTGTTATCCCGGTTCAGGAGCATTTTCGTGTATTTGTGCAGGACACCGGTGATTTTAGGGTTCTCCGGCTCGCTGACTCCGTCCCGGGAGCCATACAGAAGAAGGTTGTATTCCTCCTTCGAATACTCTTTGACGGGCTTGTCCAAATCAAACAGGCCGGACTTGGCGTACTGTTTCCAGTACCAGGTGCCGGGACTGTACAGGGAATCTTTTAAGCAGCCCTCGTTCCAGCTTTTCTCCGGGTCCAGGATCGTGTCGATATCCACCTTCGTGACCTTCCCCAGCCCGGAACAGGTTTTGCACATCCCGTTCGGATCATTAAACGAAAAGCAGGATGCCGTTCCCACATAAGGTTTTCCGATTCTGGAAAACAGCAGCCGCAGGCTGGAATACAGACCGCTGATGGTTCCCACCGTGGAACGGTTATTTCCCCCCAGCGGTGACTGGTCCACCACCACGGACGCCGTCAGATTGTCGATGCGCTCCACGGCCGGTTTCGGATACTTGGGAAGCCTTGACCGCACAAACGCCGGGTATGTGGCGTTCATCTGCCGCTGGGATTCGGCCGCGATAGTATCAAAGACAATACTCGACTTCCCCGAACCGGATACCCCGGTAAATACGGTGATTTTTTCCTTTGGTATGGTAAATGATACCTGTTTTAAATTATTCTGGGTGAGCCCCTGCACGATGATATCTGCCATTGGTATCCATCTCTCTTCCTCTGCTATTTTTGCTATGCCTTGTTATGGGCTGACTTTTTAAGTGTACCAAAAGCCGGTAACCCATTCTTGATATTTTCTGCTATTTTATCAGTCATCCTGATCCTTCAGAGAGGCAATCCATGTTTCGACTGCCTGGGCCAGTATATATTGCTGCTGCAAGACTGCCATGCCTGTTTCAGGAATACCGGGTTCATGTTCTTTTTGGCGTATATTTTCTTCCAGATACGTTTTTAAGGTTTTCACATGTTCCTCGATGTTTTCCAGACAGGCCTTTTGGCCTTCCGGCGGGAGACCGGGCAGGTTTACAATCACGGCGTTGAAGTCCAGAAAAAAACGAACCGGCTGCGACGCGATGTCATACATCAGTTTTTCAAACTCTTTTTCGCCGGTTTCCGTTATCGAATAGACTGCTTTTTCCGGCATCTTTCCCTCTTTGATGACATTGCTTTTAATCAGTCCTTTTTCTTCAAGCTGTATCACCTTCTTATAGATTGAGGGTGTGCTGATTTTCACCCACTTGGAGATATTGCGGTACTCAACTAATTTTTGAATATCATAGGCGCTGAGTGGTTCCCTTTTCAGGATACCTAATACAATTAAATCTATGGTCGCCATGATTCCCTCCTTTTTCTATTGACATATAGTATAATTTATAGTAGTATAATTTCCAGCAACTCAATTGCTATAATTTATACTACTATATCCTATGTTTTGTGTCAAGCGAAAGGAGAACGGAACACATGAATGAACCAAACAAAAAAATGGCGCTGCTGGGGAGCGCGCCGATTTCAAAAGCATTATTGGAACTGGGACTGCCAACTATGATTGGTATGCTGATTAACGCGCTGTACAACCTGGCGGACACCTACTTTGTGGGCGGGCTGGGAACGGATCAGATGGGCGCAGTCACGGTGGCATTTCCCCTCGGGCAGGTGATTGTAGGTCTAGGCCTGCTTTTTGGTAACGGGGCTGCCGCCTATCTTTCAAGACTGCTCGGACGGGGTGACAGGGACACAGCCAACAAGGTGGCAAGCACCGCCGTATACAGCAGCGTGTGGACTGGCGCAATCGTTATTCTCTGCTCTGTCATTTTCCTAAAACCGATTTTAAGACAGCTGGGCGCATTGGAAAGCGTCATGCCTTACGCAATTTCCTATGCCAGTATCTATATCACGTTCTCCATCTTTAACGTATTCAACGTCACGATGAACAATATCGTATCAAGCGAGGGAGCGGCCAGAACAGCCATGTGCGCACTGATGGCAGGCGCCCTGTTGAATGTGATATTAGACCCTGTATTCATCTATGTGTTTGATCTTGGCGTAGCTGGGGCGGCGATTGCCACAGCCATTTCACAGATGGTTTCCACGGTCATTTATTTGTGCTATATCTTCCGCAAAAAAAGTGTGTTTGATTTCCGTATCAGGGATTGTTGTTTTTCCAAAGAGATTATGTCAGAAATTTTGAAGATTGGGATTCCTACGCTGCTTTTTCAGGTATTGACCAGTCTTTCCATCAGTATGACGAACAACGCGGCGAAAGAATATGGCGGCTCCGCACTGGCCGCCATGGGACCGCTCACCAAAATAATGTCCATGGGGAGCTTGATTGTATTCGGTTTCCTGAAAGGCTTTCAGCCAATTGCCGGATTCAGCTATGGGGCAAAGAAATTTGACCGCTTGCAGGAAGCAGTCAAAACCTCACTTCTCTGGTCTACTATATTTTGTGTAGTGTTCGGCTTGACTGCCGCACTGTTTCCCTCACAGATTATGGCCCTGTTTACCAAGAATGACCTGGAGATGATTCGCGTCGGTTCAGCCGCTTTGCGGGCGAACGGTCTTTCCTTTCTTCTTTTTGGTTTTTACACGGTATACTCGTTCCTGTTTCTTGTGATGGGAAAAGCCGCAGAGGGCTGTGTCCTTGGCGCCTGCAGGCAGGGGATTTGTTTTGTGCCTGTTATATTACTTCTCCCAAGAATCTTCGGCTTGAGCGGGATTCTCTATGCCCAGCCGATTGCTGATATTCTCTCTGCCATTGTCACTGCATATATGGCAGTTCGTCTTCACAGGGAATTATCCCGGGAAAAAACAGATTTCCCTGCCGCATAAACCGTGCCATCCACGCCTGCCGGCACGAGCGGGACGGTCTGCACATGGGAAAGCCGGCAGACGTGATGTTGTTCTCCGCCCCGCTCTCCCTGACAGACCTATGTCTAAAGTCCGCAAAACTATTCCGGTATTATGAAACCGCCTTACGCGCAGCAACCTCCGCACATATCAGTTCTGCTATATGTTCTGCTGATTCATCAGTCAGAAGAAAGAGCATTCCGTCATTGCGGCATTTTTTATAGGTATTGCCTTTCAGATCATACACAAAGCCTTTCACACAGGTATCGCTGCAGGCAGCAGGGTCGATCAGTCTTTTGCAGTCGCGGGAAGCCGTCATTTTCTTTTGCATATCTTCCGGCAGAGCAGCAATGACATGCTCATACCTGCCAGCATTGTCCCCGTAAATCCGGGCCCAAATACCAGTCTTTCGAAATACCCAATTCATGACCGTTTTCTTCCCCATTTGGTAGGAAGCAGCATAACCGCTTTTTGCTTCCTTGATTACAACGTCACAGCCCAATTCCATAAGCTGGTTGTTCAGCTGCCCGATAAACGCTTGATGTTCCGGCGCCACTGTCTCCAGGAACGCTTCGAATGAAACCTTTTCTTTTGGCATGTTTCTTTCCTCCCTCAAATTCTGAAATGTCTCCAAACTGTCTCCATAACTCTAACTTCAATGACCGGAGTCTGTCAAGTGATTCTATCCGTTTATTTTAACCGGCTGACCCATCCGTACATCCCGGTTCCCAGCGCCGCAACAAGTACCTCCGTCACCGGAAATGCCAGCCACACGCCGGTCACTCCCCATAATCCTGACAGCACAAAGGCCATGGGAACAATGACGAACAATCCCCGAAGCAGCGAGATCACATGCGCCGGTATGGCCCGCTCCGTGGATGCAAAATACATGGCAATGATGATGTTAAATCCGGCAAATCCGGCCGCCGTAAAATACAGTTTCAGCCCCTCAGCGGCAATCTGCTGCAGCTGAATATTCTGTTCGCTGTTGAACAGTGATACCACCCCATCAGCTCCCAAAAAGATTCCACCGTAAATACCGGCCGCAATCAGAAGCATCAGACAGACAGCGCAGCCCAGAATATACTTGATTTTCTCACGATCCCCACGTCCATAAGCCCGGCTGATGATGGGCTGCACGCCCTGGGCAATCCCTGTAAACACAGCCATGACCACCAGAGATAGGTTGGCGATGACTCCGTAAGCGGCAACGCCCACATTTCCCTGAAGCTTCAACAAAATGAAATTAAATACAATAATCACCACCCCGGAGGATAACTCCGTGATCAGAGAGGGGAAGCCCAGAGAGAAGATGGACAAAAGCATGTGGAACGCTGTGTCTCGCAATCGGAACCGGAACCCATGTCTCTTTTTCCACCAATGGACCGACAAAATCGCCATGCTGATAAACGGCGCCATCCCCGTGGCCAGTACCGCTCCGAAGATCCCCATATTCATAGGGAAAATGAAGACGTAATCCAGTACAATATTGGAGAAGCTGCCACTCACCATCGCTGTCATAGCCAGCTGGGGGGCACCGTCATTTCTCACAAAGCAGAGTAAAATCTCGTTGAGCATAAACGCAGGTGCGAACAGCAGAATCACCTTCAAGTAGATGTTGGCCATGGCAAACACAGCGCTGTCGGCCCCCAGCATTGCCGTCAATGTCTCCGAAAAGAACAGCCCTGCCAGCAGGAAAACCGCCGCCAGTAAAGCTGCCGCTTTCACCGTGACAGAAAATACCCCGTCCGTCTGGTCTGTCTTTTTCTGGCTTCTGAAGATCGCATATTTGATCGCCCCGCCCATGCCGAACATCAGGCCGCTGCCATGGATAAAGCTGTATACGGGGATCGCCAGGTTGAGGGCCGTCAGCCCATCCGCTCCCATTCCCCGGGAGATAAAAAAGGTATCCGCCAGAATATAACAGGACAGCCCCAGCATTCCAAGGACATTTGGGGATGCGTATTTGAAAAATTCATTCCGGTATGCCGCGTGTGATGATTGCTCCATATACTCCTCCAAAAAAATGGCGCCAGAGCTTTCTATCTTCTATGGCCTGCGATAGAAAGTCCGACGCCAGAATCCTTACCCGGCGGTAAGAATCTTGTCTTTTCTTATTATTTTTCTCAGATGATTATACACGGGAAACGGGGTGGTGTCAATCACTATTCACGTTCCGGCACCCGCGATATTACCTGCTACCAGATAAAAAGTTCCTTCCCGGCCAGTTTCATCAATGCTTCAATAAAATAGTAATCTCCATAAACAATCGGAACCTCAATATTATCATTGTGATATGCCACACTGCATTTCTCCAGGAAATAATCCACGTTTTCATCCATATTACATCTGGACTGTTCCAGTGTCTTCAATAACCGCATCGCTGCGTCTAAATAGATCTTCCGGTCTCTTCCGGTCTCCACCTTCGCAATCTCAATCAATCCACAGGCGGTAACAGCCGCTGCTATGGAATCTTCCCAGCTGCAGTTTTCCGGCTGCCTGAAATCCAACAACACCAGATTAGAAGCCGGCAGGTTCACAATAAAATAATTGGCAATCCGTTTTGCCGCCTCCAGATATTCCGATTTTTCCGTATGAAGATAACTGAGCACAAAACCATAGATCGCCCAGGCTTGTCCTCTGGTCCAGGAAGAGCCGTGTCCATACCCCTGCCCGCCATGACTTTTTATACGCTCGCCGGTTTCCGGATTAAATTCCACAATATGACAGACGGAACCATCCCCCCGGATAAATGCCTTCATGGCGGTATCTGCGTGAGCCGTTGCAATCTGATAAAATCTCGGATCCTTTGTCTCCTCATATGCCCAGTACAACAGGGGCAGATTCATCATACAGTCGATAATCGCCCATCCCCTGTGGTCTTCCTCGTCCCAGTCATTCCACGCGCGGATGAATCTGCCGGCAGGATTATATCTTCCGGCCATATTACATGCCGCCAGCATGGCACGGTTTTTCGACTCCTTACTTCCGGTTTTCCGGTAATTTGCAACCGATGTGGGAAGCCATTTAAAACCATTGTCATGGTCTAAATGATCCGCCATCATCAGGTTTTTGTCCAGCTTTCGTTCCGTTTCCACAGCAAGTTCCCTGTAAGCCTCATTTCCAGTTAACTGATACATCTGCCACATGATTCCGCCCCAAAAACCATTGGTCCACCAGCAGATATGATCATCATCCGACTTATCATCATAAACGCCGTCAACCGCTATATACGGAATTTTATGGGCGCAGCGTCCGATCACTTTCTCCATTTTTTTCTCAATTTTCGTTAATGTCTCTTCCGCCCATTTCTTCTCTTCCTGTTCTGCTATCGTCTGCTCTGTCATGCCCTGCCTCCCGTTCCTGTCAGATTTCTATTCTGTCCTGTTTCATATTCTTTTCATGGAATACCAGTTTCCTGCCATCCGTCAGATGTATGATGACCAGGTCATCCTCAACAGCCATCCCTGCCTCCACAGACAGCACCTGATTGTATCCCGCTTTGTGGGGCGCTAACACTGTAACCACCCTCTCGTTATCTCCTGCTATCTCTGCCACAATACAGTTCACCGGCACATACTCTCCCTGCTGCTGCCCCAGCGATACAAATCCCTGCCACTCAGGTTCTTTCTGCGCCCTTATCACATCCAGGCGCAGTTCTCTGCCGGACATACAGACATTGATCTCTCTTAACGCTGCCCCACTGCTGGAAATCACCGGATCTTCACTGTCCACATGCCAGAGAACCTGATAGTGATGTTTCTTTTCAGACGTAAGCCGGTCCACTACAATAAAAAATGGGGAAAGTCCCTCTGCCGTCCTCTTTACAAAATAAATACAGCGGTGATGGATAATACTCTTATCAACATCCGGTCCATATCCCTCATTGTATCTGCTCTCTGCATAATCAAAATTCTCCCCTGCATGCCAGAAAAGATCCGCTTTTTTCAGGATATCCGCTTCTTCCCACCGATAATCCCTCCGGCGGTTCTGTCCCATGCCATCTACCATCACGGTGTTGTGCGCTCTGGTAGATAGAACATATTCTCTCATCCTGGAATCATCATAAGCATAGTTGCCCCCCTCCGTAACCAGCACCTTATGGCCGGCATAAACCAGGACGGAGAGCTTATCCTCATGCTGATGCCCTCTGCCAAAGGGCCCACCGTCAAACAACGCCCAGGTACTGTCCCTGTCCCAGCCGTTTCTCATCACCATAAATCCGGAATACGGCAGCGCCAGCGATTCATACTCCGGCTTCTTCCCGCCTCTTCCATCACTGAGTACCCATAAAAGTTCGGGTATCCCCGGCAGAATCCGCTGCTTCCGTTCCAGAAGCAGCTTGCTGCTGAACCAGTTTCCATCATTGATATTGGGAATCCTTCCGTCCGGCATCATCAGTTTCACGTCAATCTGGCACGACCTCACCAGCTTTTTAACCATTGTTTCCGGTACCGGGACATCAAATGCCTTCGCCATTTCGATGACCCGCTGGTAATTATTCACCACCACTTCATGATAGATGGTAGAAAGCTCATACTGGAAACCGTCAGGATATACCTGACGGTCAAGCTCCTTTTCCAGACAGTCAAACGCGGTCTCCAGCCAGATCCCGGACTGTTGAAACTGCGGATACAATATTCCAATCTGGGCAAGCCCATTCATTTCCATGATCAGCCAGTTGCCATGGGTTCGGTTCCGGTACATCCGCCTGCCATGCTCCCATACGGAAGAATACCAGTCAATCAGGACCTGATCCGTAAATGCCTCTGTGCGATAAAAACTGAAGAGCGCATAAGGCCAGTTGGCGCCCATGCGGATCCCACATTCAATCGTGCGCCAGCACCTGGTGTCATAACCGGATACATCTCCCGGATATGGCGCCTGATGATACCATGATTCAAACAACCGGGCCACCTTCCCGGCGTAACGTTCATCCCCTGTCAGCCGGTATTCATGAGCCAGCATCTTAAATTCCGGATGACGGTTTAACTGCCATGTCCACTCCTCATACTGGTTGCAGGTGGGGTTGGCCGACCAGTTGATCTCCTTCTCTTCCTTAAAATCACAGGGGATTCCCACAGCCACCATCACATCATCATTGACCACACGTTCACATGCCTCGTGAACCGTTTCTCCCGGAAGCAGGTACGCATTCTCCGGCTCCTCATAGGGAACGGAGAAAAAGCGTTCCGGGTCCAGCGTTTCCCGGATATAGGAAGCAAATCTTCGTTTCGCCTCCTCATAATCACCTGCATTGACCGCTGCTTTGACAGTTTCCATTCCCTGATAATCCAGATTGAGGCATTCCCGGAAGAATTTCATTTCGTTCATCTCAAGCTCTCCTTATTCCTTTACCGCGCCGACCATAACACCTTTGGCAAAGTATTTCTGAATAAACGGGTAAATCAATAAAATCGGGACCGTCGCAACAATAATGGTTGCATAGCGGATAGTCATGCCGATTGCCTCGGTATCCCCGCCTCCGCCGGCCTGCATATTTGCCGTGGAGGACAAAAGGATTTCACGCAGAATTACCTGAAGCGGCAGCTTTTCCCGGTCCCTGATAATACTGGAAGCCCAGAACCATCCATTCCACTTATCAACGCCATAGTACAGCAGCTGAACCGCCAGCGCAGCCTTGGAAAGCGGCAGCACAATACTGGTCAGAATTCGGAAATGACCGGCTCCGTCAATCTGTGCTGCTTCAATCAGACTGTCAGGAATACTCTCAAAGGAGGTCTTCAGAATAATCATATTATAAGTACTCACCATAAATGGCAGGATGATCCCCCAGAGCGTATTGGTCAGTTTCATAGACTTTAAGTTCATATAAAACGGGATCATACCGCCGCTGAAAAACATAGTGAACATGATGAACAGAAGAAGCGGTTTCTTCCACAGCACGTTCTTTCTGGAAAGCACATAGGCCCCCAGAGAGGTCATAATCAGACACAGAGAAACACCGACAACCAGAATAAAGATGGTATTTGTATAACCGCTGATAATGTTGGGATTGGCAAACACCTTGGCATACGCGCCTGTGCTGAATCCCAGCGGCTTCAACAGACCGCCGGTATGCATGATCATTTGATTGGGGCTGCTGAAAGAAGCCATCAGAACATACCACATGGGATACAGACACAAGATACCCACCGCCGCCATCAGGACATAGTTGAAAGCCCCAAATACTTTTTCTCCTGTGGATACACGAATCTTCTTTGCATGCAATCCGCGATTCTTATTTTTTTCCATACTCTTTCCCCTCACCACAAACTGCTTTCTGTTGTCCACTTGCTCAGCTTATTGGCAGTGACAAGCAGGACACAGTTGATTACGGAATTTAACAGACCGATAGCCGTTGAATAACTCCAGTTCTGTTCCTGAAGGCCCACACGGTAAATATAGGAAGAAATGATATCTGCTGTTTCATAAATTGAAGGATTGTACAACAGAATCGTCTTTTCATAACTCATGCTCATCAGAGACCCCATACGCAGGATCAACATGATAATAACGGTCGGAAGCAGTCCTGGAATTGTGATATGGAGCATTTGTTTCCATTTTCCCGCTCCGTCAATGGACGCCGCCTCATAAAGCTGCTGGTCCAGGCCGGACAAGGCCGCCAGATAAATGATGGACCCCCAGCCCACTTCCTGCCAGATATCGGATATAATGTAAATGGTACGATAAAATGCCGGATTCTGTAAAATTGCCGACCGCTCTCCTCCAAACAGCACAACGATATCATTGATCAAACCATCGGACATACAGAATTCCTTGATGATACCGGCCGCGACTACCATGGAGATAAAATGGGGCAGATAGGTCATCGTCTGGGTTGCGCTCTTGAATTTCTTATTCTTCACCTCATTTAACAACAAAGCAAGAATAATCGGTGCCGGAAAGCAGAATACAATACTATAAACGCTCAGCACAATCGTATTGCGGACAAGCCTTCCAAAATACGGACTCTGGAAAAACTTGATAAACTGTGCAAATCCCACCCAGTCACTGCCTTTGATGCCTTTTGACGGGACATAATTCTGAAATGCAATCACCGCCCCATACATCGGTTTGTACATAAACAGAAGATAAAACAAAATGACGGGAATGGCAAACAGGTACAGAGACTTATTGCGCTTCCAGTCTGCTTTCGCAGACTGGAGAAATAAATTATTTTTCTTTTTCATACAGAACTCCTTTATAGGAACCATTATCTGTTCTGATAACGTTCGTAAGCGGCCTGCTGGATTTCCAAGGCCCGTTCAAGCCCCATCTGATTCATGGTCTCCATAAATTTATCATATTCCTGTTCAATATCCGCAGTCCCGAGAATAAATTTGGAACTCATCTCTCTTACATAAGTGTTGATGTCATTCATGATCGAAGCAAATTCTGTACTCTCGGCCTGGCTTGGTGTGATCGCCGGCACTTTGTGGGTTCTGGAATTGGCGTCCGCCCAGTTGGCAATCGCGTCCTTTGCCTGCTGCATCTGGTAATACTGGTTCTGGTAACCAATGGATTGAATCGTCGGTCCCTGATAATGAGCCATGAGGTAAATTGACATCGCCTGGGTTACCGGAAGACCGTCAGGATTCTTTAAGATTAAGTCCGTGTAGGTCGGTACACCGTCTACCATCGTATAGGATTCTCCCTCGCGTCCGAAATTGAACAGCCGGATCCCCTCTTCACTGTATCCGTAATCCAGCAGCTGAACAGCCAGAACCGGGTCTTTGCAGGTCGCGCCTATTGCGATTCCTCCCCAATAGTAAATGTTGTCTATAAAAGCGTATTCCGGTTTGTCTCCCTTGTTTAATACCGGCCACTTAAGACCTGTCATATCAAAATCCGGATCTGTCTCCTGCCCAATGGTAATATAAGATTGAAGACCTGAACCACACCACGCTACGTTAGCGCCGGAACGTCCGGTCGTCATTTTCGCCTTCGTCTGGTCATCACCGGTGGAATAGATATCCTGGTCAATCAGTCCCTCCTTATACCACTGTGCCATGGTCTTTATGTAGTCTTTGTACTCTGGTTTTGCGGGTCCATACACCACCTTGTTATCATCCAGAATAAAATCTCTTGGCGCGCCATAAGCATATCCGATTGGATTGTATGCTCCGTTCGCTTCTTCATTCCAGGTAAATGGAGCAGGACAATTCATGTTCTCCTTAAAGGCCGTCAGCGCTTCGTGCCACTCATCAACCGTCTCCGGATTTTCCAGTCCGCATTCTTTCAGCCAGTCCGCTCTCATCATCGGTCCGAAGCTGGTACACATTTCATCATTTTCTCTCAGGGACGGAAATGCGAAGTACTTGCCGTCATCCGTCTTAACCGCGCGGTCTACTTCCGGGTGAGCATCCAGATATGCCTTCAGGTTTGGCGCATGCTGATTGATCAGATCCGTCAGATCCATAATCACGCCATCTTCGATTGCCTTCGCCGCGCCGCCCGGATAGACATTGGGATCATGCCATCTGTAATCCCACAAATCCGGGTAATTGCCATCTGCAACGATCAGGTTGAACTGTTCCTTCTCCTGCCCTGCAGTAGGATGCTGGAATTCAATCTTCACACCGGTCTGAGCCTGCCAGTCCTTGGCCAGTTCTGTGTCTCCCAGATTCGTAAAGTTTGCAGATACATTGGAATTTAACATCCCCCAGTAAACAAGGGTCTTGTCCGTATCAATCGGATAAGTAACCGCCTCTGCCACTTTGGATGCCGCCGTCGTTGTCCCGGCAATCGCTGCTTCCCCACTCTCTTTTGGAGATCCGGAACATCCGGACAAAGCGGTCATGGTCATCGCAACTGCCAGCCCTGCCGAAATACCTTTCCAATACTTTTTGATCATCATTGAATCCTCCCTTTCACAAAATTAATCATTTACTCCCTGTTATGCTTGTGTTTATTGGTAGTTTTCTCTATTGTATCAGCCCGTTTACCACTTTTCTATGGCATTTCTGCTATGTTTATGTTATAATCTGCTATATAAAATGATGAAAAGAGAATCCTATGAATGAAGTGTTTTCTGAAAGTATTTTATGCCCCTTTGGGATTTCCCATAAGGTCACAAATCGAAGATCCGAAGAACTTATGCACATCCATGACAATGGATTTGAGTTTCTGTTATTCATAGACGGAGACGTGAATTATTTTCTGGAGACGTCCATTTACAGTATGAAGCCCGGCGATGCTTTGCTGATCCCGCCAAACAGTATCCACGGATACTTAACAAAGGGGGATTCCAATTACGAAAGAATCCCCCTCCATATTCAACGCAGCCTGCTGATCTCTCTGTCCACGGAAGAGACTTCCCTGCTGGAAGCGTTTCAGGACCCGGAGCATCCAATTATTCATTTTAATGATACAGAAATGTCGCAGTTTATTTATCATGCCGATACCATCATACAGTCGGAAACAGAAAAAGCACACGGACATGATATTCTTTCCCTGGCCCATCTTCTGTTCCTTCTGTTGATTATCAGCACTACCTGCCGAAATACCCGCTCTTCCGCCCAAACGAGGGATATCTCTCCTGCAATCATTCGCCGCACAATTAATTATATCAACCTCTACCTCACGGAAAACTTAACGGTGCAGGGTATTGCCGATGATTTAAACATCAGCAGTTCCAGACTTTCCCATTTATTTAAGGAATACACCGGTTCTTCCATATGGCACTATGTGATGGCCAAACGTCTGGTACTGGCCCGTTCTCTTCTGCTGGAAGGAAAATCTGTCATGGATGCCTGTTACGAATCCGGTTTTCGGGATTACGCCCATTTTCATAAGACATTCTCCAAAGCCTTCCGCATCTCTCCCGGAAAGTTTCTAAAAGAAAACCGAATCAACACTCCTAAAAAACACACATAAAAATGGCGCCAGGTTATCTGGCGCCACTGTCCCTTCTATCATATAGCCTGGAAGTCAGTTCTCCACAGGCAGCCACTCAACACTCACATTGACAAGCCATTTTAAGTAATCCTTATCAAATTCTTCGACAAACCGCTTTCCTGCTTCATCATACAACACATATCGGTCATACTCATTAAGCCGCCACTGTTCATCTATGACAATTTGACCATCTCTTACTTCATAGGAAACCCTTTTTGCTGCATCCTCGCCATAGTCATAAGCGTCTGATGTACTTAAGGTATCAAAATTAAGGGTAACCGTCCCGTCTGCGATCCCGGCAGTATACCGCCCCTCCGTGGTCTTTTGTTCGCAGACAAAGGTTTGGTCGTCTATGTCCTCAAAATAAGCAGTATAGGAAATAATCCCGCCATTGGCATACCCCTCTTTCCACTCTCCCTGCGAATATTCATAGTAATTATGAATCACCTCATAACAAGTACCTTCCCCGTCTGGAAGCCCATCCTTTAACTGGCCGTAAAAAAGCTTTCCGCCATCCAGACAAAATCCGGTCCCGTCTCCAGCGGGCACAACACTGATGTCGTCCTCCATCAGAATCGCCAGTCTGTCCTCCTGTTTCCATGCTGCTTTTTCACTGAGTCCCAGATAAATCTCTGCCAGATGGTTTTCTAAATGGACCTCTATTCTCTCATCTGGAGTATAGCGAACCTCTTGTCCAGTCAATGACCCCAATACACCATCAAAGTCATCTTCCATAAATTCCTGCTGTACCTCCTTAAGAAACAGTTTCTCCTCCTGAGTCAACTCGATTACCGGCACGGGAGCAGGCGCCTCATAGGCAGAAGCACTCACAATCAGTACAACGCCAGACGCCGTTCCCAGAAGATAGCGGGATATCTTGTTCCACTTCTTCTTTCGTTTTTCCTCTTCCTCCACTTGGCTGCGGTCCCGTTTTTGACCCGGTTGCTGCCGTTTCATCCGTCCAAACTCCTGCCTGTCATCCTGGCTATACTCCTGGCACCGATGAAACTCCCGATCCTGGCTGTCAGCCCCGCTCCATGTTCTGTTCTCCTCCATGGCTGCCTCCGTCAACGACCGCCTGCAGCCGGCCGCTCCACTTCCAGACGGATTCCATTCTTTTTCAGCCCCAGCAGCAGCTCCCGGTTCAAAATCCGTCGTCCGGTGAAGATATCTTTCTCATCCAGTTCCACCGTCACCCGCAGAATCACCGCTTCCGCCCCTAATTCCTGCACCCCGGCATAGGCAGGTTCCTTCATAAATACATCCTTATGTACCTCGTAGGCATCCTTCAGGATTTTCTTCAGCACGCTCTCCGCATGCTCCAAATCCTCCTCATAAGGAATCCTGATGTCACAGACTGCTCTGGAATGTGCCGCGGATAAGTTGATAATATTCTTCACATTGGAATTATTGACAATCTTTACATTGTCCCCTCCATCGCGAATACTGATCGTACGGATGCCAATCTGGCCCACCGTCCCCCGGTAACCATCGATTTCCACCACATCCCCCACATTAAACTGGTTCTCAAAAATCATGAATATGCCGGTAATCACATCGGCAATCAAACTTTCCGCACTAAAGCCCACAATCAATGCCACAATTCCGACGCTTGCAAAGATTGTTGCCACATTTACCCCAAGCAGACGCAGAATCCAGATCAGTCCCACAATTGCCGTCATGTACTGAACCGTACTTTCCAGAATCGTAATCACCGTCTGGACACGCCCGTTTTTCACCTTGATTCTGTTTAGCAAACTCTTGCACACCACCGTAATCACTGTCATAATCACCAGAACAATGATCACATCAATCACTGGATTTCCTGTAAAACCTTCCATACTCTCTGTTCCTCCCTTTTTTCCCTATTCTTTTATCTTTCGTCGATTCCTTTTCTCGTCCTTTGTCAAATCATAACTCTCCGTAATCATGCGCCGGATATCTTTTTCCGGCACCGTGCCGTCCAGAATGATAGAATTCCAGTAGGTTTTGTTCAGATGAAACCCCGGCACCACCGACGGAAATGCCGCCCGCCAGAACTCCCGCCACTCCGGATCACATTTCACATTAATCCAGATCTGTCCATCCTTCTCGAAAATGTAGGCAAACGTCTTCTTCGTATCCTTATGCCGCATCACCGTCCAGTTGGGATCATGGAACGGATAATCCTCATAGACTCCGGCGAACTTTTTACAAAATGCAACCGCTTCTTTTCTGGTTCTCATATTTTCGCCTCCTACGGTTTAAATCCCGCATGTCTCAACAGCCGCTGTTCCTGAAACAGACTATCTACCACAGATTTGTATTCCTCTCCATGATTAGACTTGCGGATTTTCTTTAAGTAAGGTTCCGGGTTTGTGAACAGGAAAGATAAATAGAACCACAATTCCTTCATCCGAAACAGCACATCCCGGTCCCCTGACATATACGCTTCATACCCGGCATAAATTTCATCATGAAATGCCCGAAGCCGCGCCTTGTCCGCCGCTTCGGCATGCTCTGCCTCTGTCTCTGTCCTTGCTTCTGCCCCGGTCCCTGCTTCTGCCTCTTTATCCCCTTCCATCCCCGCCAGCCCGGATGCCAGCCATGGATTCGCAATCAGTCCCCGCCCCAGCATCACCGCCTTCACCTTTGGAAATGCCGCCGTTATTTTCTCATAATCCCCAGCTGTAAAGATATCGCCGTTATAGCAGACATTGTTTCTGCTGTCCGCCAATGCCCCTCCAAAGACATCCAGTCTCGGAGTATTCTTATAATAATCCTGCTGGATTCTGGGATGAATAATCAGTTCCTCCATGGGAAATTGATTGTACAATTTCATCAATTCCGGCCATTCCTCCTGACTATCCCTGCCAATTCTGGTCTTAACCGAGATTTTCATATCCAGCCTGGTATAAATCTCATCCAGAAACTGCCGAAGTTTCTCCCGCTCCGCCAGGAACCCGGACCCCCGGCCTTTTGTGACAACCGTTTTGGACGGACAGCCAAGATTCAAATTCACCTCTTCATACCCCAGGGCTTTCAACTCCAGCGCCGCCTTAATAAAATCCTCCGCCCGATTCGTCAAAATCTGCGGAACCAGCCGCACCCCCTCATTATTCTCCGGCAGGATATCCCGCCGCTCCCTGGGGCTGAAGCTCCGGTTCTGATTGGGGGCAATAAAAGGTGAAAAGTACTTATCCACCCCCGGGAAATATCGATGGTGGGCCCCCCGGAACACAAATCCCGTAATCCCCTCCATCGGTGCAAAATAATATCTCATGGTTATTCTTCCATCCGTTTCTTCCTTTATGGGAGTTGATACCCGTACCGCTCCAGCACTGCCAGCGGGAATTCCACCCGGACTGTCTTTAAGGGGTCCACCACCTGGCAGACCACCATGTTGGATACCAGCGACATCAGCATACCGGAATTCAGCTTGTCAAGTCCCGCAGCCTCCTGCACAAAACGATTCATCATCTTCGCCGCCTTCTCCCCGGCCAGGTCCAGCGTTTCCTCCGACTGAATCGTCATCACGTCTCCCCTATGATGCAAAAATGGAGTCGGCAAATGACAGTCCTTCAACACAGTCACCTTCACCGTCACCTCGCCGCCTGTCTCCAGACCACAGATCAGGACCTCCCCGTCTCCCATCAGGGCATGCAGATCCCCCATAGACAGCAGCGCTCCCTCCACCATAACCGGCAGATACAATGCTGCTCCTTTGCCAATCCTCCGACAGTCCATATTTCCGCCATGATAATCAGGCGTATCCGTGGTAATTCCATCCCCCGCCGGCGCCGTCCCGATCACTCCGATCATCGGTTCCAGATCGAGCGTCAGCTTCTCATCAAACTTCACCTTTCCGTCTTTTAATTCAAAAATTCTAGCCGTCCGCTCCTCAAAATCCTCCTGAAACACTCCATAGGATACGGACGAACGCATCACGCCCCAGGACCTCAGCGCAATATCCAGAATCTCCACCTTCAACACATCCCCCGGCATAGCGCCCTCCACAAACAACGGGCCTGTCGCCGGATTCTCAATGGCGTCTTCAAAGTCTCCCAAAGGCCGCTCCTTGCAAGTCACCGCGTCGTCATAGCAGTCTCTCGTCTCAAACACCACCGTCTCCCCGCTCAGACACCGGGCCGCCGGTTCCACCTCCCGCGACAGAACTCCCGCCACAAAGTCCCTGGATATCACCAACATCTCTTCATTCCTCCCTCTATCTGATTTCCAAATTCTACATCGATTCCTGTGCATAACCCGTTTCTTCCATTTATTAAAAGTGCGTTTTGCAATCCAGGCATGACTTTCCATCTACTATAATCTCCCCGCAGGTCATCTGTCAAGAATATCACGGATTTTCCGCCGTAACAGGAAGGATGTAAGTTAGTTTTAGTTTGACTTTTCCTGAGTAATGGAATAAAATAATAGAAACAGTTATTAATATTATATAGAAAGGAGTATTATAGATATGAACTTTACAGGAACACAGACACAGAAGAATCTGCAGGCCGCATTCAGCGGAGAATCCATGGCGAGGAACAAATACACGTTCTTTGCAGAAAAGGCAAAAAACGAGCAGTATGATGAGGTTGCCGAACTTTTTGAGAAAATGGCAAAAAATGAGTCCATTCACGGAAAACTCTTATATAAGCTGCTTCATGACGGAATCGGCGAGACTAAAGAGAATTTAAAGGATGCGATGGATGGAGAGTACGGCGAGTGGACATCCATGTATCCTGATTTTGCAAAAACCGCCAGAGAAGAGGGATTTCCGGAGGTTGCCGACCTGTTTGAAAAAATTGCGGCGATTGAAAAAGATCACGAACAGCGTTTTTTAAAAGCGCTTGCAACTCTGAGCAGCGGAAAGCAGTCACCGGCAAAAGAGACCGCGCAGGAGACAGAAACCGCTCATCCACTGGCGAAAGATGGCTACCGGTGCATGTTCTGCGGTGCTACATATGAAAAACGACCAGACGTCTGCGGTGTGTGCGGAGCAATTGGGGCGTTTGAGACATCCAAAATTTAAACATAATATGTTATGGATTGCCTCCGGTTCAGAAATGAACCGGGGGCTTTTTCCTGATTTCAAGAAAAATGGATTAAAAATCAAAAATCCTGTATACACTAACAAGGACAGGTAATTTTGGGAATGCCTGTATTTGTTTAATATATGGGAGAAACACTATGAAGAAAATTATATTCTTATGCATGTTATTCGTATCAATGTTCTTTGCCATGCCTGTCATGGCAGAAACCGGGGCAGCGTCCGGGACGCCAGGTGTGGACATGCCCTTAGACGGCCCGGACGAATCTGAAGAGAAACGCCCGAAAGGTCCGGGAGAAATAGAGTATCCGGCCGTGCAGGCCGAAGTTCCTAAACCTCAAAAAGGACCGGGTATCATGGCGGAAATGCCCCAGGACATAACAGAGCCGGACGCAGGAACCTGTGTAAACAGATGGAATCTGGTTTTAAGTGAAGAAGAAAAGGATCTGATCGCCAGAATTACCATGCTGGAGGCAGGCGGGGAACCTGATCTTGGGCAGCAGGCAGTCGTAGAAGTTATTTTAAACAGGATTTTTTCACCCGCATTTCCCAACACGGGAATCGGTGTACTGAGCCAGGTGGACGGCGGATACAGACAATTTTCCACATGGAAAAACAGAAATTCTCAAGCTGCAATACCATCTGCCAGAGTGATCGCGAATGTGAATGCCGTGTTAAACGGAGAGACAAATATTCTGCCCTTTGAAACCGTCTACTTTTCCCGCAGAGGAGAAAACAGAAGGGTTCAGGCTGTCATTGGCCGGCATGTGTTTTGTAATCGATAGAGAAAAAATGCAGTTAACCAGGTAACGATTAACTGCATTTTTCTATGCTCCTTATTACTGCACACTGTCCTCGATGATATTCTTCACCAGTTCCCCGCCGACAATATCACTCTCCGACACGCCGGTCACATTGATGTTCCGGTTCACTTTCGCATCATACGTATTCGCTTTCACAATCTCATTCAGATCAATCCCGGTTGCCTCTTTCATCGACTCAAACAGTTTTGCCATCACCGTCGTCACATTGCCGGCTACATTTTCCACTCCACTGCTGTCCGAACCGCCTCCGATAATCGTGATCTTGTCAATCTGCGCCAGCGGCTCCGCAATCTTGCCGGCCACTTCCGGCAATACATTAATCATCATTTCCGCCACAGCCGCGCCGGTGTACTTCTGGTACGCCTCCGCTTTCTTTTCCATGGCTTCTGCTTCCGCGATACCTTTCGCTTTGATGGCCTCCGCCTCCGCGTCACCTACCATGCGGATACCCTGGGCCTCCTGCTCCTTAGTAAAGCGCTCCGCCTCCGCTCTGGACTTCTGGGCTTCCGCTTCCTGCTGCACCTCAAACTTCTTCGCCTCGGCATTCTTCTGACGCTCATAGAGCTCCGCTTCCGCTTTCTGCTGGCGGGCGTATTTCTCAGCCTCCGCTTTCTTTCGAACCTCCGCATCCAGAGCTTTCTCTTCCACCTCAGCCATCTTCTGCTTGATGATAATCTCTTTTTCCTGCTTGGCGATATTGGCTTCCGCCGTGGTGATCTCGATGGTCTTTCTCTGCTGCTCTTCCTGAATCTGGTAAGCCGCGTCCGCTTCCGCCTGCTTGATGTCCGCGTTCTTCTTCAGCTCCGCCTTCTGGATATCCAGCTCATTGTTCTTAATCGCAATCTCCCGGTCGGAATTGATCTTGGCGTCATTGGCCTGCCGGTCCGCCTCCGCCTTAGCCACCGCGATCTCCTTATCCGCTTCCGCCTTGGCGATCGCCGCTTTCTTCTTGATCTGGGAAATGTTATCGATACCCAGATCATCGATCACGCCGTTATTGTCCATGAAATTCTGAACATTAAAGCTGATGATATCAAGTCCCATGGCAGCTAAGTCCGGCATGGCATTCTCTTTCACCAGTTCCGCAAACTTCTGCCGGTCGCTGACCATCTCCTCCAGCCTCATGCGTCCCACAATTTCACGCATATTGCCTTCCAGCACTTCCCTTGCCACCCGGCCTATGTACTCCGTATTCTGGTTTAAGAAGTTTTCCGCCGCCATAGCCAGCTTGTTTGGCTCACTGCTGATCTTCACATTGACCGCCGCATCCACCTGGATATTGATATAATCCGCCGTGGGCACTGCGTTGGAAGTCTTCACATCAATAGGAATCAGCTTCAAACTCAGCTTATCCAGTCTCTCCAAAAATGGAATCTTGATGCTCGCCTTTCCAATGATCGTCTTCTTTCTCAGACCGGAGATAATAAATGCCGTATCCGGCGGCGATTTCACATACCCGCTTGCCAGTATCACCAGCAGCAAAATCACCACAATCACACCAACAATCATCCCCAGGTTCAAGCCTAAACTCTCTAACATGATAATTCCTCCTTTTTTCACTAGCTATCACACTCGCTGCACTTATATATTTATTCATCTCTGTTAAATATATGGAGGAATTATATCATGACATTTTGAACAGATTTTATCCTTATTCTTTCTTTTTTCTTAATATGAATTAAAATTCAGACTTTTTTGACGATTGTTTTCGATTATCAATCATCAAACTGGTTCCATCACCCCAGCGCCTTCTTCAGCTTCCCAATCATCTCATCCACGTCCCCCGTCTCAATCACCAGCGGCGGTACAAACCGGATAATATTGGCGCCGGCACTGATGAGAATCAGGTGCTGGTCCAGCAGGGCATTTTTTATGATGGGAGCTGCCGGGCAGTTCAATTCCAACCCCTGGATCAGACCTTTTCCGCGGTGAGCGGTCACGCACTCCTGCTGATCCTTAAACTGCTCCAACGCATCCCACAGGTAACTGCCGACTTCCCTGACATGGGCCAGGAGGTTCCGTTGTTGAAAGAGATCGAGGACTTTGTCGGCGGCGGCACAAACCAGAGGGTTGCCGCCGTAGGTGCTGCCGTGGTCGCCGGGCTGCATGGCGGTGGCTGCTTTGCCGGAAGCTAAAAAGGCTCCGATGGGAACGCCGTTTCCAAGGGCCTTTGCTACGGTCATCACATCCGGCTTGACACCATACTCCTGCCAGGCAAACATAAAACCGCTGCGGCCCATGCCGCATTGGATTTCATCCAGCATGAGAAGCATGTCATGTTCGTCACACAGAGCGCGGACGCCTGTCAAAAATTCTTCTGTGGCCGGGTAAATGCCGCCCTCTCCCTGGATGGTCTCCATGAGGATAGCGCAGGTATTTTCATTGATCAGAGACTTTACGCTTTCTAAATCATTAAATTTAGCAAATTTAATTCCCGGAAGCAGCGGGCAGAATGGCTCCTGATAGTGGTCATTTCCTGTTACGGACAGAGCGCCTAAACTTCTTCCATGGAAGGAATGCTCCATGGCGATAATCTCGTGTCCGCCGTGGCCGTCCCGGTTAAACGCATAGCGCTTGGCAATCTTAAGCGCCCCTTCAATGGCTTCGGTTCCGCTGTTGGTGAAAAATACCCGGTCCATTTCGGAAGCCGCCAGCAGCTTCTCCGCCGCGTCGATTGCCGGCTGGTTATAGAATAAATTGGACGTGTGAAGCAGTTTGCCGACCTGCTCCTGCACGGCCGCATTGTACTCCGCGTCATTGTACCCCAATCCCATGACGGCAATGCCGGCTCCAAAATCAAGATATTCCTTTCCCTCCGTATCATACAGCGTTACACCGTCCCCATGGTCAAAAACGACAGGAAAGCGGTTGTAGGTCTTGTAAAGCAGGTTTTCTGCCTTCTCAATCATCTTATTTTCCATGATAGAATTTCTCCTCCCGCGAATTGATAATCGCTGTTCCAATCCCCTTATTGGTGAAAATCTCCAGAAGCAGACAGTGGGGAATCCGGCCGTCCAGAATATGTACCCGGGATACCCCTTCCTTGATGGCGTCGATGCAGTTCTGAAGCTTCGGCAGCATCCCGCCCCCCAGGGAACCGCCGGATACAAACTCCTGCGCCTCTTCCACTGTCATCTCGGAAATCAGAGAATCTTTGTCTTCAAAATCACGGTAAACGCCTTCCACATCGGTTAAGAATGCCAGTTTCTCCGCTTTCACCGCGGTTGCAATGGCACAGGCCGCATCATCAGCATTGACATTATAACTGAGATAGTTGTCATCATATCCAATGGGACAAATGATCGGGAGGAAATCCTTCTCCAGCAGATCATAGATCAGTTTTGGGTCCACCTCTCTGATATCGCCGACGAAACCGATATCCTCGCCTTTTGAATATTTCTTGTCACATTTGAGCATCATGCCGTCCTTGCCGCTGATGCCAACAGCCTGGATACCCAGTTCGTTGACCATCTGAACCAGACTTTTATTCACTTTATTGAGAACCATCTCGGCGATCTCCATAGTCGGCTCGTCGGTAACCCTTAGACCATTGACAAAGTTAGGTTCCATGCCCACTTTATTGACCCACTTGCTGATCTCTTTACCGCCGCCGTGTACAATGATTGGCTTGAATCCAACCAGCTTTAGCAGAACCACATCCTGAATCACATGCTTTTTCAGTTCTTCGTCCACCATGGCGCTGCCGCCGTATTTTACAACAATGATTTTCCGGTTAAAACGCTGGATATATGGCAGGGCTTCAATCAGTACCTCCGCCTTTTCCATAATGCTGTGGTCTAACTCCATAATACTCTTCCTCCCTGATTTCTGATTTATTGCCGTCTATGACCGGTAATCCGCATTAATCTTCACGTAATCAAAGGTCAAATCACAGCCCCATGCCGTCGCTTCCTCATTTCCCATCTTCACATCGGCAATGGCAGTCACTTCCGGCTCCGACAAGATCTTTGTGGCCTGCTCCTCGCTGTAATCCACTGCCACGCCGTTTTCAATAATCTGCATCTTCCCGGCCGCGCTCTCAAAGAATAAATCAACCTTTTCCGGGTCAAAGATGGCTCCGGAGTATCCCATCGCACAGAGAATCCGTCCCCAGTTGGCATCATGGCCGAAAATGGCCGCTTTTGTCAGGCTGGACGTAATCACGGACTTGGCAAGCGCCTTCGCCTGCTCCTTACTCTCCGCGCCTACAATCTTCACTTCAAACAGCGCGGTACATCCCTCGCCGTCACCGGCCATTTTCTTTGCCAGCGTTTCATTTACATAATTAAGTGCTTTGCAAAACGCTTTATAATCTTCATTTTTTTCTGTAATCTCATCATTCCCAGCCAGACCGTTGGCCAGCAGAAGCACGGTATCATTGGTGGATGTATCCCCATCCACGGATATCATATTGTATGTATCCTGGATATCCCCACTCAGCGCCTCCTGGAGAAGTTCTTTGGAGATATTCACATCGGTGGTCACAAACGCCAGCATGGTGCACATATTGGGGTGAATCATCCCGGAACCTTTGCACATGCCGCCGATGGTGACGGTTTTTCCGCCAAGCTCCACCTGCACAGCCACTTCCTTCTTCTTCGTATCGGTGGTCATAATCGCCTGGGCGGAGCCGGTGCCGCTCTCCAGACTGCCGTCCAGCTTTTCCGCCATCGCTTTCACGCCCGCAGCAATTTTGTCCATAGGGAGCTGCATCCCAATCACTCCGGTGGAAGCCACCAGCACGGCTTCGGCGGGAACCTTCAGCGCCTGCGCCGCCACATCAGCCGTAGTCTTACAATAGCTGTAACCTTCCTCACCGGTACAGGCATTGGCAATCCCGGCGTTGATGACAACCGCCTGGGCGAACGGACTGTTCTTCACCACATTCTGGTCCCATGTTACCGGAGCCGCTTTTACGATATTGGTGGTAAATGTTCCTGCCGCCTTACAGGGAACCTCGCTGTAAATCAGGGCCATATCCTGCCTGTTCTTATATTTGATCTCCGCCGCCGTGGATGCGGACTGAAATCCTGCCGCCGCTGTTACTCCGCCTTCGATTGCTTTCATCCTCTTTCCCTCCATCTCAGATAAATTTCGTGATATTCTCTTCATTCAACGTATAATCGTAGTAATTTAAATCATCCCGTTCCGTCCAGCCAACGCCCTGCCAGAATGCATTTCCAACCTGATTCTCCTTAAATGCGATCAAGCTGACCTTGTTGATGCCCTCTTCCTTCAGCGCCATCATGGCATACTGGGCCATCCGGTGGCCGATGCCGTGTTTCCGGTAATCCGGCGCCACACAGACGTGATAGAAACAGCCCCGCCGGCCGTCATGGCCGCAGAGAATTGCTCCCACGATCCTGCCATTCTGCTCCGCCACCACGCTGGTGGCCGGATTCCGCTTAAGGAACCGCTCCACGCCTTCCCTGGAATCGTCCAGTGTCCGAATTCCAAACCCCTGAATACTCATCCAGAGAGCATATACCTTATCATAATCATCAAGCGTCATCGTCCTGATGTTCACACCCATGGTTCCTGCCATACTTGATACCCTCTCCTGCCCGCCTGTGTCCGCACCGTTTCCACAAGAAATGCGCCCGCGTTTTCTCTTTATAATACTCTTTCCTGCACCTGATCTACAATTCCATGCCTTTTATGGGAACAGCGGTATCTGTTTGAGCCCCGTATTCTCCGGCAGTCCAAACAGCAGATTCATATTCTGCACCGCCTGGCCGGCCGCGCCTTTTACCACGTTGTCCATGGCCCCCATCATCACGACCCGGTGGGTTCTCGGATCGATTTTGAAATTGACATCTACGAAGTTACTGCCCTCCACCCATCTGGTCTGGGGCGTCACGTCTTTTTCCAGGACTCGGACAAACGGTTCGCCTGCATAGTATTTGTCATATGCCGCCTTCATTTCCTCATAACTTGCATCCTTCGTAAGGGTGGCGTAAGCTGTTATCAGGATTCCCCGGTTCATAGGGATTAAATGGGGGGTGAAACTCAGTGTCACCGGCTTTCCCGCCGCGCAGGACAGCTGCTCCTCGATCTCCGGCGTGTGCCTGTGACTTGCCACTCCATAGGCCTTGCAGCTTTCATTGACCTCACAGTACAGGTTATCCACCTTGGCCCCCCGGCCGGCTCCCGACACGCCCGACTTGGCGTCAATGATAATCGTATCCGTATCAATCAGTCCCTCTTTCACCAGCGGATAAATAGCCAGTGTGGAGCAGGTGGGATAACAGCCCGGATTGGCAATCAGCCTCGCCCCTTTGATCTTCTCCCGGTTAATCTCCGGCAGTCCATACACCGCCTCTTTTATGTACTCCGGCGTCGGATGTTTGATCTTATACCACTCCTCGTAGACTGCCACGTCCTGAATCCGGAAATCAGCGCTTAAATCAATCACCTTTACCTTGGACAGCACCTCCTCATTGATCAAAGAAGCGCAGAGTCCCTGGGGCGTGGCGGTAAAGATCACGTCCACCAGCTCCGCCAGTTCCTTCATATTATCATCCTTACAGGTATCGTCCACGATCTGAAACATATTCTGATAGATCGAAGCGTATTTTTGATCCACATAGCTTTTGGAGCCGTACCATTTGATTTCCACATCGTCTCTCTGAAGCAGCAGTCTGGCCAGTTCTCCGCCCGCATATCCTGTCGAACCAATAATGCCTACTTTTATCATATTCATACTCTCCTTATATTTAATCATCGAAACCGTCAACGGCAAATCTACCCTCATTATAGATACTTTCCTGCCGCTTGAAAAGCATTTCATAATGTTTTTATTTTATTGATTCATAATTATACATCCACTTTGTATAATATGCAATATTTTTTTATAAAAATTCATTTTACACTTGCATTCTCCATAAAATGGGTGTATATTTATGAAAGCCAATTATCATTTTTTCAGGAGGAAATCAAGATATGAAAGAGAAAGTAATCTTAGCGTATTCCGGCGGACTGGATACCACCGCCATCATTCCGTGGTTAAAAGAGAATTTTGATTATGAAGTTGTCTGCTGCTGCATCGACTGCGGCCAGGGCAATGAACTGGACGGACTGGAGGAGAGATCCCAATTATCCGGTGCTTCCAAATTATACATAGAAAATGTAATCGACGATTTCTGTGACAACTACATTGTACCCTGTGTGCAGGCGGGAGCGGTCTATGAGAATAAATATCTGCTGGGCACCTCCATGGCGCGTCCGGCTATCGCCAAACGTCTCGTTGAGATCGCACGCAAGGAGGGCGCTACCGCCATCTGCCACGGCGCTACCGGCAAGGGCAACGACCAGATTCGTTTTGAACTTGGTATCAAGGCCCTGGCTCCTGATTTAAAGATCATCGCTCCATGGCGTATGACCGACGTGTGGACCATGCAGTCCCGCGAAGATGAGATCGAATACTGCAAGCAGCACGGCATCGACCTTCCGTTCTCCGCAGACAACAGTTACAGCCGTGACCGCAATTTATGGCACATCAGCCACGAGGGTCTGGAGCTGGAGGACCCGGCCAATGAGCCGAACTACGACCATTTGCTGGTACTGGGCGTTTCCCCGGAAAAAGCGCCGGATGAGGGCGAGTACGTGACCATGACCTTCGAAAAGGGGGTTCCGGTCAGTGTCAACGGTAAAAAGATGAAGGTGTCCGACATTATCACCGAATTGAACGCGCTGGGCGGCAAACACGGCATCGGCATCGTAGATATCGTGGAAAACCGCGTGGTGGGCATGAAGTCCCGCGGCGTCTATGAGACCCCGGGCGGAACCATTTTGATGGAAGCTCACCAGCAGCTGGAAGAACTTGTGTTAGACCGGGCCACCATGGAAGTAAAAAAGGACATGGGCAACAAGTTCGCCCAGATTGTATACGAGGGAAAATGGTTCACTCCGCTGCGTGAAGCCATCCAGGCATTTGTGGAGTCCACCCAGGCTTACGTAACCGGCGAAGTGAAGTTCAAACTCTACAAGGGCAACATCATCAAGGCCGGCACCACCTCTCCATACTCCTTATACAGCGAGTCTCTGGCCTCCTTCACCACCGGTGATCTCTATGACCACCACGACGCCGACGGCTTCATCACCTTATTCGGCCTCCCACTGAAGGTCCGCGCTATGAAGATGGCGGAATTGGAGAAGAACCAGAAATAAAACCAGCTCCATTTACCAAACACTGCGGGCCATGCCGATTTTCACTTTGGCATGGCCCGTTATTGATACTGTTTTGCGGCTTCCTCACTGCTTTTCCACTGCCCTGTCCCGGCATCCCATCTCTGGAAATATTCCTCCTCTGAAATCATCGCCTTCCAGCTGTGTCCTTATCTCCCTACGCTCCGGGCATGGAATAATGACATCCCCAACCCCAATATCCACCTGAAATGGCACCCGCACATTCTTGATGGAACCTGTAATCTGGGCACTGACTCCATGGTATTTTTTCTCCAAAGCAATTGGTTTTGTTTTTCCCGCCTTCAGGATGACAAAATCATAATCCGTTGTTACCGTCAATATCTCCGCGATAATCCTGTCCATCTCAGCCAAATCATTATTTAATCCCCGCATCAGAAAATCCACATCTACCGTAGCCCTGCTTTCAAAATTCGTTAAGGTGTAAATGAACAGACCTCCCTTCAAGATAAAGTTCCCCGCATAGTTTGAACCTGCCAGCCTCCGCAAAAATTCTTCTTGAAAAAACAACTGCAGACACTGTTGATAACTGATTCCTGAGATCTTTGCTTTATTCTTCAATTTCGCCAGAACTGATGCCGCCTGATCTGTCATCACAACCACACTCCAATCAAATCCTTTGCAACTTTGCTCACCCGCAGGGCTTTGCTATATGCCAGCAGTCTTGGGATACTCTTAGCAGGGTCTCTCACATAGCATTGAATTGCTTGATGAAAGGTCTCTCTATCCATCTTGTTGCGATATCGCAGACAGTCACAAATAACCCGTTCCTTATCGTAAATCTTTACCGGATGTCCATCTACCGTCCCCTCGTTCAGCCCTAGATTCAAAAGAGACGGTTCCACATAATATGGCTTTACAAAGGGATAATCCAAATGAAACCGCGACTTCCCGGAATCCTTGCTGACAGCAAGATGCCACTCGCCCGGAATGCGGTCACTGTATCCATAATAGCGAAGAGCGCTGTCCATACAAAGAATCCCATCCGGATAAAGACGGGTAATCGTACCTGCCTCGCTAAAATCTTCCGGATCAATCCACTGATAATAACCGGGGCGAACCTTTTCTACGCAGCCCTCCTGAATCAGACGCTGAAGCTTTCTATAAAAAATCTTCTCTTTATCCAGTTCCCCCGCCCGCATTATTCCTCCGTATCGCTCAAAAATCTCTTTACATTGAGTTACATCATACATTCCACTCACTCCTTCCTAAATTTAATTCAATTAATACATATAAGCGGACATATTCATGTATTTTCATGACTCTTAATTTTAACCACCTCATCATTTCCACTTTATCCCATCATCCACCTATGCTAAAATAAAGGTATCTACTCAAAATCAGGAGGACATTTGAATGGGACTGAGACATGAAATTGCCGCCCACCGGGCCTGGCGGGCGGGGGTGGCGCATACGACGTTGAATCCGGAAGGCCCCGGATGCGTCCGGATTCACTTAATTCCGCCGAAATGGGCGCCATTTGCCCACAATCCCTATGTGATGATATTGAACGGTTATTATATACTGCCGCTTGGGTATTCCTGGGCCATACTGCTGGAACGTTTTATACACGAGGTCAATCAATATGAAGGGCGCCCCATGACACCGGAGGATATGGAACAAGTCATGTCCCGGGCAGCCGCCAGCACCCGGCGGGTCTACCCGGCCCCCAGGCAGCAGATTGCCGATGATCTGCGGGAAATGCTGACTCTCTTCTACGATGTCGCCCACGGCCAGGAACCCGGCGTGGACATCCCAGCCATGTCCCTCAGAAGCTATGCAAAGCACATGTCCGCCCCTCACCGGATGGATCTGATGATCAGTTCCATGGTATCGGAAAACGGCCGGTGGAACTGCTGCCTCAAATGCCGCCACTGCTACGCTGCCGGCCAGCCGTCGGCCAGTGTGAAGGAGCTGTCCACCAGCCAGTGGAAAACCATCATAGACCACTGCAAACAAGCAGGGATTCCCCAGCTGACATTCACCGGCGGAGAACCCACGATGCGGGACGATTTGGTGGAACTGGTCAATTATTCCCGCTGGTTTGTCACAAGACTCAACACCAACGGCTGCCGGCTGACGAAACCGCTCTGCGAAGCCCTGCGGGAAGCCAGCCTTGACAGTGTACAGATCACGCTCTATTCCTCCGATCCGGACATCCACAACCGTCTCGTAGGAGCCGGGCTTCCACACACAGACGGCGGCTTTGAACAGACTGTGGCCGGTCTTTTCAATGCCCTGGAAGCAGGTTTGAATGTCAGTGTCAACACTCCGCTCTGCCGGGACAATGAAGACTATCTATCGACCCTTCATTTCCTGCATGAACAAGGGGTTTTTTATGTCACCTGCTCCGGCCTGATTGAGACCGGCAATGCCTCCTCGGCTGCGTCCGTCTCCTCCCAGATTACCCTGGAGGAGATGGGAGAAATTCTGACATCCGCCGCCGGGTTCTGCAAGGAGACAGGCATGGAGATCAGTTTCACCTCCCCCGGCCGGGCAGACCAGACACTCTTAAAGCAGCTAAATATCCCGGTTCCCATGTGCGGCGCCTGTCTCTCCAACATGGCTGTGGCTCCCGACGGGAATGTTGTTCCCTGCCAGAGCTGGCTGAGAGAAGGATATTCTCTTGGAAACCTTTTAACGACTCCCTGGAAACAGATCTGGAATCATAAAACCTGTCAATCCATCCGCTCTATGACGGAAGAGGAAGCGCTTCTCTGCCCACTGAGGTTGGAGAAATTCTTGAACGGAGGTAGGCCTTAATGGACGACACTTTAGAGAAAAAAGAAGAGCAAAAGAAAAAACTAACCCGTTTTCTTTTGGTAACCGCCATAGGAATAGTCATCCTGCTGCTTTATCTGATTATATCCACGCGCCCTCTGGATGAGATTCAAAACTACGAGGTGGAGGTGACCCCGCTGCCAAAAGGCGCGGTGGAAATCACCTATCGCTACGATTGGAAGGTATTAAATGATTCCAAGGAAGGCCCCCTTGAGTGGGTGAAGCTTGGCATGGCCAACTATGACTACGGTCTTGTGGAATATGGCGGCGCCATCACAGGCCGCCATTACGGCTCCGATGCCTATTCCAACGACGGCCCCTACGCCTGTTTTGACCTTAACCGGCCCTATTATAAAGGAGAAACCGCTTCCTTCTGGTTCACCGTGACCCAGAGCAGCTTAATGTGCAGCAACCCCGATCAGCCGGACCAGCCATTTTTTGATTTCACCCCCGGCTGGTTTGACCATATCACAGTCAAACACTACAAATTCATCTGGAATAATCCGGCCGCTCCAACTGACCACAACGCCGACCGGGAGATGGGTGATGCCCTGATCTGGGAGGGCACTCTCTCCCCCGGCAAAAAGCGGAATATGAAGGTCAGTTACAACATTAACGATTTTGACTCCCCTTACCTCGTGGAATGGTCCAAGCCCTATGACAATGGTGGCGGGGACAGCGGCATTGACGGCAGTGTCGTGTTCATTATCATCATCGCTACCGGTTATTTCGGCTACCAGCTTGCTTGGGGAAAAAGTTCTTACGACAACGGCCGCGGCTATGGCGGAGGCATTCACAATTATCACCACACGGGAGGCCGGGGCGGCGGCGGTTGTGCCTGCGCCTGTGCCTGTGCCGGATGCGCCTGTGCCTGCGCCTGCGCCGGAGGCGGCCGGGCAGGCTGCAGCCAGAAGGATTTTTACAACTCCATTCATGTTCCAAAAGAAATTCCAATCCAAAAACAGTAACACAACAAGGGCAGGTGATTCGTTCACCTGCCCCTGTCCTGTCTTTGATTCTTTAATCGTCTAACTGGCCCTTATAAATCTCAATCACCCGCCGCATCGCTTCCTGCCCCGGCGCTCCGATTGTCATGCGCTTTTTCACACAGTTCTCCATGCTGATGGCCTCATAAATATCGCTCTCAAACACCGGACTGATGGCCTGGAACTCCTCCAGCGACATATCATCCAGCGCCATATTTTTCCCGATGCAGTACAGCACCAGCTGCCCCACAATCCCATGGGCATCCCGGAACGGTACTCCATGATTCACCAGATAATCCGCGGCGTCCGTCGCATTGGTAAATCCGTTTTTCGCACTGTTCTCCATCACGTCATTGCAAAAAGACATGGTGGAAATCATACCCGTAAATAACGCCAGACATCCCTTCACCGTATCAATAGCGTCAAACGTCAGCTCCTTATCCTCCTGCATATCTTTATTATAAGCCAGCGGGATTCCCTTCATCGTAGTCAGAATCGACACCAGCGCCCCGTACACCCGGCCTGTCTTTCCTCTCACCAGTTCCGCAATATCCGGATTTTTCTTCTGCGGCATAATGCTGCTGCCCGTCGAGTACGCGTCGTCAATCTCCACAAATTGATACTCATTGGTATTCCAGATGATAATTTCCTCACAGAACCGGCTTAAATGCATGGAGATGGTAGAAAGAGCGCTTAAAAGCTCAATCACATAATCCCGGTCCGACACCGAATCCATACTGTTTAACGTAGGCCCCTGAAATCCCAGCAGCTGCGCCGTATACTCCCGGTCCAGCGGATAGGTGGTCCCGGCCAATGCCCCGGCTCCAAGAGGACAGTAATTCATCCGTTTTTTTAAATCAGAGAGCCTGGAACGGTCTCTGGAGAACATCTCGAAATAAGCACCCACATGATGGGCCAGGGTAACCGGCTGCGCCTTCTGAAGATGGGTGAAGCCCGGCATATAGGTCTCAACATTCTCCTCCATGATTCCCAGCAGTGCTTTTAAAAGCTTCTTGATCAGCCCGTCAATCTCATCAATTTCATCCCGGCAGTACAGCTTCATATCGAGAGCTACCTGGTCATTTCTGCTGCGCCCCGTGTGGAGGCGTTTCCCCGCCTCGCCGATCCGCGCAATTAAGTTGGCTTCCACAAAGGAATGAATATCCTCATGCTCCTTCGTAAACTCCAGCCGTCCTTCCTCCAAGTCCTCCTTGATGCCCTGAAGTCCCTCAATAATCGCGATCTTATCCTCGTTGGACACAATCCCCTGTTTTGCCAGCATCGTCACATGGGCAATGCTGCCGTCAATATCCTGATGATAAAATTTCTGGTCAAATGACAGCGATTCATTAAAATTGTGCACCAGCTGATTCGTTTCTTTTGTGAAGCGTCCGCCCCATAATTTCATATTGTTATCTCCTTGCCTGCTTGTTTTTTCTTTTGCTTATTACTCCGTTTTTTTGTCCTGTTCTTCCTCCGCCTCCAGTTCATATTCCAGTTCCTCGAACTCCTGTATCAGCGCTATGTCATCCTCATCGGGAAAGGAATCCCCGTCATCGGACATCTCATCCATATCGCCGGTCCCTTCCTGCTCCTCTTTTAAATCGGCCTCATACTCTTCCTCTTCCCGCCTCATCCGCTCCAGCAGATAACGGGTAATCGTCACAATGATCAGGAAAAGAATACAGCCTGCTGTGATATAGAATCCGGTCCGCAGCCCCTCCGGCTCATATTCCAGTACCACCGTGTGGGTGCCCTCCGACAGGCTGACGCCCATAAACGCCCCAAACATTTTTCTTGGCATCCGTCTGGAACCGTCCACCATAATCGTCCATCCCTTGTCATAGGGCACACTGGTGTACAAAAGCCCCGGCTTCTCCACGGTGACAACCCCTTCAATCCGTTCATCCGTCCAGCCGGTCACCGTCATAGGATACCGATTTAGAATTTCATACACGGACCGAAGCCCCTGATTGTTGAACAGATACGTCCGAACCGTCAGGTCCTGCCCCTCTTTTGCCGTCTTGATCACCACTTCCTGTCCGGCCTGACAGTACCCCATCTCCACCAGGAATCCTCTGTCCACATTCTTAAAGGTCTTGGAATCTTCCCCTTTGGTGACGGTAATCTCATCAATCTTGCGGTTAGCCACGTAAGCGTAATACTCACCGGAAGTCTCCGGCGTAAACCGGTACGTGTCGCCTTTGGTTTCCCCATGGGCTTCCACCAGCACCTGCTCGGCCCCGATCACATTGCACAGATCGTTCTGCACCTCCGCCGGATTGCCCAGATCCATCTGCCAGTTATTTTCCATCTGCTCGTCCACCACAAACCCCAGCGGCAGGGTGAAATTCCGCTCATACAGGTAAGTGTCGCCCGACTGCCCCTTGAAGGTCAGCAGTTCATCGTCATTTGACTGTTCCGAGTAAAGTCCATATTTCACAGAAAACAAAGAATCCACCAGCGGCGTACTGCCGGTAATACTGTACGCGTTGGTATTGCCCTCACAGCCCATCATCTTGAAAAAGGAAGTCAGGCTGGAGTTGGCCGTGGAGGAGAACAGGGATACCGACGGGAAGTTCATCCATGCCCCATCGTTCTTCGTCTTTCTCGTCACCTTCTCCACCCGGTAAAAGGTATCGGCGGGACGAATCAGCTCCATCAGATTCTCCACATCCGCATTGTCGTCCATATAATTGGTTCTGCTGGTGGTCGTCACGCTGGTCACCGTGGTGTTCACCGCCGATTCCACAGCCACCACCGCCAAAACAATCACCACCAGGATATTGGAATTCACCTTTTTATGTTTATACAGGTACAAAATCCCCGCATAAATCGCCAGGAAAATGATGGCCACATAGTATACATAGTATTTAAAATGCTCCTGTTCCACCAGCTTCTCCGCCAGGATCACAAAGGTGACCGCCCCGAAGAATGCAATCACAATCGACTTCCACGAGATATCCTTCAGATTCCGGTAGGCCTGATAACACATAAACAGCACCAGGAAAATGTAGATAAAGGACTGCCTGCACGGCAGACTGTTGGGGTAATGGAACCCGTGCCAGATAAAGTTCAGCAGATTCAGGGAAAAGCTGGCATAGAAAAACAGCAGCATCCCGCAGTACATCACCTTCTCCCGCACCGATATCTTTTTACACACCAGATATAGCAGCATAAAGAGGAATACCGCCACGCCGCAGTAAATATTGGGCCAGTGGTCCAGACCGATCTCCACCTCCACATTGCCCATATGTCTGGCAATCATATCAAAAATAGAGAAGTAGGAGGTCACGGTTTTCGGGAAATTAAAATTGCCGGAAGCCGTCGTCTGGAGGGCATAGACCTCGGGCAGCAGCACCACCGCCGCCAGTCCGCCGGCCACCAGGGAGTAAATACCGAAATGGACAATATTCCAGGCGTAATCCACAATGGATTTCTTCTCCAGAATCAGCAGCACCACAAAATACAGCACCATAAAGATGCAGATCATAATTGATATATAATAATTAGAAAGTATCGACATGCCAAGAGCGGTGCAGTACAGGAGGCATTTTCTCTCTTTCACTAACATTTCCAGGCCCAGCATAATCAGCGGGAACAGTAAAATGCAGTCCAGCCACATGATATTCCAGCTGTACGCCGCCATATATCCTGACAGCGCGTAAAAAATGCCGAAAAACGCCACGCCGAAGTCTGAGGTATTGCAGTGTTTCCTCAGATAATAAGCGAATGTCAGCCCGCACAGACCAATCTTCAACACGATGGAATAGGTCATAAACTCGATAATCAGGTTTTTCGGACAAAGAATCAACAGCCAGTTCAACGGACTGGCCAGATAATAGGCATAGAGGGCCGAGAAATTGACTCCCATACCGATATCCCAGCTGTACAGCAGGCTTCCGCCATGAGTCAGCTTGTACTGAAACTCAGAAAAGAACGGCGCGTACTGGTGGTACATATCCGTCCGCAGAAAACTCTCCTCCCCAAATGGAAATATCCCACGCTGGGCAAAAATAATAATCATCACCACAACCGGCACCACAAACGCCGCGATCAGCCCGTCCGCCGGCCGGATATAATTCTTTTTATGCCACGTTTTCCCATATTTGCCCTGGGACTTTGGCGGTTCCTCCACCTCTTCCAGATCGTAAATATCAACCGGACCGTTTTCTTCCTCCGTCTGCACGGCGTCATAGAAAAACTCTTCCCTGTCCGGCTGCCGTGGTCCGGCCTGCCCCTTCGGCACTTCCATCTCTTCCGGCTCCGATTCCACTTCCCGGTTTTCCTGCATCACCGGCTCCTCCAAAACCACGGTTTCGCCGGTCCCGGTCTCCTCCTCCTGCATCACGGATTCGTCCTCAAGCTCCATTTGAACCGCTTCTGCTTCTTCCTCATATTCCGGAACAAGCTCCTCGTTATGTTTATCATCTCCGGTCTCATCGCCCACAGAAGCTCTCGGCTGATTCAGCAGCTCTTCCAGTTCCTCCGAAATTCTCCTGGCCTCATCACGTTCCATACTGTTCTTCCTCGCCATCATGATTTTTCTTAAATATAAACAGTTTACTGAAAATGTAGTTCAGCACCAGCGAAATCGCCGACACAACCAACTTTCCCAAAAATTCATTCAAATGCAGGCAGTCCACCATCACAATCATAGCCACCATCGTAAAAATCCCTGTGGCCGCCCGGCATCCCACAAACGATACAAACTCCTTCCACAGAAGATTCAGACTGAGACTCCGGCTCTGAAACACAAACAGTTTATTGGTGACAAACGCAAACAGCACCGCCGCGCACCAGCTGACCGCCGTTGACACCCGGTAATCCATCCCAAGCTTCCAGCAGATCGTATAAACCACCCAGTCCACCAGCGTCGTCAACACGCCAAATATAATATAACTCACCGACTCCCGGTTCACCAGCCGGCTCCAATATTTATCAATCACGGTATTCTCCCATATTCTTTCCAATTTTCATATATTTTTATTCTATTGTATTATATCCGCGCCCCTAGGTAAAGTCAAGCCGCCGCTGCTTCTTTGGGCGTTTCCTGACATGGAAAAACAGGTGCCGCCGGATGAAACCCGGCGGCACCTGCCTGCATCTGCGTATTCTTTTGTTCCCCCTACTTCAGTTCCCCCCAGCTTTTCCGCAAAAAGGCATAGGTCACTCCCGGAATCAGTGCAGCTCCGATTAACGACATCACAACCGCCGCCACCATTGTGCTCTGTCCGATCACGCCCTGGTAAACGCCGTTTAGAAATGACAGCACCGCGCACACGCACATCAGGAGGAAGCCCCACTTCTTCTGTGTGAAAAGCAATACGACAAGACCGGCCAGCGCAGCCACTGCAATCACTACCGAGATCCAGCGTCCCGACACTCCGTTCATCATTGTTGTCAGCACGCTCAAAACCAGCGCGCACCAAAGCCAGATTTTTGTTCCCTTTGTCATAAGATGACCTCCTTTTATTTTAATTCTCATTATCGTAGATACAGTGAACGCCCTTATGCTGCTGAATACCGCCAAGACATTTCCGGTTGCAGCGCACACAGTGGTGAATGGCCCCTTTTTCTCCCAGCTGCAGCTTCTTCGGCCAGTCGGCGTCTGCCAGAAGCTGGCGGCTCATGGCGGCGCAGTCGATACGGCCGGAAGCCAGCTGCTGTTCGATAAAATCCGGGTTGGTCAGACCGCCCACTCCGGTCAGCGGCAGTTTCGTATACTTTCTCACCTCGTCACAATATCTCAGGAAGCAGCCCTCCTCCTGAAAATACGGGTGGTCTGCCCCCGGAATGGTATCCGTCAGGCTGGCATGATTGGCCAGGGTTACATGAAAGCTGGTCACCCCCACCTCCTCCAGCAGTGGCACAAATATTGGCAGTTCCTCCAGAAGCACCCCCGCATTCCCATAATGAGGCGATTCCTGCCGCACCGCCAGTTTATAATCGATCGGCATGTCCGGCAGAAGCTGCCGCACTGCTGCCACCGCCTCTATGGCAAATCTGGCCCGTTTTTTCGGACTGCCGCCGTAGAGATCCGTCCGGCTGTTAAATACCGAAGAAGAAAAGCTTCCGCACATCCGGTCTCCATGCACCTGAATCATGTCAAAGCCGGCTTTTTTCGCCAGCACTGCAGCCGGACCAAACGAGGCCGCAATGGCGTCCACCTTTTCTTTCGGCATGTTGGAGATATAGGCCCCCACCTGCCGGTTCAGCAGCGGGCGCAGCTCTTCCATGCTGATTTTCTTCGTTAAAACTCCGGGAATATATCTGATCATTCCCTTCCAATTGCTGTCGGACTGGTGAAGCTGGGCGCAGGCCAGACAGCCCTCCTTGTGAATCAGTTCACACAGCCGCTCGTAGTGGGCAAACCCTTTTTTGTGATACAGTGAGTGGGCGCCGTGCTTTGATACCGGCACATCCCCGATCACAATCATGGCGCAGCCGCCGGAAGCGGTCTTTTTGATCTTCTGTTCCAGCGCTTCCCCGCCAATCCCCAGCGTGGTGGGTGCGAAAATAATCCGGTTTTTCAGCGTCAGCCCGCCAAGATTAACGGGACTGAATATCGTTTCGTACACAGGGGACACCTTCTTTCCTGTTCATGCGGAGCGTCTTTTTTAGCAGTGTTAAAAGCTGCTCCTTCTCTTCTGTCGTAAACCCTTCCAGCACCTCCTGGTCCCACTGGGCAAACAGTTCGTGGCTGAGGGCAAATGCCGCCTCCCCCTTTTCTGTCAGACGCAGGATATGGGCCCGTCTGTCTTCCGGATTCTGTTCCTGCACCAGGAATCCCCCCTGTTCCAGCTTCACCAATGTTCTGGTTGTATGTCCGATATCCATCCGCAGCGCCTGCACCAAATCCTTCGGTGCACACCCCGGATGCTTTCCCACATACAGGATAAAATAGAGCTGACCCTGCATCAGCCCGGCCTCCCCGAGCCTCCGGTTACAGTAAGCGGTAAAATCCTTATTTAATAAGGTTGCAAAAAATGCAAGCGATTGTTGAAACATCTCGATCCCTCCTTTAGATGACTAAGTCAAATATATCAGCATTACATGACTTTGTCAACTAAATTGCCAAAAAAAGAAACATGCATTGACTTCTTTTCTATTTTGTTATATATTGGTAATAATTACTATTATTGTTTATTTCGCTATAAAGGAGTCTCCATGAAAATAAGATCACAGTTAACCGCCCTCTCTCTCACCCTGGCTCTGACGGGCTGTGCCGCAGTTTCCCCGGCTCCCGCCGGTATTTCCGCCAGCGCCGGCACAGGAAGCGGCTCCGCTCCCATCCGTCTTGCCATGGCGACAGATTTACACTTTCAGCCACAGGTTTCCGACGCCGCCAGTTCCCTGGTTCCCCAGATGAAGTACATCAGCCCGCTGACAGACTGTCTGCTGGATGAGGTAAGCGCCTGGCAGCCGGATGTTCTGCTGCTGTGCGGGGATTTGACCAACAACGGGCACAAAAGCGAACATGAAGCTTTGATCCGGAAGCTGGATACTGCAAAAAACCAGGGAACCAGAATTCTGGTTCTCCCCGGCAACCATGATTTAAAAGGCACCACTGCCGAGGAATTCGCCGAGCTTTATCAGGACTACGGCTACGGGGCCCCTCTCATGCGGGATTCCTCCTCTTTGAGCTATGCCGCAGAAGTGACCGGACAATTCTGGGTCTTGATGCTGGACACCAATCTTCCCGGCGGCAAAGACGGAATCCAGGACGAGACTCTGGCCTTCGCAGCCCAGGTTTTGACTAAAGCAGACGAGGCCGGCGCGGATGTGGTTACAGCCAGCCATCACAATCTGCTGGGCCACAGTTCCAGCCAGTACAACAAGCTGTACTCTTTCAAAAACGGGGACGCCCTGTTAAACCTGCTGCGGCAGCACCATATTCCCCTCAATATCAGCGGCCATCTCCACAAACAGCACGCGGCCGGAGACATTTCCCATAAGAAGCCCTTTTATGAAGTGACAGGGGGGATGCTGGCTGATTATCCGAATCTTTATTCCAGGTTCACGGTCACGCCGTCCTCCAAAAGCATCGCTTACCAGTCCCAGCCCCTCGATGTGGATACCTGGGCCCGGGACCACGGATACGAGGATGACGAACTCCTGCGTTTCTCCGAATATTCCCGGAGCTGTCGTCAAAAGACAGCTTCCGGCCTGGTGCGGGGTATGCTCTCCTCCATAGGCGTCACCGGAGAGGAACTGTCCACTCTGACAGACTTCTGGACCGACATCTACATGGATGCCTCTGACGGAACGATCCGGGATACGAAAAAGCGCTATCTCTCCGCCGACGAATACCGCCTGTGGCAGCAATATCAGGATGGTTCCAAATACAGCGAGTGGCTGGACTTTTTATTGGGACAAAAAGGAGCGGTGGATTCCCACACGCTCCTCATAGAATACGCTCCATAGCCTGTTTCCAGAACATCTATTGATAGAACACCTGCCGCCGGTCTGCGTAGATGCCCGGGCGGCATAGCTGTCCGCGGCCCGTCACTCCCTCCCGGGAGGCATCCACCGCCGGGTCAGCGTAGGTGTAAAACCACTGGGTCAGCCGGGTATACAGGCGGTTGACCAGCATAACCATGTCTTTCTCATCAATCAGATTGTGTTCCTCCCCGGGATCACATTCCAGATGGTACAGCTCATCCGGCCCGTAGGGAGCCCGGCAGATGTACTTCCATTCCCGGGTTCTGATCATCCGGGTTGGCCCGTATTCGTCATAGATTACCACCTCTCCGCCGTCTTCCTCCCCGTCTGTGAGAGAGTCTGCAAAGCTTTTACCCGGAAGACCGCCGGGCAGTTCTCTGTGGATTCCCACCATATCCATAAGCGTCTGGAAAAAGTCATACTGGCTGCACATCCGGTGGCATACTGCTCCGTCCTTATAGTGTCCGGGCCAGGAAATAATCAGGGGAACCTTTACCGCCGTGTCATACATGTTGAAGGGAAATGTCCCGTTTCCCTTTCCCCATATGCCATGATGGCCCATATTCATCCCGTTGTCCGCCGTAAAAATGACAATGGTGTCCTTCAAAAGCCCCATATTCTCCAGCTTTTCCAGCAGACGTCCCACTCCGGCGTCCATGGCGCTGATAGCCGCATAGTAGCCGCGAAGCAGGGATTTTCTCGTCTCCCCTGTTCCGCAGGGAGCGGTATCGATCTGGTTCGGGTGAATCGGTAAATCCGGGGTGGACGTAAACCCACAGTCCCGGTACAATTCTACATATTCCGCCGGGTGCTGGTCTTCATCCCAGGGGGAATGAGGGGCCGTGTAATGAACGCTCAAATAAAAGGGGTTCTCCTGCCCGCCCAGTTCCTCCATCATATCCAGCGCCTGATCCGTGATCACGTCAGTGATATAACGAGTTTCAAACCGAATCCGGCCATCTTCCACAACATCCGCCTTATCGTAATAACAGCCGCCCCGTCCGATCGTAAACCACCGGTCAAAGCCGTGTTGGGGAACCATACTGTCCCCTAAATGCCATTTACCGGAAAGGGCGCAGGTATAGCCGTTTTCCTTCAGCACGTCGGTATAGGTCAGCATCCCGTCCAGATACTGGATTGGTTTTTCTTCGCAGGCATAGCAGGGATCGTCTTTGAGTTCTCCCAATGCATCCTTGTCCAGATTCCCGCTGCGAAGCCAGTCCTGCACACCGTGGGCGGATGGAATCCGCCCGGTGAGCAGGCTGGCTCTGGCTGGGGAACAGACCGGAGACGCACAGAAGAAGTTGTCAAACCGGACGCCGTTTCCGGCCAGACGGTCCAGTACCGGGGTGCGGATGTCCTTGTTGCCGGCGCATCCCATCGCCCAGGCCCCCTGGTCGTCTGTAAGAATAAAGAGAATATTCGGTCTCTTCGTTTCCATGGGTAAACTCCTTTTTTCTACTTAGCCAGCTGTGTCTTGATTTCTTCCAGCAGAACATTTACTCCGTTGTCTTCCAGCGCTTTTAAGAATTTCGGAATGTTAGTTTCCGGATCAACCATGCCGGCTTCCAGGGCCCAGGTATATTCCTCCACCGTACTGGTCACAGCCGCGATTTCAGTCTCCACCGGTGAGTTGTCAAAGGTAAAGCCACTATGGGGCGCTACAACGACAGAAGCATTATACTCCTTAAACATATCCTCAATATTATCCGGATAGGAGATATCCCATTTCTGGTTAAACGGGGTTCCAAATTGCCAGCCATAGGTATAATCATAGCCGTTATCCGCCGGATTCAGGGTTCCACCCATGGTTCTGTCTACCTGGTTGTCGCCTACCGCGGTGTAATGCTCGCCCTCAATGCCATGGCGGATCAGGGTTCCCACATATTCATCCGTGTTTAAGAGATTAATGAATTCCAGCGCCTTCTCCGGATATTTGGATGCGGAGGAGATGGCAAGCAGCCCTCCCATGGCGTTTCTGGTCTCAAACAGCGGATTCATGACCGGAATAAACGCTACTCCGTGTCCGGTTTTCGCGGCTTCCGCCTCAGCAGCGCCGGGAGCATAGGAGATCACATAGGAAAACAGATTGCCGTTCTTGAAATCATTGTCACGGTTGGCAGTGTCCTTATCATAGTTCACCGGGTCCTTGGAAAGATATCCATTCTTGTACCAGTCATTGGCCAGCTTGCAGTATTCCATATAGTCCGGAGCCGCGTACTGGTTAAATACCTCTTCCTGTCCGGCAAAGTTGTTGTACTCCTTTACAGCAGAAGCGCCGGGGAGCTGTGGGTTGCCGGTTAAGCTCTCGAAAGGAACCATAAACTGGTATCTCAGTCCGCTTACGCCGATGACGTTCTTTCCTGCCGCTGTTGATTTCTCCTTTACGGTTTTGAGAACCTCTGTGTAATCCGCCATGGTCTTTACGGCGGTCAAATCAATACCGTATTCCTTTGCCATATCACTGTTTACAAAGAAACCTGACTGCCATCCCATTTCCTTATAGGAAGGAACGCCGTAAAGTTTTCCGTTTACTGACGCGGCGTTTAACAGGGCCTCGGGAATGAAGTCGGCAGTTTCCTTGGCATACTGCGGCAGCAGCTCTGTGATATCCAGGAACGCATCCTTGGCTGCAAACTGCAGATAAGGAGTGGTCCAGTTTGCGGTAAAGCAGATGTCAAAATAATCTCCGGAGTTGATGAGGGTCGGCATTTTCTCTTTATAATCGGGATTGGCGATTACCGTGTAATCGATCTCCACGCCGATTTTCTCCCTGGTGTACTCGTTCAGCTTCTCAATTACCTTATCCGTATCCGGAGCCACCGGGTTTATGGACATATACCATTTCAGCGTCACGATCTCCTCTGGCGTCTCTGTCTTCTCTTCCTTCGCCGTCGTGGTATCGGCAGCGCCTGCGGCGGTTGTGGTAGTGTCGGGGGCGCCGGAGCCTCCGGCACAGCCGGCCAGCAGGGAAACGGCCAGAACCGCAGCTAAGCCTGCCTGTAATAATTTCTTTGATCTCATAATCATTTCCTCCATTTCTTTTTGTAGGTTGTCTCTCACTGCTTCTATATACAGAATGCTCCTCCGCGTCTGCGGATCTCATACACTCTTCTGTATCGTACCTGTATCTATCTGTATCCTACCCCTTCACGCCGCCTACGGTCAGCCCTTTCACAAAGTATTTTTGGAAGAACGGGTAGGCCAGCATAACCGGAAGAACAACCAGAACCGTTAGCGCCATCCGGCCGCTGTCCGTGGGAGCGTTCTTTGCCATTTCCGCATATTCCAGCGCGTTGTTGGAAGACTGGGTCAGCGCCTCTAAGCTGTTTTGCATACTCTGGAGAAGAGTCTGGATGGGATATTTCTTCGTCTCAAATATGTAGAGCATTCCCAGGAACCAGTCGTTCCAGTAGGCAATCACCGTAAACAGGCCAATGGTGGCAATCCCCGGTTTGGAGAGCGGAAGCACCACGTTTAAAAATGTCTTAAACTCACCGGCTCCGTCAATATGGGCCGCCTCGATGATCTCCAGCGGAATGCTTCGAAAGAAGGTCCGCAGCACAATGACATAAAATACGTTCAGCGACATAGGCAGAATCAGCGCCCAGACGGAATCCCGCAGCCCCAGAAGCTGGGTATTTACCATATAGCTTGGCACCAGGCCGCCGTTAAACAGCATGGTAAACAGCAGAAGAAGCATCAACGGTTTTCCATACCGGTAATCCGGGCGGGACAGCACATAGGAAAGCATTGCTGTCACCGTAAGGCTGAACAAGGTGCCTGCCACCGTGACAAAGATGGTGATCCCATAGGAGCGGAATACCTGGTCGCCCAGCTGCAGGAAAAACCGGTACGCGTCAAGGCTGAATTCCGCAGGCAGAAAGGAATATCCTTTCAGATAAATGCTCTGCTCACTGCTGAAGGAGACCACCACCACAAGGAGGACCGGCATCACGCACAACAGAGCCAGCGCGGCCAGCAGACACAGGAAAATAACATTGGTGCGCCGGCTGATGGAATTAAAATTCTTTTCTTTTTTCTTAGCCATGATAACCTCCTTAGAATAGCGCACTGTCTTTATCAATCTTGCGCACAACCAGATTCGATGTGAGTACCAGGATAAAACCGACAAGTGACTGGTATAAGTTAGCCGCCGCCGCCATACCGATATTGCCATTCTCTTTTAGGGAGCGGTAGACGTAGGTATCAATGACATTGGTCACCGGATACAATGGGCCCGAATTCCGGGGCAGCTGGTAGAAAAGGCCGAAGTCGGCGTAAAAGATTTTTCCCACGGCCAATATTGTAAGAACAATCATAATGCCTTTTAAACAGGGCAGCGTAATGTATTTGATCTGCTGCCATTTGGTAGCTCCGTCCATCAGCGCAGCTTCATAGTAATCATCGGAAATCCCCGCCAGAGAACCTAAATACATGACGGTAGAGTACCCGATTGTCTTCCAGATTTGGAAAATAATCAGGATGAAGGGCCATGCCTCCTTCTGAGAGTACCAGGTGATTTCCATCCCCAGCGTCCGGTTGATAAAGCCGTTGTCCACGCTTAACAGGGAGTAGGCGATAAAAGACACCACCACCCAGGAAAGGAAATAGGGGGCCATAAAAACCGTCTGGAAGACCTTGGCTGTCTTCTTCTGGTGAATCTCGTTTAGTATAATTGCCAGGGTGACGGCCAGTACCAGATCCAGCACGATAAACAGCAGATTATAACCCAGCGTGTTTCTGGTGATAATCCAGGCATCCTTGGTTTTGAATAAATACTCAAAGTTCTTAAACCCGTTCCAGGCACTTCCAAAGATTCCGTCCCGAATGTTATATTTCTTAAACGCCAGAACAATACCGGCCATGGGCAGGTATTTGAACAGAATCATTAAAATCAGGCCAGGAAGAGCCATCAGGGTAAGCGGCAGGCTCTTCTTAAAATAGAACCAGCGGCTTTTTTTTCTTACTTGCATACGGCGGCCTCCTTTTTCGAACCAATAAATTTCTGATACTCTTATTTTATATGATGAGAGAACAGTTCCACAATGCGACTTTTTTTTACTTTGGTGGAGATATTTTCCTATCTATTGCGCCCGGCAGGATTTCACTTTATAATTGTAGCATGAAAATCATGGATAACCATTAAGAAGGAGTCACGGCAGCTATGTTAAAATTACTATTGGTGGACGACGAAAAATTTGCAATCGAAGGCTTAATCTCCATGCTGGACTGGACAGCCTTCCAGGGAGAGCTCATTGGCACCGCTTCCTCCGGGGAGGACGCCATGGTGCTTATGGAAACCGTCCGTCCGGACGTGGTGATCTCCGACATCAAGATGGGGGGCATGAATGGAATTGAGCTGTCCCGTCTTATCCATGAAAAGAAGGAGGATACCCAGGTCATCCTGCTGACGGCCCACGGAGAATTTGAACTTGCCAGGCAGGCGATCCAGTACGGCGTCATCGACTATATTTTAAAACCCATCACCCGGGAAAAGATCAAACTCTTAAATGAACTGCTGGCTGATAAAAACGAACAGTTACTATGCCGCCGCCGTTCCTACTTAGCCGCCTGGGACACGGATTTACAGGAACGCCTCCTTCTGGCGCTTAAAACCGGCGATTCGAATTCTCTGGACGAATTTTTCAAATCCGGCCTGTTTGAAGAACTGGTGGGCGGCAAAGACGGCAGTCCCGCCGGCATCCAGCTGATTAACTATCTGTATCTCTATCTCCAGGAACTGAATTTAAACGAGGACTCCATCGCCTATTCCAGAAATGAAACCATAGAAAGCTTTTTAGATATCACAGGAAACCAGGAACGGATGGATTTTATTATCACCAAATATTACGACCTGTTAGACAGCATATCCCAGCACAAAAATTCCCACTCGGAGGCCTTTACCTCCTACGCCCTGCGCTACATACGGGAACACTATACCGACCCGAATTTCAATTTATCCGCCCTCTCCTACTCCATGCATGTATCTCTTTCTTATTTAAGCACGGTGTGCAAGCAGGCCACGGGAAACAACTTAAGCAGCTATGTGGCGGAGCTGCGCATGGAGCGGGCAAAGCTGCTTCTTGCCGATATGCAGTATCCCATCTCCGAGGTTTCCACCCTCTCCGGTTACAGTGACGCCAAGTATTTTGCCAAGCTGTTTAAAAAGAAAACAGGAAGTACGCCCAGTGAATACCGGAACTTAATCATCCAGGGAGGCCCACATGGGAATTAGAAAAAAAGTATTCTATATCACAGCGGCCGCCATGCTTTTCATTCTCATCCTTTCCTATTCTATCATGTACCTTTACTTTTACCGGGTCATGTTCCAGGAAACGGTGAACAGGCAGAAGGCCACGGTGGAATTAAACCGTCAGATGGCGGATAACTTCATCCAGTCGGTTTACCATACTGCCGTCCAGATTGTCAGCGACAAGGCCATGGGCGGCTACTTAAGCTACGACTGTTCCGACCCTCTGCAGACCATTCAGACCCAGAACGCGATCCAGACCCAGTTTGCCCATTATGCAACCCACCAGGTCATTGACAGTACGTACTATTACCGGAGCGTTCTGTTTTTGACGGACACCCTTCCCATTGCGGATACCTTTGAACCCTATACCCTGGATGATAACTTCTACGCCGCCTCCAATGTCGTCTGCTCGAACAGACAGGTAAAGGGGGAGAGCTGGTACCGGGAGGCCGTAAAGGATTTTGAACACATCTTTATCAATGAAGCCACAGATGAATTCTGCATTGCCAGGAAGATTATCAACAGCTATTATCTGGGACCGTACAGCAAGGACGGAACCGCCGTCTTGGTGGTATGCGTGGACAGAGACCAGCTGGAACAGGTATTTTCCAGCAATCCGGTCACGGCCGGAAGCGGTTATGCCGTGCTGGACGAAAACGGAACGGTCCTCTACTGCAGCAACTCCTCCATCCCCCAGCACACGTATGAGGGGGCATGGGCGGCCTCGGAAAACGGGCAGAAGGAGGAATTTACCGTAAAGCTGGACAGGGAGACCTATCTGGCCGTCAACTGCCAGGCACAGGGCGGACTGCGTCTGCTCTTTCTGACCCCCAACCGGGATATTCTGGAAAATGTCCGCCCTATTTTAAAGACATACAGTCTGATTTTTGCAGGCATCGCCATTGCCACCCTGTTTGTCATCTACTTTCTCACTGAGCGGCTCAGCCGCCCCTTAATCCGCCTGTCGAAAGACATCGACAGCATCCAGGATACCAGAGACTTTGACAAAAGCAGGCTGCAGGCTTCCAATACAAAGGAACTTCGGATTCTTGAGGACAGCTTCTGCCGGTTGATCGACAATATCAACCAGCTGATTGAAGATATCCAGGTACAGGGGGAGAAGGAAAAACGCTCCCAGCTGCAGGCGCTCCAGGCCCAGATCAACCCGCATTTCATCTTTAATGCCATGGATATGGTAAACTGGCTGGCCCTTTCCAGGAATTGTGATGACATTGCCAGCATTGTGGATTCCATCGCCAACCTGATGCGCTACAGCATCACCAATTCCGACGGCATGGTTCCCATCTCTTTGGAAATTACCAACATCCGGGAGTTTGTGTCCATTTACCAGATCCGGCACAACAACCGGCTGCAGCTGGATGAAGAGATTCTGGCCGGTGAAATCTGTATCCCTAAGTTCACGCTCCAGCCTCTGGTTGAGAATGCGGTCCGCCATGCAAAGGTCCGGGAAGGACAGGATCTGAGTATCCGTATACGGGCCTGGAACGAAGGGCAGAGAACTATGATCGAGGTGCATGACAACGGATACGGCTGTGATGCCGGCGAATTGAACCGCCATCTACGGTATGAGGCCACCGGACTGTGCGTGTCCAGCGGTTTTGGCATCCGCAATGTGAATGAGCGGATCAGTTTGTGGTTTCGGGGCGGCAGCGGGCTGGAATATCACAATGAAGAGGACGGGAGTCTGACGGCCCGCATTACACTGGATTTCTCCCAGCAAAAATAATGAGTCCATCAACATGGACGGAAAGGCAGATCATAAATATGAAGAAAGAAATTGTCAATCAGGGCGTACACGCCTATACCCCGTCGGAGAACTATATCCCGCCAAAGGAACAGGAAGTCAGGGATCATGTCAAATGGTTTATGGGTCTGAAGCTGGGATTCATGATGCACTGGGCCCCTGGCTGCCAGTTAGGCACCTATGAATCCTGGCCCCTGTCGGATGGGGATGGTTCCTGGTCCCAGGAAGATGTGGACTGGACGGATATCGAAACTTTTAAAGAGGAATACCGGAATGCCAACAAAACCTTTAATCCTGTCAAATTCCGCCCGGACCGTTGGGCAAAGCTGGCGAAGGACTGCGGCTTCCAGTATCTTCTGTTTACCACCAAGCATCACGACGGCTTCTGCATGTTTGACACGGATACCACAGATTATAAAATCACGGACCCGTCCTGCCCCTTCCATACCAATCCTTACGCGGATGTTACCAGAAGCCTTTATGAGGAATTCCGCAAGCAGGGTATGGCCATATCCGTCTATTTTTCCAAACCGGACTGGCATTCCGACGACTACTGGCACCGGGAATTCGGAAACGCGCCCACCCGGAATGTCAACTACGATATCGGAGAACACACGGAGCTTTGGGAACGTTTCGTTTCTTATACCCACAGACAGCTGGAAGAGCTGGGCACAAGGTATGGGAAAATCGACTGTCTCTGGCTGGACGGAGGATGGGTGAATCCATCTAATTTAAGACAGGACATCCGACTGGCGGAGATCGTCGGGAAGCTGCGCAGCGGCCCCCAGCCTCATTTAATCGTCTGTGACCGCACCGCCGGAGGTGAATTTGAAAATATTGTCACGCCGGAGCAGCAGATCCCGGACGCTCCTCTTTTCATCCCCTGGGAAACCTGCGTGACTGTGGGAAACCGTTTCTCCTTCCACTATACGGATGATTTTAAAACCGGCAGGCAGCTGGTACACCTGCTGCTGGACGTTGTCTCAAAGGGAGGCAATTTAGCGCTCAACATCGCGCCCCAGCCCGACGGGGAACTTCCCGCCAGGGCCGTGGCATCCCTAAGAGACCTGGGCCGGTGGCTGAAACTTCACGGGGAAGGCATTTATGAAACAGAGATTACGGCTCCCTATTTTGAAAAAAAGGTAAAGTATACCGCGAAAAACCGGACCCGCTATGCCTTCTACCTCTATGACGACTGTGCGAAGCTGCCTCCTAACCTGCGCCTTTCGGCTCCCGAAAAAGCAGGACAGGTGCGGCTTATGCGGACCGGACAGCAGGTGCCTTTTACCAGACAGGGGGACGCGGTTCTTTTGGATACCCGGGAAGTGGATGTCAATACGGCATTTTACGCGGACTGCTTTGTTCTTGAACCTTAAGGAGGCGGATATGGAAAATGACTTCAATAACGTTCCACTGGAAGCGAGCCGGGAAACGGCGGGCTTTCACTGCTCTTTGGAGGAACTAATTCCGGTGGAATCCTTTGACTGGGATGCCGTGGAAATTCCCTTTAACCACTGCTGGAAATTCTTTCAGGGGGATGTGACGGGAGGGGAAGGGGCCGGACTGGACGATTCCGCCTGGAATCTGGTTTCCCTCCCCCATGATTACAGCATCAGCCAGCCCTACTCTCCCCAGATGGAGGCCGAAAGCGGTTATCTCCCGGGAGGAACCGGGTGGTACCGGAAATATTTCTTTCTTCCCCGTCATTTGGAGAACCGGAGAATCCGCCTGGATTTTGACGGTGTATATATGAATGCTTCCGTATGGATAAACGGAAAAAAACTAGGGTTTCATCCCTATGGATACACCCCCTTTTCGTTCGACTTAACTCCCTGGCTTCTGTTTGGCGGGGAAAATCTGCTGGCAGTCCGGGTTGACCATAGAATACCTTCCAGCCGCTGGTATTCTGGCAGCGGCATCTACCGCGGCGTAAGCTTAACGGTCACGGGAGGCATCCACGCGGGGCTTCACGGGATCACGGTTCTGACGCCGAAGCTTTCTGAGGAAGCCGGGGGACTTATCACCGTACAGATCAAAACCGTCATTGAAAACCATTCAAAGAAGTCAGCCTGTGTCTGTCTGAACCATACCATTTATAGAAAAGAGGATCTTGGAGGAACTCCCATCGGCGGCACTGCCACGGAGACTCCGTTTTTCATGGAGCCCGGCGAAACCCGTCTGGAAACCTGCGAATTCGTAACCGTTTCCAGCCCGCAGCTGTGGGCGCCGGAGCATCCGGCTGTCTATGTGGTCCAAACGCAGATCACGGCGGACGGCACAGAATCGGACTGCCGTCTCACGGATTTCGGTTTTCGGTTTTTCCACTTTGACTGTGACGGAGGGTTTTTCCTGAACGGACAGCCCCTGAAACTGAAAGGCGTATGTCTGCATCACGACCATGGCGCACTGGGCGCGGCCGCCTGCCCCAGAGCCATGGAACGGCAGCTGGAGCTTCTGGCTGACATGGGCTGCAACTCCATCCGCGTTACCCACAATCCGGCGGCCCGGGATTTTATAGACCTTTGCAGCCGGAAAGGGTTTCTGGTCATAGAGGAATTCTTCGACGGCTGGCACGGTTCGAAAAACGGCAACAGCGAGGATTACGGACGGTGGTACGGCCGCCAGATCGGAACGGATAACGCCCTTCTGAACGCTGATGCTTCCATGACCTGGGAGGAATTTGATTTAAAGGCCGCCATTGGCCGGGATATCAATGCTCCCTGCGTCATCATGTGGTCTCTGGGCAATGAGGTGATGGAGGGCATCGGCATTGATCCCGGCGAATATCCCCGCCAGGCCGCAAAGCTCATCTCCTGGACCCGGGAAGCCGACCTTTCCAGACCGGTGACTACCGGAGAGAACCGTCTGAAGCTGAACCAGCCGGAGGCGGTCTGTATCAGTGAACTTTTAGACCAGGCGGGTGGCGCCGTGGGATTTAATTATACGGATCTTTCGATGCTGGATAAGTTTCATAAACGACATCCCTCCTGGTGTATTTACGGTTCGGAAACAGCCTCCTCCATCAACAGCCGCGGCGTGTATGATCCCGGACAGTATGACCGGCAGTATACGTCCTTTGATGAATCCAAGGTAGCCTGGGGGCATTATGCCAGCCAGTCCTGGTATGACACCATCAGAAAGGACTATGTGGCGGGCACTTATGTCTGGACCGGTTTTGATTATATCGGGGAACCTACCAACTACAACGGGATTGGACCTGGGGCCGCATCGCTGCCGTGGCCGGCTCCGAAACATTCTTATTTCGGAATCCTGGACACTGCAGGATTTCCCAAAGACAGCTATTATCTCTATCAGAGCCTTTGGAACGACCGGGTCTGCACGGTTCACATTCTCCCGGTCTGGAATGAGGAACTGATTGTTAAGGAGCCGGACGGCAGGGTGAAGGTGGTTGTATATTCCAACGCAAGAAGCGTGGAACTTCTGTTTACACCTGCTCGGACCGGCATACCGGTTTCCCTTGGGAGGAAAACTTTTACGGTAAAAACCAGTGAAGGAGGGAGATATTCTTATCAGTATTATGAGGGAGAGGAAGCGGGATCGGGAGAGGACCAAAAACTGGAAGTGGACCGGGGGCCGGAAGAATACCGGAATTTATATCTGACCTGGAAGGTTCCTTATGAAGACGGGACGCTTACTGCCGCAGGCTATGACAGGAACGGCAGAATGATCACACAGACTGTGGGGCGTTCCAGCGTGACTACGGCTAAAAAAGCCTGCCGCTTAAGGCTTACGGCAGACCGGACCTGTATCCGGGCGGACGGGGCGGATCTTTGTTATATCACGGCGGATATCACCGACGATCAGGGAACCCCGGTGCCGGATGCCAGCAGCCGCGTCACCTTTCAGATCCAGGGAGAGGGAACTATTGCCGGAGTAGATAACGGCCTCAGTGTGGACCACGAGCCCTACCAGTCGGACAGCCGGCGGGCCTTTGGCGGAAAAGTTCTGGCCATTGTCCGGGCGGCTGCCAGGGAGGGGGCCTTTACACTGTCGGCATCCTCTGACGGCCTGGAGGGGGCTTCCGTAACGGTTGCCGTACGCAGACACAAAGCGGAGGGGGCCACCGACAGCACCCATGACACAGACGCTGGCAGCGGATGTCCTTCCGACAGCGTTTCCGTCTGCGCCTATTACAGACTGGTGCGAAACTATTATGCGGTTCCCGGCTGTCTGCCGGAGTTTCCGCGGGAACTGACTGTAACCGGTATCGACGGTTTCCAAAGGAAAATACCGGTAGTTTGGGCGCCCATAAACCCGGACACGATCCGTCAGCCGGGCATATATTCCATCAATGGAACGGCCGGAGACTTTACCGTGAGCGTCAACCTTTCCGTATGTCCTCCGGTTACATCCGTCCCCGACTATCACACCACCATCCTCAAGGGCACCAAACCGGAACTTCCCATGTATCTCTACGGAACCGGAGAGGACGGCCGGATTGTGCCAGCCGCCCTTTTCATTCATTGGAAAATGCCCGGGCCGGACGCTTATGAAAAAGAAGGAACCATGGAGGTTTCCGGCCAGACCGAAGCCTTTGGGCGGCGGTTCAGCGTGAAGGCATGGATACGGGTGGAAGCCCGGCGGTACAGACTGGCCGCCGATGTTGCCTCCAAAGCCAGACAGTCCTTCCTCGTTTCCGGGGATGCGGCTTCCGCCGTTCTTCTCTTCTCCTATGACACCCAGGAACTTTTGGGCCGGGCAGTCCTTAACCTTGCCCTGGGACACTATGTGGGGGAAGACCATGCGGAGAGACGCCACAGTTCCCCTCCGGTGACAGGAAAGTGGTATCTGTCCAATGTAAGCCCGGATGGCCCATGGCTTCCCCTCGAAACAAAAGAAATCAGAGAAACGCCAGAAGCACCGGCCAAATCCCAGAATGCGCCAGACTTAACACGATATATCTATGATTTCACCCCGGTTATGGCCACCTATCTCCGTCTGGAACTGCACGTTCCCTGCCATACCTGGAAAACGGAAGACAAAAAAAAGCCGGAGTTTATAGCCATCACGAAAACGGAACTGTTCCGGGCAGAAGCCATCCCACAGGATTCGGATTCCACCGGGAAATAGTTCAGGATAGCCAAAAAATAAGCCCTCCTCCCAAAAGGCATTGGGAGGGGGACTTTTATCTTCGTTCCTCTGTCTTAGTTCATCTCTGTCAAAAGTTTATCAATGCTGACCATCTTCACACACAGTGCGAACAGTTCCATTGCCAGAACCAGATCCGACAGGGGCGGATAGGACGGTGCAATACGGATGTTGCTGTCATGCGGGTCCTTGCCATATGGATAAGTCGCGCCGGCCCCGGTCATCACCAGTCCCGCCTTTTTACATCTGGCCACAATCGCTTTGGCACAGCCGTCCAGGGAGTCAAAGGAGATAAAATATCCGCCTTTCGGGTTGGTCCAGGTACCGATGCCCAGCCCGTCAAGTTCTCTCTCCAGAATCGAGATCACCGCCTCAAACTTCGGACGCATAATGTCCGCATGTTTTCTCATATGCTCCACCATACCGTGGATATCGCCAAAGAACCGCACATGGCGCAGCTGGTTTACCTTGTCATGGCCGATGGTCTGGATCTTCATCTGTCTCTTGATATCTTCCAAGTTGTTTAAGGACGCCGCGATGGCAGCAATACCGGAGCCTGGGAAGCTGACTTTTGACGTGGAAGCGAATTTGTATACCATATCCGGGTTCCCTGCTCTCTTACACTCAGCCAGAATCTCGATCAGATGATCCTGGTCGTGGTCATATAAATGATGGATGGTGTAAGCATTATCCCAGTAAATTCTGAAGTCAGGAGCCGCCGGATTTAAGCGGGCGAAGCGGCGGACCGTCTCATCGGAGTAAGAGATTCCCTGCGGGTTGGAGTATTTCGGCACGCACCAGATCCCCTTGATGGTCTCGTCATTTGCCACCAGTTCCTCCACAATGTCCATATCAGGGCCGGTTGGAGTCATCGGCACATTGATCATCTCAATCCCAAGATATTCAGTGATGGCAAAATGTCTGTCATATCCCGGCACCGGGCAGAGGAATTTCACCTTATCTAACTTACACCATGGAGTGCTGCCCATCACGCCGTTGGTCATGGAGCGGGCCACGGTGTCGTACATCACGTTTAAGCTGGAGTTTCCGTAGATGATAATGTGGTCGGGAGCCACCTCCATCATGTCGGCCAGCAGTTCCTGGGCTTCCTTGATTCCGTCCAACACGCCATAGTTCCGGCAGTCGGTTCCATCGTCACAGGTCAGATCGTCTCTGCTGCTGAGCACATCCATCATTCCCATGGATAAATCAAGCTGTTCCGTACTGGGCTTGCCTCTGGACATATCCAGTCTTAAATCCTTTCCCTGAAATTCCTTGTACTGGACATGCAGCTGCTTTCTCAATTCCAGTAACTCTTCCTTTGTCATCTCTGCAAATGGTTTCATACTGTTTTTCTTCCTCCTCATACGATTCTCCTTGTATTTATCCTAATATTTCTGCGAGTATCCTGTTTACCATGACAGGGTCTGCTTTCCCGCCCATGGCTCTCATCGTCTGGCCCACCAAAAAGCCCATGGCCTTCTGTTTGCCGTTATGGTAGTCCTCCACGGATTGCGGATTGGCCGCCACGATATCTGCAATCGCCGTTCTCAGGGCGTCTTCATCATGGACTGCCTTTAAGCCCTTTTCTTCCACATAGGCTTCCGGATCGATGTCGGATGCAAAGATTTCTTCGAACACGTTTTTGGCTACCGTACGGTTAATAGTACCATTATCCACCAACTGAATTAATTTTGCAAGGTTTTCCGGTGAGAATTTTATCTCTTCCGGGTCCAATTCCTGTTCTTTTAACAGCCGCATGGTTTCCACCATCAGCCAGTTGGATACTTCCTTGGGCTTTTGGCAGATGGAAACCGTGGCCTCAAATAAGTCCGCCATGTGCTTGGAACCGGTGAGAATCTCCGCATCATACCGGGGAATCCGGTATTCTCTCTCGTACCGCTTAAGCTTCTCCGTCCGCAGCTCCGGCTGGCGTTTTCGCACCTCCTCCAGCCATTCATCACTGATGACCACCGGAGTCAGATCCGGGTCCGGGAAATACCGGTAATCTCTGGCGTCCTCCTTGGATCGCATGGCGCGGGAGGATTCTTTGTTGTCATCCCATCTTCTGGTCTCCTGGACAATCGGTTTTCCCTCCTCCAGAAGTTCGATCTGTCTCTTTCTCTCCCCCTCAATGGCTCTGGCGATGGCCTTGAAGGAGTTTAAATTCTTCATCTCGGTTCTGTTTCCAATTCCTGGACTCCCGCTTCGCGGACGGATATGTTGACGTCCGCCCGCATAGACCCTTCCTGAAGCTTACAGTCCGAAGCACCCAGATACTGGATGATCAGGCGGAGTTTCTCCAAATAAGCGATCACCTCATCGGCGCTTCGCATATCCGGCTCCGACACAATCTCAAGCAACGGCACGCCGCTTCGGTTGTAATCCACCAGAGAGCAGTCGTCCCACTCGTCGTGAATCAGTTTTCCGGCATCCTCCTCCATATGAATCTCGTGGATGCCCACTTTTTTTCTGCCAAAAGTCCCTTCAATCTCCACCCAGCCGTCGTGGCAGATCGGGAGGTAGAGCTGCGAGATTTGATAATTCTGTGGATTATCCGGGTAAAAATAATTCTTCCGGTCAAATTTGCAGTGCTGGTTAATGCCGCAGTTGGTGGCAAGGCCAACCGCCAGCGCATATTCCACCACCTGTTTGTTCAGCACCGGCAGGGAACCGGGCATTCCGGTACAGACCGGGCAGGTATGGGTGTTCGGCGCGCCCCCGAACCCGGTGGAGCAGCCGCAGAAGATTTTTGTTTTGGTGGCAAGTTCAACGTGGACTTCCAGACCGATGACGGTCTCATACTGTTTACTCATCTATCTGTCCCCCTTTTGCACGCCCTGCCCGGCAAGTGCCGGCGCTTCATAAGTTCTTGTCTGCTCGAACGCATAGCCGGCGCGGATAATCTTCTTCTCCTCAAAACAGTTGCCGATCAGCTGCAGTCCAATGGGAAGACCATTCCTGTCTCTGCCGCAGGGCACCGTCATGCCGGGCAGACCGGCAAGGTTTACGGAGACGGTGTAAATATCGGCCAGATACATTTTCATCGGATCTGTCAGGGAATCTCCCAGCTTAGGCGCTGTATTGGGAGCCGCAGGAGCCAGAATCACGTCATAGTGTTCAAACGCCCGGTCAAATGCCTTCTTAATCAGGGCTTTTGTCCGCAGCGCCTTTAAATAGTAAGCATCATAGTATCCGGAACTCAGCACGAAGGAGCCAACCATAATCCGGCGTTTCACTTCCGTCCCGAACCCCTCGGAGCGGCTTTTCTTGTACATGCTGTGGAGTCCTTCATATTCTTTGGCCCTGTGACCATATTTCACACCGTCAAACCGGGATAAGTTGGAGCTGGCCTCAGCTGACGCAATCACATAGTAGGCCGGCACCGCGTACTCCACCAGGCTTAAATCAAATTCTTCTACCACGGCGCCCTTTTCGCGGAACGTACCGGCCGCCGCAAGAATGGCCTCCCGCACATCCTGGTTCAAACCCTCTATAAAATAGTCTTTCGGAATTCCAATTCTCATTCCCTTCACATCATCCACCAGCGCGGAGGTAAAATCATAATCGTCACGTTGAACCGATGTGCTGTCCTTCCTATCGTAGGAAGAGATTACCTCCAAAATTGTGGCGCAGTCCGTCACATCTTCAGCAACAGGCCCAATCTGGTCCAGGGAGGAGGCGTAAGCCACCAGCCCATACCGGGAAACTGTTCCGTAGGTGGGCTTTATTCCGGTCACGCCGCAGTAAGAGCTTGGCTGGCGGATGGAACCGCCGGTGTCGGAACCTAAGGCATAGAAGCACTCCTTTGCCGCCACTGCCGCACAGGAACCGCCGGAGGAACCCCCTGGCACACGTTCCAGATCCCACGGGTTTCTGGTGACACCGAAAGCCGACGTCTCCGTGGTGCTGCCCATGGCGAATTCATCCATATTGGTTTTTCCGAGAATCACAGCCCCGGCTATCTCCAAATTCTTCACCGCCTGTGCGGTGTAGGTCGGAATAAAATTGTCTAAAATGTTTGAGGAACAGGTGGTCAACATCCCCTCTGTGCATAAGTTATCCTTGACCGCCACCGGCACGCCGGCCAGCGGTCCGGTCAACGTCCCGTCAGCGATCAGCTTTTGCACTTCCTCCGCTCTTTTCAGAGCGCCTTCCTCATCAATCGTCACATAGGAGTGCACGGACGGCTCCAGCGCCCTGATCCGGTCTAAGACGGCTCTCGTAGCCTCCACCGGGGTGATTTCCCCCTTCTTGATCTTTCTGCCGAGTTCCACGGCAGTCAATGATAAGATACTCATGGCCGTCCTCCTATTCTATGGTTTTCGGAACCTTGAACGATCCCTCTTTGCTCTCCGGCGCGTTCTGCAGTATCCGGTCGCGCTGGTCTCCATTGGTCACCACGTCCTCCCGGAACACATTGTGCAGCAAAAATGCATGGGACATGGGCTCCACCCCGGAGGTGTCCAGCTCATTTAAATGATCAAAATGATCCAGCATGCGGGCAATGTCCCGTTTGGCATCCTCTTTTTCTTTCTCCGAAAGCTCCAGCTTCGCCAGAATACTCACATATTCAACTGTCTCGTCGCTGATGTTATTTGCCATATCAATGACCCCTCTCTTTTTTAATCCCTGCCGTTACGGCTCCAGGCGCGTCACATCACGTGGGAACAATGCCGTCTCCCTGACGTTCTGCTCATCCAGCAGCCTCATAGTCAGACGTTCCAGGCCGATTCCCAGCCCGCCGTGGGGCGGCATGCCATATTTGAAAATCATTAAATACGATTCTATATCCGCCGGGTCCATTCCCCGCTTCTCCATCTTATCCACAATCATCTGGTAATCGTGGATTCGCTGGCCGCCTGTGGTCACCTCCAGTCCACGAAACAGTAAATCAAAGCTTAAGGTAAACGTTTCGTCCGCCGGGTCATCCATGGCGTAGAACGGGCGTTTTTTGGATGGATAGTGGGTGACAAACACAAAATCACTCCCATACTCCTCTTTTACATACTGACCGATCAGCAGTTCCTCCTCAGGCTCCAAATCATAGGGGGTTCTGATTTTTCTGTTGTATTTCCCAGCCACCAGTTCTTTGGCCTTGTCAAACCTGACCGCCGGAATGAAGTCCACCCTGGGAAGCGTCACATCCAGCATCTTCAGTTCTTTTTCATACTCCCGCTCCAGAAGTTCAAAAGTGTACTTAAGGAACCCGGCCTCCATTTCCATGATGTCCTCAAATCCGTCAATATATCCCATCTCAAAGTCCAGGCTCACATATTCATTCAAGTGTCTTGTGGTATTGTGCTTCTCCGCCCGGAACACGGGAGCCGCCTCAAATACCCGGTCATAGACGCCCACCATAGTCTGCTTATAAAACTGGGGGCTCTGGCCCAGCTCCGCTTTCTTGTTGAAATAATCCAGTTTAAATACGTTGGAACCTCCCTCGGCCCCGCGGGCTACGATCTTCGGTGTGTGGATCTCCGTGAATCCCTGGCCGTGAAGATAATCCCGAAACCCTCTCACAAGTCCTTCCTGAATCTTGAATTTTGCTCTCTCCCTTACATTCCGGAGGGAAATGGGCCGCAGCGACAGCTTTGTCTCCAAGGAGGTGTTCATCTTGTATTTGCTGATGGCAATAGGCATCGCCTTTGCCGGTTCCGACAATATCCGGATCTCCTCCAGCCGGATCTCAAACCCGTGGGGCGCCCGCTGCTCCTTTGTCACTATCCCGGTGATCTCCACAGCCGATTCCTCTTTTAAATTTTTTAAATCAAATTTTGTCACACCTTCCTCAAAGACACACTGCACCAGCCCATCTGCTTTCCGCAGAATCACAAAGGCCACCTCGCCCATGTCCCGAATCGTGTGTACTGCTCCGTTCATCTTCACCGGCGTTCCAAACAAATCCTTCTCCAGAATCTCCCGGATACACACCGTCTCCTTCTTTCTCACTCCACTGATCATTTCCAATTCGCATTTCTCCTTACCTTCTTGAATCGTTTTCCGATCCCGGGAAAAGGCAAAAGAAAACCCGCCCCGGAATACTGTTACATATTCCGGGACGGGACAAAATCTGATTCCCGCGGTACCACCCGCATTGAGGTCCTCCACATAAAACAGACAGACCCCCACTCTTGCACGTAACGTGTGCCGACGGATATGCTTACTTGGATTTTATGTAAACCGCTGTTCAACATACCGGCTCCGGAGTGTTCCCTTAACCTCTTCCCCCATGACGGCGCTCTCAGTCGGTGACGCCCTCTTCCTGTCAGGTTCCTTTCGGTCAGAGTCTCTTTCTCAGCCTTTTCCTCACCGTGTCTGCCATACACGGACAACCGTCCACAAGACAAATACGATTTTGAATTTCCATTATAGTATCACAATCATTTTCTATTTGCAAGCCCTAATTTTCAGTTTTTTGAGAATTTTTCTTGACAAGACGCCGGAACTTTTATAGAATAACTGAAAGATAAGGGAGTAGTTAGCACGATCAGAGTGTAATAAGGTCAACATACTGATATGGATCATATCTGGCTTTATTTTAAATAATGAGACTTATCTGCAGTTTGCGGCTGCAGATAGGTCTTTTTTTATACTCTGGTACATATAAGTTACCTACCCTTATCAAAGATTTTATTATTCCAATGATTTCGTCAGGAGGATTTCACATGTCACTTATCGAATTATTTATCATTGCCGTAGGGCTATCTATGGACGCGTTTGCGGTCTCGATCTGTAAGGGGTTGTCACAGTGCCGGTGGAGCGTTAAGAACGCCGTCATAGTCGGTCTGTATTTTGGTGGATTTCAGGCGTTTATGCCGCTGCTCGGTTACATTCTAGGCTCTCAGTTCCAGGAAACCATCACATCGGTTGACCACTGGATCGCGTTTATTCTGCTGGGGATAATTGGATTTAATATGATCCGGGAATCGTTAAACAAGGAGTCGGAATCCTGTGACGCTTCTGTGGCAGCTAAGGACATGCTGGTTCTCGCCGTGGCCACCAGCATCGATGCACTGGCGGTGGGCGTCACCTTTGCTTTTCTCCAGGTTGACATTGTCCCGGCGGTTTCTTTTATCGGGGTGATCACCTTTGTGCTCTCTATCGTTGGCGTGAAAGTTGGCACCGTGTTTGGGTGTAAATATAAATCGAAGGCTGAATTCGCCGGCGGAACGATTCTGGTCTTGATGGGGTTTAAGATTTTGATGGAACATTTATTTTTTTAAAATCGCTGTTTCATGAGCCGCAAAGCGGCCCTGGGAATTCAGGACCGCTTTTAAACCGAAACTGTTATTTTATCAAGTGGAGTGCTTTTTCATATTCAGACTTCTTCACATATACCAGATACTCCAAATCCTTTTCCAGATTCACACCAATGCTTCCCATCCGGCTGCGGTTGTTAGGCGCCATTCCGGCGCTTCCGTTCTGAGAGACTGTGCGGTACGTATAGTCAATCCCAGCCTGCTCTAATGCAGTGCGGACCTCCTGAAACTTCTTCATGTCAAATGTCACATACAGCTCACGTCTGTTAAATATTGTAATCATGTCAAACCGCCTTTCTCTGCTCCCGACCTTCTCCGATTCTCTGCCTAATTTTTATCCCACTCCAGATACCATGATTTCACCGTCTCAAGCTCCTCCTCCAGCAGACTGGCCGTCTCCAGGGCGGTGAATCCTCTGCAATACATATTATTGGCAGTTTTGTACGCTTTGTCTCTGATTCCTTCTCTGATTCCTTCCTCTCTCCCCTGCTCAATCATCCCACGGATTGCCTCACACATATTAATCTTCCCTCCTTCTTCACGGTATGTATCCCTCATACTCTCTAACTCTTCTGCGCCGGTCACCGCAACGATCACATCAAACGCCTCTTCATCCAGCGCCTTAAATTTCTCTTCATTCTCAAACGTGAACTTCCGTTCCGCATCCGCATCACCTGCCCGCTGAATAAAGCCAAACACTTCCCGTAAATCCGTCTTAAAACGGTCAATCTCTTTGAAATTTCGGACCTCCAGCACCTGAATCTTATAATTATTCACCATTCCTCTCAAGTTCTCCGGCAGGTCCTTAATCTCCATCAGCTCATAAAGCTGCCTCGCTCCATCATAAGGTTTTTTCCCATAATAGATGCAAATGGTAAGCACGGGATGCAGCCGATCCTGCTTCGCAAATCCGCCAAGGAACTCATCCCCCTGCAGATCCCGTTTCCGGCGGTGTAAACGCCCGATCCGGCGCATCTGTCTGTCATAATCCGCCGCATCTTCCATCATAATCCGCACCGGCATCCCATAATGAATTCGGTCCTGATTCTCAAGTCCAACAACAGCCACTCCCATCCCCAAGACAATCCGTTTCACACCGTCCCGGTATTTCTGAACCAAAAACCTCTTTTTCAACCGGTCGATCACTCCAGTAACTCTGGAATCCATATCCTGCACATCATCTTCGGAGACCACTTGTTTCCCCTGAAACACAAATCCATTGATTAAATCCGCATAGCGCCCCTGGTCCTCAAAATACCGGACCAGAGAAAGATCCTTTTGTCCCATAAATCCAACCTCTCCCTTTCCAAAGGTATCCTGGAAAAGAAAAGCTCCGATCAAACACTTACACCTGATTCCATTATATCCGGCCCGCTGTGAAAATGCAAGAATCCCTGTTTCCTTCTCCATTACCAATTCCATGAAAATCACCGGCGAACTTGCCAGCATTTGAATAACGAAAAACATGATACATTCGGCAGATGAACTGCCAAAGATGAATGAATTAAGCATAGCATATCCCGCTGGAGAAAGCAACAATAAAATATCCCCGCTACTGGTCCGAAAACGAAAAAAGCGGCGGACTCTGATGAAAAATCACCAAGAGTCCGCCGCCATCATTTCCCTGTATCCAAATGTCTTATAACGTCACCTTCATAAAGTTTTTCTTTCCACGTTTTACCACCATTCCGTCACCGCCGAAATCAGCAGCCGTAAACATGGTCTTGATATCCTTCACCTGCTCTCCATTGACGGAAACGCCGCCCTGTTCCACGTTGCGTCTTGCTTCCGCGCGGGATGGAGCCAGGCCGGATTTCTGTAATACGGCCAGAATGTCAATGGCTCCGTCAGTGAAGTCCTCTGCCGCCAGCTGATGGCTTGGCATGTTCTCTAAACTACCGGCTCCGCTGAATAAAGCCCTGGCTGCCTCCTGGGCCTTGTCAGCTTCCGCTTCATCATGAACCAGCTTGGTTAACTCATAGGCCAGAATCTCTTTGGCCGTATTTAACTGGCTGCCCTCCCATTTGTCCATCTCATCGATCTGCTCGATCGGCAGGAAGGTAAGCATCCGCAGACACTTTAATACATCGGCGTCGGCAATATTTCTCCAGTACTGGTAGAACTCGAATGGGGAGGTCTTGTTTGGATCTAACCATACGGCGCCAGACTGGGTCTTACCCATCTTTTTGCCCTCGGAATTTAACAACAGGGTGATGGTCATGGCGTGGGCATCCTTGCCAAGCTTGCGGCGGATCAGCTCTGTGCCGCCTAACATATTGCTCCACTGGTCATCACCGCCAAACTGCATATTGCAGCCGTATCTCTGGAATAACTCGTAGAAGTCATAGCTCTGCATAATCATGTAGTTGAATTCCAGGAAGCTTAATCCCTTCTCCATCCGCTGCTTGTAGCACTCGGCTCTCAGCATGTTATTGACGGAAAAGCAGGTTCCCACCTCGCGGAGAAACTCCACATAGTTCAAATCCAGCAGCCAGTCCGCATTGTTCACCATCAGCGCTTTGCCTTCGGAAAAATCAATAAACTTGCTCATCTGCTCCTTAAAGCAGTCACAGTTGTGCTGGATGATCTCCGGTGTCATCATCTGGCGCAGATCGCTTCTTCCTGACGGATCGCCGATCATTCCCGTACCGCCGCCGATCAGAGCGATCGGTTTATTTCCCGCCATCTGCAGTCTCTTCATCAGACACAGTGCCATAAAATGTCCCACGTGGAGACTGTCCGCCGTCGGGTCAAAGCCGATATAGAACGTCGCCTTCCCCTCATTTACCATCTTTTTGATCTCTTCTTCATTTGTCACCTGGGCAATCAGACCGCGGGCGACCAGTTCGTCGTAACATGTCATCGTCTCAGTTCTCCTTTTCTTTTTTGCTCCAACCAGTTTCATGTTCCGCCTTTCGGCCTCTATCCTCTTTCACTTTTAAACGTGATCATCTTCTTTGCACCGGCGCCGCGAAAGGTCCTGAAAAACAAAAAAGCCCCGTCCTCCAAAGGACGAGACAACCTCTCGTGTTACCACCTTATGTTCACAGCCGGACTCACATCCAGCCGTCTCTTCGAGTACGAAACATCCATACTCTAGCACGATAACGTGTGCAGGAATCCGTCACAGCCTACTGGACCGTCCATCCCATCCATACGCCTGTTTTTTATACAGAACTAGATGGCATCTCATCGTCGTTGGGTGTGAAGCTCAAAGATGTATTCACAATCCGCTTTCCACGCGCCTCTCATCAACCGGCCGCTTTCTGTGTGCTGCTGCAGAATGTTACTTCTTCTTATCATCGCTTTTACTCATGAAATTAAAGCCATTATATTGAATCCCATCACATTTGTCAAGAGGCGCCCGGAAATTTCCTCCTGTCATCCAAAAGATAGTAACAAAAAAACACCGATCGCTTTGATAAAAATTTATCTTCACCACCAGTGTTTTTCCATTAAGCTGAATTCAATATAACCAATTCTAACAGTTTAACAATATTTCAAACTGTTCTTAACAAAATCCAGAGACATTTTCAGTTCTTCAAAGATATCGCAGTTTTCATACGATTTATCATGATCCGGCACATACCACTCCGGCCGAATCAATGTTTCACACAGTGGGATAAGCGTTTCCCACCGCATGGAACCGTAACCGGTCGGACGAAATACATACGATTCCTTCCACGCTCTTATGTTTCCCGTCCGGTAATAATCCTTTAAATGCACCACCTCAATCCGGTTGGCATACTCTTTTAAGATTGCTTCCGAATCCGCCCCGCCGATTTCCATCCACCCCAGATCCGGTTCAAAAAGCAAATGTTCCGGTATCTCTTCCAAAATCTGTTCCATCCGATATTTCCCATTTTCCATATTGATAAACTCATAATTATGGTTATGATACTGCAGTTTCATACCATAGGACTCCAGCAATGCCCCGGCGGAACGGATATTATCCAACAGTTCTTCTGTCAACGGAACATTGGGATTCAGCAATCCCACATATTCACATCCAATTTCCTTTAGATAACTGACTGCTTCCTCCGGTACTGCCCCCGGAAGTTCAAACGCATAGGCAAACTCTCCCCAGTTATTGCTTCCTTCAATTGGCTCTTTTCTGAGTATTTCCGTGGCAGAAACAAAACAGCCAAAGGGCTTTATACCGGCCTGTTCACATGCCCTGCGTATTTCCTCTGCTGATTTTCCAAAAAAGCCGGTTATTTCGATCCCGTCATATCCCAGATCTGCAACTTTTTTTAGGGTCCCTTCCATATCCTTCGCCATGCAGTCCAATAGAATATAGCCCGGTGCTCCAATTTTCACATTTCTCATGGTAAAATCCCCTCAATATTGATTATGCCCTGCAGATACAAACCGGCGTCGGAACCGGTATATGCTTTCCTTCTGTCAGAATCCCCGTCGTTTGGTCCACTGCAAACAGCACGATTTCATCGGTATCCTGATTTCCCACCAGCAGTGTTTTTCCACTCTCCGATATTGCAAAGTTTCTTGGTGTCCTTCCGCCGCAGGGGACATTCGCCAGCCATTTCAAGGTGCCGTCGGCCTGAATTTTGTAACTTGTAATGCTATCATGGCCCCGGTTGGAAGCGTACAAAAACTGGCCGTCCGGTGTGATGTGCAGGTCCGCGCAGATATTCTCGCAGGCGGCCGGCAGCGTTGTGATCTGCTGGATGCTGACAAATGTTCCTGACTGCCTGTCATAATCCAGTACACTGATTGATGATTCTAATTCATTGATGATATATAAAATATCCGTCCCTGCCAGAAATTCTCCGAACCTTGGGCCGCTTCCAGGCTGACAGTCATACCCCTCGTTTTCACAAAACAGAAGTTCCCCATTCTGCATCACCCGGTAAACCACAAGCTTGTCTATCCCCAGATCTGGAATCAGCACTTTATCCGTCCCCGGAATCGGAATGCAGGAATGGGCGTGGGGTCCCTTTTGGCGCACCGGATGAATACTGCTTCCCTGATGCTGCACAAACGACCTCTCATGTAATGCCCCCTTTTCGTCCACTGCATACGAACATACACTTCCTGTCATGAAATTCGCCACCATGACCGCGCTCCCATCCAGACAGGCGGCAACAAAACATGGGTCCTGGCCGTGAGTAGACGTTGTATCTATCAATTCCAGATCACCGCTGGCATTTGTAGTGCGGTAAGTCCCCGCCCCTTCGGGACAGGGAATGGTGCGGTAAGTCCCCGCCC
>JAWZDV010000093.1:0-10336 GCA_034142505.1 Bacteroides thetaiotaomicron
TTTGATGAAACCTGGGCGCGAGTTTGGTCTCCTGAATCTTGTCCAAAGCCGTTTCCCGGGGCCTTAGTGATTCCCCCTCCGAAGCCAGCGTTTGCCTCCCCCACCCCCATTCCCCTCACGAACGAATGCGCCTCACCTTCCGCGTCTTTCCTCCCATACCTCCCTATCTACCCCAAATTCAGAAAGAACCTGGAAACAGTCATCTGTTTTTTAATTGGTGCATAAAACAGCATAGTTCGTGCATGTGATGTTGTTTCCTGTCGAAATAAATGATATTTTATCCATAGGCGTAAAGCGGGGAGGGGATTTTTATAAAAAAAGCCAGATATATCTTATGCAGTTTGTTGCTTTTCACATACATGTTTCTCAACGGTATCTTTAGTTCCTATGCGGAAACAGGACAAAATGACGGAAATGAAGTCGTTTTTTTGCTGGATGCCAGTAATTCCATGAACGCCCAGGATAAAAACCGTCTGGCGATGGATGCAATCCGGCAGATGGCATACAGTCTGCCGTCGGATTACAGGACGGGACTGGTTGCATATAACACGGAAATTCAGGTGAAATCGGATGCTTTAGGAGGAAAAGAGGACCTGGAAAACCAGATGGAGGAGGTCGCGTACACCGGCTATACCAACGCGGGAGAAGGACTGGCCCAGGCGATGGAATTGTTTTCCGGTGGGGACGGAACCAGCCGTAATATCGTCATGATATCGGATGGCGAAATTACCATGAAAAAAAAGGAAGACACAGAAAAATCCAGGATCAAGTTTGTTGAAGCGGCGCAGCTGGCCAAAGAAAAAGGAGTAAAGGTTTATATCATTGCGATTGGTACGGAATTACAGCCCAAGATGCATATTTTTGACGCGGCGGAAATGACGGATGGCGCGATCTACTGGGAGGGACAGTCCGGTTCATTATCGCAGATTATCGACCAAATTGTATTCAACCGCCTTCAAGTGCCGAAGAGATCCGCAGGGACCACGGATGGCGGCGGCGGGAGTTTTCGCATCCAGCTGCCCGGCACAGGGGCGTCACGGATCAAGATACTGTTGACGGCTTCGGGAGGAATCAGCAATGTTACGGCTGATTATACGGCGAAGGACGGAAACATTTGCTCCAATTCCAATTTTGCCGTGGTTACCATAGACGGCCCCTATGAGGAGGAAGTGGGGATTCAGTTTGACGCGCCCGATACTTCCAAGGTCAAGGCATATCTGATGGCGGAGTTTGACGCGGAAGTGGCGGCTGAAATTACATACCGGAGAGAGGAAATACTGCGAAGTGAAGCGGAACTGAAGAAGGGTGTTCCGCCGTCATACAAGCATTACGCGGATCTCACGATATGGGCGGCGGACGCCGGAAACCGGGAAACCAATCTCTGGGACTGCAATTATTATAACGGGCAGACGGTTCCCTATACCATCAACGGAACCGGTTATACAGGAACAATCCAGGACGGAAAAATCAAGCAGACCGTTGAGATAGACGGAGTTGATAAACTCTCGGTCCTGGTGGATACTGGCGGGTTTGCCGAGCAGTATTTTATGGATCAGCCACTGGAAGAGACACTGGTCATTCCGCCTGATCCGCTTCCGGAACCAAAACCGGACTACCGGCCATTATGGCTCGGCCTGGCGGTTCTTGCCGCGGGATTGATCATCATATTGGTTCTCTGGATCAGGAAAAGCCGCACCACGGTCATTTACATGGCCCAGCCATCTTCAGCCAGGGAATCAGGCAAGAAGCTGGAAACGAAAAACTGTGAATACACCGGTAAGTTTAACATGTATGTCATTCGCACAGAAAGCGGCAGGGATATTCCGCCGCAGACATTCCGGCTGTTTGGCCGGAAGGGCGGGCGCATGACGCTGGACTGGATCTTAACTTCCTGTGGTTTGAAATTCGGGAAAATAGGAGCCGCGGATATCACATTTTATCCGGGACCGGACGGGTCAATCATCATTATGGACCAGTCCGAACGGTGTACGGTTCTGCGTGGGACAGAGATATTAAAAAAGGGAATGGGCTATCCGGTTTTCTTTGATGAGAAACTGACAGTTTCTTTTGAAGATGAGAAAACAGAGATGGAGATTCATTATAAAAATTTAAAACCCAGTGAACGGTAGCCGGGTAACAAGAGGAGGAACAAGATGGCAAATGTAATTAAGCAGACCAACAGGACAATGTTAATGGAGACATTAAACCCGGAAAAGATGGATTTACTGACTTTAGTTGGGGATGTGAGAGGGATGGAAAGTCTGTCTGACGATAAAATAAAGGAGATTAACGAGCATCTGATGGTGCGCAGCTTCGACGAGGTGCTGGAGAAATTCAGCCCGGCAGTCTACTGCTATTTTAACGCCAACAACCAGAGAGTCTCCTACCGCTTAGACAAGCCGGAGGGAGTGCCGGAAGAGATGATCACGGAGATTCCGCTAAACCGGCAGAATGAGTTTATGAATATGCTCATGTCCATGGTTGACACCAAGCGCTCCGAGGGAAGCATCAACGTGGATTTCAAGTTTGAAAAGATCACCGATATGATCTCCCCCAAGAAGGTGATGGACGATATCCGCCAGAACCGAAAGGAACTGCAATATACATACGGAGAATATGCCAAGCTGGATGATGGCGATCCGCATAAAAAGGATCTGGCGGACAAGCTGAATGTAATGTTTGAGGAGGCCAGCGCCAACTATAACAATGTGATGGCAATGCTGCCCCTGGCGATTGAGGACACGAAAACAAGACTTCTTCTGGGGGATGGCTCGGAAAAGAAAGACAATACCCCGCTGGCCCTGGGAGTCTTAAGCATGGGTGAAACCGGAGAACTGCGAATTCTGGAAGCGCCCAAAGCGGAGACAACGGCTCTGGCCACCGTGGATGACCATGTCAATGCCGGACTGATCTCCGCGTTAAAAGAGGATTATGAGGCGCTCAATGAAGAGAGCAACGACTATGTGACCTCTCTTGTGGCAAGAACCTTCTGCCCGCTGGCATCCACCATGGAAAGCCAGATTGACAAAGAACGGGAAGTGGCGAATTACAACGAATACTTAGAATTTTATAAGGAATCCAAAGATGAATTTATCAAAACCGTAAAACCGCTGATGGAAAAACTGCTTGGCATCTGGTGCTTTTTCGAGCAGTACCCAAGAAAAGTAAAGGGAATGAAGCCATCCATGCTGATCACAAACGTGGACAACGAGCTGATGGCAAAGTCCAGCAATATCTCCAGATTGATTACCTACTTAAGTACCGTCAACGCCAAGAATGACTTCAGCAACACGGTCTGGTATGCGGTTGTACCGTCCGTGTCCCTGGACCAGTTCTCAAAAATGAAGCTGACAAGAGAGCGGTTTAAAGGAAATACCGTGTCGATCAAGACGGATGTAAACAGCGTGGAGTCACTGGGACGACTGCTGGATGTCTTCAAAGACTATGCTGTGCAGTGCTTCTTCAGTTATGAGACCGGTGACAGCACGACCTTCAACGCGCTGGCCACGGAAGGAATTGAAAAGTATGAGGACCGCTGTGCGCCTTTGATGGGCAAACCGTTCAGCGAGTACGCCATCCCGTGTCTTCCGAACTTTACCATCATTCCGAAGGACAAATCCGGCGTCGTGCTGGACCGCCGCATGGTGATTCGTGACGATGTGGTGGAACTGTCCAAGGAAAAAGAAGATATCATGAAAATCTGGATCGACGGAGTGTACGTGGGGGCCGCCTATGTGGCTGCCGGAATTGCGGCGGCATATCAATGTCCGGAATACCTGCGCGACAAGTTTGGCAGCCGGTTTAAAATCGATCCGGAGCTTCCGGGCGTCCGCTATGATATCGAGGCAGACAATCACTCCTTAGTGACTTACACCAGTATGGCGAAAGAGATTACCGGTTTCACCAATTCTATCAAGGCGGACATCAACCGGAAGAATTTTGGTTTTGTATTCTCCTCCGAAAATGCCGCTTTGAAGGGAACGGATATCACCAATATCATGGTCTATAAAGCCAGGAATTTAATGTCCGACGGTTATACCTTTGAGCCGATTTACAAGACACAGGTCACCACGTATATTGAGCGTGTCATGAGACATGGAACCGGGGATTTCAAGGAGGATGCGATTGTCTCCTTCTTCTCCAACAACCCAGCCAGCCAGAAGAGCCAGTGGCTGTCCAAGAGAGAATGCTTAAACGCTATTTTAGGAAATGGCGACGATATTGAATATATCATTGATGAGGAACTGGGCTTCTGTACGTTAAACATCACCTTCAACGGCAACGTGAAGAATCTGGAAGTGGAGATCAACCGTTTGAACGCTGCAAGCAGAGCATAGCTCTGTTCAGATAAAATCAACAAAGTAAAGGAGGAAGACTTATGGGATTCAGATTGAAAGTTACCGGCGGGTCAGAGGATATTGTCTTTGACGAGAGAAGTATTATTAAGGTGGACTTTGATTCCAAGTCAGCATTGGATTCCAATGCAAGAGCAACCGATTACAGCCTCTCTGTGAAAATCTGGGGGAAAATGCTTTACAAGCTGGGAGGCGAGGGCAGTGACCCGACGTTAGGCCTGGCACAGTGGTCACAGGTGCCGTCTGAAAAGGCGGAGTGTTACCGCGGCGTGGAAATCACCGTGGTATCCGCAAGCCAGATTGTCCGCCAGTTCAAGCTTCCCAACGCGTTCGTCATGGAATACACGGAAGAAGTGGATGATGAAGCAGGCGTAGGTACATTTTATATCCACATGAAACAGAAGAAAGACGAGAATGCGGCTGTCAGCATTGAAGGCGGATTCGGCGGAGAATAGAGAAAGGGGAATGAAAGATGTCATATAAAGTAACGATTGAAGGTACCGAGAGTTTTGAGGTGGCAAAGGAATGCGTCAGAAAAGTGACATTTACAACCGATATTCCACTGGATGCCAATGCCAGAACAAAGGATGTGGGAAGTACGCTGACTATCACCGGAAGAATCCTGACGGCGGTGGACGGCGATCCGTTTGACAGTACCAGAAAGATGGCCATTTGGTCCTCAATCCCTGCGGAGAAAGCTGACTGTTACCGGAAAGTAACAATAGAGCATGTGGCAGCAGGCGTGATGGAGAGAAAGTATTATTTCCCCAATGCATTTGTGGTTGATTACAAAGAAGACTTTGGGGATTCGGAAGGTACCGGAACATTTACGCTGGTGATCAAACAGAAAAAGGATAAGCTGGGTCTGATTACCATTGAAGGCGGATACCCGGCCGCATAGTGCCGTTTAAGGGCGTGTTCGGATACAGAGGAGGGCACGCCCTTATTCCTATTAACGAAATATTATGGACAGGAAGGTATCCCATGGAGAATTTTTATGATATACTGGGAGTAACAATACGATCGGACCAAAAAGAGATAAAAAAAGCTTATCGGACGCTGTCAAAACGGTATCATCCGGACAGTAACCAGGGGGACCGGCGGGCGGCAGAGAAGTTTCAGAAAATTACAGAAGCCTACCGGACGTTAAGTGATGAACAGAAACGGGCGGTCTATGATGCCAGGCTGAAAGAAGCCCAGGCGCGCTCCGCTCCATTCAAAAGGAACGAGAGCAGGCAGAACGAGAATCGTGAAAATAAGAATAACGGGAAAACAAAAGTAAATCCAATCGATGTATCGGATTTATTTGAACGATATATGGGGATCAGGAAGTAGGAGGGCTTACACGTGAATGCGAGAAAAGCCATAGATTTGATGATTGTATGCGTTTGGGGGGCGATTGTATGGATTGCATGGCGGTACATGGAAAGCGGGCTCGCCAGAAATGTATTGATCGGAGTGGCGGCTGTATATATGCTTGGCTTTGCCGTGGGAGCATATTTTGATAAGGATAAGCAGAAGATGGTTCTGCCATCCGGCGTGTCAAAGCTGCCTTCGGAGGCGGACAGGATCACGGAACTGGTATTTTTAAGTGAGGAAGATACCGAATTGATGGTATGGGATCTGTATGGAAAGGTTTCCATGGTGATCGGACGTGATGTAAAAGAAAACCGGGTAGATGTGGATTTGAGCTGCGGTCCCTATGCAAGCATGGCGGATGTGGAGCATGCCGTGATGAATTATTCCGGCGGGGACTGGTATGTGGAGGATTTAGGCAGTGTGAACGGGCTGGGAATCAAGAAAGCGGAGGACGGCAGACTGTACCGCCTGTCGGCGGATACGCCCTGTAAACTGGAGAGTGGCGACTGCATCTGCATTGGTATGAACCGGCTGTTAATTCGGTAACAGAAAATAGAAAGATAAAGGGAGTATGAAACAATGGGAAATCTGATTCGCTGCCAGAATGGGCATATGTTTTCATCCAGGAGATATGGGACGGTATGTCCCTATTGTCATATAGAGACGGCAACAAAGGAAAAACAGGAGGCGGGAGGCACGGAGGAAGAAATCGAGGAGATGCTGTTTGCCCAGGATTTAGCGCCAGTCTGTGGATGGATCGTGTGCATTTCCGGCGCAAGGCAGGGCAAGGACTATAAAGTGAAATCCGGTAAGAATTTTATTGGCCGCGCGGATGATATGGACATCCAGATCCTGGGAGATAACAAGATATCGAGACGAAATCACAGCGTCATCGTCTTTGACCCCAAAAAGAAAGAGACGGTTATTCTGCCGGGAGATTCCAGCGGCATTGTATATCTGAATGACAACGCGGTTTATACCCCTATTGTCTTAAAATCTTACGATGTCATAGAGATGGGAGACAGCAAATTCGTATTTGTACCTTTCTGTGGTGAAAGCTTTATGTGGGAGGACGCTGGAGGAAAATCATGAGTGTTCCTATGATGGCAATTGTGGCTTTGAGTGTGTCAGGCGTTATTCTGACCATCATTAGAAGTGCATTGGGGAAAGAACCTGATTATATCAAAGGCAATGGAGGCGGCTGTGGATCAGGCGCCTGTAAAACGATTGGAAGCCGGCAGGTACAGGAGGACGAATACGGTGTGGTAGAGTCGGAAGACGGCACCATGGCCGTGCTGGCCGACGGTATGGGAAAGCAGTATGGCGGAAAGATAGCAAGCCGGATTGCGGTGGAAGTTTTTCAGGACATGTTCCAGGATGCCAATGCATTTTACAACCCGCAGTACTATTTCCGCAGGGCCTTTCACGGGGCGAATCAGGAAATATTGAACCAGCTGGATGATGGGCGCGGTTCGGCGTCCGTGGCGGCGGTCCTTTTAAAAAACAGAAAATTATATTACGCTTCCGTCGGTAACGTAAAAATCGCGGTTTACCGAAACGGAGAACTGGTTCCGGTGACCTCCGGCCATACGATTCAGGTACTGGCGAGACAAAAATACATGGAGGGAAAGCTGACGAAAAAAGAAGCGGTGACCATGCTTCACAATCACCGGCTCTATAATTACGTGGGCCAGGATGATTTTCACGATGTGGAATTCTTTGATACGCCCATTACCCTGTATGGAGGCGAATATGTAGTATTGATGAGCGACGGCCTCTACGAGGGAACCAGCTGGAAGTCGTTGGAAGACTGTCTGGCAGCAGAGGAAAGCTGTGAGAAGAAAGCGCTCAGCATGATTGAACTGATCAATAAGAGCGAAGAGCCGGACAAGGATAACGCTTCGGTAGTATTGCTGCGTGTGGATTAAATGACAATCAAGGAGGAACGGATATCATGAGGAAACAAAACAGCATGTTTAAGACCGCTTTTTTGTCAGAGGCAGGCAGTGAACTAAAAAATCATGATTACTTTGCATATGTGGAACTGGATGAATTCGCCTGTTATGTGCTGGCCGACGGTCTCAGTGATTTTGGGGAGGCGGAAAGTGCAAAATTGGCCATAGAGACGATTATCCTGAAATTTCAGGAACATCCGTCGATGAAAAAAGGCGTTATCAGCTCTTATCTGCACGCAGCCAACGAGGCATTGCTCGAATCAGGAACAAAGGAGCGGCTCAAAGCCTCGGTCACCGTGCTGGTCTCCAATTATGAATCCGTTCGTTATGGTTTTGCAGGCAATACCAGACTGCGGATGTACCGGGACGGAAATATGATGGAGCAGAGCCGCGATATGTCCCTAAGCCAGGAACTGTTAGGCCGCGAAAAGATCCCGGAGGACGTGGTTTCCAAGCATGAAGAGCGCAACAATCTCTATGGCTATCTGGGACAGGAGCAGGGATTCAAACCGGAGATTTCCGGGCGGATGAAGCTGGCAAACGGGGACATTATCACCTTGTATACCCGTGGAATATGGGAAAATGTTGACGATGGAGAATTGGATGACGTATTCTCCGAGGCCAAGGATGAGCCGCAGGAAAGTCTTGACAATGTGGAAGAACTGCTGCTTGCCAGACAGCCGGAGCAGCTGGAGAATTATACGCTGGCAGTCATTTTCGTGGACAAAGTTTTTTTAGATCCCAACCGGGCGAGAAAGATCAAGAAGAGAGTGACGGCCGCGGTGGCGGCGGTGCTTGTGGTTCTGCTGGTATGGCTCGTGGTGTGGATTGTCAGGCGGGTGCATACCAATGCGGTCAATAATATGAACCAGTATTATACAGACACGGTAGATTACATACATGACCAGAATTTTGTGCGCGCCCAGGAGGAGTGCAAAGAGGCGTTGAAGGCGGCGAAAAAGCTTCGGAATAAGAAAAAGACGGCAGAACTTACGGCTTATTTAAAACTGATCGAGTCGGTAAATGAAGCAGATGAGGCTTACGGAGATGGAAAATACGAGGATGCCCAGGCCGGCTATGTGACGGCAAAGGAGCGCTCCCGCTACGCGGATCATGCAGCGGATACTTACGTAGAAAAACGTTTATCTAGCGTCACGAACCTGTTGTCTGTGTTTGATTATATCCAGCTTGGAGACAGTCTGGCGGCCCAGGGAGACTATAACCGGGCGGAGGAAAAATATCTGGAAGCCAAGCGCATGGCCACGGCAACGTATTATCCCGAGGGAAGAACTAATGCCATGGAGTCGTTGGAGGCCATGTATACGGCCAGGGATAAAGCGGAAGAGGAGGAAGAAAAGCTGGCAAAGGCCAGGGCGGCGGATGAGATCGGCGCGGCGGAGCTGGCTGTGAAGGGAGACGCCGCGTTTGCGGAAGGCGATTATATGGGAGCCAATGCCTTTTACGCCATGGCGCTGGAGAAATATCAGGAACTGGAAGATGAGAACCATATCGTTTTAGTTCAGGCAAAAATGCAGTCCGGAGCGGCCAAAGCAGAGGAAATTGCAAACAAGGAGATGGAAGCGGACGAGTATTTGACCATGGCGGAAGAGGCAGAGGAATCCGGCGATATGCTGGAGGCTAAAAAGCAGTATTTAAATGCGAAAAATGCGTATAAGAGTATCAAACAGGATGATAAAGTGACAGAGATCGAAGGGGTTTTGGAAGTTGTGAATACGGAGATTGAGCAGGCGGATGTTGGTGGAAAAGAAGATGTCCAGGCAGAGGCAGGTGGAAAAGAAGATTCGCAGGCGAAGCTGGAGAATACGGAAGACGGCAGTGGCGGGGGAGCGGGAGAAAAGATAGCCAGTGCAAAGGGGGTAAGTGGAGAAGAACCTGGGACGCAAGAGAGTGAAAAAGAAGTGACTGGGAAAGAGGACGGCAGTGGTAAGACCATAAAAGAGGAAAAAGGACCAGGGGGTTCAGTGAGAGCGGAGGGAGACGTAAATGGATGGAATTAGTTTAGACAGAATTCATGTGGAATGCGGACTGCTATTTGAACAAATTCTGGAAATCAGTCTGGAGGCTTGCGTGAGCGAACATGCATCTCTACGCGTAAAAGCGGTGCTCCCACAACTGGATGAGAATGAGGTCAGAAAACTGGATGACCGGGAACTGATTTTAAAGTATCGTGATGATGAGAATGAGACAGTCTTATTTGCCGGTTTTGTCACTGGCTATCAATTAGCGGTGGAGACCGATTTTAGCAGTATAGACATCACCTGCACATCAGCAAGTATCCGTTTTGACCAGGAGAGACGCTGTCGTTCTTTTCAGGACACATCACAGACCTACGGTCAGATCCTGAGAAATATGTCGGGAAAGGATCTTAGCATTATCACCGTAAAGGGAAACGATACCAAGGCAAAATGTCCGTTCATTCAATACAAGGAAACAGACTGGGAGATCATGAGGCGTATTGCCGGAGCGCTCCACACCGTGGTGATTCCCAATATTGTGTCCGTGCATCCACAGGCGGCGGTAGGAATCATAGATGGAAAAAAATACCGGCCAGAGCAGACCGATACATACAGAATGTCGATTCATTTTGATGAATACAGCCTGCAAATAAAAAGTCAATAGGAAAATGAAAAATTTTCAAGATTTATT
>JAWZDV010000094.1:0-6411 GCA_034142505.1 Bacteroides thetaiotaomicron
AACAAAGGATAATTCTAAATTATCTCTTAAAGGAGCAAAGCAATGAAAATTCCATATATATTTTACCGTTGCTGTCCCTTTTTCTTAAAAGGAATCTATGGTTCCTATGGCAAAGGTTCCGTTATTATGCATCCATTACTAATTTATAACCGCAAGCATATATTTATCGGGGAAAATGTACGTTTTCGGGAAGGTCTAAGAATAGAACCCATAACGCAGCATTATGCTCAGCAATTTAACCCGAATATCATGATTGAAGACAATGTTCGAGCGGAACAGTATTGTCAAATTATCTGTACAAATAGCGTTCATATTGAAAAAAATGTGGTAATATCCTCTTTTGTATTTATAAGCGATACGGAACATACATTTGATGATATCAATCAAAATGTTCTCAAGCAGCCTTTAAAGTCATCCGAAGTCCTGATCGGTGAAGGCGCTTTTCTCGGCATTGGAGTAAAAATTACTCAGGGAGCCCGAATAGGAAAACATGCAGTGATTGGCGCAAATTCATTGGTGCTGCATGATATTCCCGACTATTGCATGGCGGTGGGGGTACCTGCAAAAATTATTAAAAAATACAATTTGGATACAAAAAAATGGGAGAGAGTATGAATGCACTTAAGACAGGGAGCAGAATTCTAATTACAGGCGGCTGTGGCTTTATAGGAAGAAAATTAGCGGAAGCATTGATCATGCAGGGTTACCAACTGAGTATTTTGGATGACCTGAAGCCGCAGATACATGGAGCCGATCCTGATTTACAATGGCTGAAGGATAAAAACATCCAATTTATAAAAGAAGATATCTGTAACCGGAAAATATTCAAGAAACTGATAAGGGAAGTAAATGCGGTCATACATCTCGCTGCGGAGACAGGAACCGCTCAATCCATGTATGAAATATCCCAATATAGCGAGACAAATATAATGGGAACCGCTAATTTAGCGGATGCTTTGGTCAACGAAAACCATTCGGTTCAGAAAGTTATTTTAGCGTCTTCCCGCGCGGTATATGGCGAGGGAAAGTACCGTTGTCCTTCCTGTGGAATTGTGTATCCAAAAACCAGAGTTCTCTTAGATGCCAATGCCCATTTTTTTGAACCGCCCTGTCCATTTTGTGGCAAAGAACTGAGCCCCATCGCCACAGACGAGGCTTCCTGTACACATCCTTCTTCCATCTATGGCATGAGCAAGCTTGCGCAGGAAAATATGATAAGAATCGCCTGTGGAGCAAAGAAAATTCCATACACTATTTTACGTTTTCAAAATGTATATGGAGCCGGACAGTCTTTAGTCAACCCATATACGGGAATACTCCCGGTATTTATTTCTCTTATAAAGCAGAAAAAACAATTGCTAATATTCGAAGACGGATTAGAAACCCGTGATTTTGTACATGTCAAAGACATAGTTTCTTCTATCATTCTCAGTTTAACACAGGAGCAGGCAGATAATGAAACTTTTAATGTCGGCAGCGGTGAAGCCAGAACCATTCTCAGTGTTGCAAAAATGATGTATCAAATCTTACAGCAGAACGAACATTATAAAATCACCCGTCAATACCGGGAGGGAGACATCCGCCATAATATGGCAGATATTTCTTATATCAAAGAAAAACTAAATTATACGCCGAAAATATCATTTGAGCAAGGACTCAGGGAATTTATTTGCTGGGCGGAAAAACAGCCGCAGGCAGATAATGATTTTGATCATTCGATTCATATTTTGAAAGGAAAAGGGTTATACTCAGGATAAAAGATGAATATATTAGATAGTCTACATAGCTTTGTAATACCATATCATTCTAACAAAGAACTATTATACTTGACACTGAAGTTATTGAGGGAAACACTTCCCCTAAACTTAAATTATGAAATCATCATTGTCGCCAATAATAAAGACAAAAGCGAATTGGAACTGGACTTGTCAGATGATATATATAAAGTTATTAAAATAAATGATGACATTTTATACGCAAAGGCAGTCAATACAGGCGTGAAAAAGGCAAGCGGAGACATTGTCACATTGTGTGACCAGGATATCTTTTATTTGCCGGGATGGTATGAGGAACTATATAAAGTTTATACCAGTTCAGAAAAAATAGGCGCCGTTAGCGCCAAGCTGCTCAACCCCACGGATGACAGAATCATCGATTTTGGTGTCGTCTATACCCCTTATACGTCCGAGCATCCTCTGCGTGGAATGAAGTCGTCATCACCGCTCGCTGCGCTAGACCGAAAGGTTCAGGCTGCCTGCAGCGCCATACTCATGACAAACCGCGGTTTATTTTTATCCGTCGGTGGAATGGATCATGATATGGCATATTTATGCTGCGACTGTGATTATTGCTTTAAAATTGCAGAAAAAGGATTTGAGACATGGGTGGCCGCCAATGCAGTCGTATACCATAAAGGCAGCAGTTCCGATAAAAATACAAAAAATTCCCGTTATAGCTACTATCGCTTTGATGCAAGCAACATGTTTTATGCCAAATGTTTTAGCAAAATAAGGTATGATATGGAAGATTGGTTAACACTGATATGCTCTGATTTTAAAAATCATAATATTTTAAATAAGCGTTATCTTATCGTCGATTTATCTACTCAGTTTGATTCTGAGTGGTATTTTAATATTATCAAAAATGCTTTAGATATCACCATTGCCGACATTTATAAATATAATACCGGCACTAGAAACTTATCCAGACTGCAATTGTACGACCATGTTTCCTTAAACTTAATTGATGAAGTTACACCAATTATATACTTCGTTGACATAGTTGGTTCTTTAGAAAACAATAAGCTTTGGTGTCATCTCAGGGACATCAAAAAAGACATTGTAATCGATAAAAATGGAAATATTGCTTTTTTATCTGATGTGAACCAAGGAAATTATTAATTTATATGGAAGGATATCCCTCTTTACAGTCAGCACTGTGATACAGAGCGTTTGTCCGATGTTTCTTCCTGTATGTCTCAAACGCTCTGTCATCCAATTCCATAACCGGTTCCCACCTTTTTCGATGGTTATCCGAAAGAAAAGCCAGAGGATACGTTTTTAAATCTGCATGAAGCCCGCGCATTGTGAGTACCATATCTTCTGCTAAAATATCATAATTTGCTATATCGGCCGCCAATGTCAGGGACTTATTATCATAATTCTGATAAGCCACACGGTAAAATTGATATGCCTGCTTTATATCTTTCTGCCTTCCTGCCAGCTTTCCTCTTAAGAAATTAATGATTTCCGCCCGGTTTCTTCCAAAAATCAAATATTCACTTTCAGCATTATTCAATTCTTCACTTATTTTACGAAAATCATCACTGCCGCTCATGATTAGGTGAAGACTATTTGCCAAATAGAAGAAACTGCTGAAGAACAAAGGAAATTCATTGTATTTCCCATGTTCAATATATCTGAAACCGGAACGTATCAAACTAGGGATTTTTTTCAAATCTCCTTTTATAAAACTAATCTGGATCAGTTTTTTAATTCTGTGCAGCGTCATTAATTCTATATGGTTATCTTTAACTAACTCACATCCCGTTTCCCAGCACTCCAATAATTTCTTTTGATGACAGGAAAAATCATAGTATAAATTCCCCTGATCAAATAAATTCTCCGCAAGATATCTCTTATCGCTCAGATTTTTTGATAATTTTAGGGAGGTTTTCAGGTGGGCCCACTGCATTCGGCCCGCGTCGTCTCTATTGGTCCTTTTATAGGCGACATGCAGCCTGTTATGGATAAATGCGATTACCTCTTTTATTTCAGTCCTGTCGTTGAAACTAGTCTTTCGGAAATAACTTAAATGTTCATTGTAAATTTCTATTACCCTGTTATCCATTCCTAAATGTTCTAAAGTTTCACATAAGGTAAATAGTAATGTGGTATATTCCTCAAATGCATTTTGTACTTTTTCATCCTGAAATGCAATATGCCCGTAAACATGCAGAAACAATTCTTCTGCCTGCCTATTTCCTAAACGATCCCTGATTCGGATACAGATTTGATTCAAGTTAAAAAGCCATAGTTTATCATTAGATCCCGAAACTTCCACATTCAGATATTTATTCGCTAAAAGTTCGTAATAAGTATAAAATATTTTATATGAAATTGTGATTTTAGAACTGGATGAAATGAATAGATTCAGTTCATCAAACGTCATTTTTTCATACTTTAATAAACATATATTGTATATGGCAGGATTGTAATTTTTTATCTCCTCCATATAGCCATTATGTAAATAAGCAATTCCGAAATCATTTAAACTTAAAAAAGTCTGACAAAAATAATTTTCTACTAAATCATGATCGAAGAGATAATAACAGGTTCTGCGAGTGTATTCCCTTTTTATAATATGGTAATCGCAGAGAATATTAAGCGCGGCAAAATGGAACTGGATACGATCCCAAAACACCTTATCGATTTTTCTGCACAAATGAATCATGGATAGCGCAGTTAAAAAATCCATCCTGTATTGCGGGTAGCGCTCTAATAAAAAGGCCCATCTTTTTTTCATGGTTTCGTTAATCCCATCGGGAATACTGTCTAAACTATTTATAAATTTATCCGGTTCTTTAATATACAATACATCATTTACAAACGTTATAATCTCTCTGTTAATGAGATCAATAATAGCCTGTTCAATATAATACGGTTTTGAAGACAGACGATTGACCAATTTTAATAAATGATTATCATAATCTTCTGATTTCATTCTTAAAATCTGTTTTAAAAAATTCAGTGAAATTTCCGGAGTCGCAAATCCATCTATCGGTTCAGACACAAATTTGCACCCGCTTCCTGCGGAAAGCTGCTCCACCATATATTTTATTTTGATGCAGGAAGAAGCATCATCGGTATAATCGGTATTAATTACCAAAATTAAAGACAGCCAGTTGTCACGATTATTATTTTTAGAATACCTCAGCAGCTCTTCCAAAAATAGAATCATACTGTCATCAAAATACTGCAAATTATCGATAATTAAAACATATTTCTCTCGTGATAATTTTTCGTAAATTATTTTCCCGTATTTTTTAATAATATCCTTAATATTCGCATTGGGCTCGGATAAATATTTTAAAAACATAATAACAGTTTTTACTTCCGTTGATTGAACCAGTTCCTTGGGAACCACCTGTTCCAATAAGTCATAGTTGATCAGTTCATCCGAAAGCTCAAAAAGTACATATACGATTTCCTTTATCACATTAATTCCGGAATCTTCTACGATACCGACAAAGTTCAAAACCTTGTAATCATGCTTTATCAATAGTTTTAAAGAATCCTCTAAAAGTCGTGTTTTTCCCGTTCCACTGGAACCATAAATCAAAATACCGGATAAATAATTTACATCTAATATTTCACTCTCTAAACGTGCAAGAATATTCTCGTAGTGTGAACCAACTAATTGGGCCTTTCCTAGACAAGTACATTCTATGTTCTTTTCTATCGCCGGAATCTCTTCTATGTGTTCTGCTCTATTTATGGAAACCCGTATTACCGGTAATGCCATACTTGATTTGTTTTTAATAATTCTGAAATTAAATGAATGAAAATACATTTCATTCGGTGTTAGTCTTTTTCGAATACAGATATTTCTGTCAGACGACTCTTCATCTTCTCGGTTTAAAAGAGCAAAACAATCATAATCCTCGCCGGCCGGATCTAAAGTAAATACAACTTCTAAAGGATTTTGGACATCACAGTTAATGATTGCATAACAAATAGAGAAAACATCGTTGTATTGCAGCTTCAGCGGTTCTTTATCGAAGACGTAATCCGCCTTGTAGTTATTCAAAAATGGATTTTTAAATAGCCATTGATAGACTGTGTATCCTGCGCTGTCCGTTGGAGCCTCTATGTCAGGCGAACCCAGGTATTTGTCTAGAACTGCCCGGTATTGAAACAGCAGTTGTTCAAATACTTCACCATCATAAAATTTAACAACTTTTTTATTGATATGAGAATAAAAGCATAATTTCTTTTTTGTATTCTCATTGATAGGACTGGAACTGAAAAAGAGCAGTTCATCCACATTGCAGACCTGAGCCATCACTAAAGTAGGCGCTATGGTCGATAGCGCGATGTTATTATTATAATTTTTGCACTCGGCCCATAGCAGCCGGTCTTGAATTTGGGTATAATAATCCCTGCTTCCATCATGCGTTGCAGCCGTAGGATTCCAGCTGCCCGTATCAGGATACATTTTCTCAAGTAAATCTGAAACCATTTCTTCAAATTTTTTACCGTCATGGATCTTACGAGTCTTTTTTTCGTTTGTCTTGTGATCAATGTACTCTTCTTTTTTAATAAAATGTTGTTCGAAAAGAGTTCCCAGATATCTCATATTTTTTCCTCAGGAGTGTTTTGGACAGAAGTTAATTTAGAATTATCCTTTGTT
>JAWZDV010000095.1:0-9990 GCA_034142505.1 Bacteroides thetaiotaomicron
GTCTTAGCCCCGGAAGCATGAGACCAGCCAGAGCCCGCCCAGGGAGCCTTCCGAATGGGATAACCTATGCATCTCGTGGTTTCCCTCCACAACTTCCTACTCTCCCTCCCGCGATTGTTCATATTCCAGCCAGCAGCTTCTTCCTCTTCCCGTAATCCTGCTGCCGCCCCGCCCCCGGCCTGTCACCGCCAGTCCCTGCTCAGACAGTTCTTTCAGAATATCACGAACCTGCTTCTGAGAGGCGGGAATATACCGTTCCTTCGCCGCCAGAAGTATTTTCTCCCGCCCGACAAAAGTTCCCTGCTCAGAGGCCAGAAAAAGCTGTTCCAGCACCAGCCAGCGCAGTGGCAGCTCCGGCTGGCCGTTCAGTCGTTCCAGTTCATTCAGTCCGAGCCGGTCCCCCTGACTCCCCGGATCACCGGAACCTCCCCAAGCGCCTGGACTTCCTAACTCCTTATTAGTCTCACGCTCCGACCTCTCCCCTGCCGTTTGCTCCAAATACCCGCCAATCTCCTTCTTCCACCCCTTCCCCGCTGCCCCGCCGCCACTTCTGACCCGCGACATGGTAGGCGGCAGGTCTTCCAGTTCCACTACCTGTTTCCCCGTATAATTAAAATATTCCGCCGCATTATGTAATTCCCGGATGTTCCCCGGCCACGGGTACTTCCTCAGGAACTCCTCTGTCTTCCCTGACAACTCAAAACTCCCGTTCAGCTCCTCTTTAAAATGCTCCAGCAGCAAAAAGATATCGTCCCCCCGCTCCCGCAGCGGCGGCACCACCACCGTCAGCGCATTGAGCCGGTAATACAGGTCCCGGCGGAAACTTCCGTCCTCCACCTTCTCCTCCAGCGATTCATTGGTGGCCGCCACAATCCGCACATCCACCCGGACAATGCTGCTGCCGCCCACCCGCATGACCTCCCGCTCCTGAAGCACGCGCAGAAGCTTCACCTGCATGGACAGACTCATCCCCTCCACTTCATCCAGAAACAGCGTCCCTCCGTGTGCAAACTCAAACAGGCCCGGCCGGCCGCCTTTTTTCGCCCCGGTAAACGCTCCCTCCTCATAACCAAACAGTTCGCTCTCCAGCAGATTCTCCGGCATTGCCGCCACATTAATAGCAATAAAAGGCCCCTCCGCCCTTCCGGACGCCTGGTGGACCGCGTGAGCCATCAATTCCTTGCCGGTCCCCGTCTCGCCCACAATCAGCACCGGACTTTCCGTGGCCGCCATCCGTCCCAGAATCGCCTTGGTACGGCAAATCGCCTCCGACGTCCCGATCACATCCTCAAACGTATATTTCGCATAATGTCCCTTCTGCAGCAGCTGGCTTCGCAGTTCATTCTGCCGGGATTCCAGCTCATTAAATCTCTGCAGCGTGGCAAACGCCCCGATACACTCCTCTTTCCGAAGCACCGGCATCACCGCGATGGAAATATTGGTCCCAAACAGCTTCACCACCTTGGCCGGCACCTTCTTCCGCTCCTTCAGCGCCGTATAAAACGGAATAAAGGGAAATACATCCTCCCCCTTCCGCCCAATGGCAAACTGCTCCGACACCCGCGCGATCTTACACGCCTTTTTATTGCAGGCAAACACTTCACCGGTGGCATTCACTCCCACCAACCCTTCATCCAGAATCTCCATCAGAATATGAAACTGGCTTTCCAGATTCTTCGACCGTGCAAACATCTGGTCAAAGCTGTAATTCCTGGTGGCAATGGACTGGAAATACTTCTGAAACGGCTCCGTTTCCAGCAGATGCTCCAGCCCCAGCCGCAGGGCAATCTCAATCATCATCCCCGACGTGCAGGCCCTCTGCCCAAGATCCATCACCTCAGACACGCCCTCCGGCACATACCGCGCCTCTTCCGGCGTCACTGCCAGCTCCACCGGTTCCGTCAAAACGGCTCCCGGATAAAACGGGATAAACTGGATATGGTTCACCCCGAGGGACGCCAGCTGTGTAATCGCCTCCCGGGCCATCGCCTGGGTCATATTGACAAACAGCGCCTTCGTACCCTTAGGAACCTTCCACAGCTGTTCCAGACTGCTGATGCGGAAGGAGACCTCAATGGACATCACCTCACCGTCGATGGGCACATGGCGGCTCACCTCCTCCGGAGAACCGTAAGCATCCGTGGAAATCACATACAAATCCGCCCGGGGCAGCCGGCCGGAGGCCGAGCCGTCTCCGACACTGTACCCGTTCACCTGCGCATACTCTCCGAAAAGCCCCTGTATCTCACGTTTATAAGAAGCACAGGCCAAAGGGTCCAGCGCCACCACCGCTATCGTCTTTTTCATGGAATATAAGTCCTCCCATCCTCTAATCGTGATTTCCCGGCTTCCTGCCATACAAGGCCACTCCTGCGCTCCTGATCAACCGTTGCTGCTGCCCCCGGTATCCACCAGCTTTCCCACACTCACCTGGAAAAATATGCGTCAAACACCGCTCTGGCCACAGGCGCCGCCGCCTTGCCGCCGGAACCGCCCTCTTCCACAATCACGCTGACCACCAGCTTCGGGTCCTCCGCCGGCGCAAAGCCCACAAACCAGCCGTGGGTCTCCTTCTTCGCGTCAAACTCTGCCGAACCGGTTTTTCCCGCCACCGTATACGCGTCTGTCCGCACCGCCGATCCCGTCCCGGTTGTCACCACCTCCCGCATCATCCCGGAAAGAACGGAAGACTCCTGGGCCGTCATCAACTGTCCGTAAGCCGCCGGCATAAACTTCTTGATCGTTTCTCCGCCCACATTTTCCACATGGTCCAGAAAATAAGGTTTCATCAGCGTACCACCATTGGCAATCGCCGCCGCCAGCATCGCGTTATGCATCGGCGTCATCTGGGTCACCCCCTGGCCGATCGACGTCTGAAGAATCTCCCAGGTATCTGCTCCCGCCGTCATGGCGTAGCTGCTCTTATTATAAGCAATCGAAAGCGGCAGTTCCGTGTTAAATAACAATTCCTCCGCCGTCCCCTTCAGCCGGTTCAAATCCAGAGTCTGTCCCAGGCTGGCAAAGGCCCCGTTACAGGAATTGGCAAAAGCCAGATTCAAATCCTGATGCCCGTGGGCCGTCTCATGGTAACATTTAATCGTATACTCTCCCTGTTCATAATACCCGTCACAGTCAAATGTAAAATTCCGATAATCATCCGGGTGCTCTCTGATATATTCCAATGCCGTCACGATCTTAAACGTGGACCCAGGCGGATACAGTCCCTGGGTGGCCCGGTTCACCAGCTGGGCGTCCGCATTGCCATCCACCGTAAGGACGTCCCAATCCTGAATCAGCGTGTTGGGGTTATATTCCGGCCGCGAAATCATAGCCAGCACCTTCCCCGTATCCGGCTCCATCACCACCACGGCGCCTCTTCTGCCCCCCAGGGCATCCGACGCCGTCTGCTGTAATCCCACATCCAGTGTGGTCACCACATCATCGCCCAGGTTCTTCTCCCCCGACAGTTCATTGACCACCTGCTCCACCAGATTCACATGGGAGGTCAGCAGATAAAAGTTACTGAGAGCCTCAATTCCCGTCTTCCCCTTGGTGGAATACCCCACCACATGGGCAAACAGCGGACCGTATGGATAATTCCTCGTCTCATTCCCATCCTGGTCCACCAAGGTCTCCGCCAGCACCGTGCCGTCATTGCTTAAGATTTTCCCACGCACCACCCGGCCGGCAAAGCTGTCCAGCCTGGCATTGTAGGTATTATTGATCACGTCTTCACTTTCCACCTGAAGGAAATATCCAAAATAAACCGCCATGCACAGAAACATCCCTGCCACCAGATAAGTCAGCTTCAGAATATTCTTGTTGGCTTTCTGGGCCGGATGATCCCCTTTCGGACGTTTCCCCACCTTCCATTTCATCATGCATCTTCCTCTTCTTCATTCCGTTTCAGGATATACAGCCCCTGAACCACCGAAAAGATAATAAAAGTCGCCAGAATCGAACTGCCTCCATAGCTGACAAATGGCAGCGTCACTCCCGTGGACGGGATAAACTTGATCACGCCTCCCACCGTCAGAATCACCTGCACCACATAGACCATGCCAAGCCCAAAGGCCAGCAGTTTAAAAAAGGATGCCTGCATCCGGCTTGCAATCATCATAAACTGTAAAAAGCAGCCCAGACAGATTAACAGTACACAGAGAGCAAATACTCCACCCATCTCCTCCGAGACCGCCGCAAAGATAAAATCCTTCTCCACCACGGGAATCTTCTTCGGCATCCCCTGGTAAAGCCCCATTCCAAACCAGCCGCCGGTCCCAATTGCAAACAGGGACTGGGTAATCTGATACCCCTTGCTGTCAATATCCGCCCATGGATTTTTCCAGGCCGCCACTCTCACCCGCACATGGGAAAACAGCTGGTAGGCCAGCGCCGCCGCCATACAGCCCCCCGCCGTCCCGGCTCCTAAATAAAACCAGTTGGAGGTAGCCACAAACAGCATAAACAGATAGGTGACAAAGTAAATCAGCGCGCTCCCCAAGTCCTTAGACAAAACCAGAATCAGCACATGAAGAGCCGCCACCGCCGTTGTCACCACCACCGTCCGAAATCCGGTAGACCGGTAAAACATCGTAGCCACAAAAAACACGAAAGTAATCTTCACGAATTCCGACGGCTGAAACGAAAATCCGCCGATACTAAGCGACAGCTGGGCGCCGAAGCTGCTGTTGCCCGCCACGCAGACCACCCCCAGCAGAACCAGACCCAAAATCCCATAGACCCACGGAATCCTGCTCAGTTGCCACACCCGGTCAATGATAAATGGAATCACCCAGGTAACCAGCGCCGCCACCACCACAATCACAAACTGGCGCACGGCCTTGCCAAAGTCCAGCCTCGTCAGGATGATAAATCCGACGCTGAGAAGCAGACACATATTGTTTAACAGCAGTCTGGAAATGTTGCGGTAAAACAGCCGTGACAGGTAGATATAGCATAAAAAGAACACGACCTGGGCACAGTAAAACACCAGCATTTTCATATCTTCCGTCATCAGATAGATAATCACATAGGCCAGCAGATGATTGAAGAACATCACCACATTCTGTTTCCCGCAGATGCGCCGTTTCTTCTCCTCACCCACCCCGAAAAAACGGAAGTTAAGGTACGTATAGACTGCCATCAGCAGTATCATCAAATATTTTGATACGTCTACAATCAGATTAATCAAGTTATCACCTACTCCACTCCGCGTTTCATATGTCCTCTTGTAAATTCCCGAACCGGGGATTCCACCGGTTCCCCATGCAGGAAGGCTGCCGCATATGCCCTCACAATCTGCCCGGTCTCTTCCGGCGTCTCCACTGTAAACTGAAGCCGGATTGCCCCCGGCGCCAGACGGCCGACCAGTTTTTCTAATCCCAGCAGAGACAGCGGGCTTGTATTATAAATGGTGTTATAGCAGAACACACAGTGGTTCTGCACCGGCAGTTCCTTGCCTGTTCTGTCCTTCAGCATCAATAATCCCGGCTTTTTACTGCAGCCTTCCACCGTCCGCTTGATGCACTGGGCGGAAATCATCATAGGGAGATACCCGTAAGCCACCAGTTCCCGGCCCCGGCACCCCGTCTCCTCCAGTTCCCGGCTGTTGAGCTCCAGCGGAAGAGTCAATCTGCCGGCCCCCAGCTTTGCAGCCATCCCTGCCGCCAAATGATTGAAGGTATACAGGTTATGGTCTGCAATCCAGGCCACATCCATCCCTTTTTCTTTCAAATATTCCACTTCTTCCAATGCCCGGACCAGTACACCGTCAAAACCGGCCTGTCTCAGGCACTCGGAATTCCCGTCAAAAAAGGCAGCCGCCTCCGTCCGGAAAACAGGCGGCATCGCCAGCACACACCGCTTTCCGGCCTCATGACACCGCTCCACCGTCTTCCCCCAGATATCCGGTGAAAATCCATCCGCTTCCACCATCACCTCGGTCACATCCGGGCTGGCAAGCACAATGGTCAAACTCTTTGGATTCCCCAGCAGAACATGTAGTTCCATCGGATTGTTCGAAGCCAGCCTGGTCAAGTCTGTTTTCGCAAACTCCGCCGTCTCTGCCACATTCCTGGTTTCTTCCTGTCCACCGTTTAAGGCAGCATCCGGCCCAGCCGTCACCTCTCCGCTTCTCCGGTACGGTTTCAGAATCTCCTCCTCCAGCCGCTCCAGCCCGCATCGTCTCAGTTCATTCAGCGCCTGCACCGGCAAAAATCCCGCGCCCTCCACAGTCACCTCCAGCCGGTCAAACACAAAGGGAGTATTTCCCGTCTTTCTCATCTGTTTTTCCAGCTTCTCCGCCGTGATTGGCTGGTTCACCGCGGTCTGAACCACATCGCCCTCCACAGAAACCTCCGCATCCCGGCACCGCAAAGTCATCCGCACCGGCTTTCCTTCTGCCATCACCACTTCCCCGGTGACAGTCTCCTGCTGCTTCTTCATCACATAAGTCTCATCCAGATACCGGAACAGCTCTTCATTCCCCTGGCGGAATGCCGGCTTTTCTTTCACCGCCACCATATCCGCCCCATTATGCTTCGTATAATATCCTTCCGTAAATCCACCCCGGTCAAACAAATCTAACAGCGCCTTCCGGTCCGCATCCTCCACCCGGAAGCCTTTCCGCCCCCGTTCCAGATACCGGTCCACATACTTCCGGTAAATGCTGACTACTCCCGCCGTATATCTGGGGCTCTTCATTCTCCCCTCAATTTTCATGGAAAACACGCCTGCCTCGATCAGATCCGGTATCAAATCCAGCGTGCACAAATCCTTCAAACTGAGTACATATTTCTCATTTCCCTGATTGAGCACCTGTCCATCCCGCTTCACGTCGTAAGGAAGCCGGCACGGCTGGGCACACCGCCCCCGGTTCCCGCTGCGTCCGCCCACCAAGCTGCTGAACAGACACTGGCCGGAATAGCAGTAGCACAATGCCCCATGGACAAAACTCTCAATCTCCACATCCACCGTCTCATGGATCTTCCTGATCTCCTCCAGCGACAATTCCCTCGCCGTCACAATTCTGGAAGCTCCCAGCTCCTTCAAAACCTTCGCCCCATAAGCCCCGGTAATCGTCATCTGCGTGCTGGCATGAATCGGCAGATCGGGAAAATGTCTCCGTATATAGGCAAACACCCCTAAATCCTGCACAATAACCGCATCCAGCCCCCTCTCATAGTAAGGCCGCAGATACTCATAAAGCCCGGCAAGTTCCCCTTCCTTCACCAGCGTATTCACCGTCATATACAGCCGGCATCCATGAAGATGGACATAATCAATCGCTTCCAGCATCCGGTCCTCATCCAGATTATCGGCATAAGCCCTGGCTCCAAAACGGCTGCCGCCGATATAAACCGCATCCGCCCCCGCCGCGACAGCCGCCGTCATACTCTCATAAGAACCGGCCGGCGCCAGAATTTCCACCTGTTGTCGTCTCATAAAAAATCTCTCCATTCCGCCGCCTGCCCACGGCCCCTGTTCTGCATTTCTTCCGCATTTATAGGTAAGAAAGGATGTCCCAATATTCCTATGAGACACCCCCGCTATGTAATCCTTTATTTTTTCTGACTGTTTCCACCTGCCGGCCCCGCGTGTTCATTCACCGCTTTGATGGCCCGCAGCTTCTGGTTCTCCTCTTTCAGCCGCTTTAACTCCTGCTCGTTCTTTGCCGGCTTCTTCTGAAGTTCCTCCAGCTCCTTTAACGCCGCCTCCAGCTTCATCTGGGTGGTGACAAGCTCATGCTTTAAGCTGTAAGTCTCCTTCTCCATATCTTCCTTCTGCTGTCTGGCCTCCAGCGACTCATCCAGCATCTTAAAATAATCGTCGGCAATATTTAACTCCACCATCACCGTCTGGTAATCCTGGCTCTGCTTCGTAAACCCGGGCTGCTTTTTCAGCTGGGCCGTCTTCTCATTAATATAACTGGCCACTCTCTGAAGATACCGCTCGTCCTCCGAGCCGCCCAGTGTATAAATCTTTCCATCTATCAATACTTCCGCGTAATTCTTTGCCTCCATGTTCAGAATCTCCCCGCCTTATACTCTCATTTATCATTCTCTTTCGCAGTCTCTATACAATCTCCTGTACATCAATATCTGCTTAAATGCAAGTATATCATAAAAGCCCGAATTAATCACTCCATTTTTCTGTTGTATTTTATAAAGAAAGTCCTAAATGGTGATAGGCGTGCTCCGTAGCCACTCTTCCCCGGGGCGTCCGGTTAATCAGCCCGTTCATCAGCAGATACGGCTCATACACCTCTTCCAGCGTCCCGGCGTCCTCACCAAGCGCCGCCGCAAGTGTGTCTAACCCCACCGGTCCCCCGGAGAACTTCTGGATCATCGTCAATAGGATGCTCCTGTCATTGTTGTCCAGCCCCAGCCGGTCCACATCCAGCACATCCAGCGCAAAATCCGCCACTTCCTTGGTAATCACGCCTTCATACTTCACCTGCGCAAAATCCCGGACTCTCTTGAGCAGCCGGTTCGCCAGTCGCGGCGTCCCTCTGGACCGCCTGGCGATCTCCATGGCTCCTTCCTCCTCGATCTCCACCTCCAGCACCTGGGCCGAACGCAGCACAATCACCTCAAGCTCCTCCGGCGAATAAAATTCCAGTTTCTGCACCACGCCAAACCGGTCCCGCAGCGGCGCTGTCAAAAGTCCCGCCCGGGTCGTCGCTCCCACCAGCGTAAACTTCGGTAAGTCCAGCCGGATCGACCGGGCCGACGACTCCTTCCCCAGCATGATATCGATGGCAAAGTCCTCCATCGCCGGGTACAGAACCTCCTCCACCTGCCGGTTCAGCCGGTGGATCTCATCCACAAACAGCACGTCCCCCTCCTGGAGATTGTTGAGGATCGCCGCCATCTCCCCCGGCTTCTCAATCGCCGGACCGGAAGTCACCTTCATGTTGACTCCCATCTCATGGGCGATAATGCCGGAAAGCGTCGTCTTCCCCAGCCCCGGAGGTCCGTAAAACAGCACGTGGTCCAAACTGTCCCCACGGCTCTTGGCCGCCTCAATATATACCTTCAACGTGGACTTTAACTTCTCTTGCCCGATATAAGTCTCCAGAGACTGGGGCCTGAGTGTCGATTCCACGCTTTTTTCTTCTTCCGTCACATCGGTCGTGATGATTCTTCGTTCCATAGTTTTTCAGCTCCTAAAATACCAGATGTTTCAGCGCTGCCTTCAGCACATCCTCCGGCGTCATCTCATCCGTAATCGTAACCCGTCTCACTGCCTTTGACGCCTCCATATTGGAATAGCCCAGCGCAACCAGCGCGCTGACAGCCTCCATCCCGGCGCTGCCTCCAAAACCGGTGCCCGCGCCACCGGCATCATCGCCGCCGGCCAGTCCCCCGGCCCCCATGCCGGTCAGCATGTCCTCCAGATTCACTTTATCCTTCAAATCGAGAATCACCCTCTGAGCCGTCTTCGCCCCCACTCCCGGCGCTTTCGAGATCGCCTTGGCATCCCCTGAGAGAATAGCCATCCGCAGGTCATCTGGCCTTAACACCGACAGAATCCCCAGCGCCGCCTTCGGTCCGATCCCATTGACCCCGATCAGCTGCTTAAACATCGAAAGATCCTGCCGGGTCAAAAATCCGTACAGGCTCACAGCATCCTCCCTTACCTGGAGATAGGTATACATCCGCACCTCCGTGCCAATCTTTGGAAGATTCTCAAGCACCGACAGCGGCACATGAATATTGTACCCCAGGCCTCCCGCCTCCACCACGATCACATCTTCCCATGCCTCCACAAGGGGTCCTCTCACATAAGAAATCATCCTTAACTTCTCCCGTCTTCCTCTCTGGTCTTTGCTACCATCATAGCATACACCTTTTCCCATTGCAAGCGGATCATCGAACAAATATTCTGTTTTTCCCGGCATTACCTAAATAAAGTCTTTCACGAACTTAGTGGCCATGGTATAATATGAACACTTGGCGAGGTGTTTTCGAGCCTAGTGAGAATAGATAC
>JAWZDV010000095.1:10090-106508 GCA_034142505.1 Bacteroides thetaiotaomicron
CTGGACACTTAACGAGGTCTTTCACGAGTTTAGTGACCATGGTATAATGTGAACACTTGGCGAGGTGTTTTCGAGCCTAGTGAGAATAAATACCTGGACACTTAACGAGGTCTTTCACGAGTTTAGTGACCATGGTATAATGTGAACATGAAACAAAAGGAGCAAAACACCAATGATTACTGTAAAAAATACTATCAATCTGCCTGACACCTACCCCTTAGAACGGCTGGGGGCGCTGACGGAGCTGTTGTTTTTTGATATCGAGACTACCGGTTTTTCCGGCGACTATTCCAATTTATATCTGATCGGCTGCACCTATTACAGCCAGGGCAGCTGGCAGCTGATCCAGTGGTTTGCCGACACGGCCGAAGCGGAGTCCGAGGTGCTGGCCGCTTTCTTTGAATTTTTGAAAGGCTACCGGACCCTGGTGCATTTCAACGGAGATGGCTTTGACATTCCTTACTTATTAAAACGCTGCCGGGCTTATGGCTTACATTATGATTTTTCCGGCATCACCAGCATCGATATTTACAAAAAAATAAAGCCCTACCGGAACTTGCTGAACTTAGAGAACCTGAAACAGAAATCCATCGAGCGGTTTCTCGGCATTTACCGGGAGGACCAGTATTCCGGCGGTCAGCTGATCGAGGTCTACTACGATTATCTGACCACCCACGAGCAGGCGCTCTACGACATGCTGCTGTTACATAACGCTGAGGATTTACAGGGCATGCCCCTGATTCTTCCCATCCTCAACTACCCGGACTTTTTCGAGGGGGACATCCGTCTCACCGGGCAGCAGCTTTCGAAAGAGCGGGACATTTTCGGCGATCCCTATCCGGTTTTACTTGTCACCGGGGAAAGTGAAAGCCTGCTCCCCGTCGCCATTTCCCAGGAAAATGGCCTGGTGCGGTTCGAAGCGGAGGGACAAGCCATGCGTCTCACCATCGCGCTCCACGACGGAGAGCTGAAGTATTTTTATCCGGACTACAAAAATTACTATTATCTGCCCTATGAGGATACCGCCATCCACAAAAGCGTGGGCGAGTACGTGGACAAGGACGCCCGCGTCAAGGCCACGGCCAAGAACTGCTACACCAGAAAGCAGGGCCTGTTCCTGCCCCAGTATGAACCGGTGTGGGAGCCGGCCTTCCGCCATGAGTACAAGGATAAACTCACTTATACAGAATACCGGGAGGAACTCCTTCAAGAGCCCTCCCGGTTCCACGCCTATCTTCTTCAATTATTCGCCCATCTGTTTTGATGGGCAGGATTCTTTTTTATCTCCCGGCCGCCGGCCGGGACTGCTGCTTCTTAATCAATCACATTTCTGATCTTGGCAGGGTTGCGGTAATTCCAGGTGGAAATCTTGATCCCGCTTCTTCTGCTGGCCGCATGCACAACCTGGCCGTTGCCGATATACATAGCCACATGGTTGACCGTGCCGCCGCTGTTGGTGTAGAAAATCAGATCGCCGGGGCGCATCTCGCTGGACTTCACCGCTTTTCCGGTGTTGGCCTGATCTCTTGATACACGCGGCAGGCTGATGCCGAAGTTTCTCATCACCGACTGGGTAAAGCCGGAACAGTCGGCCCCCTTCGTCAGACTGGTACCGCCCCATACGTAAGGATTTCCCACAAACTGAAGGGCGTAGTTGACAATCTTGTTGCGCAGGGATGCCTGCTGGTTGGCCGCTTCCTCCAATGGAGAGAACTTGATCGCCTCAGCCAGCGCGTAACGCACCTCCACATTGTTATCCCTGGTGGAAATGTAAGCGGCGTCGCTTTCCTCTTCCCCCGCATCCAGCTCAATCTGCACCCAGCCATCCATCTGCTGGATCACCGCGTAGCGGTCTTCCTTGGAAATCTGTGTCCAGATGCTGGATTCCGTGCTCGGTTCCTTCCGCACGTTCAGCTTGTCCGTATTGACAATGGCCATCAGACTGGCGGATGCCATAGCCAGTTCCCTGGCTTCATCTCCTGTCGCCGTGTACTGCGGGTCCGTCGTCACATATCCGGTAATATTGCCGGATTTAATCTTATACCAGCCGTCCTCCGTGCCGATGATCTCACCGGCCGCGTTGCTTGGGAACTTACCGATAATGTTGGCATTGCCCTCATCCTTTGGTGAACTCCGGATATTCAGATAATTGCTCACCTTGGAAATGACGATGTTGCCGTACTGGTTCACCGCCATAGCCTTCAAATCCATCTTCCTGGCCTCATTGAGCGCCAGCTTCACCTCCGCGTAATCGGCGGAAATATAACCGCTGGGAATCTGAATCCAGCCGTCCTGCTGGCTGATCACCTCATAGCGTTCATTGACCAGCGCCTGGGCCACCACATTGGTGGGGTCCTCCGTGGTCGGCGCGCTTCGGATGTTTAAATTGTCCGCCGTCACAATGGCTCTCAGCTTCACATACTCCAGTGCCTTTTCCCTGGCTTCCTCACCGGTAATGACAAACTGGTTGCTGATGTAACCGTCCACTCCGCCGGAATTGATATGATACCAGTCTCCCTCGCTGCCCACAATCTCACAGACGCTGTTCTCCTGGAGTTTGCCCACAATATCTCCCTGAGGGTCCGGGCTCCGTCTTACATTCAGGTAGCCGTTCACCTGAACCAGACCCAGATTCCCATAGGAATCCACCACTGCCTGAATCGCTTCTCTTTCCGCCTGGGCTTTTGATTCCTCCTCCGCCTTTTTCGAGGCCTCGATCTCCTCCGGGGTCAAGGCGGCATTGGCCGGGCTTGCTTCCTTCCCAACCACGCCTCTCGGTTCACCGGAAGCCGGCTTCTTCACCGCTTTCCCAATCAATACCGCCGCGACGATCACGATCAGAATAGCGCCTGCAATGATCAGGTATTTGGTGTAATCATTTTGATTCCGTTTTTTTCTGGATCGGTTCAGTCTTGCAAGAACATCTTCTTTGTCTTTTTCCAAAAACATGGTATGTGTATTCTCCTGTCTTTTTGTATCATCACTACTGGAGAATAAAAATCCCCATCATTCCCCATGATACCATAGTCACTAAACTCGTGAAAAACCTCGTTAAGTGTCCAGGTATCTATTCTCACTAGGCTCGAAATTACCTCGCCAAGTGTTCATATTATACCATGGTCACTAAACTCGTGAAAAACCTCGTTAAGTGTCCAGGTATTTATTCTCACTAGGCTCGAAAATACCTCGCCAAGTGTTCATATTATACCATGCTATCCTTTAAAATGCGATAAAATAGGCGGAAAAATTATTAAAATTCTTTTACGAAAGTGTGAAGCCCAGGCTTAAAGTTCAAAACCTCTAAGTTTAATATACTCTTTCACCAGCTGAACCGCCTCATCCAGCTCCAGTCTGGAAGTATTGATAGGCAGGTCATAGTTTGCCATATCCTCCCACTCTTTCCCCGTATAATACTTGTAATAATCACGCCGCTCCTTGCTGATGCGGTTCACCCGCTTCAAGGCTTCTCTGGCATCCACGCCGTCCACTTCCATAACTCTGCGGATGCAGGTAGGAATGTCGGCATAGACAAACAGCCGGACCAGCTGCTCCTTGGCCTCCGCCTCCAGCACATAGTCGGCGCATCGCCCCATGATGATACAGGGACTTTCATCCGCCACCTTCCGGATAATCTCCGCCTGGAACCGGAATAAGTTCTCTGGTGAGGTGAGACCGTCATCCACCGACGGTTCCTGCAGGCTGGATTTCAGCCCCCCGATCGCCCGGTAAATCAGATTGTTCCCCGCCTTCTCATCGTTCAGCCGGAAAAACTGCTCGCCCACGGCACTCTCCTCGGATGCCATCTTTAAAATCTCCTGATCATAAAATGGAATTCCCAATTCCTCGGACAACTTCTTGCCCATGATCCTTCCGCCGCTTCCATACTGCCTGTCAATGGTAATTACAAATCCCTTTTCATTCATCTGTCTATCCCCTCCTGTGATTGTTTGATTCCCATATCTCTTATGATTATTTTACCACAATGCCGGGGATTTTGGTACTCTTTTCAACATCCTGACAAGGTAGTTTGTCACAGTTTGGACGGCGGAAAAATTGGTACGGTTGCCGCCATCACCGTGCATTCCAGATCATATCCCGGCTGATTTCCCCAATTGTGTAAGCGCCGCACATCGTCATGGTATCGCTCAGTTCATCGGACAGCTTCCTGATGTAAGCCGCCACGCCCTCAGCCCCGCCGCCGTACACCGCAGTTACAAACGGCCTTGCAATCAGCACGCCGTCGGCCCCCAGTGCCAGCGCCTTGAATACATCCACGCCGGAACGAATGCCGCCGTCTGCCAGAATGGTCATATCTTTTCCCACCGCTTCCACAATCGCCGGAAGCACCTCAGCCGTAGACGGGCACTGGTCCAGAACGCGGCCGCCGTGATTGGATACCACGATGGCGGCTGCCCCGGCTTCCTTCGCCTTCAACGCCCCTTTTACCGTCATGATCCCTTTCAGAATCAGCGGAACGCCAGCCAGCCTCACAATCTCTTTCATCTCCTCCACCGACTTTCCGCCGGCCGGAGGGGTCATATTCTTGAGAAACGGCAGTCCCGCCGCGTCAATATCCATAGCGGCCGCAAACGCCCCGGCCTCTTTCACAAGGGCCATCTTCTCCTCGATGGTCTCTATATTCCAGGGCTTTACCGTAGGCACGCCGATCCCGCCCTGCTTCGCCACCGCTTTCGTGGCTTCCACCATAATCTGCGCATTCAGCCCGTCCCCCGTAAATGCCGCAATCCCCGCAGCCGCACAGGCAGACACCAGAATATCATTATACTCCTCTTCCGTATACCTCTCACTGTAATGCACCTTGATCGCCCCAACCGGCCCCGCAAAAAACGGCGCGGCAAACCGTTTCCCAAACAGTTCCACCGAGGTATCTGCCGGACGGTTCTCACAGAGCGTATCCATATTGATCCGAATCTCCTGCCATTTCTGGAAGTTGCGGATGGCCGTATCGCCCACCCCCTTCGCTCCCGGCCCCGGAATCGCATTCCGGCACGCCAACCCATTGCATACCGCACACCCTTTACAGTACGGTCCTAAATGTTTCCTTGCCTCTTCCAGCACTTCCTTATACTCCATCCCAGTTCTCCTATCTTTCCACTATGAATCCATCTCATATGTATTTTGACTCTACGCCTATTGTAGCCGACTCCATCAAAAACCGCAATACATAGATTTCATTACTGGCAGACAAAAAGAGCTCCTGTGCTTCCTCCACACAGGAACTCCCTCTATCCTAACTATTTCGCCAGCATCATCCTGTCATTGGCAAACTCCTCGCCGCTGGCCTCCTCGAATTTCTTTAACAAATCTTCTACCTGAAGATTCTTCTTCTCTTCCCCGGCGATATCATAGATAATCCGGCCGTCATGCATCATCACCAGACGGTTGCCCATCTGGATGGCGTCCTTCATATTATGTGTCACCATCAGCGCCGTCAGTTCCTGCTCGCTGATGATCTCCTCGGTCAGCTCCAGCACCTTCTTCGCCGTCTTTGGGTCCAGAGCCGCCGTGTGCTCATCCAGAAGCAGCAGCTTCGGCCGCTCCAGCGTCGCCATCAAAAGAGTCAGCGCCTGCCGCTGTCCGCCGGAGAGCAATCCCACTTTGCTGCTCATCCGGGTCTGAAGCCCCAGCCCCAGCTTCGCCAGGGAGTCCCGGTAAAATTCCTTCTCCGCACTTTTGATGCCCCAGCCCAGCCCTCTTCTCTGTCCTCTTCGGAACGCCAGGGCCAGGTTCTCCTGAATCTCCATCCCGGCCGCCGTCCCTCTCATAGGGTCCTGGAACACCCGGCCGATATATCTGGCCCGCCTATATTCCGGCTCCCTGGAAATGTTGACGCCATCAATCACAATCTTTCCCGAATCAATGGGATACACCCCGGCTACCATATTGAGCATGGTGGACTTGCCGGCTCCATTTCCACCGATGACGGTGACAAAATCCCCCGGATTCAAGTGTAAATTGATCCCGTTTAACGCTTTCTTCTCGTTGACAGTTCCTTTATTAAATGTCTTTCTCACATTGGTTATGGTCAGCACGTCTCTTCCTCCCCCTCTTCCGAATAGGATTTCTGATTCCTCCATTTACCCAGCATCACCGGAATGCTGAGCGCCAGCGCTACCAGCACGGCGGAGAACAGCTTCATATCGTTGGCGGAAAGGCCCATCTGCAGTACGAAAGCACGGATTAAGAAATACACAACCGCACCAACCACAGCGGAAGTCAGCTTGCTGGCAAAGGAACGCAGACGCCCCATCAGCACCTCGCCAATCACAATAGCCGCCAGACCGATGACGATAGCGCCGGTACCCATGCCGATATCGGCGTATTTCTGGCTCTGGCACACCAGTCCGCCGGACAATCCCACCAGACCATTGCTGATCATCAGGGCCAACAGCTTCGTCATCTTGGTGTTCACGCCCAGAGCACGGATCATATCTTCATTGTTGCCGGTGGCCCGCAAAGCACTTCCGATCTCGGTTCCGAAGAACCAGTAGAGAAATGCAATCATCAGAATTGCCACGATCACACCCACAATCAGCGACGCCTGGGACTGAGTCAGCCCGGTGGCATCCACCACGCTGGAGATCAGGGTTGTCACTTTCAGAAGCGGCACATTGCTCTTGCCTCCCATCACACGCAGGTTGATGGACCACAGTGCAATCTGGGTCAGAATCCCTGCCAGAATCGCCGGAATCTCAAACACCGTATGTAAAATGCCGGTAATGGCACCGGCCAACAACCCTGCGATGGTCGCCACGATCAGAGCCACAACCGGGTTCACATTGTATTTGATCACCAGAACCGCGCAGACACAGCCTCCCAGCGCAAAGCTTCCATCCACCGTCAAATCTGCAATATCCAGAAGCCGGAACGTGATATAGACTCCCAAAACCATAATTCCCCACAACACACCCTGGGCCACCGCGCCCTGAAGAGCCGGTATCATACTGGCCACCGGGTCTAAAAACAATGCTAAATCCATACTTTCTGCCTCCACTTACCATTCATAAATGCCTTACATAAAAAATGCAGACACATCCTTTATGTAAAACATCTATTTTATCTTCACCTTTATTATAGAAACTCTTCTTATCTTACACTGCTTTTCCCAGTCTGGCAATACTCTATTTTGCCAAGACAGCCAGGCAGACGCCATTTTTTGGCGTCTGTCTGGCTCTATCTTTTCCTTCTTCACTTTTATTCTACTACGGTTGCTCCCTCAAGACCAGACACGTCAATTCCCAGAGCGTCCGCTGTCGTCTTGTTGACTGTCAGCGCACATTTATCTGCCGGAAGGTATCCGATCGGCATCTTTTTAACATCAGCGCCATTCACCAGAATATCAATGGCCTGCTGTCCTGCCAGATAGCCTAACTGGAAGTAATCAATTCCATAAGTTGCCAGTCCGCCAGCCTCAACCATGCCGGCCTCGCCGCAGATCACCGGGATGCCGTTGTCGGTCGCTACCATGGCTACGGTTGCCATACCTGCCGCGATCATGTTGTCGGTCGGTGCGTAGATCACATCTACCTTGCCGATCATGGATTCCACAACCGTCTGAATCTCGTTGGAGTTGGAAACAGTGTAATCCTTGTAAGTAAGACCTGCCGCGTCACATGCCTCTTTTGCCATATTGGCCTGCAATACGGAGTTGGACTCTGCGGAGCAATATAAAATACCCACGTTCTTCGCATCCGGAATCAGCTGCTGCATCAGTTCAAACTGCTCTTTCACCGGTGTCAGATCGGAGGTGCCGGAGACATTCACTCCCGGCTCGTCATTGGAGTTAACCAGACCGGATTCCGCCGGGTCTGTCACGGCTGTCAGAAGAATCGGAATCTCGCTGGTGAGACCTGCCGCCGCCTGGGCTGCCGGAGTCGCGATTGCCAGAATCAGATCATCCTTATCATTGACCAGCTTCTCCGCGATGGTCTGGCAGTTGGACTGCTCGCCTGCCGCGTTCTGCTGATCCGCCTCATATTTTACGCCAGCGTCATCTAATGCCGCGAAAAATCCCTCGTTAGACTGGTCAAGAGCCGCATGCTGTACCAACTGGAGGACGCCGATCTTGTAAACGGTCTCGTCGCCCGCTGCCGCTTTCGGATCTTCCGCCTTCGTCTCTGCCGCATCTGCTGCCGCCGCTGTCGTCGTCTCTGTTGGCGCCGCTGCGTCTGTGGTCTCTGCCGCTTTATTGCCGGAACATGCTGTCATGGACAGAATCATGGCTCCCGCGAGTATTACTGCTGCTGTTTTTTTCATAATGTTCTCTCCCTTTTAACCTAAATTGCCCATGCCACACCAACGGTTTCATGAACTTACTAGGTATCATACTACAAAATTCCGAATACGTCAATGCATTAATCCTATATGATTTTAAAGCGTCAAAGTGTAAAAGCCACTGTTCCAGGGGTTATCCCAGAATCTCCCGGTACACCCGGAGCACATTCTGATGGAAAACAGCCTCGATCTCCGTGGTTGTGAAGCCCTCCCGCCTCATGGCCGCTTCCAGAATCGGCAGCCGGTCCGCGCTTCCCAGCTCCAGTTCCCCGGGAATGCCGTCGAAATCAGAGCCCAAACCGATGCACCCGATCCCTCCGATCATTTTCATATGTTTCATGTGGGCCACCATATCGGAAATCCGGCTGAGCCCCGGCTCCCCGTTCTCCCAGCTTCCGAGAAAAGCCGCGCAGTAGTTGATCCCTGCCACGCCGCCGCGTTTTGCCAGCTCCCGGATCATCTCATCCGTCAGGTTTCTGGCATGGCCGCACAGCGCCCTAGCGTTGGAATGGCTGGCCACAAACGGTTTCTTCGTATGCCGGAAGACATCCCAGATTCCGGCGTCATTCAGATGGGAGATATCAATGATCATCCCCAGCCGCTCCATCTCCTCCACAAAGGCGATTCCGATTTCCGTAAGCCCGTGTTCCGTATCCGGCAGACACATTCCGGCATCCGGTCCCTCTAACATCACCTGGTTGGGATATCCCAGCTCATTGGGAAAATTCCAGGTCAGCGTCATCATCCGCACGCCCAGTCTGTAAAAATCCCGGAGTGCTCCCAGACTTCCCTGGCAGACACCGCCTTCCTCCAAGGTAACCATGGCGGACATCTTCCCCGCCTTCCAGTTCTCCTCGATATCCCGGTAACACCGCACCACCCCAATCAAATCCCGGTGGGCTTCCATCTCCTGATAAAACGTATCTAACAGTTCCATGGCATGGAAAAACGGTTCCTTCTCCCGCCCCAGGTGGGTAAACAGCGCGAAGTTCTGCATTCCGTAATCCCCGGCTTTCATCCGTTCCAAATCCAGGTTCAGACTGTTCTGTCTGACCGTCATTCCTCCTCCGCGCCTGTGGTCCTCATAGATTTCCGCGATAGTATCGCAGTGCATATCAACAACTTTCATCTCATCCTCCGGCATTTTAAAATAACATCGTCATCTTTATTGTATTCTCTGATGCTGCAAAAAAGGCAGCCCATTTTCATGAGCCGCCTGATTCTGACACTCTAACAAATTTTACTCCCGGACAGGGAAAAATGCAAGTGTCTTCACACCTCTACTCGCTCCGCAGCGCGTCAATGGGATTCAGTCCCGCGGCCCGCCTCGCCGGCGTATACCCGAAGAACAGGCCAATCGCCACGGAAACACTGAAGGAAATCAGCACGGCCGATGGGGTCGGTGTTGCATTTAACCCTGCAAGGCCGCCCACCGCCGTGGTGGCGATGCAGCCGAGAATAATCCCCAGAATTCCCCCAAGAGAGCTCTGGACTGCCGCCTCGATGACGAACTGCTGGAGGATCACACTCTTCTTCGCTCCCAACGCTTTTCGGATACCGATCTCCCTGGTCCGCTCCGTCACCGACACCAGCATGATGTTCATCACGCCTACACCGGCCACAAGCAGGGAGATTCCAGCGATCCCGCCAAGTCCGGCGGAAACCATGGCAATCATGGAATTCAGCGAATCCAGCATTTCACTCATGGCCGTCACGGTAAATAAATCCTCATTCTTAAAGGTCTCCATCAGGAAATCGCTGATCAGCTCCGTGGCGTCACCGGCCTTATCCAAGTCACTGATTGTAAAGGTATAATTGTTGATGTTGGCATTTCTGGAGAGCTTCACCGCACAGCTGTACGGCATCCACAGAAAGTCGTCGCTTCCTCCGTCCTTCAACTCCTCCTCATTCTGCCGCTCCACCACGCCCACCACTTGATAGGCATAACCGCCGATCTTGATGGTCTCACCGATGGCCTTCTCCGGGCTTCCATAAAGCTCCGTCGCCACAAAATATCCGACCACGCAGACCTTCTGCCTGGACAAGATATCCGAGTACTGGATACCTCGCCCCACCTCCAGTTTATAATCCTTGATGCCCAGATAATCCTCACTGACACCGGTGACACTGGTGGAGGACATGGTGTCATTGCCATGCTTCACGGCTGTGGACACCGTCACCTGGGGGGTCATGCGGTCAAAGGTATCGGTGTTCGCCTCATAGAACTCATACATTTCATCCACGGAAACCGACCGGGAGGACATGTTCATCATATTCACCGTCACCTGGTTGGTGCCCATGCTGGCAAAACTGTCCGTCATGTAGGACATATAGGCATTGACCAGACTCACCAGGATAATCACCGACGCCACGCCGATGATGATGCCCAGCATGGTCAAAAACGCCCGCATTTTATTGCTCCATATACTTTTTAATGCCAGTTTAAATGACTGCAGCATATTCTTCCACATCTCCGTCAAAATTAATCTTTCCATCGTGAATCCGTACGACCCGCTCCGCCTCCATGGCGATGCTGCTGTCATGGGTGATCATCACGATGGTATTGCCTTCCCGGTTTAACTGCTTTAAGAAATCCAGCACCTCCCGGCTGGTTCTGGAATCCAGGGCGCCGGTTGGCTCATCCGCCAGAATCAGGGATGGAGAGCCGGCCAGGGCCCTGGCGATGGACACCCTCTGCTGCTGGCCGCCGGAAAGCTGGTTGGGGAGGTTCTTCCATTTTTCCCTAAGTCCCACCCGTTCAAGCGATTCCAGCGCTTTCTCCCTGCGCTCCGCGGCGCCGACACCCGCGTATAACAGGGGCAGCTCCACATTTTCCAGAAGGTTCTGCTTTGGCAGCAGATTATACTGCTGGAAAATGAAGCCGATCATCTTGTTGCGGATCTCGGCCAGCTGGTTGTCGCTCATCTGGCCGACGTCCTCTCCGCCTAAGATATATTCCCCGTCTGTCGGCACATCCAGGGCGCCGATGATGTTCATCAGCGTGGACTTGCCGCTTCCCGATTTGCCAACGATGGCGACAAACTCCCCATACTGGATTGTCAGACTGATCCCGTCATTGGCCCGGACCAGTTCCTCGCCCATCTGGTATAATTTATGGATATCCTTCAGTTCAATCAATGGCCCTGTCATGTCTGCCTTCCTCCTGTTATGCTGTCTATCAGCTTTCGTTCCGACCGTCATCTTCCCGGTCCGCGGTTCTCCTGCATTCCGGTCTTCTGTACTTCGTTCTTCCGGTCTTCTGCACTTCATTCTTCCGCGCTGCAGGCTTTCGCATTGCGGCCTTCCGCGTTACGGTCTTCCGCCACCCGGACCACCGCCGCCAGGTCCGCCTCCGCCAGGTCCGCCTCCCATGTTACCGCCGCCTCCAGGCATCATCATCTCCATAGAGAAGGATGACGACGCGGTGGATTCCGCCACATAGACCACATCCCCCTCGGAGAGTCCGCTCACAATCTCCACAAACTCATCGTTGATCAGCCCCGTCTCCACATCCACCGAGCGGAATCCGGCCGGCACCGCGCCACTTGCTTCCTTCACCGTGTCATCCTTCACGTAGACCTTATTTCCACGCATCAGCGAATCAACCGGAACCACCAGGGCATTTTCCGCCTCCTCCAGGATAATCTGTCCGTCCACATTCATGCCCGGCAGCAGACCTCCCACCTCATCCAGTGTCACCGTCACCGGATAATTGGTGACGCCGTTGGAGTTGGAACTTGCCAAGCTGACATTGGTGACCTTGCCGCTGAATGTCTGATTCTCAAACGCGTCCGCCGTCACCACCACCGACTGGCCTACTTGGACGCTCTGAACATCCAGCTCATCCACGGACATCTCAAAGGTCACCTGGGATAGATCATAGATCGTCGCCAGCGTCACCGCGCCGGAATTGCCTCCGGCGCTGATCTTATCGCCGGCTTTCACACTTTTGGTAATCACCTGGCCGGAAATCGGCGCCGTAATCGTATAATTCTCATAGGAATCCTGGGTGCTGTCCACCTTGCTCCTGGCCGACTCCAGACTCTCCTGCGCCTTATCCATAGAATCCTTGTAACTTCTCACCAGACTGTCCGCGGTTTTATTTGTCATGCGGAAAACCGCGGTGCCTTTGCCCACATAATCCCCTTCCGCCACAACCATGGATTCCACCTCCACGACCGACGCCAAATCGGCGCTCATCACCGTATCCACACTGGCTGCAAAGGTTCCTTCCAGCGCGCAGGAGAAATCACCGACTGTCACCGTGGCCGTGTGGGCTGTCGTCAGGCCACCCGGATTCTCCACCTCTAAAGTCACATACCGCACCAGCCGGCCGCCCGTCAAAGTCTCTTCCATATTGCTGACCGCTACAACCGTCCCAAGAAGCTGCTCGCCGGTCTCCGTCAGCGTCACCACCCCCTGGTTTCCGGCTCCGATGGCCGCCGCTTCCCCGGACAGAAACGGAACACGGATTTTCATCACCTTATCATTGTAAATGTCGGCAATCTTTGTATTGCCGCTCACCTTATCCCCGGCCTTGATGTACAGCGTCTTGATAAATCCGGTCTCCGTGGACTTGTAGGTATTGCCGCTGTAACGGTCCACCGCCTCGTTATAGTCCTCCACCGCCAAATCATAGGAGGTCTGGGCCCGCTCCAGGGAATTCTGGGCCGACTGCAGTTCCGACTCCATGGAGGACGCGTCGATGGTGTAAAGCACCTGTCCCTTCTCCACCTGATCTCCCTCCTCAAAATCCGCCGTGATCACCTCGCCGGAAGCCAGAGCCGTCACATTGTAGGTATCCTTTGGGGAAATGGTTCCCGAGGAGGACAGTTCCGAGGTAATGCTTCGTCTCTCCACCGTGGCCGTCTTCTGGACAGCGGCCCCGGCATTGGCCTTTTTAGGCCCCCCCAGGAACTTCGGTACGATGACAATCACAGCCGCCAGCACCGCCACAACTGCTGCACACCGGATGATCTTCTGTTTTTTCGTCGTCTTTCCCAGCTTCTTTTTCTTCCCTGCTGTTTTGCTGTCTCCATTCGGGAGTTTCCTCTTGAACACGGCTGCCAGCGCCTTGAACGGCGAAGCTTTCTTCTCCTTCCCGCGGTCTCCGGTCCCGGGGATTTCCTGTCCCATCTCCTCTGCTCCTGTCAGCTTCTCATAATCGAATTTATTTGCCATCTGTTTCTCTCCACCTGCTTTATAATCGTATCATCCTCTGATTTTTCATAACATCTTTAATCTTCTATATAATCAAGCACCGTGTACGTCTCCGTCCCATTGGCATCCTGCGTCACCTGACAGATCAGGGCCACGGTATCTCCCACCTTCAGCGTTCCATAGATAGAAAATGCAAACTGCAGGTCCGAAGTATCCAGCTTATAGGAAATCCCGCTGCTATCCAGCTCCACGGCGCTCGGTGTCAGCACATCCGCCGAGCTGTAATAAATCGAGGTGATCTCTCCCCGCACCACCGACCGGTTGGCTTCATCATCTCCGCTCTCCGAATAAGCCCAGACCGTCTTGGAGGTCGCGTTGTAATAAATCACCACATAACCATCCGACTGTTGCACACTCTTCAGCTCACTGTTGCTGCTGGGCGAGCCATTCAGGAAGATGTTGGCCTCGCTGGCCGAAAACGGCACATAATCCCAGACACTGCGGCTCCTCGTCACCACCTTCGGCCCCTTCAGCGCATTGTCCGCGATCGTAAGCGGATTGATCTCCCCATCGGAGGTCACCTCATATCCCAGCGTCTTGCAGTACGGACTGCCGCTTGTGGTATCTGTCCGCAGCAGATTGTAAAACAGATTGATACAGTCGGTTTTATCGAGAATCTCCGACGGTTCCTTCGTAATCTCTTCATTTAATTCCAGATAATAATACTTATTCAGCCTTCCCCCTGTCTGGTCGCCGGAAAAACTGTCGTTGGTGTATCCCAAAAGCGCCAGCACGCCGCGGATGGCATCCTGCAGAGTGACCGGGTCATCCGGCCGGAAATTGCCCCCCAAATACCCGCTCATCCATCCCTGGTCCACGGCTATCCTGATTTTTGCGGCATACTCACTGGTCTTTGGCACATCCGCAAACACGGACGTCGCGCTGGTCTGGGAAACCGCGCTTTTATAAGAAGTGGCGTTGACCAGCATACTGGCGAACTCCGCCCTGGTGACCACAGCCTCCGTATTCGTAACCGAGGCAATCCCCGCTAAACCGATCACCTTTTTTCTCAACGCAAAATCCGTGGACGCTTCCGCCGTCATAGGCATTGCCGCCACCGCTACGGCCGCCGCCGTCAGGGAAGCCGCTATCCGATATCTGTTCATCTTTAAAACTCCTCTCACTGCCATTTCATTCCTTTTTCTTTAACATTAACAGCATTTTGTGTTCAATTTGTGTTTTTCGTCCAGGAATTTCCAATTACGTAAAAAAATACACAGAGAGCAGAATTTCCGCATCTCTGTGTCATAATCCATCAATCTATGAAATTTACAAACCGATATTCAGGTACTCCTTCAGGGCCGGAAGCTTCTCCTCCCCGATTCTGCGACCCTCGGCGTACAGCGCTTTCAACTTTTCCGCGTCCTGCTCCACCCGGGAAACCAGCACCGGAAATTCCGGGCGGATCACGAAGATTTTTCCCTCCGCCTCCAGCTGGTCGATCTCTTCCTGCATCCGGTTGTACCGCTCCGGCACCTCCTCCAAGGACGCCCGCAGCTTAGGCAGCGGAGCGAAATACCGGTCATAGCCCCTCTTCGTCAGCCGGTCCACCGGTTTCTTCCGGTAGCCGTGCTGTCTGGTGAGAATCACCACCACCTTCTCATACCCCAGATCCAAGGCCCTCTGATAAGCGATCGGCAGGGAAATGCCGCCGTCCAAGTACTTCTTTCCCTCCACTGTGATCATCTTTGACAGCACCGGCATGCTGCAGGAGGCCTGCACCGCCGCGTACATTTCCGTGCACACGCCCTTCTCAAAGAATACGGGCTGCCCCGTCTTACATCTGGTAGCCACCACCTCGAACCGCTGTGGCGACTGTTCGAACCCCTCAAAGTCAAAGGGGATCAACTCCGTGCTCAGTTCCCCGAACAGAAAGTCAAAGTTGAAAATCAACCGGTTCTTGATCATATTACGGAAACTCATATACCGCTTGTCATGCAGATATTCCGTGTTCACCTTCAGCGTCCGTCCCACCTGCTTTGATATATAATTCAACCCGCACATGGAACCTGCGGACACCCCGTTCACATAGGACAGCTCGATCTCCTGCTCCAGCATCACGTCCAGCACACCGGACGTAAACATACTCCGCAGGGAGCCGCCCTCAAGCACCAATGCTCCATCTATCATCTCATCACCTCAACTCCTCATATTTCCGGGCCAGCGAAATCCCCGCCGGCCCGAAGTGAATACTCCTATTCCATGTTACATCAGCGGCGCAATCAGCCGCAGCGCCCGGCCGGACAGCTTTTTCATCAGAGGATATTTCCTGCAGTCCTCTTTCGTGATCAGCTGGCACTGTCCCAGCGTCTTCTGAAAGTCCGCCTCCACGTCCTTCACCACCGCGTTTTTATACAGGTAAGCCGCACATTCAAAATGCAGGTACAGGCTCCGGTAATCCAGGTTGATGGTTCCCACCACCGCTTTCTCGTTGTCGCTGATAAACATTTTCGCATGGACAAAGCCCGGTGTAAATTCGTAGATCTTCACACCTGCGTCAATCAGTTCCTCATAGTAAGTTCTCGCCAGCAGATAGGCATACTTTTTATCCGGAATGTGGGGCATGATAATCACCGTCTCCACCCCCCGCTTCGCCGCGTAGGTCAGCGCCATGATCATATCGTCATCCAGAATCAAATACGGCGTCATGATATGCACGTATTTCCTCGCCTGGTACAGAATATCGAGATAAACGTGTTCCCCCACGGTCTCATGGTCCAGGGGACTGTCCCCGTAAGGCATGACAAAACCGTTCATATCAAGTTCCGGCGGATAAAAATACTCCGGGTCCCGCAGATAGTTCTCATACTGCTCCGGCGTCCGCTCCGTGATCCCCCACAGCTGGAGGAACATCATTGTAAAGCTGGTCACCGCGTCGCCCTTCAGCATGATCGCGGTATCCTTCCAGTAACCGAACCGCTCCTTCCGGTTGATATATTCGTCCGCAAGATTGATGCCCCCGGTAAATGCCGTATGTCCGTCAATCACCACGATTTTTCTATGGTCCCGGTTATTCTGGTAGGAGGACAATGCCGGACGGATAGGCGAGAACATTTTCGCCCGGATGCCCTTCTTCTCCAACTCCTTCGGATAGTGGTAAGGCAGCAGCACCAGACAGCACATGCCGTCATACATCACCCGGACCTCCACGCCCTCCTTCACCTTCCGCTCCAGAATCTCCAAGATGGCGTTCCACATCTCCCCCCGCTCCACGATAAAATATTCCATGAAAATGTAGCGTTTCGCCTGTTCCAGTTCCTGTTTCAACTGCTCGAACTTCTCTTCACCGGAGGAAAAATATTTTACATAGGTATGGTCATAAATGGGAAATCCGCCGTAATTCCGGACGTATTCCGCCAGATTGCTGACCCGCAGGCTCTCTTTCCTCAACTTCTTTTCCACCCGCTCCTCCTGGCGCAGACAAGGTTTCGTCTCTTCTGCCATACGGGCCGCCCGCTTGGCAATCAGCTTGACGCCGATCTCCAATTCCACATACAGATAAAACAGGGCGCCAAACACGGGAATGACTAACACCGGCACAATCCAGGCCAGTTTAAAACTGCTGTTCTCCCTCTTGTTAATAATATATAATACCACAAAAGCGCCCAGGAAAGTAAAGGTCCAGTAGGCGTAAACCAGGTATTTATCCGCCAGCCAGCGAAACGTCCCAAACAGGATCAGAATCTGGATCAGCATGAATACCACCACAAACGCGGTGCGCCCGAAGACAATTCTGAGTAACCCTTTTAATTTTTTCATTCGAATAAAAATGCCTCCTGCCCGTATCTTAATGGTGTCTATTGTAACTCATACCATTCAAAATATCAAGCAGGAGGCCGTCTTTTACACGGTGTTTTCCGTCAATTCGTAACTGTTCTATGCCTGTTCCTTCACCCGTTTTCTGCCCAGCGGACCGGACATATGGATGATGATACTGATTCGTTTGTAGACCAGAGCGGTGATTAAGGATACCACGGCGCCCTTGATCAAATTAAATGGCCCCACACACAGAATAACAAAGGTCCACACATTGGACACCGCCGGGTTGATCACGGCCCCCGCCTTGATAATGGTGTCTAACGGCATAAAGTTGGAATAAAATGGCAGCATCACAAGCGCGTTGCCGATGACGCCGATGATGACAAAACTGATGGTTCCCACGATCATACCGATGACAGCGCCCTTCTTGGTCTTATTCACCTTATAAATCCATCCGGCCGGCAGAATCATGGCACAGCCGAAACAGAAGTTGGCCAGCTCACCCACAAACCCGGTGGAGGTCGGTTTGATCAGCAGCTTCACCAGCACCTTCACCAGCTCAATCACCACGCCGGCCAGCGGTCCCAGAGAAAAGGTCCCCACCAGCACCGGTATCTCGCTTAAATCCAGGCCATAGAAGGACGGTGCAATAAACGGAAGCGGAAACTCAAACACCATCAGCACCGCCGCCAGCGCCCCGAACATTCCCATCAGCACCACATTTTTCACGTTCCACAACTTACTCTGTTTCATTTCATTTCCTCCTTGATTGTTCAAGTTCATCTTTAAGAGGAGGGATGGAATTGTGTTTAGGGTATCCATGACATCATCCTGTAATACAAAAGCCCCGGATATCTTAAAATATCCGGGGCAAATCAAACTACCGTCACACAATTTCTTCTCACATCCAGACTATACTGTCGGTTTTGGAATTGCACCAAATCAACCGCTAAAGCGGGTCGCGGACTGTCACCGCCGGTAGGGAATTACACCCTGCCCCGAAGAACTTTTTTATTTTATTTACAGGTTTATTATAATACGTTTGATGGTATATTTCAAGTAAAATTTGGGATTAGGCTGTAAAACGATTAGAACCAGACAGAATTCGTTCCATTGCACCGCACACCTTATTCTTTTATTTTTGTTTGAAATTCTTGGCTTCAAAAAATGAATCAGTCTTCTTTGATCAAAAGCCGGATCGCGTCACAGGCCACCTGGATGGTCTTCTCCATGTCACCAAAGGACATGATGGAAGACGCTCTGCACCCTCTGATAGAGGAAATCACGAAGATAGCCGCGGCTTCCATCTCAGAGGTCATCACATTGCCTTTCCTCCACGCTTCCCAGTGCTCGTGAAGTCTGGCTGAAGCGGGCATGTTGTCCGGCTCGTGCTGGCCATAGAAGGAATCCTTGGACTGGGTAATCCCCTCGGCATAATGATATCCTAACCGGGCGGCGGCTCTGGCAAGAGCATCCACCACGTGGCGGTCGGCAACAGCCGGATACTCGATAGGGATGTAATGGATCGTAGTCCCCTCATCTCTCACAGCAGCTGTATTAATCACACCGTCCAGTTCCGGATCGAAGGCGGCATCGCAGACTTTTCCGGCCGTCCCAACGCGGATGAAGGTGTCGGCGCCGCACTTGATCAGTTCCTCCAGGGCAATCGCGGTGGAGGGACAGCCCATGCCGGTAGATGTCACGGAAACCCTGACACCGTCCAACGTTCCGGTCCAGGTCTTGTGTTCACGGTTGTGAGCCACCAGCTTGGCATCGTCAAAAAAACTGGCAATCAAATCCGTACGGAACGGGTCTCCCGGCAATAGTACATATCGGCCCACGTCTCCCTTTGCACATTGAATATGGTACATTTTATCGCTTGTATTTATCATTGTCACTGCCTCCTTTAATCGAATCATTTTTATTTGGATTTTTTAAGATCATGTTCACAAGTTTCTCCGCTTCGCTTCTTCTCTCCTGGTTCATGAATGCCATAGGCCCGTACTGTCTCGCATTGTAGGATGCAGCCACAGCCGCCATAGCGCCGACTTCTTCAAAGCTCCGCTTCTCCACCAGACCTGTCATGGCAGCGGCCGTGGACGCATTGCCACAGCCGGTGGGATCTACTTCTCCCGGAGTTATGTACGACGGCGCAAATACCTGCCGGTTCTGATCAATCACATAAGCGCCCCTCACCCCCACCCGGAAGTACACCGGTACACCAAGTCCTGCCATGTGGGCAATCAATTTCTCTTCCTCCTGAATCCCAAATAAACTTATGGCCTCTTTCAGGTTCAGGGAATAGAAATCCACCATCGGTAGAATCCGGTAAAAGTCTTCCAAATGCTCCCGGTCCGCCGTAGCCGTAGCCACCTCCCACATGATTGGAAAGCCATATATTTCTTTGTAACGCCCCATCCGTTCCCAGTAATCCCTGTCAATATCCATGATGTTGTACATTCCTCTGAGATTTTTGTAATATGGCTCCATCTCTTCCGGCGACAGCGTCATAAAATCAATCTGACTCCAATCCGTCTCCCCCTGTCCCAAAAGCCCCTCCTCATAGCTTCCGTCCTCATGATACCTCAGGAAAAAATGATTGGTCCTCTTCCCCTTCACCCGGATACCATCTCTGACCAGACCATAGCGGTCCATCCATTGGGAGAAGAAACAGTCCCCGTCCTCCCCGCAGCCGGCAGCCAGAATCACGCTGTCACTCCACAGTCCCGCTCCCGCCGCGGCATAAACCGCCCCGCCTCCAATGACGCCGGACAGACGTTTTCCATCGCAGAACGTGATTTCATTTACCATCATGGCTCCATTTACCAGATAATCCGCCATTGTTACTCCTTCTCCTTATAGATCAGCTTTTCAATCGCTTTTGTCTGCACCACATTGTCAAAGTGAAACGGGCACACATCAAGAATCTCGGAGATATGATAGGCAAACAGCTCCATCGGCAGTTTCAAACTCATAGGAGAAAATGATTCGTTATCCGCCATGTTCACATCCAGTCGCCGCTCTGCCTTTAATTCCCGTCTGTCTCCCTCCCATGCCACCGCGATGCCGTGGCTTTCAAAGGAATCGATGATCTCCAAAATCTTTGCAGCCCGCTCCGCTCCTTCTCCGGCCGCCAGAACAAAGGTAAAGGTATCTTTCTCCGTCATCTGCCGCTCCTCATGGGCCCACTCCTCCGTCTCCTGCACAATATGGCCCTGGCCTGCCGCCTCATGAAGCTTAGCCACCGCGAATCTGGCCGTAGCAAGATTCACGCCATGGCCAGTCACCACATAAGGTACACGATAGACCGCTCTGTTTGCAATCTCACGAACCGGTCCGTCCAGCTGCTCCGCATTTTCCCGCATCACACTCAGGTTATAACGGATTTCCTCCATGGCCGCGCCATATTCGTCCGTTCCAATATGACCATTTTTCACCCCCAGCCGGAGGGCTGTCAGAAACAGTACCGTCAAATTGGCCAGATAATGACAGGTCAGCGGAACCGGGCCTTCCTCCGGCATCGGAATATGGATATCCACAACCGCGTCCGCGATCGACCAGATTGCACTCCCTTTCCGGTTATTGATCCCCAGGGTCCGCACCTGTTTTTCTCTTGCCCGCTCCAGACAGTCCAGACTGGTACCCACATTGCCTGACACGGACACCCCGATCACGATGTCCTCCTTCTCAAGCCGTCTGTGGTCATAGGTGACAAACTCGTATGCCTCCGACGGAATCAGATTAACACCTGCATACCGGTAAAATGCCTCCCTCGCCGCCTCACCCGCATAATAGGAATCGCCGCAGCCACACACATAAATATTATGAATCCTCCGGCAGTCCAACCCAGCCGTGACCGTCTCTATCTGCCGCTCATAATCCGGGAGATTCCGAAGCACAGTATCACCTTGGCTGAAAATATCCTCATACAGATACCCTCTGAGAATCCCTCCCAATGTCTTTTCCATGCAAATTCCTCCTAGTTCCCTGTTTCAGACACAGCCAGAACCGGTTCCACTGATTCCTCCGCTGGCAATTCCTCCGCCATCTCCAATTCCGCTTCCCTCACCCGTTCCATATATTCATGGGCCCGTTTCGGGTTTACGGGATTCTTTAAATTTCCATCCTTAATCCACGCGCCCACACACGCGCCGTCAAAGACTCCCAGCACTTCTTTGATGTTCTCCCCATTGGTGCCTCCACCAATCATCAGCGGGACATCCGGCAGCGCTTCCCTTACCTGTCCGGCCATCTCCAATGCCTGCTCCACAGAAGCAGCAGATAAAAACAATCCGTCTGCAAACGCATACCTCACCGTCTCTACCGCCGCCTCCCGCACAGGAAGCGGAGCAATTGGCACCGAATGACTCTCATACACATCCGCCAGCACCTTCACCTTGGAATTCAGGCGTTTCCGCAGTTCACACACCTCAATACACTGGCCTTCAATATATCCGAAAGTTGTCATTTCCCCGCGGGTATACACATGCTCCACCCGGATAAAATCCGCGCCGGAGGCCTCCGCCACCGCCAGAGATGCTGCGCCGTCCCAGTTCACCAGAATTCCCATCACCATGTCCGGAAATGTCTCCCGAAGCAATGCGGCCGTCCTGGTCATATAAGCCACCGTCTCCATATTGGACCGCTGTTTTGTGGGACCGTCCTCAAAATTCTGCAGAATAAACCCGTCAAATCCATTGTCACTGAGGGCCTTTGCTTCCTTTAAGGCATAGGCCAGTATTTCCGAAAATGCCTGTCCCCGATACAGATACGTCCCAGGAAGCGGAGGCAGCTGCACCATCCCCAGCGCAAGTTTTCCTTTCCCAAACATGAAACGAATCTCCTTCCTTTTTCAATCACGTTTCTGGATTACATTTCTTCTACCATATTTCTTTGACTACATTTCTTTGAATACATTTCTTCTATCACGTTCCTGCATTGTACAGTTCCGTTATCCGGATCTGTTCCCCTGCATCACGCTTCCTTTCTCACTTCCTCCGGTGCAAGGTATCCTCTCTCCGTGATAAAACCGGTGATATACCTTGACGGAACCAATTCAATCCCCACACACCGCACCTCCATAGAAAGTTCTTCCGAAATATCAGCCACGCCAAGGACCTCCCTCATATCAAACACTTCCAGCTTCTTCTGATTCTCCTCCGACAGCCGTTCATCCAGCTTGATAAACTGCGTAATCCCATAAAACGGAACCCCATATTCTCTGCACAGAACCGCCAGAGTCAGGGAACCGGTCGTATTGTACAAACTTCCGTCCCCACAGAAGGTTTCCACCCCCACCAATGCCGCATCACAGTTCCCGATATAATAGGCCATGGCACAGTCCGGAATCAACGCAAACCGAAGATTTTCCCCCTCATGATTCCTGATAAACGGCATACCTCCATCCAGCGTCCTGCTCTCCGGCACAAACACCAGAATCGGTCTGCCCCAGGTCTCCATCTCCTGGAGCACCGCATTCACGGTGCTGGAATAGTCGTACACCATCACGGCATCCACCTTCTCAAGCACAGTCCGCGCGCAATCCATAATTCTTTCATTCCAGTGCCTGCTCTCATAAGTATAGGACTCACAGCTTTCCAAAAGCCGTCTTGCAAACACCTCCCCCGATAATCCTTCCTCCTTCACCGGTTCCATCAGACAGCGGATCGCATTTCTCACCGCAATACTGGAATCTCCCCTCATCCGGTCAAAAAAATCCGTCAGCTCAAACGCCGTTTCCCAGCCGTCCTTTCCGGACATCCTTCCATCCTTCACCTGCCCCGCTAGATCCTCCAGCATGTGGATGATGGAACAGATATTGGAATTGGCTCCCAGCTTTCTGCCTAAGACAATATCATCAAAGTCCTCCACCGATGTAGTCAGCTTCTCTATCAATTCCATGTTACAATCCTTCCTCTTCTAACCGTTTTAAGAATTCCAGAACCGTTCTCTCCGAAACCGCCCCCGACTGCGCGCCCTTCCCCGTTACTGCCCGGGCCGCCGCGGCCGCTGCAAACCTCCCGGTCCTCAGAATATCCCAGCCCTTTAAATACCCATACAAAAATGCGCCATTATGAGTGTCCCCGGCTCCCGTCGTATCCACCACCTTCACACGGAATGCCGGAATCCTGTACTCCTTCCCCTCAGCGCAGATCCGGCACCCCTGGTCCCCCATGGTCACCATCACAATGGAACCGTTCTCCTCCGACAGCTTCCTGGCAAAATCCACCTGCTCCCCCTTACAATACTTCTCATAGGAGGCCTGGTTAAAGGAAATAATATCCGCCATCCGGAAGAAATAATCGTCTTCTTCATCCTCCCGGTCCAAAAATGTCGTCGGCTCCACATCCACCATAATCCCGGTTCCCTGTTCCTTCATCTCCCGCACCAATTCCCGCCCACATTCCAGTTCCCGCAGGTTATAAATCGTGGTATACAAAAACTCGGCATTCTCAATCAGCGCTCTCATCTCGCTACTAATCCGGACCGGCGGCTTGTCATTTTCATGAATAAAAACCGTTCGCTCCCCTTCTGATAAATAGATCGTCGCCTTCAAATTCCGGTATCCATCCAGTCGCTCGATATATCCGGTATCAATATGCAGCTTCTCTAAACTGTCCGCCAGAAAATCCGTGTACTCATCCACTCCCAGGGTATCCAGCAGATACGTCTTCCTCCCCAGCGTCCCCAGCACCCCGGCCGCATCCGCCACCAGTCCTCCCGGCAGTACCTCCTCCTGTTTCACAAAACATTTCGCCCCGGGAAGCAGGGGCGTGGTGCACCGATAATACTCATCCACATCCACCGGCCCCAGCGCCACAACATAACCTTCCTCCATCTAATGCATCCCCCTCCTCGAATACCGAAATGTCAAAACCACCACGACCGCATAGACCGCCAGCGCGATCAAAAACACCACATTCAAATGAAATACCCTGCTCATCACCCCTCCCAGAGAAGAACATACAATGTAGAACGGCGCCACCGCAATCCCCAAAGCCGCCACCAACACCGGAATCATATTTCCTCTTGAATATATAATCCCCGCCACACTGGTAGACAGCTGAATAAACTGCTGCGCAAACGCCACCAGCACAAACAACAGATACCCAAATCCATAATGAGGCATCACAATGGCCAGCCCGGCCGCCAGCATCCCACTAAGGGCGCCAAACCTAACCATATAGAGCGGTCCCAGCCGGTCTCCCACATAGCCAGCCAGCTTTCCGGCCGCCATGTTGGACAGCAGAAGCACTGTCGTCATCGTCCCCACAAAACCGGGCGTCACCGCGTCCATCTGGGATACTCTCACGATATAGAATGGAATCGCCATCTCCGCCGCTCCGAGAATCATTCTCAGCAGCACAAACTGGCGGTACGACACATTGGTCTTCACAACTTCCTTTACAATCGCCGGAAGTTCCCTGGCGTAAATCCGTTTTCGTTCTCTCTCATCAGGTACCTCCTTCACTCCGATGGCCGGCACTAACGATCCCAAAACCGCCATCACCGTCCCGAAGATAAACAGCTTTCTGTAATTCACCGGAAACTGATAAGTGTCCAGCAAAACCTTCATAATCCGCGCACTCAGTACGCCGGCCGCCGCCCCCACCAGCGAGTAGGACCCGTAAAAACCCCCGATATTCCGGTGGAAAATGTTCCCCAGCATATTGCTGAACACCGGAGACGCCATCCCAGCCGATATCGCAAACACAGCAAAGGAGGCAAAAAACGTGGTCAGCGCCAGCGCTTCGCTGCTTCCTATAAAATAAGTAGAAATTATAATAAACAAAAAACCAATTCTCTCAAGCCCGCAGATCAAAATCATCGTCCACTTGGGACTTTTAGCATTTAGTCCAACCAGACAGGAGAGAATGCTGGACCCGTAGGAGCAGCCATAATAAATCACCGCCACCAATGCCACAAAAAAACTGTTGGAGGTAATATTCTGGACATAGACCGGGAACACCGTCGTGTAGGAAAAAATACTGAAAGCAAAATTTACACAGAAGGCTTCCAAAAGCATGGTTATATAATTTCTCTTATAATACTTCTCTTTTAAGTCAATTCTCTCTTTTTCACTCAGCATCACTCTACCCGCATTTTTCTATGAAACAGGCTGCCCGATTGGCAGGCATTTCACCATATTCCTCCAACCTGACAGCCCCTTTTCTTTTCCAGCCCGATTATTTCAGCACAAATCTAACCAGCACCCAGTACACCACACAGGCTGCGGATACCACAATACTGCCGATCCGAAGCGCCGCGTCCGCTTTCGTCTTCTCTAAATCCCGGTAAATGGTTTTGCCGCACTCCGCGTTAAATCCCTTGCTCTCCATCGCCACGGCCCGGTCCCGCACCTTCATAATGGAATTGGCCACCACCGGAACCATAACCGGAATAAACGCCTTAAACCGTTTCCAAAGATTTCCCTCCGTGTCCAGTCCTCTTGCTTTTTGAGCGTCCATAATCTGGTTCATATCCTTGCCAAGAACCGGAATGATCTGAAACGTACTGACGAAGATAAAAGATGCATGGTAAGACAGTCCCGCCTCACACATGGACACGCCCAAATCCGTCATATTAATCGTCCGAAACAGCAGGAATAACGATGCCATCAGAGGAGCAATCCTCATAAAATAAACCATGGCATAATCAATCCCCTCCCGGTAGAACTTCCAGTTTAGCAGCGGCAGGATGAACAGCGGATCTTTCGTCTTGTCGCACACCGGATTGAGCATCCCGTTGATACCGAACATCATGACAAACATCAGAAGAATCGCAAACAAAATCACCTTAAATTCCGTCAAATATTTCTCATGGACCGTCCACAAAATACTAATCACCATAATTGCCCCGGAAATCCAGTAATTCTGAACCAGCATGACCACCAGAATCAATGCCAGCGACACCCACAGTTTTGTGTTGGGATACAGCTTACGCAGAAACGTAGGTTTATTTACTTTTTGTATCATGCGCTTATCCTCTTATCAATCTTTCTTAATCTCTGCTTTTTTTCTGCTGCCCGCCATAGTTCTCATATTCTCAGGAAGTCTCATCAGAATCAGCCATGCCACGAAGCAGGCGATCCCCTTATCCACTAAGTTGATCGGTACTCTTGCCAGGAATGCCGCCGACATGATGTCCTGTCCGGCTGCCAAAAAGCCTGCCACAACCAAATCCACGCCGCCGCCCTGGATGCCGCCGTATACCATCACCGCAATCGGTGCGCCCATGATCGCGTTCGCCAGCGCTACCAGCACCGTTGCCACCACCGCATGAACCCAGGTCTTGAATTTGCCGCTCTTCGCCATAAAGCCGATAATGAAAGCAGTGGCAATGTTACATAAGCCAAACAGTATACTGAGCATGTTGCCATTGATCAGCGCACTGATCACATTATACAAAACACCGGAAACAGCTCCCACGAACGGCCCCATAACGGCGGCTACAATAGCGGTGCCGATAGAATCCATATAGAGCGGCAGTGCCAGCTTACCAGCCACCTGGCCGCCTACCAGGTTGATCGCAACGCCAAGAGGTATCATAATAGCTATGTACGTATTCCTCAACTTCCCCTTTGATGAATCCACTGACTTCATTGACATCATTCATTTCCCCCTTTATTTTGATAGTATTTCACAAACTCTTCCACATTCAGGATAGCGCCCTTTGCAGATCCACCCTTCAAATACAAATCCAGCTGGGTAATCTGGGGCGGTTCGATCTGCGCCCTCTTTAAGACTTCGGCGTTGATAAAAATCTGCTCCGGTTTCCCGTCATCAATCACCTGCCCCTGACACATCACCACGACGCGGTCCGAATTCTCCGCCACATAATCCATATCATGGGAGATCATGACGACCGTGTGGCCATTGTCATGCATCATATTGATGATCTTCGTCAGCATGATCCGGCCGGCCTCATCCAGCCCTCCCGTTGGCTCATCCATAATCAGCACATCCGGCTTGAACGTCAGCACCGATGCGATGGTCACTATCTTTTTCGTCGTGTAATCCAGCGTCATGGGGTGGGTATTTAAGATGTCCTTCAGATCCATCAGTTCCACCACCTCATCCGTGTTCCGCTTCACCTCCTCCGGTGAAAATTTGAAGTTCATTGGAGCTGCCTCCAGTTCATCCTTCACACTGGTACAGAAAATCTGGTGATTGGGATTCTGAAACACATACCCCACCTGCCTTGACATCTGGCTGATACCCTGCCCCTTCGTATCCTGTCCGTTTAAATACACCTTCCCGGACGTTGGTCTCAACAGACCATTGAAATGGCGCACAATGGTGGTCTTCCCGCTTCCATTCTGTCCGACAATGGAAACCTTGTCATTTTTATAAATGCTCAAGTCAATTTCCCGCAGCGCCGTCACGCCGGTGGGATAGGTATGCACCAGTTTTTCCGTTCTTATTACGGCATCCTCCATCTCATTCCCCCCTTAAAGGCCCAAACACCTTCTTCGCCGTCTCCAGTTCGATGGGCGCCTCCGTGATTCCAAGCTGTTCCTCCATCTGGAGAGCCGCCTCCGTGACCTGCGGCACCCTGACAAAATGCTCCTTCAATAGTTCTTTTTGCTGAAAAACCTTGTGGGTGTCATCGTAGACAACCACCTTTCCCTCATGCAGTACCAACACCTTGTCCGCATACTCCGCGATCTTCTCAATATTGTGGTCCACCATGATTACCGTGGTCCCTTTCGCGTGCAGCTTCGTCACCAGCTGGAACACCTCATCCCGTCCAAGCGGGTCTAACTGGGATGTGGATTCGTCCAGAATAATCACTCTCGGCTGCAACGCCAGTATACAGGCAATCGCCAGTCTCTGCTGCTGTCCTCCGGAAAGCTTCAGCGGAGAACGGTTTAACATATCGCCGAGGCCGCATGCATTTGACGCGTAGAGAATCCGCTCTCTCATGACCTCTCTCTCATAGCCAAAATTGCACATAGCAAAGGCCAGTTCGTCCTCCACCGTCTCCTGGGTAAACTGACTCTCCGCATCCTGGAAAATGATCCCGATGACATCAGACACTCCCTTGCCGTTCGTCTCCCCAAGCTTTCTGCCGTCCACCGTGATACTGCCGTCCCAGTCGCCTCCCATAATAAACGGAAGAATTCCCACCATCGACTGGCAGAGTGTGGTTTTTCCCGCCTTATTGCAGCCGATAATCCCGACAAAGTCCCCCTCATCGATGGTGAAGGAAATGTCGTCCAGCACTTTTTTCTCTGTCCCTTCATATATAAAACTGTAATGTTCTACTTCAATAATTGGTTTCCCCATAAGCGTTAACCAGCGTCCTTTTCCTGCTTTATCAATAGTCTCACAGCGTCACAGGCGGTTTCAATCGTCTGATTCATGTCGCCCCAGTTCATAATGGAAGCCGCCCGGACTCCCCGGATGGAAGCGATGATAAACAGCGCTGCCGATTCCATCTCACTGCACACGGCATTTCCCTTCTTCCAGGCTTCCCAGCGTGCTTTCAGTCTGGCTGCATTTGGCGAGCTGTCCGGATCTACCTCACCGTAAAACGAATCTTTCGACTGAGTAATGCCTTCGATAAAATGAAGCCCCTTAGCCCCGGCCGCCTTCGCCAGCGCGTCCACCACGTGCCGGTCTGCCACTGCCGGATACTCGATGGGAATATAATGGACCGTTGTGCCCTCATCCCGGATCGCCGCGGTACAGATGGCTCCGTCATATTTCTCACAATCCTCCGGGTCTTTTACCGGTCCTGCCGTTCCAATGCGGATAAAGGTCTTTGCCCCAATCTTGATCAGTTCCTCCACACAGATTGCCGTGGATGGGCATCCCATACCGGTGGATGTCACCGACACCTTTACGCCGTCCAAATAACCGGTCCAGGTCTTGTGCTCCCGGTTGTGAGCCACCAGTTTGGCGTCATCTAAAAAACTGGCTATCACATCGGTCCGAAACGGGTCCCCGGGGAGAAATACATACTCACCGATATCCCCTTCCTTCATTCTCACATGATACTGTAATCCGTCTTCTGTCAACATCGCCATCATACACCTCCATCATCTTTCTCTTCTTTTTTTACTAACTTTATAATCCTGCTGGTTCCCAGCCTGGATGCTCCCAGCTCCATAAACCGTCTGGCAGTCTCCAGGGAATCAATGCCGCCAGCGGCTTTGATTTTCGTATGTTCTCCGATATGGCGGGCAAACAGCGCCACATCCTCCAAAGTAGCTCCTTCACCAGCAAAACCGGTGGAGGTCTTGATATAATCGGCGCCGGTCTCCGTCATGATATGGCACATGGCAATCTTCTCCTCCTCTGTCAGGAGGCAGGTTTCCACAATCACTTTCAGTACCCGGTCCCCGCAGCTGCGCTTTAACAGTGCGATCTCCTCTCTCACCGAATCCCAATTCCCTTCCTTCACATCGCCGAGATTAACCACCATATCAATCTCATCGGCGCCGTTTGCAATCGCGTCCTCGGTTTCAAATTTCTTCACCTGTGTGGTGTTGTATCCGTTGGGGAAACCAATCACCGTACAGATTCTCATCCGGCCTTTCAGATACCCGGCCGCCTGCTTCACAAATGATGGTGGAATACACACCGAAGCCGCCCCGTACTTCACCGCGTCATCACAGATCTCCCTGATCTCCTGCCAGGTGGCGGTCTGCTTTAACAGTGTGTGGTCTACCTTTGAAAGAATCTCCTCATACACAGCCATACCTCCTTTTTTAGTTTCCTTAAAATGTTACTATCCTATCATTTTTCAGGCGCACTTTATAACTATTGCATAATTTGTATTTTTATTTTGCAATAATTTTATACATTATTTTGTTATGTTGGTTTGATTATAGTCCAATTCTTGATAATAGTCAACACTAATGTTACTATATTTACATATTTTTTGTGAATATAACAAACTCTCTTGTTTTTGGGAATTAATTCCGATATAATGAATGATAAGATGATACACAGGATTCTTTAAGAGGAGATCGCAATGAGCAAAAGCGCTTTAAGAATGAATCAGATAGAAATGATATTAAAAGACCGCCACACCATCCCGATGAAAGAATTATCCGATATCCTTTCCGTATCGGAGATGACGATTCGAAGAGATTTAGAGGTTTTAACCGCCAATAACCGGTTGATCCGCAACATCCGCGGAATGCTGGTCTACGATGCCAGCCAGACTCTGGAATCCGGCAGCTACGACATCGCCAACGCCAAGGATGCCAACTTAACCAACAAAATCTTAATCGGCCAGAAGGCAGCAGCCATGGTGGAGGACAACGACGTCATCATCATCGATTTAGGCTCCACCACCGAGCACTTGGCCCGCGCCTTAAGCTCCACCTTAAATGTGACCGTGATCTGTGTCAGCTACAACGTCCTGTCACCGCTGATCAACAAAAGCAGCCTAAAAATCCACTGCCCCGGCGGTTTCTTTCACGCGGACACCCAGATGTTCGAGAGCACGGAAAGCCTCTCCTTCTTAAAAAACATCCGCGCCCGCAAGCTCTTCGCCTCCGCCGCCGGCATCCATCAAAATCTCGGCGTCACCTGTGCCAACAACTACGAGGCCGCCACAAAAAAGGCGCTGATTGAGGCCAGCGCCGAGCGGATCCTCCTGGCCGATTCCAGCAAGTTCGGCCAGGTGGAGACCACCTGGATCTCGGAGATTGAGAATTACCAGACAGTGGTTACGGACATTGGGTTGTCACAGGAGTGGGAACAGTATTTAGACGCAAAAGGGATTACGATCTTGAAAGTATGCACAGATCAGGTATAAACAGCGCCACGGCCAGGGCGCAAATAACGCATGGCGCTGTTTTCTACGCAACGTTCCTGTATCACAGGAAAAGTATGGTTCATTGCAATAACCGCTTCATAAAATACTGAACTTGAGATGCCTGGTCACTATTTAGGGTGATACTGTAAGATGATCCAGGACCTGTTATTGTCAGCATTTTATCATCATCTCCCAAATCGTCACACTCTATCTTTGACTTTCTTAATTCAAGCAAAGAGAACGTTTTGCGTTTTTCTTTCATAAAAGGATTTAAAGGTTTCGAGAAGATTTCCACAATATTATCTTCCCTTATATATTTGATTTCCATATCAAATCCATAAGTTCTCTGGGATGGCAATTGGGGGATTGGTTGATAGGAATTGACTGCCAATAACCGCTTCATAAAATATTGAAATTGAGATGTCTGGTCTCTGTATAGGGTTATAACATAAGGTGATACTGTTCCTGTTGGTATTGTTATCATTGTGCCGTCATCCTCCTCCAAATTATCGTACTCGATCTTTGCACGAATCAGTTCAGGAACAGAAAATATACTGCTTTTTTTACTCAAAAACGGATTTGAGGGTATGGTATCGATTACTATATGATTCCCCTGCGATAGATATCGAATTTGTATGCTATATCCCAAAGGTGTGTAATGAAAATGCAAAGGAGATTTTTCAAGAAGACGTTTCTCCACTTTATGAAACATATCTCCGCCTGTTTGTTTTGCCCCCAGTCCCCGCATTTCAACTAAATGAAGAGTTGTATCTTTGAATTTTGGGGCTTTTCTGTTTCCGTCTAAGGATACATAGGTATCCTGCCTCGCGCCTAGAAACTCAGGTTCATGTTTGCCGTACTCGACCTTTGGTTTTTCAAAGGATGCCTCATAGTTATTGGCCTTCAAAGTTGTAATTTTATGAATTAGTATCTCTATTTGTTCCTGGCAATCCCTAAAATTCTGAACATCCCCTTTCATTTGATTACAGATATCAAGTGTTTTTTCCCATTCCTGTGAAGTCAATATCCCCAGACCAAAATTAAAGATCGTGTCCTTTAGCCAAAATGTGTTGGTATCTTTTACTAAGCTGATAAGCCTCCCTAAATCAATAAATGACAGACCGTTCACCGGATTATGGCCTATTTCAAAATTTTCCATTCTCTTATATATTGTTAAGTAATTAGTAAAATTAGCAAAGCTTAAATTTTTAGCTAGTTGTTTTAAAAAGATAGTTAAATTAGGAGTCATATCATTACCTGCAAGTATCTTCATTTTATCAATATATCGTTTCTCCTCTTTCAAATATACTCCTGTTGCAGAACCCGCGCTATAATCAAAAGAGACATCCTTTGCCGCGTCATAAACAAATGCGCTTGTGGCAAAATTGACTTGAGGAGCCACGCCACCGCCCTTTGAACCGTACTTAATCTTTAAATGATCCATATTCTTATCCGTCACATTCTCGAAGCATAACCCCATATATTTCATAAAAGCGCTTTTCATCTCCTGAAAGGTTTCGGCTTCACAGATACCAATAAGCGCTGACTGGATATAAAAATCAGCCATATTGATGTCATCAGCAAATGGAACAGGATGTTCTTTCGACGTAGGGATAATAAGAGGCGCACCAACCAGCTCAATTGTATCAAGCGAATCTGTTTCCAGTAGAAAGGGCAGACCTGTATAGCGTAATATTCTTTCTGTTTTTGCAAGCTCCACATGCTCCTGTCCGGCCAACGGATTATCCTGATCTTCTAAAAATCGTGCGAATTCGTGTTCAAAACCGACCGTAGTGTAAGCCCCCTCATCGTCTGGATTGAATTTTAGGACCTCTTTGGCGATTTCAGCTTCCGATTTGTTTTGCAACGCGATCTGAGCTCCTATTAGTTCTCTGGCATTTTTAGGGTCTCCAGGCAGTTTGCATTGAATGATCCCATTGGTTGGTTTACTTGTACTATTCTGCTGCTTTTTCTTCAAATCATGTTTTTTTGCCTTTCTCTTTTCTGGTAACATCTCGTACATTTTGCACTTCCTTTCTGACAGAAACAGATCTGCCAATCGCAGGATCATACTGTTTTGCTATCTCAATTATACCAAAAGTGGTTCCTTCTATATTTAAAGATTTGTTAAAGCCGTAAAAAAAACGCCGGACCTCTGCATAAGCATTACGCTTTTTTGCAGGCTTCCGGCGTTTCTTTTATACCGTTGAACCATAGGGAATCCCAAAACCTATGTACTCAGTATCTCATTTACATTAGACTTTACATGCTTCCTCCACACTCTTGCGTTTCACGTCCACCAGAATAATATCATCTCCCACCTGGCAGATATCACAGAATGGGATGATATACTCCTTCTCCCGGCCGATAAATCCGCAGAAACACCCTGGCCCCGGGACAATGATGGCTACCAGGCAGCCCGTACACATGTCAAAATCTACGTCTCCCACAAATCCCAGACGTTTACAGTCATTGGCATTGATGACCTCTTTTTGCTTTAACTCACAAATGCGCATAGAATACACCTCCTTAGTGTATTCTATGCGCATCCTGAAATTATTCTACCAATTCTGTGATTCCCATTCATCATCCCGGCCATCCGGCTGAACCGTCGGCTGTGGCGGCTCCGGCATCTCCTGATGTTCAGGTCCCGCAGGCGGCTCCGGCTGTCTCCACACCGGCCCGGGCGGCACTGGCGGCTGTCCCGGCATCTGCCCAGCTCCAGTTCCCACCGGCGGCTGTCCTGGCATCTGCCCAGATCCCACTGGCGGCTGTCCTGGCATCTGCCCAGCTCCAGATCCCACCGGCGCCTGCCCCGGCATCTCCGCAAATCCTGGCGCACCCGGCGTCACCGGCGGCTCCGGCCGCCGCTCCCACTGGTCTGGCTGTATATTCTCCTGCCATTGCGGAGGATAAACCTCCACGGCCGGTTTTAAATCCATATAAAAGAAGATACTGGTACAGGCGAAATAAGGCATCAGCCAGACAAATCCAACTCCCAAACTCATATAGCCAAGCAGGATCAGCCCCAAAAAGCTGAATCCCAGGCAGAAATAACGGAAGCGGTTTCCAATCATCAGCTGGCGGCTCTCATTCAATGCCTCTAAGATCCCCTTCTCCGGATTCTCTACAATGATAAAATAGAACAACCCATATGTAAGGCCCACATAAATCATAGCCACTCCGACCAATACCCAGTAAATGCAGCTAAACACAAACAGAAATACAGGATCTCCCCCGGCGGCCCCGGTAGCAAAAATCAGCACAAACACCGGCACCATCAGCGCCACTGCAATCAAGCTCACAGCCACGGTGATCAACACGAATTTCCCCGGCCGGTTCTTAAATGCGAAGAAAATATCCCCCACTGCCGCCTTCCTGTTGGTGCAGATATTCATATATAGTTTGATCAGTCCCGGCGTCATCATCATTTCCAGGATAAAAATCGCCAGATAGACAAAAACAATAATCACTACCATGAACACCGACATGGCATTCTCATTGATCATCACCACCAAAACAGTACCAAAAAGCAGAATAAACTCCATGGCGATCGACACCCCCATGGTGATCACATACATAGCGGCCTGCGCGCCAATGGCGATTCCGTACTTTCCGTTAAGCGCCCTTCTGGCCCACAGCTTTAACTGTGCAGAAGAAGTTTTCATAACAGGCCTCCTCTCACCATTGCCTGTATATCAGGCAGAAATCCGTAAGGCTCCATCCCGCCGCCTATATCACTGGCAAACAGCGCGATCCAGACAAAGATCGACACCACGCCAAGCACCATTCCGATAATTCCGGTAATCATTCCTGCCGTGGCCTTCCCTTCCATCCGTTCCTCCACCTTCGACAGCCTCGCAAAGATCACCGCCAGCGCGCCCAGCCCAAAGCCCATAAAACAGCAGCAGGACAGCACGATGGACAAAATCCCCACAACCATGGACGCGGTTGCCATATTGTTCTTCTTCTGTTCCATATTTGTCTCCTCATCCTTCCCAGACGGCGTTCTCCAGTTCTCTTTTCATTTTCCAATCTTCGCACCGTCTTCCAATATTATACAACAACAGGAACCCCCTGTAAATCGGAGATTCCTGCCGTCAAAGTTTTTGCAATTCCCGTCATATTTCTTTATTTTTAAAACAGCGGAACAACCGCTCCCTCGTACGTATCCTCAATATACTGTTTCACCGTATCACTGGTCAGTGCATCAACCAATGCCAGGACCGCGTCATCCTTCTCATGACCCTCCTGAACCGCTACAATGTTGCCGTAGGTCGTTGCCGCGATGGAAGCCGCATCCTCGATTGCCAAAGCATCGGAAACCTTCAATCCGGCCTCAATCGCGTAGTTTCCGTTGATCACCGCGATCTCCACATCCTGCAATGATCTCGGGATCTGGGCCGCCTCGATCTCATAGATATCCAGCTTTTTCGGGTTCTCCACCACATCGTTCTTGGTGGCATTTAACCCAACACCTTCTTTCAGCTTAATGAATCCCTGCGCCTCCAAAAGCAGCAGCGCTCTCGCCTCGTTGGTCGCATCATTTGGAACCGCCACTTTTGCCCCGTCTGCCAGCGCGTCTAAAGAAGCAGTCTTTCCCGCGTAAATGCCGAACGGCTCATAGTGAATCGCCGCTGCGGAAGTAATCTTGGTGCCTCTCTCCTGGTTGAACTGCTCTAAGTATGGATAATGCTGAAAATAGTTGGCATCCAGATCACCGCTGTCAAGAGCCAGGTTCGGCTGCACATAATCCGTATATTCTTTAATCTGTAAATCATAACCCTGCTCCGCCAGAATCGCCTTCGCCGCTTCCAGAATCTCCGCATGAGGCGCCGGGCTTGCCCCTACCACGATGGGAACCAGTTCTTTATTGGCTGCCGCAGCCGTCTCTCCGGAACCTGCCGCCACAGTAGTGGTTTCCGGTGCAGCCGTAGTAGTTTCCGCTGTCTTGCCCCCGCATCCTGCCAGGGTCCCTGCTGCCAGTGCAGCCGCTGCGATAATACTCCATGTTTTCTTCATAATTGTTCTCCTCCATCTTTTTATTATTACAGGGGCTTTCTGAAAATGCCCTCATAACCGAATAGAAATCGAAATCAGCTACCGTATCCTTTTATCTCCAGCCTTTGCCAGCTTCATGCCCGACTCCTGAATCACCTGAACGATAATCACCAGAATCGCCACCGTCACCAGCATCATATCCACCTCATACCGGTAATAGCCATAGTTGATGGCGATCGCTCCCAGGCCGCCGCCGCCCACAAATCCCGCCATAGCGGAATATCCCAGGATCGTCGTCACCGAGATCGCCGCCCCTACCAGCAACGAAGGCTTCGCCTCCGGCAGCAGCACCTTCCAGATAATCTGCATCGTACCTGCCCCCATGGATTTGGCCGCCTCGATGACGCCCGCGTCCACCTCCTTAAACGAAGATTCCACCACTCTGGCCACATAGGGGGCCGCCGCGATCACCAGCGGCACAACAACCGCCTTCGAGCCCAGCGTCGTTCCCACCACCAGCCTGGTAAACGGCAGAACCATAATCAGTAAAATAATAAACGGAACCGACCGCAGCAGATTGATCACCAGCCCCAGCACCTTCTGAAGCGCCGGAAAAGGCGAAATCCCATCCTTGTCGGCCACCACCAGGATAATCCCCAGCGGAATCCCAATCAGATATGCAATGGCCGAGGACGCGAATGTCATATACAGCGTCTCCCAGATTCCCGTTCCCAGCAGTTTTAATGTATTGGCATCAAATGTCATCTTCCGCCACCTCCCAACTCTTCCAGATTTTCCTCACCATTCCCGGTCTGCCCCGGCAGGCACGGATTTTCCTCATACATGACCTTCATCGTCTTTAAATAATTCATGACCCGGTTTGCATCCGCCTCATCTTCCGGCAGCTGGATAATCATCTGCCCCATGGCCGTTCCGTTCACATCCTTGGTGGCGGCATACATGATATTCACCGGTACCTTGCAGGCCAGCACCAGATTGGAGATCACCGGCTCCGTGGACTCCCGGCCGTCAAAGATAATCCGCACCTGCTTCGATGTCCCAAACGGCACCTGGTTAACCGCGTCCCCGAGAATCAGCTGACGGCCAATCCCGGACTTCGGCTCGGAGAAGATATCCGAGACACTTCCCACCTCCGCAATGTGGCTCTGGTCAATGATGGCCACCCGGTCGCAGATGGCTTCAATCACCGCCATCTCGTGGGTAATCACAATCACCGTGATTCCCATGGTCCGGTTAATCTCTTTGAGCAGCGCCAGAATAGATTTCGTCGTGTTGGGGTCCAGGGCGCTGGTGGCCTCGTCACACAGAATCACCTTCGGGTTGGTGGCCAATGCCCTTGCGATAGCCACACGCTGCTTCTGCCCGCCGGACAACTGGGCCGGATAAGATTTCCCTTTCTCCTCCAGTCCCACCAGCTTTAACAGTTCCTCCGCCCGCGCTCTTGCCTCTTTCCTGGGGACTTTGGCAATCTCTAACGGAAAGCAGACGTTGTCGATCACATTTCGCTGGGCCAGCAGGTTGAACTGCTGGAAGATCATGCCCATGGACTGTCTCGCCCTCCTGCGGGTCACCTCCAGTTCCTTTCTGGCCTTTCGCCCCGTAGCGGTCAAACCGCTGCTGTTCTTTGAAGAAGCCTTCGTTAAGCTGACTCCCTCAAACACCACCTCGCCGGCCGTCGGCACCTCCAAGTAATTGATGCACCGCACCAGGGTACTCTTCCCCGCACCGGAAAGTCCGATGATCCCGAAGATCTCCCCCGACTCAATCTCCAGATTAATATCCTCCAATGCCTTTACCGTTCCGTTCGCCGTCTTAAATTCTTTTCCAAGATGCTTTAACTGAATAATTGGCTGTCCCATCCTTAATCCTCTCTCCTCCTCATGAACTCCCCCGCGCGGTGCCTCCAATCCCGCCGCCACGCAAAAAGGCCGCAAGCCCATACAGACTTGCGACCCTGAATTTTACACCTGCCAAAGCAAATGCAGCACACCGCATCCGCCTTCCGCTCAATTCATTCTCTTACCTACAATCACAGTCTACACAGACATATCGCCATTCGATTTTTTGCACATGAACATACGGCACATGACATTCATGCCGTTCATCATATACATATTCATCATCATGGCTCTTGAATTGTACATAAGAAAATTCCTCCGTTTTCATTCCTCTGCCGTCATCCCCGTTGATTGTCTATATTACAACTAGGAATTGTTGCTATGACACGTATTCTACGACAGCTTTCCGGTATTGTCAAGCATTTTTTCAAGCTGAGACCCCGTTTTTTTCAAACCGCCGCCCCGGAACCACCCCGGAAACCGCTTATCAGCTGCCATTAACTGCACAAATCCACAATCACCTGCGCAAAGATTTTGGCGCTGACAACCAACTCCTCTAACACCGCGAACTCATCCGCCCCATGCATCCGGTTCTCTGTTCCAGGCAGAGTCGCGCCGAAAGCCACGCCGTTTTTCAGATCATGGACATAGGTGCCGCCGCCGGTGTACTGGCACTTGCCCTCCAGCCCGGTGTACTCCTCATAAACCCGCAGCAGCGTCTTCACAAAATGGGAATCCCCATCCACATGATGCGGTTCCTTCATGTCCTGGTTTTCCAGTGTCAGGCCAATGGAGGTCATTTTATCTCTTACCACATAAAGCACATTTTCCTTATTGCCACATACCGGACACCGGCTGTCGAACACGCCATTCAGTTCTCGGTCCGTCACCTTCAGCATACTGAACGCCAAAGTCAGCGGTCCGGATATCTCATCTTCCATGGCGATTCCCATAGCAATTCCCGTCACATCCTTGTGAGGCATCAGAGCCACCAGTCCCCGCACTGCGTCAATCTGGGCACAAGGTGCAAACGGCAGGTACTTAAAAAGCGTCAGCAGCCCGGTCAGTGCATTGTTTCCGCCTTCCAAAAATGCCGCATGAGCGCCTTCGCCGATCGCGGTTATTGTCACCTGACTTCTATCTACTCCGTCCGCCGAACCAAAGTGAGGGGGACTTACCTCTCCGTCCGCCGAACCAACGTGAGGGGAACTTACCTCTCCGTCTGCCGAAGCCTCAAACATAAATCTCACGCCGGTCTCCTGCTCGGTCTTCGCCGCGCACTCCTCCAGCACTGTCATCTCAAAGCCTTCCACCGTGGCCTGGGCCTTGCCCGGCACCACATTGGCCTTAATCCCCGTGTCCACGCCCACCAGTCTCGGCAGCGCCGCGGACGGCTCAAAGGTCCCATGGAAATGTGCTTCCAGACGCCCCTTCTCCACATTAGTCACCGGGAAATCCGCATCCGGTGAAAATGTCATCGGCGCCTCTTTCTCAATCCCATAATAATGTTCAATATCAGAGCTTCCGCACTCCTCATCCGTCCCCAGAATCAGGCGGACATTTTTAGAAAGCGGAATCCCTAACTCTTTCACCGCTCTCATGGCATAAAGCGCCGCCACAGCCGGTCCCTTGTCATCCGCCGTCCCTCTTCCGATCAGCAGACCGTCCTTTAAAATCGGCTCAAAAGGTTCTGTCTCCTTCCATCCCTCTCCCGCCGGCACCACATCCAGATGCGCCAGAATATCCAGCTGTTTCTCCTTATCATTCATGTCCGCGGTACCCACATAATTGTCATAGTTGGTAATCGCAAACCCATACTTCTCCGCCATGGAAAGCGCCGCCGCCAGGGCTGTTGCCGCCCCTCTTCCGTAAGGCATCCCTTCCTCATAAGGCATCTTCTCGCTGTTGATTCTGCACAGAGTGAAAATGTCCTCCACCATGTCATGCTTGTGTGCCTCGATATACTGTTCAATTTCTTCCCGATACATGATAAAATCCCCCTTTTCTCTCCTATTTAGACATGGCGGCCAGCGTCTCATTGACCACCTTGCCATCCGCTTTCCCTTTTACCTTCGGCATCAGAACCTTCATGATCTTTCCCTTGTCGGCCGCTGTCGGGGTCTCAATTCCCAGCTCGGCCAGCACACCCGCAATCACCTCTTTGATCTGCTCCACGCTCATATCCTCCGGCGCAAACTCCTTGTATACGGCAATCCGTGCCGCCGCCTCTTCCCGGATATCCGCGCGGTCCGCCGGAGCCGTGTCAAAGGTCTCCTGGCACTGCTTGATCTCCTTCTTGACGATGGCATTTTCTTCCTCCTCCGTCAGCGGGGATCTCTTGTCAATCTCAGAATTTTTAAGCGCACTGAGCAGCATGGACAGCGAATCTTTTCTCGCCTTATCCTTGGCCTTCATGGCCTCCACCATAGCCGCTCTGATCACATCAATCTTGCTCATAGCCAATGCCTCCTTCTCTTCTATCAGATCCGGCCGTGTTCCCGGCCGTCTCTCCTCATCCCGCTTAATTCCGCCCAAACTCACTGAGCTTCAATCCGGGATTGCGTTCCTCCACCATGCCGACGCTCCAGCTGTTGACAAACAATAACAGCGGATTGTCCTTCAAATCTTTGATCCGTTTCATATCGGACGTGCCCTGGATCTTCGCCACATCCACTTCTTCTTTATTCTCCACCCAGCGGATATATTCGTAAGGAAGCTTCTCCAGCTTCACTTCCACGTTGTATTCATTTTCCAGGCGGTAGGTCAGCACCTCAAACTGAAGCACACCAACCACACCGACGATGATCTCCTCCATACCGGTATTGAACTCCTGGAAAATCTGGATGGCGCCCTCCTGGGCGATCTGGCTGACGCCCTTGATAAACTGCTTCCGCTTCATGGTATCAATCTGGCGCACCCTTGCAAAATGCTCCGGCGCGAACGTGGGAATCCCTTCAAACTCAAACTTCTCATTGGAAGCGCAGATCGTATCCCCGATGGCGAAAATTCCCGGATCAAACACTCCGATAATATCTCCGGCATAAGCTTCGTCCACAATCTTCCGGTCCTGGGCCATCATCTGCTGGGGCTGGTTTAGACGAATCTTTCGTCCCCCTTGCACATGGTTGACCTCCATCCCCGCCTCAAACTTCCCGGACACAATTCTCATAAATGCTATTCTGTCCCGGTGGGCCTTGTTCATATTCGCCTGAATCTTGAACACAAACGCGGAGAAATCCTCCTTAAACGGATCGATAATGCCGTCCACCGTCTTTCTCGGAAGCGGTGATGTGGTCATTTTCAGAAAATGCTCCAAAAATGTCTCCACTCCAAAGTTGGTCAGCGCCGATCCGAAAAATGCCGGAGACAGCTTGCCCTGGCTCACCAGGTCCATATCAAACTCATCGCTGGCGCCGTCCAGCAGCTCGATGTCCTCCATCAGCTGTCCATGGTAATCCGGCCCAACCAGCCAGTTTAACTGCGGATCGCCAAGCTCCACCTCCGTGGATTCCACTTCCTTCTGCCCGTTCATGGCGGCTGTAAAGGTGGTGATCTTCTTCGTCTGCCGGTCATAGACACCCTTAAAATTCTTCCCGCAGCCAATAGGCCAGTTCACCGGACAAGTCCGAATCCCCAGCACCGTCTCGATCTCGTCCATCAGTTCAAAGGGATCTCTCGCCTCCCGGTCCATCTTGTTGATAAAAGTAAAAATTGGAATATTCCGCAGCAGACACACCTTGAATAACTTGATCGTCTGCGCCTCCACACCTTTGGACGCGTCAATAACCATCACGGCCGAGTCCGCCGCCATCAGGGTCCGGTAGGTATCCTCCGAGAAATCCTGATGCCCCGGGGTATCCAATATGTTAATGCAGTAGCCCTCGTAATTAAACTGCAGCACCGACGAGGTGACCGAGATTCCACGCTCCTTCTCAATCTCCATCCAGTCCGACACCGCATGCTTTGCCGTCTTCTTCCCCTTGACGGAACCGGCCAGGTTGATGGCGCCTCCGTAGAGAAGAAACTTCTCCGTCAATGTGGTCTTACCGGCATCCGGGTGGGAGATGATGGCAAAGGTTCTTCGTTTTTTAATTTCTTCTGTTATTGTTGACAAAATATAGTTCCTCCAGTTCCCCCTGCCTTCCTCCGGCAGAGAGTGTAAATCGCTTATTTATTGTATTATTAAACCTTTCGAAAGTCAAGCCGCCCACAGGGCCGCCGTTTTGCATTACAGTCCGCCCAGCCAGGTCTTAGCAAGTCCAACCCAGCTCTGGCAGCTCGGAATATTCAAACCGGCGTACTGTCCATGCCCGGACGTCTCCTCATTGGCCAGAGATGAGCCGTGGCCGCCATGGGGATAGATATGCAGTTCAAAATTTACGCCCTCCCTGCGAAGAGCCGACGCCAGCAGCATGCTGTTCTCCACCGGCACCGTCGCGTCCTCATAGGTATGCCAGATAAATGCCGGCACCGTATCCGCCGTCACGTGAAGTTCCAGCGACACCTTCTGCCGCTCCTCCTCAGATGCCTCTTCCCCCAGCAGGTTGTCGATGGAACCCTGATGGGCAAATTCTCCCGCCGTGATCACCGGATATCCCAGCAGCATGGCCGACGGCCGAATCTCCAATGCCGTCCTCCCGATGGCCTGGTACACAAACTCCTGATTCCAGAACACACCCAGACTGCAGGCCAAATGTCCCGCCGCCGAGAAGCCGCAGACCACAATCCGGTCCGGGTCCACCAGCCAGTCGTCGCTGTGCTCCCGAAGGACAGCCACCGCCTTTGCCAGTTCCATCAAAGAAGTGGGGAAACGGCTGGGTGCCACACTGTAATCCAGGAGAAATCCATGATATCCCATCGCCAGAAACTGCATAATCACCGGCTCACTCTCCCGGTCCGACCGCCTTGCATACGCGCCGCCCGGACACACAATCACCGCCGGTCTCTTCTTCCCAGGCGCCACACTCACCTCATCAAGCAGATAACTATTCAGAACCGCCGGTCCTTCCACCTGACCCGGCACAGTAATCTCCATCTTTTCGTATCTCATCTTTCTCACCCTCAATTCTCATATTTTGCTTGTTTCAGCCTTACCTCTCAACACCATTTCGCCAGAATCTCATCCAGCAGCCGGCCGGCCACCTCATCCTTGCTCATCTTTTCCAGTTCCAGTTCCCCGTCCTTGGTAATAATCGTCACCACATTGGTATCCGTTCCAAATCCGGCGCCGTCCACCTTCAAGTTGTTGGCCACGATCATATCCAGGTTTTTCCTCTCCAGCTTCTCCCTGGAATTCTCCAGCATATTCTGGGTCTCCATGGAAAAGCCGCACAGAAACTGCCCGGCCCTCTTGTGGGCGCCCAGAAACCCAAGAATGTCGTCGGTCCGCTCCAGTTCCACAGACAGTTCCCCGTCCTTCTTCTTCATCTTCTCATCCGCCACCTGCTTTGGCCGGTAATCCGCCACCGCGGCCGCCTTGATGATGATGTCCTGTTCCCCGCTGACCGCTGTCACCGCTTCATACATCTGCTTCGCACTCTCCACCGGCACCAGCCTGGCAAACCGGGGCGCATCTATCGATACCGGTCCGCTGACCAGCGTCACCTCCGCTCCCCGCAGGGACGCCATCTTCGCAATCGCATACCCCATCTTCCCGGTGGAATGATTGGTGATAAACCGCACCGGATCGATGGCTTCCCTCGTCGGCCCGGCCGTCACCAGCACCTTCTTCCCCACCAGATCCTTCTTATATCCCACTGCCTTCACAAGGTAATCAAGCAGCACCTCCGGCTCCGGCATCTTCCCGGCTCCGGTATCTCCGCAGGCCAAATATCCCACCGCCGGTTTGATCACTTCCATCCCATACGCCTCACAGCGTTTTAAATTGTCCTGCAGAATGGGATTCTCATACATATGGGTATTCATGGCCGGCGCGATGATCTTATGGCACCCACAGGCCAAAAATGTGGTCGTCAGCATATCATCCGCGATCCCATGGCATATCTTCCCAATCACATTCGCCGAGGCCGGCGCGATGAGAAATACATCCGCCCGCTTCGCCAGCGACACATGCTCCACACTGTACTCAAAATTCCGGTCAAAGGTATCCACCAGACATTTCTTCCCCGTCAGACTCTCAAATGTCACCGGGGTGATAAACTCCGTGGCGTTCTTCGTCATGATTACTTCCACATCTGCATGCATTTTTTTGAGCATACTGGCTAATCCTGCTATCTTATAAGCGGCAATACTTCCGGTCACCCCAAGCACCACCGTCTTCCCTTCCAACGCTGATCCAAACAAACTAGTTCCTCCTATCATACGCTTTCGTTGTATTTACGCCCAAAATATGATAGGATTATAACACAATTTACCCGCAATGGAAAGGAGTCACTTATGATTTTAGCATTGGATATGGGCAACACCAACATCGTGGTCGGCGGGATTGACAACGAGAAAACTTATTTTGTGGAACGCATCACGACGGACCACATCAAGACATCGCTGGAATACGCCGTCAGCATTAAAAATATACTGGAAATCCATCACATTGATTCGTCTGAGATTGAGGGCGCCATCGTATCCTCCGTGGTACCGCCATTAAATGCCACCCTCTCCTCCGCCATCAAAAAAATCCTGGGCTTCCGTCCCAAGCTGGTGGGCTCCGGAATGAAGACCGGGCTGAACATCAATATGGACAATCCAAAGACCGTGGGCAGCGATTTGATCGTCGGCGCCGTAGCCGCCATCAAGGAATATCCCTGTCCCCTCATCATCATCGATATGGGCACCGCCACCACCATCTGCTGCGTGGATGCAGGCGGCAGCTACATCGGCGGCATCATTTATCCGGGACTCAAGATCTCCCTAGAGACCTTGTCCAGCCGCACCGCCCAGCTGCCCAACATCAGCCTGGACATTCCCCCGCGCGTCATCGGCAAAAATACCATCGACTGTATGCGCAGCGGCATCATGTACGGCAATGCTGGGATGCTAGACGGCGTAATCGACCGGATGGAGGAAGAGCTCGGACAAAAAGCCACAATTCTGGCTACCGGCGGCCTCTCCCGCTTCATCGCTCCACTATGCAGACATACCATTATATACGAAGAAGATTTGATGTTAAAGGGGTTACTGATCCTTTATAATAAAAATAAATAGACGCCAAAAACTGGCAGAGAAAATTAATTACCCAATCGTATAAAAGCCATCCATTACGTGCATCATTCCTTTATATCCAAAAAGAATGATGTGGAGGTAATGGACATGTCAATATACAAAGTAGAAATCTGCGGGGTTAACACTTCAAAGCTCCCACTTCTGAGCAACGAGGAGAAAGAAATCCTCTTCAAACGCATCCAGAACGGAGACCAGGAAGCCCGGGAACAATACATTAAGGGCAACTTGAGACTGGTTCTCAGCGTCATCCAGCGATTCTCCAACAGCAATGAAAATGTGGATGATCTGTTCCAGATTGGCTGCATCGGCCTGATCAAAGCCATCGACAACTTCGATATCACCCAGAATGTACGGTTCTCAACCTACGCGGTTCCTATGATCCTGGGTGAGGTGCGCCGTTACTTACGGGATAATAATTCCATCCGCGTCAGCCGTTCCCTGCGCGACACCGCCTACAAGGCCATCTATGCCAAAGAAGCTCTGACCCGCAAAAATCTCCGGGACCCGTCCATCATGGAGATCGCAGACGAGATCGGCATGAGCAAGGAGGAGATCACCTACGCTTTAGATGCCATCCAGACCCCGGTCAGCCTCTACGAGCCGGTCTTCACCGACGGCGGCGATCCGCTCTATGTCATGGACCAGATCAGCGACAAGAAGAACTTAGAGGAAAACTGGGTGGAGGATCTCTCCCTGAGTGAGGCCATGAAGCGCCTCCCCGAGCGGGAACGCCACATTATCGACATGCGCTTCTTCGAGGGCAAGACCCAGACCGAGGTGGCCGAGGAAGTCGGCATCAGCCAGGCCCAGGTCAGCCGCCTGGAGAAAAATGCATTAAAATCCATGAGAAATTATTTAAGTTAACTTCCAATTCCTCACATAAAAAGCCGAGAGGACCTGCTTATCACACCAGGTCCTCTCTTTCTTTTTCCCTATCAAACTTTATTCAAACCGCACGATCTCTTTTTTCAGCCGCTTCATGATCTTCTTCTCCAGCCTGGAGATATAGGACTGGGAGATTCCAAGCAGATCCGCCACTTCCTTCTGCGTCATCTCATCCCCGTCCGCATTGGTCAGCCCGAACCGCAGCTCCACAATCCGCTTCTCCCTGGGACTTAACCGGTCGATAGCCGAATTTAACAGACTCCGCTCCGTCTCGTGCTCCAGATTCCGGTAGATAATGTCCTCATCCGTCCCCAGAATATCCGACAGCAGCAGTTCGTTGCCGTCCCAGTCCACATTTAACGGCTCATCGATGGAAACCTCCATCTTCGTCTTGTTATTCCGGCGCAGGTACATGAGAATCTCATTTTCAATACACCGGGACGCGTAGGTGGCCAGCTTGATGTTCTTCTCCGGATTGAAGGTGTTGATGGCCTTGATAAGACCGATGGTACCGATGGAAATCAAATCCTCCACACCGACGCTGGTATTGTCAAACTTCTTGGCTATGTACACCACCAGCCTCAAATTGTGCTCAATTAAGGTGGATTTTGCCTCTCCTTCCTCCTCCGTTCCGAGGCGCTCGATCATCTTCGCCTCCTCCTCGCTGCAAAGGGGCGCCGGCAGAATGTCCGCTCCACCGATATAGTGAACCTCCCCCTGCTTCTGAAACAGCATCGTCTTGAAGCTGGGTACGGATTTAAACTGAAAACGATTTGGTATGGATACTTTAATCACCACTTGTAATTCCTCCTTCTAGTCCTGTTCTTCATGAAGCAGAATCTCATAACTTCCGTCCCGGCACACCGGCTTTGGTGAAACCGCAATCAGCGGTCTTATGATGATCCGCTCTTCCTGTTCTTTCTTGATGACCATGGAATCCAAAAAGATTCCCGGCATCATTCCCTCCTCTGTTCCAACGGTGTGAAACGGGATCAATCGTAAGGGATCTCCCTCCGTGTACAGTTCCTGCCAGACTCTCTCCGACACCACGTGCACACTTTTTTTGCTCACCGGCTCATACAGCCGGTTTCCCGTATCCAGAAGCCCGATGGCTTTCGAGCTTTTCCCTCCCCGGATACAGGTCACTTCATACAAGCTGCTCTTCTCTCTTCGCACCTCCGTTACGGTAATCCAGAGATATTTAAGACCAAACACCGCCGAAGCGGCCAGCAGCGCCAATATGACAAGGGGCATTCCCTCCATGGGTTCACCCCGAATAAGTTGTTCTACATAGTACCCAATCCTCGTATGCTGGTATAGGGCGGTCATCATTCCCCCAAGAGCCGCACTCACCAGGTACAGCCCAAACAACCCCTTTAACAATTCCCGGACTCCCTTCGTGTGAAGCGCCACCTTCACCATCAGGCTTCCTGCCAGCAGCAGACTGGATATCATCTGTATCCCCGGCGAAAACACCGGGTACACCGCCAGAATGCAGCTCCAAAACGCCCCCAGAGCGCCCGCAAGAACGATTCTTAAGATCGACGTCCGCACCTTAAGAATCGTCTTTAGGAGCCATAAAACCACAACATCCATGGCCATATTTACAAAAAACACAACATCTATGTATAAGTAATACAATCTGCCTCGCCCCACCCCCTGTCTCATGAAGAATATTATAGCCAGTTCGCCCTTCGAAATTTGTCAAACCAGCTACCAAAAACCTGTTTTTTTATCGGGAAAATCTGTCAGAACATGACAAAGAATTGCGCAATATTACGATATTTAAGACACAAAAAGTCTGCCACAACGACTTAATCATCTAAGTCATCCTTGTGGCAGACTCGGGAATTCAACCATCTTATCTCTTATTCTTCAAGAAGTCCGGAATATTAATCTGTACATCTCTCTGTGCCGGCCGGTATGCTCCCTGGCCTGGGTTCACAGACGGGTTCGGAGTCGGAGCGGTATAAGCCGGCTGATGCGGCTGTGCGTATCCACCCTGCTGCGGCGCATAACCGCCCTGGGGATGCTGGCTGTGTGGAACGGACGCGGCCTGCTCCTTCACAGGTGCGGACGGCTGCTTAAAGCTGTTGAAGCCATTCATCGCTTTCCCCACCGGAGTTGCGGCGCTGTGGCTGTCCAAACCGGTTGCAATCACCGTAATGCTGGCTTCATCCTGGGCTGTCTCATCATACATCGCGCCAAAGATAATGTTGGCATCGTCTCCAGCCAGTTCCTGTACGTAGCTGGCGGCCTCGTTGGCCTCAATCAGGCTGATGTCACCGGAAATATTGATAATCACGTGAGACGCGCCCTCGATGGTGGTCTCAAGCAGCGGGCTGGATACCGCCTGCTTCACAGCCTCAACGGCCTTCTCGTCACCCTTGGCGTGGCCGATACCGATATGGGCAATACCCTTGTCCACCATAACGGTCTGCACGTCGGCAAAATCCAGGTTGATCAGACCCGGAACATTGATTAAGTCCGTAATCCCCTGCACTGCCTGCTGAAGCACCTCATCCGCCTTCTTTAACGCGTCAGGCATGGTGGTTCTCCGGTCTACAATCTCAAGCAGCTTGTCATTGGGAATGACAATCAGCGTGTCAACGCTCTCTTTTAAACGCTCAATTCCTGCTACCGCATTGGTCATACGGGTCTTGGCCTCGAAACGGAACGGTTTTGTCACAACACCAACCGTCAGAATGCCCATATCTCTCGCAATTTTTGCAACGACAGGAGCCGCACCGGTCCCGGTACCTCCGCCCATACCACAGGTCACGAATACCATGTCGGCGCCCTTGATGGCCTGAGCCAGCTCCTCAGAGCTCTCTTCCGCCGCCTTCTCGCCGATCTCAGGCTTTGCGCCCGCGCCCAGTCCCTTGGTCAGCTTCTCTCCAATCTGCATAGCCGTAGGAGCCTTACAGAACTGTAACGCCTGCTTGTCCGTGTTGATACCGATGAACTCGACCCCTGCGATGTTCTCGTCAATCATGCGGTTTACCGCGTTATTGCCTGCACCGCCTACTCCTATTACTATGATTCTGGCCGCGTTCTCAGCCTCATTTATCTTAATCTCCAGCAAGATGATATCCTCCTTTAATCTTTGAATCCCTCTTCTATCATCATCGACAAGTTATGTCAACTATATCTGTATGTACCAGCAGAAAAAACTAGTCTACCTAATACTATATTTTATTTCTCTCAAAATATCAACCACTTTTTTAATAATTTTGTAACTTCTTTTTGAATGTGTAAGCCATATTGCCATTTGACTCCACATAGGTATCCAGATAAAGGGTGCCGGCAAGCCCGGAAAGCTTCGGAAGCATGTCCGAAAGCTCTGCTACTTTCCCGTTGATCCCGGTGCTGCTGCCCATCACCACCTCAATCTCCCCCATATATAAGGAAACTTCTCCCATGGAATTATAATGAATTTTGTCAACCTGAAGCTGGTAAACCGACAAAATCTGGGTCAGATTGAGAATTTCCTCAAATATGGAAGTATTTTCCACCGGAAGAGGCTGATGCAGGACGATATGCCCGAAACGGAGTCCGTCGATCATGGGAATATCGTCCAGTTTTTCGTTGGCGCTCTCCACGATGATACCGTCCTTATCAAAATACATGTAACTCCCCATGTAGGATACATACCCCACTACGCTCTTCTCGTAGACAATCACTTCCACCGTCGAGGGCCCCTGAAACTCCAGCTTATAGTCCTCCACAAAGGGAATCTGCTGGTGCTTCGCAAACCGGTCCTTGAAATAGCAGTATATGCTGTTGGTATCCCACCGCTTCTTAAACAGCATCTTCGTCATCTCCTCATCCGTATAGCGGGTGGTTCCGGTGACGTGTACGGTGGTTACATTAAAAGAAAAAAACAGGATGCCGGCCACCAGTAGGACGGCGGCGGCAATCCATAGCTTTATATGCGGGCGTTTCCCGGATGTCTTTATCATAGGCTCTCCTAAATCGTATCCTTATTACTGTGCAATGATCCGCGCTCCAAGAGCCGACAAATCCCTGCATATGTCCTCATACCCGCGGAAAATGTGATGACAGTCCGTGATCACCGTCTCCCCCTCCGCCGCGATCCCAGCTACCACAAGGGCGGCTCCTCCACGTAAGTCCTTGGCCTCCACAGTGCCTCCGTGAAGCGGGTTTACTCCGATAATATGTGCAGCCTTTTCTTCTATTATAATCTGCGCACCCAGTCTCTGCAATTGTCTTGCCGTCTCATACCGGCCTTCGAATACATTTTCCAGGATCAGGCTCTCCCCCCTGCCCACGGCCATCACCGCCATAAACGGCGACTGGAGGTCTGTGGGGAAGCCGGGGTAAGGTCCCGTCTCGATGGTGACCGGAAGGGGCCGGCTGCTGCTTTTCATGGTGACGGCCTGCTCCTCCACCTGGATGGACATGCCCATCATCTGGAACACCGGCAGCACCGACAGCAGGTGGCTGGCGTTCAGCCCGGTCAGTCTTACGTGTCCTCCCACGGCGGCAGTGCCCGCTAAGTAAGTACCCGCCACAATCCGGTCTCCCACCACCCGGTAGATGGTATCGTGCAGTTCCTCCACGCCGTCCACCACCAGCACATCGGAGCCGATGCCGCTGATTCTCGCCCCCATTTGATTCAAAAAGAGGCACATCTCCTCGATCTCCGGCTCTCTGGCTGCGCCGAACACCCGGGTCTCCCCGTCGGCCAGAACAGCGGCCAGGACGGCATTTTCCGTGGCTCCCACGCTGGGGTAGGTCAGATGAATGTCCGTTCCCCGAAGATCGGCGGCCTTTGCCGTGATCATCTCATGGTCTTCCCTGATGTCGGCTCCCAGCTCTCTCAGTGCGAATAAATGTAAATCAATGGGACGTTTTCCGATGGAGCAGCCACCCGGATAGTGGGTCACCGCCTCCCCGGCACGCCCAAGAAGCGCCCCTAAGATCATGATGGAGGAGCGCATCGTTTTTACATACGTCTCCGGAATGGATGTTCCGGTAAGCTCTGAGGCATCAATCGTCAACTCATGGTCACGCAGGCTGCAGCTGCATCCCATATACTCCAATATCCCCATCATACAGAAAACATCCTGTATTCTGGGGACATGTGTCAGTACGGTGGTTCCTTTATGAAGGATGGAAGCTGCCATCATAGGCAGCACAGCATTTTTCGAACCCTGAATCTCTATCTCACCTTTTAGCGGTCGTAAGCCCTGGACCTGTATCGTAGACAACCTGTTACCTCCTGCGGTTTTCTATATAGTATCCTATGTAAAAAGTGCGATAATGGTTTCTGTTTTTGCTATTTTTCCAATTTTATCTGGTTGGAAACACTGAGTACCATTCCCATCTCAATCATCAGGAACAGAACGGAGGTCCCTCCGTAGCTGATGAAAGGAAGCGTGATTCCGGTATTGGGGATCGTGTTGGTCACAACGGCGATATTTAAGATCACCTGGATGGCAATGTGGGACATCACGCCCACCACTAACAGGGCGCCAAACAAATCCGGAGCGTTGCTGGCGATCAGCATAAACCGGTAGATCATAAATACGAAAATCAAAATCAGGGAGATGGCTCCAAACAGGCCCAGTTCCTCGCAGATAATGGAGAAAATCATATCATTCTGCGCCTCGGGCACGAAACCCAGTTTCTGGATACTCTCCCCCAGCCCCTTGCCGAACAAACCGCCGGAGCCGATGGCATAAAGCCCCTGGAGCACCTGGAAACCGCCGGTCTTCGGGTAGGCCTCCGGGTTCAGCCAGACATTGATTCGGGTCAGCTGATAGTCCTGTAACAGGCCGATGGCCTCCAGCGCGTGGCCGATGGGCCCTGCAAACGCAACTCCCGCCACGCCGATTCCCAGACAGATCACAAACGGCAGTTTCCGCTTGGTAGAAATAAACAGCATGACAAAGGCGATTCCGCAGATAATAATACCGGAACTCAAGTTGTTGGCCGCTACCAGCCCCGCTACGGGTATGGTCAGCCCGATGACAACCAGCATAGCCCGCCATTCATTGATCTTGCTCCCCATCATGGTGATCACCGTTGCCAGCACCACAATCAGGGTAATCTTTACTAACTCCGTCGGCTGGAACCGGATGCCGGCAATCTCCAGCCACCGCCGTTTCCCGTTGACCTCTTTTCCAAAGATGGACACGGCAATCATCAGCACGAAGGACATCACGTAGGCCAGCACCGCGAACTTGGAATACCAGTGGTAATCCATTTTTGAGATAATCAGCATGATGACAAAACCGGCCAGGGCGATCATCCCCTGGCGGTTCATAAAATACGCCGCGTTGCCGCCATACATACTGCTTAACTGCGCCTTATAGGAACTGGCACTGTAAATCATAATCAGACCAAATACGGTCAGAAAGATAATGGTAAACAGAAGGCTGTAATCATAAAACCGCTGTGCTCTCTTTTTCTTTTTTGCCAATGCAGCCTCCTCCTTTTCCGGTTACAGATTTTTGACACACTCCTTAAAGATCTCTCCCCGCTCTTCATAGTTCTTGAACATGCCCCAGCTGGCGCAGGCCGGCGATAACAGGACACAGTCCCCCATATTGGCGTAGGACGCGCAGACATGAACCGCTTCCGGCATATCCTCGGCATACATAATCTCCGTAAAACCGTGGGCCTTGGCGCACTCCGCGATCTTATCCCTGGTCTGGCCGATGAGCACCAGGTATTTCACCTTGCCCTCAAACGCTTCCACCCACTCGTCGTACTCCGATTGCTTATCGTAACCTCCCGCAATGAGGAGAATGGGCCCCGGCATAGCGTTGATGGCCTGAATTGCCGCGTCCGGGTTGGTCCCCTTGGAATCGTTATAATATTTCACGCCGGCCCTCTCCAGCACAAATTCAATCCGGTGCTCCACCGCCGTAAAGGTCCGAAGAACCTTCTGGATCTTCTCAAGCGGCACGCCCATAGCTGTGCTGATGGCTGTGGCCGCCATTACATTTTCAAAATTATGGCGTCCCAATAAATGTAACTCATGGACATCGATCACCGGCAGGGCCTTCCCCTCGTGGCGGTACACAATCAGGTCCCCGTCCAGGTAATACCCTTCCTCCAGCTTCTGGCGGCTGCTGAAGAATACCGGCTTCGCCTTCAGCAAATCGCTCTCCCCAAACTCCCGCAGCACCTCGTCATCGTAATTGAGCACGCAGGTATCCGCCTCCGTCTGGTTCCTGGCGATGGATTCCTTCACCGCGATATAGCACTCCATGGTGTGGTGCCGGTTCAAATGATCCGGGGTAATGTTTAAGATGGCGCTGACATCCGGCCGGAAATCCATGATCGTCTCCAGCTGGAAGCTTGACACCTCAGCCACGGTCACGGAATCGTCCTCCGTCTCCAGGGCCATCTGGGTGTAAGGCACACCAATATTACCCACCACAAAAACACTTTCGCAGCAAGCTTTCATAATCTCTCCCACCAAGGCGGTGGTAGTGGTCTTTCCGTTGGTTCCTGTAATGGCCGCCAGTTTGCCTTTTGCACACTGGTAGGCCAGCTGGATCTCACTCCAGATGGGAATTCCAGCCTCATCTAACACATTTACAAAGGGCGACTCCAGGGAGATCCCGGGACTGATGACACACATCTCCACTCCCAGAAGATCCGTCCGTTTCAGTTCCCCCAGAAGCACACTGACATGCGCTCCCTCCTCAAAATTGCCTTTCAGCGTATCCGGGTCCAGTTCAGTATTGCCGTCATACAGCACCACCTCTCCTCCCATATCAAGAAGAAGACGGGCCGCGGCAATTCCGCTGATTCCAGTTCCTGCAACAATTACTTTCTGACTCTGACCCATGTTACGTTCCTCCTTATCGTATTTATCATCCTGACGGTTCACATTCCTCACAGTTTCTTACAAACCAAGATAAGCAATCAGACAGAGAATCGCTGTGACAATGGAAAATACCGCAACAACTCTCGTCTCCGACCAGCCGCAAAGTTCAAAATGATGATGAATCGGCGCCATCTTGAAAATCCGCTTTCCGCCGGTCTTCTTAAAATAAGTAACCTGTATGATCACCGACAGCACCTCCACTAAGTAGATCATTCCAATGATCGGGATAAACAGCGGGATATTCATCATGAACACGCTGGCGGACACAAAACCGCCCAGGGCCAGCGACCCCGTATCTCCCATAAACACCTTAGCCGGGTACACATTGAACAGCAAAAAGCCCAGTAAGCTTCCCACAACCGCCCCGGTAATCGGGCTGATGCCGCTGTTCTCTCCCACGGCAATGATCGTTAAGAAAGTGGATACCAGAATGGTCACGCTGGTGCACAGCCCGTCGAGACCGTCCGTAAAGTTCACCCCGTTGTCGGTTCCCAGCATCACCACGAACACAAACGGAATAAAAAAGATCCCAAGGTTAAGATAATATCCGTCCCGGAATCCCCCGGTAAACGGAATCAAAATCTGCGTCCCCACCTCCGGTGAATTCATCAGGTAATAGGTGAAGATTCCGGTTATGATAATCTGCCCCAGCATCTTTTGTTTTGGATTTAATCCCTCGGAACGCTTCATGACGATCTTGATATAATCATCCAGGAAGCCAATAATGCCAAATCCTACCGTAACGAATAATACAGGTATCATCTTCGGATAATCCTTGATATAAAAGATGGAAGTGATGATGATACTTCCAAGGATAATCAGGCCGCCCATGGTGGGTGTCCCTTGTTTTTTCAAATGCGCCTGCGGTCCGTCATCCCTGACCTGCTGCCCAAACTTCAGCTTGTGCAGGAAGGGTATCACGATGGGGCATAAAATTGCACTTATGGCAAATGCGATGATAATCGCCAGTATCGTCTCATTAATCATTTTGCACCTCAAATTCATTGGTAATTCCCCCTCACGTTCGTTCGGCGGACAAATAAGTAATTCCCCCTCACGTTCGTTCGGCGGACAAGTATGTAGCTTTTTTCTTGTATAAAAAGTAGTATACGTCTTTTTTCAAGAATAATCAACCATAGATTCGAATGGCCGAAGCAGTTTCTTCCTCTGTTGCCTCTATTCCCAGATAAGGCAGAATATTCTTAAAAATATCGGCAATCACCGGCGCCGCGATGGTACCTCCATAGTAGATTCCCACCGGCTCATCGATGGTAATCAAGGCAATCACCTGCGGATCATTGGCAGGCGCGAAGCCGATAAACGAAGAAATATATTTTTTTAAACTACGGGGCAGTTTCTCGCTGGTGGCCGTCTTTCCGCCGATGCGGTAGCCCTCCAAAGCCGCTTTTTTTCCGCTGCCCTCCGCCACCACATGTTCCAGGATATAGCGCATGGTCTCGCTGGTTTCAGCCGACACCACCCCGGACCGCACCGGATACTCAAACTCTTTCACCGCCGTGCCGTCTGCGCTGACCGATTTCACCCCAAAATGGGGCGTCACCCGGTTTCCTCCATTTATAATAGAAGAAGCAGTGGTGATTAACTGAAGCGGCGTAATCTGAAATGACTGCCCAAAGGATACGGTTGCCAGCTCCACCAGCCCCATATTCTCTTTTTTATGCATGATGGTAGCCGCCTCGCCCGGCAGATCAATCCCGGTTTTTCCAAGCAGGCCGAACTGTTCGAAATAGTGGTAATAATGGTCCACTCCCAGTCTCTGGCCCACATCTATAAAGACCGGGTTGCAGGAATTCATGGCCCCCTGTAAGAACGTTTCGGAGCCGTGTCCGCCCACTTTATGGCAGCGGATCTTCCGGTCCTCCACAATCCGGAAGCCGGGGCAGGAAAAGGTATCGTTAAGCCCCACCACGCCGTCCTCCAGTCCGGCGGCCGCCGTGATGATCTTGAAGGTGGAACCCGGCTCATAGGTGTCGTTGATACAGGGATTCCGCCACATCTGGTTCAGCAGATCCTGTTTCTCCTTGGCCGACAGTTCTCCCTCCGGCGCCACATTTAACGTAAAGGGATCATTTAAATTGAATTCCGGCACATTGACCATAGCCATCACCTCCCCGTTCTGGGGATTCATGATGATGACCGACACCCGCTTGGCGCCCTTTTTCTCCATCACCTGGTAAGCCGCCTGTTCGGCGTACTTCTGGATATTCACATCCAGACTTATGTAGAGATCGTTGCCTGCGATGGGTTCCATCCGGTCCTCGAAGGCATTTTCTATCTCAATACCGGCGGCATCCGTCATGGTTAAGATGGTGCCGTTGGTTCCCTTCAAATACTTCTCATACATGACCTCCAGCCCGATGATGCCCTGGTTGTCACCCCCGGTGAAGCCAAGGACCTTGGATGCCAGACTGTCATAGGGATAATACCGCTTGTAGTCCTCATCCACCTTGACCCCCTCCATGGCGAAGGCGCGGATCTTGTCTCCCAGTTCCTTATCCACGTTGGTTTTGATGATCTCCCTGGAACTGCGCTTCTCCACCTTCCTGCGGACTTCCTCCTCGGACACTCCCAGTTCCTGTACCAGCACTTTGATGACAGTCTCCGGGTCCTTCACCTGGTTGTGGATTACCGATATGGTACAGACCGTCCGGTTGGTGGCGATGACCGTACCATTCACATCCATGATATTTCCCCTGGCTGCCTTGATGGTACGCTCCCTCTCATGTAAATCCTCCGCCATCTGGCTGTAATGCTCCGAGCGGAAAATCATCAGAAAAAATAGCCTGCCTACAAGTCCTATCATCAAACCGCATAACAGGAAATACAGGATGGCTATCCTTCCTCTGTGATATGTTTTCGTGGAACCTTTCATATCGTTATCCCATCAGTCAGTCATTGTTATAATATATGAAGCTTTTGGGATTTTATGAATGCATGGCTGAAGAATCACATCAGGTCTGGGATGGAGAGGTTTCGGCGGCGCCCCCCGTTCCCGAGGTCTCCGCCGCTCCAGACGTGCTTTCCGGCACATCCTGTCCTGCCGTTTCGTCTGCTGTCCCGCCTTCCTCTCCACTGGTTTCCCTGTCTCCCGCCGGCGCGCCGTCAAGCCCAAGGCCTCCTTCCGGCACCACCTCGTCGGTCTCATAAACTCTTGTCTCCGGCTCAGTCTCTGGCTCGGAGGTCTCCCCTTCCCCGGCCGGATTGCCGGTATTGTCCGTGATTCCCTCCTGCAGCGGCTGCCCGTCCTGCTCATCAGGGGATTCCGGAAGTTCAATATCCGGGAAGATATTCATATAAGGAAGAATGTCCTGCATAATTTTCGAAAATACTCTGGCGGAAAAGGCGCTGCTCACCTTCAGGGTATCCACCTGCGGCTCATCGATCACCACATAAACAAGAACCTGAGGGTCATCCACCGGAGCAAATCCGCAGAAGGACACCACATATTTTTTCAGTTCACGCGGCACCTTCTCGGCGGTACCGGTTTTGCCGCCTACCCGGTAACCCGGCACCTGCGCCGCCTTGCCGGTTCCTTCATTTACCGTTCTCTCCAGAGCGTCCCGGATAAACTTGCTGGTATTCTCAGACACAGTTTCCCTCACAAGAACCGGGTCCAGCTTCTTCACCACTGCTCCCTGTTCGTTGAGCACCTGCTTCGCCACATGGGGCTCATAGTAGGAACCGCCGTTGATGACAGAGGAAAATGCCGCCGCCATCTGCACCATCGTACAGTTAAATCCCTGTCCAAAGGAACTGGTCGCCAGCTCCGCCGGTCCCATGGTCTTATTGTTGTATACCAGAGTAGCCGCGTCCGCCTCCCCCGGCAGATCAATGCCCGTCTTCTGTCCAAAGCCAAACATGTCTAAATATTTCAGGAATCTGGTCTTACCTTCTTTTTCCGCAATCTGCATCATGGCGTCGTTGCAGGAGACAATCAAGGTCTCGTCCAACGCCAGATCGCCGTGGCCGCCCTTCGCATAAGCCGTACATTTGATATCGTAAATATCCACATGCTGCAAACCGTCACAGAACAGATGGGTGTTCGTGTTGATCACCGCATCCTCCAGTCCCGCCGACACCGTAAAGATCTTGGACGGGGAACCGGGCTCAAAGGTATCGCTGACACAGAAGTTCCTCCACATCTTGTTCCACGCCTCCACCTGGGCGTTGGTATCCATGGCGTCAATCTCCGCCTGGGTATAGTAGCCGGATAAATCTCTCGGGTTGTTCAAATCATACCGCTTGTCCGTGGCCATAGCCAGGATCTCACCGTTTCGCGGGTCCATCACCAGCACGCCCATCTGCTTGCTGCCGGTCTCCGCCTGGAACGCGTCGATCTGCTTCTCCACCATGTTCTGGATGTTCACGTCAATGGTGGAAACCACCGTGTTGCCGTTGGTGGCCGATTTGATGACGGTCTCCATATTGGAATCGTCATTTAAATAGCCGTACTCTCTTCCATTGGTTCCAATTAAAGTGCTGTTGTAAAACTGCTCGATGCCGCCGGTTCCCTCGGAGCTGTCGCTTCCCGAAAAACCAATCAGGTTACAGGCCAGCGCCGAGTAGGGATACAGCCGTTTGTATTCGTCCTCAAACCAGACTCCGTACACCCGGTTCTCCACCTTGGCTTCCTTGAACGCGTCATTCGTCGCTTTTTTTAACGCCTCAAACTCTTCTTTTTTATCATAGCTCAGTCTCCGCTCATAACGCAGATACCGGGAATCCTTCTTCTCCTCAATGGCCGCCATCAGCTCCGCCCGGTCATATCCAAAGCACTGCACCAGAGCGTCTACCGTGGGCGCCAGATAATATTTGTCACCGCCATTTTCATAAATCTGTCCCGGGTCAATGATCAGGTTGTAAACCTTCTCACTGGTAGCCAGGTAGGTGCCGTTCCGGTCGGTAATATCCCCCCTCCGGTACGGCAGCGTCCGGCTGTCGTAGGAAGAATGCTGGGACAGCACTACCTTGGTATACTCTTCATTTTTATTGTCCACCAGATTGTAAAGCACCAGAACCAACGCAAACAAAGCCAGCATGATTACGATTACCGTAACTGCCAGCTTTTCCTGCATGTATTTTTGAAATGGTTTTCTCAAATTTTCTGTACTGTTGACTCTGTTTTTATTGTTTGTCTTTTTTGTCTTATTTGTATGATTAGTGTTGTGGGATGTCTTCATACTGTCTTATATACTCGCTTTCTGTCTTATCATACAGAAGAACCTGATCTTTATTGGCATACACCATGCCCAGTTCCTCCGTAGCTACCTTATACACATAATCCAGGTCCACGTAAGTATTAATTCTGATAGCCAGCGCGTCGTTTTCCGACTTGACAGACTCCACCTGCTGCTCCAGCTGCTCGATATTGTTGATCTTCGCGGTAATCGAAGACTGGAGATGCAGATAATTCACACACAGATAGAGAGCACAGCATGCAGCGATCACAAGGCCGATCAGGTACGGAAGGTCCATCTGTAATGCCTTCTCCTTGTTTCGTCTGACTGTATAACCGACTTTTGTATGTTGTTGTCTCTTTGGTGTCGCGTGTCGAACCGGCGCCTGGACTGTTGCCAGCTTACGTGCGGTATTGCCCTCTACATAGGCCTGGCCGTTCGTATTTCTACCAACAGGCCGCCTAGTGACAGGTCGATTTCCAGCCATACTCTTCCTCCCTCTAGCTTCGTTTATAACTGCCAAACAGTTACCTTCGCTCAAACACCCGCAGTTTGGAACTCTTCGAGCGTTTGTTCTCCTCCAATTCCTCCTCACCGGGAAGGATCGGCTTTCTCGTTACCACCCGTCCCTTGCTCACTTTACCGCAGACGCAGACCGGAAAATCCGGCGGGCAGGTACAGGGGTTTTCGTTGTTTCGAAATCTTGTCTTGACAATCCGGTCCTCCAGCGAATGAAAGGTGATAATGCTCAGTCTCCCACCGGGATTCAATAAATCAATCATGGTGTCAATGGAGTTGTTTAACACTTCCAATTCCTGATTCAGTTCAATACGGATTGCCTGAAATGTCTTTTTGGCGGGATGGCCGCCCACAGCCCGGACCTTCATGGGAATCGCTGCCTTGATGATCTCAATCAACTGTCCCGTGGTCTCGATGGGGTGGTCCTCTCTCGCTTTCACGATATGTTTAGCGATATTCTTCGCAAACTTGTCTTCTCCATAGTCGCGGATGATCCGGTACAGATCAAACTCACTGTACGTATTCACGATATCCGCAGCCGTTTCCTCTTTCCGCTGATCCATCCTCATGTCCAGCGGCGCATCTTCCCGGTAGGTGAATCCCCTGTCAGCCGTGTCCAGCTGATAGGAAGACACACCCAAATCCAGGTAGATACCGTCTACTTTCCTTATCCCTAAATCCTGTAATACCGTCCTGATGTTCTCATAGTTGCTTCTCACTATGACTACCTTATCCTTATATCCTTTCAACCGGTCCGTGGCTGCCGCGATGGCGTCCGCGTCCTGGTCGATCCCAATAATCCTGCCGTACTCTCCAAGCCTTTTGCACACCTGAAAGGCATGTCCGCCCCCACCGAGGGTCCCGTCCACATAAATGCCGTCGGGCTTCACATTCAGGCTGTCAATGGTTTCCTCTAATAGTACGGATTTGTGTTCAAACATCATATACCCAGACCTTCCATGTTTTCTGCAATCTCTTCCATGTCATCATAAACGTTGGCGGTAGTCCAGGATTCCTTACTCCAGATCTCAATCCTGCTCCCTACGCCTACCAAAACCGCGTCTTTCTCAATGCTGGCAAACTCACGTAAGATGGCAGGAAGTAAAATCCTTCCCTGCTTGTCCACTTCACAGGTGGTCGCTCCTGCCAGGAAAAACCTGGAGAACTTTCTGGCGTTGGTGTTGGTGAGTGGTAATGCGTGAAGCTTTTCTTCCAATGATTTCCATTCGGAGTTCTCATACACGAAAAGGCAGCCGTCTAAGCCCTTCGTCACAACGAATTCATCGCCTAGCTGCTCCCGGAATTTGGAAGGAACGATGAGACGTCCTTTTGCATCCACTGTATGGTTGTACTCTCCCATGAACATCGAAATCACCTGCTTCACTTTTGGCGGCCGTTTTGGTGTCTCACCACAACCACCACCAATTCATCCCTCTATCACCATTTCCTACCACTTTACACCACTTCGTACCACTTGTATCCTAATTCTAGTATAAATGTAAGAAAAAAGCAAGAAAAAAATGCAAAAAATAGGGCAGCTGCAAAGGTTTTTGCAACTGCCTCTATATGTGCGATTCTTTTAAAATTCAGCCACTATATATCGTTCGATCAAACTGTCCAGCTTTACGCTGTTCTCATAAATCAATTCGTACTTCTGCCCCTCGTCGATGCTTTCGTTTAGTGCTTTTCTCGCCTGCTCAATTTTATTAATCAGGTCGGTCTTCATTTCTTCTCTCGCACCCATATGTGCTATTCTCCTTTAGTACTTTGCTTTATTTGTCTGTGTTTCCAAATCAGTAGCGCCGCCGATATCAGGACTAAAATAAGTGACAAAGCCTGAGATACCGGTATTCCTGTGTTGAAGAAAATCAACTGATCAGTACGGAGGCCTTCAATCCATACCCTGCCAAGGCCGTAGCCCAGCAGATAGATGAGCATCATCTCCCCTTCAAATTTCTTGCGGTGGCGGTACCAGAGCATGAATGCAAGCACTCCCAGGTTCCAGACAGACTCATATAAAAATGTGGGATGTACCTGAATATACTCAATGCCGTTTTCCACAATCAAGTGATTCAATAAGTCACTGGAAATCATACTTTCATTTACCAGAGACCGTTTGAGCCTCATAGCCAGAAGGCTATCAGTATAACCTCCGAAAGCTTCACAATTAAAGAAGTTTCCCCAACGTCCGATGATCTGCCCTGTGATCAGTCCAAGACAGCCACTGTCTGCCATGGTAAAAAATGACAGTTTCTTCACTCTGGTGTACACTGTCAGAGTAATGACTGCTGCGATCACGCCACCGTAGATGGCCAGCCCGCCGGCCCGCAGATTCAGGATTTGGATCAGGTTGTCTTTATAGTTGTCCCACTCAAAGGCGACGTAATAAAGTCTCGCTCCAATAATTGAGAATATAATGGCATATAATGCAAAGTCTAAGTAATCTTCGGGATTCTGCCCCCTTCTTTTCGCATCTGACTGCGCAACCCAGATGCCGGCTAACATACCCAATCCGATAATCAATCCGTAAAACGTGATCGGGAATCCGAAGACTGAGATACTGTTCCGTAGATGTTCAATCCTGATACCCAGATGCACGAAACTAATATCTGCTACTGTAATCATTATGTATGCTCCTTTCAAGGTTTTCTCCATTTTAACGCCTAAAGTGCGAAAATGCAACGAAAATCGCACGACAAATTTTTACAAAGATAGACATATTTGTCGAATCCCCGGCTCATCAGTCATATTTAGTCTTTTATTTCCCTGGGTTTTATGATATGCTTATTTAGTTATAGACAAATAAGATAAATATTTATCAGATATAGGAAGGTAACCGGTTATGAAATTAGGTATTGTTGGTCTGCCTAATGTAGGCAAAAGTACATTATTCAACTCCCTGACAAAGGCTGGCGCGGAGTCCGCCAACTATCCGTTCTGCACCATCGACCCCAACGTGGGCGTGGTACCCGTTCCGGACGAGCGGTTAAAGCTGCTGGGAGATTTATATCATTCCAAGAAGGTAACTCCGGCTGTGATTGAGTTTGTGGATATCGCCGGACTGGTAAAAGGAGCTTCCAAGGGAGAGGGTCTGGGCAACCAGTTCTTATCCAATATCCGCGAGGTGGACGCCGTCGTTCATGTGGTCCGCTGTTTTGAGGATGGCAATGTGATTCATGTGGATGGCAGTGTGGACCCGCTCCGGGATATCGAGACCATCAACTTGGAATTAATCTTCTCCGATATCGAAATTCTGGACCGGAGGATTGCCAAGACCGCAAAGGCGGCCAACAATGACAAGGCTCTGGCAAAGGAGCTGGTGATCTTAAAGGACATCAAGGCGCATTTGGAGGATGGCAGACTGGCCCGGAGTTTTGCAAGTGACGACGAGGACGTGACCGCGTTCCTGAACTCACTGAATCTGCTGACCTGGAAACCGGTGATCTTTGCCGCCAACGTGGGCGAAGATGATCTGATTGACGACGGAGCGAACAATCCTTATGTCCAGGAAGTCCGCAAGTTTGCTTCTGAGAATGCTTCCCAGGTGTTTGTCATCTGCGCCCAGATCGAGCAGGAGATCGCGGAGCTGGAAGAAGATGAGAAAAAGATGTTCTTAGAGGAACTGGGACTGAAAGAGTCCGGTCTGGAGAAATTGATTGCCGCCAGCTATGAGCTGCTGGGGCTGATCAGCTATCTGACCTCCGGGGAGGATGAGACAAGAGCCTGGACTATCAAGGTGGGCACAAAGGCGCCCCAGGCTGCCGGGAAGATCCATACGGACTTTGAGCGCGGGTTTATCCGGGCTGAGGTTGTGAATTATCAGGATCTGCTGGACTGCAAGACGTATCCGGCCGCCAAGGAAAAAGGATTGGTCCGGGTGGAAGGCAAAGATTATGTGGTGAAAGACGGAGATGTGATTTTGTTCCGTTTTAATGTCTAAACTCTATAAAATGATTTGGCCGCCGGGCGTTGCCCGGCGGCCAGTTTACTCTTATTCCTCTGTTTCCTCTACTTCGTCTTCTCCTACCAGTTCGTCGTACTCCTGGCTGTCCAGCAGTTCGTCGAAGGCATCCGCCACGATCTCGTATTCGTCGTCATCTTCAATATTCTCAAGGTTCGGCTGTCCATCCTCTGTTTCGGAATAGCGGTACAGGTACACCTCCCCCTCATCTGCCTCTTCTCCCTCAATCGGAAGCAGCGCGATGTAATCTTTTTCGCCTGCTGTAAAGATGGTCAGCACGACGCACTCCACTTCGGTATTATCTTCCAGGGTCAGGGTTACTGTCATCTCTTCCTGTCCATCTTCGTTGCATCCGCAATCACAATCTTCGCTATGTCCCATGTCGGTACCTCTCTTTTCTTCATTCATAGTTTATGATGGCAGCTCGTACCTGCCTAATCACACTTTATCAAAAACTTATGGGAAAATCAAGGGTTTTCTTAATACTCAATCCCCTCTCTCGCCGCCACCCCATGATCAAAGGGATGTTTCCCTTTTTTCACCTCGGAAATGTAGTCGGCCCGGGCCTGCAATTCCTCCGATGGATTGCGGCCGGTCATGACGACTTCCAGGCGGCCGGGACGGTTGTCCAAGAATTGGCAGAGACGTTCCTCGTCCACCAAATGACAGGTACAGGCAGCCATGATCTCATCTAAGATCAGCAGATCAGTCTGATTGTCGGTGGCAGCGGACCAGGCCCGTTCCAGCAGTTGGCTGTAATACCGGGCGGCTTCCCGCTTCTGGTCTTCTGTCATCTGGAAATAAAAGCCGAAGGTCTTCTCGCAGGGAAGAACCGTGATGCCGGGGATGCTTCTAAGAACCTCCACCTCTCCGGAATCCTCCGTCTTTAGGAACCTGGCAATCACCACGCGTTTCCCGCGGCCTGCGGCCCGGACTGCGAGGCCGACAGCGGCTGTGGTTTTGCCTTTTCCGTCTCCGCAGTAAATATGAACGTATCCTTTCATGCTTTCCCTTCTTTTTTCTGAGTGATTTCTGTGTACTCCCCAATAAACCGGGACGGCTCCTGGCGGCGGCCGTACCGCTCTTTCACGTAATAGACGTGGAGCCGGTCCTTGGCCCTTGTCATAGCCACATAGAACATGCGGCGCTCTTCTTCCATGTCCACGTCCAGCATTGCTTTCCGGTGGGGCGTGATTCCTTCGTTGGCATCTATGATATAGACTACCTTGAATTCCAGGCCTTTGGAACTGTGCATGGTCATGAGGGCCACGCCCTCCGGCGCGGCGGACTGGTCCTGGGCCTTTTGCTTTAACCGCTCCCCGTATTCCTTCATATGGGTGTACCAGGCGTCCATCGTCTTGTACGCGGCGGCGCTCTCCGACAGCTGGTCGGGGATTTCTAAAATCTCCTCCGGTTTTAAGCGGCGGAAACCGGCGTATTCCTTTAAATAATCGTCGTAACCCACAGCCTTCCGAATATAGGTAACGGCGGCGGCCGGCGCCATATTTTTGATCATCTTTAAATCATATTCCAGCTGTTCAATCCGTTCTACCATCCAGCTTTTGTCCTGATAGAAGGACTTGACGGCTTCAAAAGAAACAGTCTGGTCTCCTAAGGAATCCCGGCTGATGTAGCGGTTGGGGCGGTTGATGATCTGGAGGATATTTGCCCGGCTCAAATCTCCGTGGGCTGCCTGGATATAGGATAATATGTTCTTTGTGATCCAATGCTCGTAGAGATTGGGCAGCGTGTCCTTCATGTGGAACGGGATGTTGTACTCCATCAGGCGTTCCACAAGCAGCCTGGGGTTCATGTTGGTGCGGTATAAGACTGCAATGTCCTCCAGCTGGTATCCGGCCTGGACATAGCCCTGGAGTTCGGAGACTATTTTCTGGGTCTCCTCCATGGCGTCCTTGCAGACTGCCGTAACCACCGGGCGGCCGGGGCCGCGGTTGGCGGTAATTTCTTTTTCGTAGCGTTTCTTATTATGCTCAATCAGTCGGATGGCCGGTTTTACAATATCCTCCGTGGAGCGGTAATTTCTGCCCAGAAGAACCGTCGCGGCTTCGGGATAGTCGTTCCCGAACCCCAGCATGATCTCCGGCTTCGCTCCCCGGAACCGGTACACGGACTGGTCGTCGTCCCCCACAATAAAAAGATTGTCCTCCGGCTTTGCCAGCATACGGACGATCTCATACTGGATGCGGTTGATATCCTGGAACTCATCAATTAATATGTACTGGTATCTGGCCTGCCATGCTTCCAGAATATCCTTTCTCTGGGTAAATAACTCATAGCACATGACCAGCATATCATCAAAGTCAATCAGATTCGCCTGTTGCATCCGCTTCTCATAGCCCTGGTACAAACGCTTGAAGATCTCTTCCGAGCAGTTTTTGGCATAATAATGGTCTAAGTTCACCATCTCGCCTTTGACGGAACTGATCTCCGTCAGGATAGAGGAGACGAATTCATTTTCATCCTCCACATCCAGCTCCAGACGGTCCATCAGTTCCTTCACAAACTGGATGCGCTGTTCCTCTCTGGCGATATTGGAAGCGTCGTAGCGGTAGGCGTATTTTAAGATGGTGAAAAAAATGGAGTGAAAGGTGCCAAAGCTGACTCTGGCGGCTTTTCCTTCCATCAGACGCTCAAACCGCTCCCGCATCTCCCTGGCAGCCGCCCTGGTGAAGGTAATGACCAGAATTTTGGACGGGTCCACGTTACATTCCTCGATTAAATATTTCGTCCGGTGGGTGATGACGGTGGTCTTGCCGGAACCCGGGCCCGCCAGCACCATCATAGGCCCCTGGTTATGTCTGATTGCCTCAAGCTGTGATTTATGAAATGCCATCGGTTGTCGTTATCCTCTTTCTAAGCCAAAAAGCGGGAAGACCGGTACCTGGCGCCTTCCCACTTTTCCTGTTCTACCATGTGATGAATTTATGCTTCCAGAAGCCTGATTCCTTTTCTGATGCGGTCTAGAGACTCCTCTTTTCCCAGCACTTCCATGATCTCGGTAGCTCCCGCCGGAGTCATCTGCTTGCCGGATACGGCGGTGCGGACCGGCCACATCACATAACCGGTTTTGCAGCCTTTCTCCTCCACGTATTTTGCCAGCAGCGCATAAAGTGCATCGTTACTGTAATCGTCCTGTGCTTCTAACAGCGGCAGGATATCTTGTAATACTTCCAGAGACGTCTCCTCGTTGGTCTTCATCTTCTTGTGGGTGTACATGGCCTTATCGTACTCCGGCAGTTCTTCAAAGAAATCAATGTGATCGGCAATATCCGGGAAAACTTCAATTCTGGTCTTTACCATAGCGGCTATTTTTCTCAAATCCAGGTCCTTTTTGATCACCGCTTTCAAATACGGCTCTGCCATCTCATAAAACTTGTCAAAGTCCATGGACTTCATATACTCGCCGTTCATCCACTTTAATTTGGTCACGTCGAAAACGGCCGGGGACTTGCTCATATGGCGGTAGTCAAACTGTTTTACCAGCTCCTCTAAGGAGAAAATCTCCTGATTGTCCTCCGGGGACCAGCCAAGAAGAGCCACGTAGTTGACCACAGCCTCGGAGATGAAGCCCTGCTCGATCAAATCTTCATAGGAAGAATGTCCGCTTCGCTTGCTCAGCTTCTTGTGTTCCTCGTTGGTGATCAGCGGACAGTGTACATAGACCGGAACCTCCCAGCCAAAGGCGTCATAGAGGCGGTTGTACTTCGGGGAGGAGGACAGATACTCATTGCCCCGCACCACATGGGTGATGCCCATCAGATGGTCGTCCACCACATTGGCGAAGTTGTAGGTCGGGTATCCGTCGGATTTGATCAGCACCATATCGTCCAGTTCGGAATTGTCCACGGTGATATCTCCGTAAATGTCATCATGAAACGTGGTGGTTCCCTCTGTCGGATTGTTCTGGCGGATCACGTAAGGTTTCCCAGCCGCTAAGTTCGCTTCCACTTCCTCTTTTGACAGATGCAGACAGTGCTTATCGTAGGTCATAATCTCCTGCCCGTCCACCATCTTCTTTAAAGAATCCAGTCTCTCCTGGTCACAGAAGCAGTAATAGGCTTCCCCTTTTTCCACCAGCTTTTTCGCATATTCCAGATATATGCCCAAAGCCTGTCTCTCACTCTGCACATAAGGTCCCACGCTGCCGTCCTTATCCGGCCCCTCATCATGAATCAGTCCCGTTTTTTCCAAGGTCCGGTAGATAATCTCCACCGCTCCCTCCACAAACCGCTCCTGATCCGTATCCTCAATCCGAAGCAGGAAATCTCCCCCCTCGTGTTTCGCAATCAGGTAGGCATACAAGGCCGTTCTCAAATTCCCTACATGCATTCTCCCGGTAGGGCTCGGTGCGTATCTCGTTCTCACTCTGCTCATGATTTATACTCCTGTATCTTCTTTATATTAATGCGTTTTTCATCTTGTCCATTATATACCGTTGGTAAAAAAAAGACAAGCATCCGTTAAAATCGGAAATAAATAAATGGGTTGTAACCGCTGGCCATCATCTCGCAGACGGCCAGGACGAAGAACGCCAGCACAACGGCGTCGCCTGCCGCGCCCAGTTTTTTCTCCTCCAGCTTCTGATGCAGCTTGGTGAAAAGCGGGGTGCAAAACAGGATGGAGACGGTGAACTGAAGCAGGAATTTGCCGCCGCACAAAAGCTCCGCCAACTCCCGCTCGTGAGTGCCCATCAGGGTGAAGGAGAACATGTCCCGGAGGAATCCTGCGGCGGCGGTCATGGTGTCGGCACGGAAGAAGACCCAGCCGATGCCAACCACCAGCAGCACATAGATGTGGCGGAGGAAGGACGGGAGTTTCTCCAGTGCTTTTTTCAGCCACAGCTTTTCCATAATCAGAAAAGCGGCGAAGTAAAGCCCCCACAGCAGGAAATTCCAGCTTGCCCCATGCCAGATGCCGGTCAGGGCGAAGACGATGAGGTAGTTGCGGCAGTTTTTTAACAGGCTGGTCCGGCTGCCGCCCAGGGGGATGTACACGTAATCCCGAAACCAGGTGGACAGGGATATGTGCCAGCGTCTCCAGAATTCACTGATGCTTTTGGAGATGTAAGGATCATTGAAGTTCTCCAGGAAATGAAACCCGAAGATACGGCCAAGGCCGATGGCCATGTCGGAGTAGGCCCAAAAGTCTAAGTAGACCTGGAGGCCGTAGCAGATCACACCCACCCAGGCGTAAAGTGCGCCGATGCCGGGTTCCAGGACGAAAGCCAGGTCCGCGGCCTTGCCGACGGCATTTGCCAGAAGGATTTTCTTGATAAATCCTACCATGAAGCGGAAGCAGCCCTCGTAGACGTCGGCCAGTCTGGTCTGGCGGTCCCCAATCTCCCGCTCCACGTCGGAGTAGCGGACGATGGGACCGGCGATCAGCTGGGGGAACAGCATGACGTAGAGTGCTAAATCAGCCAAGGAACGCTGGCAGGGGACGGTCTCCTTGTACACGTCGATTAAGTAGGACATGATCTGAAACGTGAAGAAGGAAATGCCGATGGGCAGCGCGATCGCCGGGATCACGGACTCTGCCGGGTGGCCGGTGATGGCTCCGGCAAGCCAGGCGGCGGTGTCGCCGAACAAATTTAAATATTTAAATATAATGAGAATTCCTATGTTGTAGGACAGTCCTGCGATAAAGAGGGCGGTCCGTTTTCTGCCGTGTTCCATGGCGGAGAGTTTCAGGCCGCAGATCCAGTTGACCAGGACGGACAGGAATAATAAACCAAGATAGGAAACACCTCCGTAAGCGTAAAAACAGATGGAACAAAACAGAAGAACCGCATTCTTGACGCGGACCTTGCGGGTCAATGCCGCTATGGCATAGAGCGTCAGGGTAACGGGCAGGAAGATGAATAAAAATACCGGTGATGAAAATACCATGTGTTCGTTCCTCCCCTTAGTCTTTCTGGCGGAACACTTCCGGGTGTTCCAGCGCGTAATCAATGAATCCGAAGCTCATGCTCGGGATGGACGGCTCGTTGACTTCCAGAATCAGCAGGTCAATGTCCTGGAAATAGCTGTTCATATCCACATCGCTGTAGTCGTGGAAAATCTGCAGATCGCCGAAGACATCGGTGTAGATCTGGTCATTTTCCATGTATACATTTTTTCCGAAATAGTTGTTTCGGATGATGGCGGACAGACTCTGGCCCATGAAGCTGCCTCCGCGGCACAGCATGCCTGGGGCGTCGGTGGCGCTGTCTGTCACCTCAATGACCGGTTCGTAGTATTGGTCATAGGATTTCTGTAACAGGTTGAAGGTGTTGAAGGCGTCGGAATCCGGGTATACCGGCTCGTCGCAGGGGCGGGCTGTGATGGAGAGTTCAGGGAGGTTGTAGCCGCTCTGCGCTTCCATGTAGTCGCCGAAAGCTGCTCCAACCAGGTTACCGACGTAGGTTGACCAGTGGACGCTTGTCCGGTAATAGAGTGGGACTCTCTGGTCGAATTCCTGGCGGTGGGCATCGATGTAAGCGATGCTGTCGAAGTAGTTTAGACCGCTGGTCTCAAGGGCTTCCAACAGGCGCTCGTAATTGCCGGTAGTCTGCTCGGGAGCCATGGCTTTGTCAACCCAGGGCAGTTCGTCTTGGTAGTAGCGGACTTTGCAGGGGGTGATGTAGACGAAGGTCTGAATGCCGTTCTGGGCAGCGAGATCTTCTACCTGCTCTATTTTCCGCACCAGGTCCTTGGCAAACTCCTCGGTGATTGGTTCGTTGTACTGCATGTAGGCGCTGACATTTCCCCAGGTGAAGAGGTTGCGGTCCCGGTTCATGCTGTAATTGTTGTTGGGGGTGGTGGCCAGCAGGGAAAAGGTGATCTGGTTTCGCAGGCGGACCATAAGCGGCTTGCCCGGGAGATTCTGCTGGATATATTGTTCAAAGTCCGTCTGGGCCTGGCCGGATAGGACTTGGTTCATGGTGATCTCGGGGAGGGGTTTGGGGTCTTCGACACCGCTGGTTGAAAAGTGGGCGTCCAATTTTCCAAATATAATAGGAAGCAGCAGGGTTGCGGCTGCCAAGGTGATGAAGGTCAGATGTCTTGTATTTTTCATGTGATGGCTCCTGGTTTTTGGTAATGGCAAATGATTATGTGATATGAATTATGCCATAAATCAGGCTGGTTAGCAAGTGAATGTGGTGTTAAAAATCACTGGAAAACGGCTCCCTGCACCTATTCACGCAGGGAGCCGCTCTTTGACAGCTTCATTCCACCAGAGTGGATAAGATTCTATTGTTCTCCTCCACACAGTCCACCGCCTTCTCAAACTGGATGATCCCGTGGTAGATTTCCCCATAAATAGGCTCCTCCATGGTGCTTGAGCCATATGCAGGCTCGTCAAGCGGGAGCTGGCCGGCGTTGATGATCACGTTATCCCTCACCACCACACGGCGGCAGGAGGACAAAAACATCGCAAGCCGCGGACAGTCGATGAAGGAATTGTTTTCTATCAGGATATCCTCGAATACAGGTGTATCCGTGCGTCCGTCCGGTAAGTAGACCCCCATATAGAGGACAGCCATCTGCCAGGCGTTTAAGTCGCAGTGCCGGATGATATTTCCCCGCAGAATCAGGTTTTTGACCCCGTGGCCCTCACTCCACCTGGATTCGCAGCCGGTCTCAATCTGGATGGCCGCGCCCTGGATATTTTCAAAAACATTGTCCTCCACCAGCCCGTTGGAACCTTGGAGCAGCACCCCTCTTGCCCGGTTATTTACAAAACGGCTGCCGCGGATCATATAATTCTGCGTTTGGAAACGCTTGTTCCACAGTACGGTATCGGGCGGCAGATCCTCCGGCAGCGCATCCTGAAAGCGCAGCAGACAGGTCCGGTTCTCCGGCTGGTAGGTCACCTCCAGCAGGAGGGAGGTATATCCGGAAGGGGATAAGTCCGGCAGACGCAGTTCCACCGGATACCCTGGCTCAAACAGAACCGCCTCCCTGGTTACCCGCTCCGCTAACAGTGTGTGGCTGTCAACCACCGTGATTCCCATGGAGGAATTGTCGTGGATGTTGATGCAGTCATCCCCCGCATAACCGAATTCGCAGTTTTCTATTATGAAATTCCCCTGGGAATTGCACACATGCAGGCAGTCCGTGGCCGTGGATATGCTACGGAGCGTTCCGGGGCGCACCGTCACCCTGCATTGATGAAAGCGCAGTCCCCGGATATCCCCATTTCCCACAAACCCGCTGCCGGGTGCGGAGAACAGCGTAATCCGCTCCATCGTCACATCTGTGGAATCCAGGATCGGCACCGCCATGATATCATACTCATAATGGCGGAACCGGAAGCAGTCCCCTTTTTTGAAATGGCGGGTTGTAAACTCCGCATCGGTGGTATAGAAACGGAGGGTGGCGGGACCGGTTTTTTCCTGCCGGCACAAAAAGAGATCGGACAGTTCCCGCACCAGCGCCTGCATCTTTTTATCAGTTTTTGCATCCCCGCTTTTTTTCACGTGGTTGTTATGGTAAGGCCGGAACTCCATCCCTCCCGCACAGCCCGGGGTAAAGCGCGCGGGGTCCATAGGCCCTACGATGGAGAATCTCATGTCCCCGGGTACATCCTCATACTCCGGGAATCTGCATTCCACATAGCTTCCGTCCTCCGCCACCTTCGTGACCGTACCCACACTTGCCAGCCTCGCCTTCTCCCAGTTCCAGTCCAGAACCAGATCTTTCACCCAGATCCGGTGGCTTCCCCGGACCGACAGATAGGCGTGGACTGTCTCAAACACAAACTCACTCCCCTGCCCATCCAGCACAAAATCCTCCATATCGTCAAGCATCAAATGGGCGTGGGCGCCGCAGGTTTTAAAATAGTAGACCCCCTTTGGCACCACCAGCCGGCCCACCCTGTTTTTGCGGCAGTAATTGATGGCTGCTGCAAACGCCTCTGTATTGCAAAATTCCTCCCCCGGCCTGGCACCGAAGCGGTCGGCATACACCGCTCCGCCGCCGGTTTCCCTTGGAAGTTCCACCACAAGACCGGCCAGAGACTGTTCCAATGCTTCAAAAGTCGGTTTCTGTTCCATCATCTTCTATCCTTTCACGCCGGAGGCCACTACACTCTGCTTCAACTGCTTGGAAAACAGGATGGACAGAAGGATAACCGGCGTCACGGTAACTACCGCCAGGCCCATCAGCGCATTCTGCTTCGTGCCCATATTGTTGGAAATATTATAGAGCGCCACATTCAGGGTCCAGAGACTCTGATCCTCCGTCACCAGCCAGGCCCAGAAGAAATCATTCCAGTTTCCGATGAAGGTCTGGAGGGCAATCAGCGCGATGATTGGTTTGGACAGCGGCATACAGATTTGACTGTAAAGATACAGGCTTCCCGCGCCGTCCAGTGCCGCCGCCTCAAAATAGCTGCCCGGTATCTGGTCAAAAAATCCCTTGTACAGATACACATAGAATCCAAAGGGATATAAAAATGGCAGGAGCAGCGCCGCATAGTTGTTATAAGCCCCCATCTGCCGGTACATGATAAGCTGTGGCAGCATAATACTGGCAAACGGAACCATCATGCCTCCCAGGAAAAACAGCAGCACCAGCTTTCCGGCCCGCTCTGACAGCTGTCTGCTGATGACAAACGCACAGACAGAACACAGCACCACCTGCGTCACCATGGCGAAGCCGATGACAATCACACTGTTGAGCACAAAGGCCATGAAGCCCATCTGGGCAATCCGCTCACTCTTTGGATAGATATAACCCGGCATCTGAAGATAGTAGATAAAGCTTTCCAGATTCAGGGAGTTTTTCGTCTTATCCCCTGCCAGAGTCAGCTTCCCCTCCGTCTCAAACTTCTCTCCCATCAGATCTGCCACCTGATCAAAAAACTGGTCACCCAGTCCCCCTGGCGTCTCTTTTGATAAGCCGGCCGGTGAAAACTCATATCCGATGGACTCACAGGCCCTGATATACCGGTCCTTGTGGAGCAGAATATCCTTTTTGATGGCCGTCCTCTTGTAGACGCCATAATCGCACTCCATCTGCAGTTTCATCTGATGCGCCCTGGAGTAGAACACAGTCTTTCCATCTCTGGTCCCGTAGACCTTAATCTCCATGATTGACTGGTCTGCCATCTTGTTATTGATGGCAAACATGGTCAGGACGTTATCCCTCATCATGGTGTCCTCCATCTTTGCGTCATCCTCGAACTCCATACCGGTATAATCCAGAACCACCGACAGGCTGTTGGCCGTATCCGGCAGGATTTTTGGGGGAATCTCATATATTTTTGCATTGTCCTTCATGGAACTTGAAACCGCAAACAACAGCGGATACAGCATCAGTGCCGCAAACAGCAGGGATACCACGGCAGCGGTGAGCCGCAGCCCACGCTCTGATTTTCCAAGCCCTGATTTTTTCTGTTTTCCGATCTTCATCTTCCCCGCCTCCTATTCCTTCTCCGATTTTTCAAAATACATCTGTACCATGGTCAGCGTCACGATGACCAGCAGCAGGATCACCGATGCCGCCGAACCTCTGCCATAATTCAAATCCTGATTGAATGAATTGTAGATAAAGATGCCCTGGGTCGTGGATGCACCGCTGGGTCCTCCTGATGCATACATATACGGCACATCCAGAAACTGCATGGTGGTAATGACCGTCATAATCAGCTGAATGAAAATCATAAATGAGATATTTGGCAGGATGATGTGGATAATCTTCCCAAATCCCGTACAGCCATCCAGGGCCGCCGACTCCATGATATCCGTGGATACTCCCTGGATGGCCGACAGGTAGAGTAACACCGTCAGTCCGCCGCCCAGTATCCCCGGAAACACGATACAAAACTTGACCCAGTTGGGATCGCTCAGCCAGGTCTGCGCACTGCCTCCAAAGAATTTTATGATTTGGTTTGCCACGCCGTAGTCCGGATGCCAGATCCATTTCCATATGATCACATTCACCGATGTCGGGATCAAGGCCGGCAGAATGTAGAGCGTGGTCAGGCATCTCTGCAGCTTGATCAGTTCATTGAGAAGAAGCGCCTGAATCAATGGGATGAAGAAGCAGAGACAGATTTGAAGAGCCAGGAACACAAATGTATTTTTCCAGGCTCCCCAGTACAGATTCATCTGGAACATTCCCGCATAATTGGCCAGACCCACGAACTTTCCGGGTGGTGAGATGGGGTCATACTGAAACAGTGAAATGAAAAACGCGCTTAAAATAGGATAATATTTCAGCCATGCCGTAAACAGCATCGGAAAAAACAGGATGCACCACGGTGTCATCTTCCTGCGGAACTGATAACTCCCTATTGTTACATGAGCCTTCTTTTTTTTATCTGCACTCATTTTCCTACCTCCGTTCTTTCCCTGAATACAGGGATTGGATTTCAGTATAACAAAATTCCCTTTCTTAAAAAATGGATAAAATCCACTTCCATGTCACCATTCTTAAGATTTTGGAGGTGTCACGATTACATGCTTAATATATGAGAGTTTTTTCGATAAACTAGTTAATTTTAGGTCATGTTCAGATAATAGGAAATCTGATATGATAAATGCAGAAATAGAGCCGGATGCCAAATTGCCGGCGCAGAAGGAGGATAACTGAATTATGATAAAAAAACGATTATTTGCAGCCTCTATGTATATCACCATGGCAGCTGCATCCCTCGCAGGATGCGGTACAAAAAATGCCGCTGCACCAGAGACCAAACCGACTGAGACGAGCGTTGCAGCTGATTCCAAAACCCAGACGACAGCTGCCGCTAATGGCGCCGAAACCGGGCAGCCAGATCCTGTGGAACTGACACTTTGGGTCACCAGCCGTGATGCGGACGATTGGAAAACATCCATGATGGAGCAGTTCCAGGAAGAGCATCCGTGGATTACCATAAAAGAAGTGGTGAAAGAAGGGTATCCCGGCAATGAGTTCTACCAGGCCGTAGCCGCAGGAACCGCACCGGACCTCGTTAACTGCTCGTTCACCATGATGAACTCCTATATGGCCGCCGGTATCTTAGAGCCTCTCAATACCTACACCGACAATTGGGATGAATGGGGCAGCTTCACCAAAGAATATGTAGATATGTTTACCAAGGACGGCAATGTCTATGGTATTCCAAATCTGGTAGCACCAATGCTGTTTGGCTATAACAAAGCCCTTTTTGAGGAAGCAGGTCTGACCGAACCTCCAAAAACCTGGGATGAAGCCATTGAATTTGCAAAGAAAATCAACAATCCTGACACCCAGACCGCCGGATATTCCACGCTGGCTGCAGAATGGACCGAGTGGTTCTTCCAGTATTACGTATGGCAGGCCGGCGGCGACCTGACAAAAGAGAATGCCGATGGCACCGCAGAATTAACTTTCACCGATCCGGCAGTCATTGAGGCAGCTAAATACTACCAGAGACTGAAGAGCGAAGGTGTGCTTCAGAGTGATTTGTCCTTAAAATTCACGGACCTTGTGACGAACTTCGGACTGGGTAAAGTCGGTATGATGCCGTTCGCAGGCGACTGGGTTTCCGATGCGGTCAGCGCCGGAATGGATTCCGATAACATCGGTTTATCTCTGCCTCCTGCAGGGCCTTCGGGAGAACAGGCAACCGCCATCGCAGGCGACTGCTTCGTCATCAACGCAAAGGCAGACCAGGCAAAGAAAGATGCTGCATGGCAGTATATCCAGTTTGTCACTGGTAAAGAATATCGCTCCTCTTTCTACGAAAACCTGGCCAGCAAGGGTGCTCCAAACCCGGTTATCATTCCACGTGACGATATGAGTGTCACCGATTTCTATGAGTTCCCGGATGAGTACCAGGAAGTGCTTGAAGCTGCGAAAACAGTTGGACGTCTGGAGTTCTACGGCAAAGCAAACTTCGGTTCCTATGTAGACCGCGCGGTACAAAAGATTCTGACAGACCCCAATGCAGACCCGGAAACTGAGTTTGCGGAAGCTCAGAAACAGTGTGAAAACGAGGCGCTGGCTGCTTTCAACGAAGCCAACAAGAGATAACTATGGGCAGTATGCTCCGGGCGTGGAATCATTTCCACGCCCTTTTCTTCGTTTTTTTCTTAGATTATGATATAATGTCAGAAAACATTTCAATAGGGAGAACTGTGCCGATGAACCTCTTTCAAAAATGGAAACAGCTGCGAACCAAATGGAATAATCTGGTGACAGCACAACTGCGCAAAATGGGAATTTTTCGCAGGCTCAACACCTCCTTTCTGCTGCTCCTGCTGATTTCTGCCGGGTTTTTGACCTTTTTCGCTTTCTATCAATATTCCGCGGAAATCAATCTGAATCTGGACCGTTACGTCTCCCTGCTGGTTCAAAACATTGAGTTGAAAATCCAGGGTGTCATGCAGGACTACGAGGAAGTTGCCCTCCACTTTTACGATGATCCCAAGGTCATCACGGCGCTGACCCAGAATGCGGAACTTCCGCCGGGGGGGGAGACCGATGATGACGGAGCATTGTATGAAAAAAATGCCCGCCTGATCGGAAACAGCTTGTATAACTTACAACTCATCCGCCGCTACATCATCAATGCCCAATTCGTGACCCCGGATGCCCAGTACCGCATGACGGAACCAAACGGTTACCTGCGCGGAGGTATTATACGGAATCTGGACTCCTTTTACGAAAGTGATTTCTATCTTTTGCCGCAGGAACAAAAAGGATATCCTGTCTGGATGGATGGCGCTGCCCAAACTCAGATCTTTTATAAAAATGAGCAATCCTTCTATGGCATGGCCGGCATCATCACCATGGGAATCTCTGTATATGAGCCAAAAACCAGGGAATTCCTGGGCATCCTGCTGCTCAATATCGATTTAAAGGCATTCTCCGGCGCCATGGCCGGCTATGAGGCTTACAGTGACGGTAACCTGTTCCTGGTCGGTACCGACGGTGTGCTGACTTGGTCCAATCCCAGTCTGTTAGCGCCTCCTTTCCCTCAGAATCAGGAGTTATATCAGGAGATGCTGGTCAACAGGCAGGATATCACCCGCCGGACCATCGACGGCCAGAATATCCTGCTGGCCTACGAAAATATCCCCGGCACTCCCATGTTCGCCTCCTACGTGGCAGATTTGGATGTGCTCTTGAAGCATACCTATGAAATCCGGAACCTCTGTATCCTGGTTCTGATCTGTATCGTGATTGCCTGCTTTATCATCTCCTACTATGTGACAAACAGCATCTCCTCTCCAATCCTGGCCCTGGTACATGCCATGCAGAAGGCCGGCGACGGCAAATGGACCACCCGCTGTAAGGATTCCGGCCATGATGAGATCGCTCTGCTGGGCGAACGTTTCAACGAGATGGCCGACAAGACCGACCAGTTGATTGAGGAGGTCTATCTATCGGAAATCAAGCGCCAGCGAATGCTGCTTGGCTGGAAGAATGCCCAGCTGGACGCCATGTTGATGCAGATCAATCCTCATTTTCTCTACAACACGCTGGATATTATCCGCTGGGAGGCCATGTATGAGGCCAATGGGGAAAGTCCCGTCACCCAGATGATTGAGAAATTCAGCCGGCTCTGCCGCATGGGAATGCGCACCGGCAGCAACACGGTCCGGCTCAGTGAGGGGATTGAACATGCCTCCACCTACCTGGATGTCATCAATTTCCGGCACAGTCACAAAATTCAGCTGCTGATTGAGACCGAGGTGGATGCCGACGCCCTTTACATCCCACAGTTCATGCTGCAGCCTATTATGGAAAATGCCATCATCCACGCCTTCGGGGATGCCAGCCAGGGTTACCGGATTCGAATCCGCTCCTACTGTCAGGATGATACCCTCTTCCTCCTGGTGGAGGACAACGGCAAGGGGATGACCGATGAGGAGTTGACATCCCTTAGGCAAGCCCTTCTTCTGGCAGACATTTCCGACAAGAGCATTGGTCTTGTCAATGTGAACCAGCGCATCCGTCTCTTTTACGGAGAGGACTACGGAATCCACATTGACAGCCATGCAGGCCGTGGCACGGTGATTCAAATCACACTGCCGGTGCGCAGTCATTCAGAAAATATGGAACGTAACGAGGAGGTACAAAAGAATGACCTATCAGGTATTGATCGTCGATGACGAAGAGATTGTGTGCCGGGGCCTGGCACAGTTTGTGAAATGGGGAAAATATGATTTTCTGGTGGCCGCCACGGCCTGCAGCGCGGACGATGCTCTAGCCCTCATGAAAACCATGCACGTAGATGTGGTATTCATGGATATCCGTATGCCTGGAAAAAGCGGGCTGGAGCTTTTAAAGATGATCAGTCAGGAATATCCCAAGGTGAAATCCGTTATCCTAAGCGGTTTTTCTGATTTTTCCTATGCCCAGGACGCCCTGCGCCACGGCGCGTTTGACTACCTGACGAAACCGGTCAACATGGGGGAAATCGAGGATGTGCTGGACCGGCTGCGCGCCGACTTTGAGCGGCAGAACCAGGACGTGCAGATCCGGGCCAACCGGATGGAGGCGCTTTTGCTGTCCGTCGCCAAGGGGTACGCCCAGGCCGATGTGGAACGGTATGATTTTCCGGTTATGCAAAGCTGGTACGGTCTCTCCATGGCTCTGGTCCACAAAAGCCTTACCGAATCTGAGATTTCGGAGAAAAAAGCCCGTATGAAACAGCAGATCTGCGCGTTTGTCCCCGGTTCCATCCTGCTGGAAGACGAAGTGTTCTCCCTGTTTGCCATTGTGCCCTGCCACTCGGAAGCGGAATTTGAATCCTTCCTGTCCATCCTGGAAAAATTGTGTGCGGAATTGGATGAATGGGCCTGCGGGGTCAGTAAATATAAACACGGGCTGAAAGAACTGCCCGACGCATGGCGGGAGGCCGGACAGGCGCTGAGGTTCCACCGGGCCAGCGCCAAGAAAGAGATTGTCCGGTACCAGAATATCGAAACCTTATTCTCCAGGGATTTTCCCAGTCTGGAGAGCGCCCTGCCGGAGCTGCTGCGCCGTCTGAGCAATCCTGAGACCAGGGAGGATGCACTGCCTTTTTTGGAGGAGTTTTTGAAGGAATTCCTGCGTCAGGATCTCACGGTCACCCAATTCCAGATTTCCTGTATCCGCCTGCTGATTGAGCTTAACGGCTATCTCCAGGAGTTAAGTCTCTCTGAGACCAATCCCCATGTACAGCTCAATCATACCCTGGGTATGCTCCTGCTGTGCCATAGCCATTCCGACACGGTGGACTGCGTGACACGCTATGTGACCTGGATTATAGAGCTTTTAAACCAGTCCGACAATCAGTGGCTGTCTACGGGAACCATACGGGAGATCCAGTTGTTTATCCGGCAGCATTATTCGGAGAATATTACATTGAATTCGCTGGCGGAGCAGTTTTATCTTCATTCTAATTATTTAAGCAAGCTGTTTAAGGAGAAGACGGGGAAGAATTTCATTGAATATCTGACGGAGGTACGGATGGAAAAGGCGAAGGAGCTGTTAGGCAGCTCCGATTATAAGATTGTGGAAATCTGTACGATGTGCGGGTATGACAATCCCCGGTATCTCAGCAAGGTGTTTAAGCAGTATACGGGTATGACGCCGCGGGAATACCGGGAACAGAAGGGAGAAGGCGGAAATGTGGCTGACACGAGAAAGGGGGAGTGAATCATGATAGAAGTGGAACACATCAATAAGACCTTTTTGGTCGCGCGGAGAAATGCCGGCTTTTCGGAGGCATTGCATTCTCTTTTTCACAGACAAATGGAGACGGTTCACGCATTGACCGATTTGTCTTTTACCATTCATGATGGGGAAATGGTTGGCTATATCGGGCCTAATGGTGCGGGGAAAAGCTCTACGATCAAAATTTTAAGCGGGATATTGACGCCGGATTCCGGGACCTGCCTGATTGACGGGCATGTGCCGTGGGAGGACCGGAGGGCTTATGTGAAAGACATCGGCGTCGTTTTCGGCCAGCGCACCCAGCTGTGGTGGGATGTGCCGGTGATTGACTCCTTTGGGCTTTTGAAAGACATTTACCAGGTGCCCCAGGCGCAGTATGACCGGACCTTGGAGGAACTGACTGCTCTTCTCTCTCTGGAGGAACTCCTCCGCACCCCCGCCCGGATGCTGTCGCTCGGACAGCGGATGCGGTGTGAGATCGCGGCTTCCCTTCTTCACAGTCCGAAGCTTTTATTCCTGGACGAGCCAACCATCGGTCTGGACGCGGTGTCCAAGCTGGCGGTCCGTGATTTTATCACGACGCTGAACGCCAGGCACAACACCACCGTGCTGATCACAACCCATGATATGCAGGATATTGAAGCCCTAGCGAAACGGGTGCTGCTCATCGGGCGGGGACAACTGCTCCTTGACGGGACGCTGGAAGATCTAAAATCCCACCGTCCGTCGGAGGATGCCACTTTAGATGAGATGGTAGCCGCCCTGTACCGGGATTACCGGATTTAGGGGGTGTGGACATGAAAAAATATCTGTCATTTTTCCGTATGCGCTTTATCCACGGACTTCAGTACCGGGCCGCGGCGCTCTCCGGCATTGCCACCCAGTTTGCCTGGGGATTTATGGAAATCTGCCTGTTCCGGGCTTTTTATGCCACCGGGGCGGAACATTTTCCCATGACCTTTCCGGCGCTGGTGAATTATGTGTGGCTCCAGCAGGCATTTCTGGCGCTGTTTATGACCTGGTTCTGGGAGGCGGAGTTATTTGACTCCATTACCACCGGCAATGTGGCTTACGAGCTGTGCCGGCCGGTCAGTCTCTATACCATGTGGTTTGTCCGGGGGATGGCGGTGCGGCTGTCCAAGGCGGTGCTGCGGTGTTTTCCGGTATTATTGCTGGCTGCGCTGCTGCCGGCGCCGTTTGCACTGACATTTCCATCAGGGCTTGGGACCAGTGCCTGGTTTCTGCTGTCCATGATTCTGGCCTGGCTGAATGTGGTGGCCTTTGGAATGATCATCTACATGTGCGTCTTCTTCACGATCTCCGCCCAGGGACTCAAGCTGATGGTCACCTCCTTATCGGAATTCTTGAGCGGCGCGCTGATCCCCCTGCCATTTCTCCCGGACGGCATCCGCTATGTGGTGGAGCTGCTGCCCTTTGCATCCATGCAGAATGTGCCGTTTTTAATTTTTGGCGGGACGATTTCAGGAAGTGAAGTGATAAGAAGAATTGGTCTCCAGTTCTTCTGGCTGGCGGTGTTGGTGGGTGTTGGACGTCTGCTGGAAGCCCGTGCTATGAAACGGGTGATTATCCAGGGCGGTTGAGAAAGGAGGAGGATTCTTATGAGACAAGTTCGTTTGTATCTGCGGTTTCTGGAGATTCATGTGGAGAGTATGATGCAGCATAAAATGTCATTTTTCCTGACGACGCTCGGGCAGTTTCTGATCTCCTTCAATGTGTTCCTGGGTGTATTTTTCATGATGGACCGGTTCCATGAAGTGAACGGCTTCACCTATCCCCAGGTGCTGTTGTGTTTTTCCATCAGTTTAAGCGCCTTTACTCTGGCGGAAACTTTTTTCCGGGGCTTTGACACCTTCGCTTCCATGATTGGGAACGGGGAGTTCGACCGGGTGCTGCTGCGGCCCATGGGACCGATCTACCAGGTTCTGTGCAGTAAGATTGAACTGACCCGGGTTGGCAGACTGCTGCAGTCCGCCGTCATGCTGGGCTATGCCATTCCCCGCAGCCAGATTGACTGGACGGAAGAGCGGGTGGCGATCCTGATTCTGATGATCGCCGGGGGAACTGCTGTGTTTGCGGCCATCTTTATCATCTATGCCTCCCTGTGTTTCTTTACGCTGGAGGGACTGGAATTTATGAATATTTTTACGGACGGGGCCAGGGAATATGGGAAATATCCTATTGGCGTGTATGGAAAAACCATTCTGACGATTTGTACTTATTTGATCCCGTTCGCCCTGTTTCAATACTATCCCTTCCTGTATTTGATTGGGAAATCGGATCGCGGCTGGTATGCATTTCTTCCGCTTGCGGCTTTTCTGTTTCTGATACCAAGTCTGGTGTTGTGGAACTTTGGGATGAGACATTATCAGTCTACCGGGTCATAAACAGGCAAAAGCCCCTCAGCACTTTGAAAGAACCAAAGTACTGAGGGGCTGCATTTTTATACTTTCCCTTCCAGCGCATGGACAATATTCACGATCATCTCATGCGTGGGAGCCAAGACGCCGCATTTTTCAGAGGCCCGGACCACGGAACCGCTGATGGTATCCACCTCGGTCTTCCGCCCCGCCGCGATATCCGCACAGATAGAAGTCACGCCTTCCGGGTTGTTCTCGGATGTACTTCTTACCTTTTGAAGAACCGCCGCCTCATCAAACTTCATCCCCAGTCCGCCTGCCACGGCCACCGCCTCTTTCACAAGCCGGGCCGTCAAGTTCCAGGCGTAGGGATTTGCCGCGATATACCCCATCTTTACCTGCAAAATACCGGTGACAGCGCTCAAAGAAACATTGGTCATCAGTTTATCCCAGATCAATTCCTGGATGTTCTCATGGATTCGCACCTGAAAACCACAGCAGTCAAATGCCTCTTTTAATGACGGCAGCATACCGTTTTGATCTTCCTCCAGCATGCCCACGTTCGTCTTCCCTTCGCCGCCATGTCTCACATAGCCAGGTTCCAGCACCGCCCCATTGTCCTCCGTGGTACCAATCACAATACGGCCGCGGTCCACAAATTCCGATAAAATATCCTCATGCCCGGAGCCGTTCTGCAAAGTCAGCACATAGGTATTCCCGCCGATGATACCTCGGTTGGCCGACAATGCCGCCCTGGAAAACAGCGCTTTCACAAACAAGATCACCAGATCCATCTCAGGCAGCCCCTCCGTGGACGTCACCGCTGTGGGATGATAGATGACATCCTGGCCGTTCTCCAATAGTTTCAGACCGGCGGCATTGATCTGATCTACCACCGTCTGATTTGTATCCACTAAATATACTTCATTGTGCAGGGATAAGTGTCCTCCGTAGATGGACCCCATAGCCCCCGCGCCTATGATTGCTATCTTCATAAATTTCACTCCTTATCTGGAGAACTCCGCAAGCCCCTCAATCGCGTAAGCGCGGATCGGGCAGGAATCCAGTCCCTTGATTGGCAGCGGTGAATAGGACATGAAGAAGGTGTCCGTAGTAAGTTCTTCCAGGTTTTTCAGCACTTCCAGGAATACACAGTCCACCTCCATCAAGACGTCATGGAACGCGCAGACATCCTCATTGTTGCTCTCGATGGAAACGCCGTCGCCAAAACCCACACATTTCACTTTTTTGCCGCGGAACCACTCGGCAGTTTCACGGCAGATAAAGAGACGTTTGTCCCTCTCCGTATTGCTGTCCGGTGTAAATGGGGCCAGCTTCATGGGGGAGTCAATAATCACGATATCTCCCTCTTTCACCCGGTCGCCGCAGGCCTTGTCAAGATCCGCGCCTGTGATCTTGTGGTTTGGCTCACAGCCCTCGATGTTGACGTAGACCGCTCTTCCCATAAATGTGGTGATCGGAAGCGCCTCCACATCAGACCAGTTGTCATTGTGATGGTAGGGACACTCTACATGGGTTCCCAAGTGGCTGGTCAAATCCATGATGGTGTGGAAATCCGGAATCGGGCCGCCGGTGTTGAATCTGGTCAGTCCGCAGCGTCTCGTCTCCGTCTTTGGATCGAGAACCTTTGTCAAGTCTACAACTCTTAAATTTCCCATCTGGTATGCGCTCATTGCATGTTCCTCCTTACTCTTTTTGTTCATTATACAGCATACCGGTATACCGGTCAAGCATATTTTTTATTGACCTTACCACCGATTTATTATATGATAGTCTTAAATGATCCCATACGAAAAGGAGCTTAACCTCTATGAATTTTAAAAGTCCCCTGCAAGTGCAGGCATATGAAACAATAAAGAAGCGTATTCTGGCCGGCGGCTTCGAAAAAGACGTTCTCTATTCCGAGACCAAGCTGGCTTCGGAGCTTGGCATTTCCCGGACACCCATGCGGGAAGCTCTGCAATGCCTGGGCCAGGACGGCTACATCACCGTCATTCCCAGCAAGGGCTTCATGATCCGCCAGTTAAACAAGAAGGACATGCTGGAGACCATCCAGATTCGCTGCGCCATCGAGGGCTTCTGTGCCCAGCTGATCGCATCGGAAATCGAGACCCGGAAGGGGAAGCAGTTACTTAAAACCTTGTCCCAGCTGCTGGACCGCCAGGAGAAAGCCTTAACCGCCGGCGGCTCCCTCCAACTGTTCATGGACTATGACCACAAATTCCATTTAGCTATTGTGGAGTACGCAGACAACCAGGAATTCTCCCACATGTTCCAGCGTCTCATGTACTTAATCCACTTAACCACCACCACCGCCCTCTCCGTCCCCGGCCGCGTGGAATCCACCCTGGACGAACACCGGCTGTTCTATGACTACCTGTCCAAGGGCGACGGCGATTCCGCCTACCGCCTGATGGTCAGCCACTTGATGATGCCGCTGCGGATGCATATTGTGGAATCGTAACCTCCTCCCAGCCGCCGGCTGCAACGCAATGACAACTGCAACACAAATACGACCGCACAAAAAAAGGAAGACCAGCTGCCCTATTGAAGGATCAGCTCCTCTTCCTTTTTTTCATTGAATCTCCTCCGCCTCCATCACCGCGTCCCCCAGTGGAACCTTATCCTTCCCCACCTGTCTCACGGCAATCTCAGCATGTTCCAATTTCTTCTCCGGGATATCCCGCACCACCAGCAGATTGGACCGCCCGGCGTACATGGTATCCACCGCCTTCTCGTTGATATACACCTTGGAGTACTGGTTAAAATTCTCCCCGAACAGCAGCAGATTCGGTTCCTGGTACACCATCTTCTCCACCACAATCGGCGTGATGCCCATCTGCAGGTCCGTCACCTCGTAAGGCGTTTCCCCGTCATAGATCTCGTGGTCTCCGTAGAGAATATCATACTCCAGCACCTTCATCCCCTCTAAGTACTGTTCCTGGTCCGCAGTCTTGTCATTCAAGTATTTCTGATGGTACCGCATCATGGTGCCCTCATGGATATCCAGCATATCCAGCACATAGGCCGCCAGCTGGTAAGATTCTACATTTCTCTTCACCGGCTCCAGATCCAGATTGTTCCACACCACATAAGGCGTCTGGAACAGGGAGCGGTTCTTCATATCCCCCTCTTCCCACGGAAATCCCGGCAGATGGTCGCCATACATCACCACCACCGTCGGCTCCCTGCGCCGCCGCAGCGTATAAATCAGCCGCTTCACAAAATTGTCCATCTCATGAATCTGCTCACAGTAATACTCAAAATCAGGATACGCCCCATGCCCCTGCACCGAGATCGCGTAAATGAAATCCTGCTTCTTCGTGGAATCCAGCGTCTTCACAATCTCATCCACCAGAATCTCATCCTCGCACCACCCCGTGGGATTCCGCTTGATATCATACATATACTCAATGGGCGTAAACGTGTCAAACCCCAGCTGGGCAAACACCTTATGCCGGTCATAGAACGTCCCCTCGTTATTATGAATGGCATGGGACGTATACCCCAGCTCCTTCATATCAAACGCCATGCTCTCACAGACCGTTTTCTGCAAAATCGTCTTATAAGGATACTCCCCCGGCCCAAAGAAATCCAGATTCATCCCGGTAATGCACTCGAACTCCGTGTTGGCCGTCCCCGCTCCCACGCTGGGCACCTTCAAATATCCCGACGGATACATCTTCCTCAAATACCGGAAATACGGAATCGGGTCCTTCTCAAAGGAGTAGTTCTGATACACCAGCGGATCAAAAAATGACTCCAGCTGGATCATAATAATATTCGGCGTCTTATTCTCCGACAACCGGTATGTATTCTCCGGAACCAGTTCATCCTCAATCATAGCCACCGTCTCGCTGTCATAGGTCTTCGGCTTGGAAATGCCGGTATTAAACAGCGAATTGGCAAAACAGTAGGGAAAGCCGTAATCCTTAAACGCCTGCCCAATATTGCCAAACCGTACCGACACCAGCCCCGACTCCATGCTGATGGCTGTGCTGCCAAGCACCACCGCCGCGCAGGCCGCCACGATAGGCACCGCCTTCACATAGGACACCCGCCCCTCCGCCACCGGCGCCTTTTTCCAGATCATCACGCACCCGGCGGCCGCCAGCGCGCATCCGGCTGCCGCCAGAATAATCTGGGGCCAGGTCATATACGTGGTAATCATATTCAGCCCGTATTTCACCAGCCGGAAATCCGCCGCCGTAAACGGCGTCGTCCGAAACGTCAGCAAAAACCCATTGACCACCCCGGCCGCCAGCCACATAAGCGACACAATCGCCACGACAAAGCATTTTCTCTTCGTCAAAAATAACAGTGCGAAGGGCAGTGCAATAATCAACGTATTTAACAAAAATACACGCGGGCTTTCACCCATATAAGAAACCATCTGCCACACCGATTTACGGCCGATGGACTCGATTATCATATGAATCACTATGGACAGTATGCCAATTCTGGCAAGCCATTTCCCTGTCTCTTTCATCTTTTATGCCTCAAAATTCTAACTAACAATCTACTTTTTATCCCATCCTTCATGCCGTTTCAGTCTATCATATTTCACGTAAAATTAACATAGCCGTTTCTTACAATTTACATGGGGATTTCCTGAAAAATAAGGGTATTTTAACTGTAAAACCTTTGTTAAACTTAAAACATGGTTTCTTGACAGAATACGGTCTTCCCCCTATAATAAACCCAGTGGCTTTTTTAAGTCTTTGCCACGGGAAAGAGGACAAACTATGACATTTATTCTGGATACCATAAAAGGCGTGTTTATCGGCATCGCCAACGTGATCCCAGGTGTCAGCGGCGGTACCATGGCCGTCTCACTGGGCATCTATGACAAACTGATCGCTTCGATCTCCAATCTGCTGAAGAATTGGAAGAAGAGCCTTTCCACCCTGCTGCCCATCCTACTCGGCTGCGGCATTGGAATCGTCGGCTTTACCTACGCCATTGAATTTCTGTTAAGTAAATATACCTTTGTGACATGTATGGCCTTCGTGGGACTGATCCTGGGCGGCATTCCGGTCCTTGTGAAATCCCTCAGAAAGTCGCTGCACAACTCCGGCTCCTCCATTGGTTTCAGCGGTGCCGCCGCCTTCCTGGCGCTGTTTGCCGTAGCGGTATTCCTGCCGATGTTGAATTCCGACACGGAAGTCCTAAAAACATTTACCCCCACGGCCGGTACCATGATCAGTCTGTTTCTCGTTGGCGTCATCGCATCCGCAACCATGGTGGTTCCGGGTGTCAGCGGATCTCTGGTCATGATGATTCTGGGTTACTATTACGGCATCCTGGAGGCAGTCAAGTCCTTCATGGAGGCATTAAAAAATATGGATATGGCCGGTCTCATGAACGGATGCATGCTGCTAGTTCCCTTTGGAATCGGCGTCCTCCTTGGAATCTTCCTGATCGCCAAGCTGATCACCTTTTTATTTGAGCGTTACGGAGTCCAGACCTATTGTGCAATCCTGGGACTGATCGCAGCCTCCCCCATCGCCATCTTCTACAACACCGGACTGTTTGAACAGCTCTCCTCCCTGAAAGCAGGGACCGTGCTGATCGGTATCGTGCTGGCGATTGCAGGGGCTGTGGTGACCCGGTACCTGGGTGAGAAATCTGCATAACACATTTTTTATAGCGACTTTTCAAAAAAAACGCCTCCAGGTTTTATACCTGAAAGCGTTCTTTTTTATGGGACTTTTTCCACAGCCCCTTTTAACTTACTACTGTTCTGTCTTCTCCGGCTCCGCCGATTCCACGGCAGCTTCTTCCACCTTATCCTGACCCATATCGTCCGCCTCAGCAAACGCCTCGTCGCCCACCACCATCAAATCCTGGCCGGGTGATACCACCGCCGCTCCGCAGTGGTTGCAGAATGCGGACCCTTTGTCAAGCACCGCGCCGCAGGACGGGCAGGTAACCGTGTTGTCCAGTCTGCTGATCTTCTCCTCCAGCTCCGCAATCTTGTCAAGCGCAAGCTGAATCTGGCCGCAGGCCTCCGCGTGTTCTGCCTCGGCAGATTCCTTATGTACCTCATAATAGCTTTTTCCGATGGTCGCATACAAATCACGCAGTTTTGATTTCTCCGTGCCAATCTGTGCTTTCATCTGAAGTATATCTACAACGTCCTTCGTCCTCTGTGCCGCGTCCTTGCCCATATCTGTCAGTGTCTTGCCCAAATCATCTAAAAATGCCATGTCAACCTTCCTCCTTTAAGCTAAATCTCTCTTTATCATAGCTTGTCGGAAGAGGAAAGTCAACACGGCATCCCATATTTCCTTTTTAATCCTATCTTATCTTATCCTATCTTATCCTATCTCAATAACCGGTCACAGCAGCCTCGACCGCCACGGCCTCAGCCTTCCCGGATTCTGCCGACGCCCCACTGGTTCTGGATTCCTCTATCCGCTTCGTCAGAAACTCCGGTACCTTATCACCGTCCAGATAGCAGCGGATCGTCGTCCCATCACTCATGGTCGCCGTCACATCATTATACTCCACAATATTCCACTTCCAAACCATCTCATTCATATAGTAATAGTCTTCAAAGATCAGGGCTGGCGCAAGCTCATCAAGTTCGGATTTCTCCGTGATGTAGAAGCGGCGCTCATCATCATTATAACGAGAATACCCATACTCCGTGTCCTCACCACTTGAATAATCGATGAATTCCACCTGGCTGATGTTTTTACTGCTGAGACCGTTCATCAGGGAAACACCATTCATCTTCAGCAGCTCCAGCGTCTTTGTAAAACTTGGATATACCGGATAATAGCACCGGTCTGCAATATCCCTGGAATAATAATAGCCGTTGCTGGAATCATTTTCCCTGGCTTTCAGCGCTTCATCCATTCTGGTGGTCACAAACTGGATCGTTCCGATGGGCGTTTCCTTCTCTAAAGTCTCATACTTCAGGCCCTTTAACTCCTCCTGATAAGCCGCCAGAAGTTCAGCGGAAGCGTCGCCCTCCACAGTTCCCACAATATTGTTATACTGCTGGAAATTCACCCGCAGGGTTTCCTCCCCAGTCTGGGCCATGATCGGGTATACCCCTTCCTTATACTGCTCACTGTCATAAATCCGCTGCAGCGAGTCTTCGATATCACAGAAGGCTGCCGTGTATATCCTGGATACCTTTTTGCCGCTCTTTAAGGTGTACTCCACGGTAAAGCCCATGAACCGGGTATCCTCATATTCATCAGGCCACTGTCCGCTCTCCTGCACTTCATTGTACCGGATTCCCTGTTTTGCCATGGCAATGACATCGGCTGCATTATCCAGTTTCATGTGCTCTCTCACATAAGTGTCCCCGTCCTGATAATCCCAGCGGTAATAATCGCGTACCAGCTTCACATCGCCGTAGCTTACCCAGTTGTCCATAGTTCTCAAATAAATGGAAGCTGATTTCACCTGGCTCTCCTTCGGCAGATACGTATCATAGCCGAATAGATCAAACTTAAATCCACACAGAATCAGCAGTCCTGCCACCATGCAGACCACCAGATGCACCTTGTGGGAGAACAATTTTCTAAAGTCAAAATGATAAATAATCTCCATCAGGCAGTGCACAATCAAGGTTCCGCACACCACTCCGAACACAGCCCATCCAAAGCTGTCCCGCAGCATATAGAAGAACAGGCAGAAGGCCAGAGAGATGGGCAGCACCAGCAGGATCTTGATCGGCGCCATGGTCTTTTTAAATGCCATCGCCTTGCCGGCTGCCTCCGACGGACGCAGGCGGTACAGCAGACAGACAACCACAGCCATCAAAATCGTCACCAGACAGACCGCCAGCACCACAGCCGCCACGGATTCCTCGCCGTAATTTTCAATCTTCATAATGTAATAAATGAAAGGCGAGGTATGAACCAACAGGAATTCTATCTTCTCATTCAAGCTTTCCGTATAGGAAAATGTCTGCAACCAAGTGGCCATATATCCGCTTGCCAGCAGCACCACTCCCGGAATATAATAGAAAAACACAACGCTTCCAAGCAGCGCAATGATCACATTCCCTGTCAGCATCATCGCCAGCACTATCGTGGTATAAAGCAGGCTGTAAAATGCCATATGGAAGACATATGCTGTGATTGCCACAGAAAATGTTTCCCCAAATCCCACGCCAAAGGTAGAAGCCGCCACAATAGCAATCAGCAGGTTGAGCAGATACACCGCCCCCATCATCACGATCCCGTTCAAATAGGATGCCAGAAACAGCTGCTCTCTCTTCACCGGAATGCTGTGATAGAAATCCACCTTCTTTGCCGTGTGTAAGTAACTGAATCCGGACACGCCGCAGACAATAGCAGCCACCATCACCGTCATCACCACAAACGGATTCTCTCCGCCGACCAGCTGCCATACATTTTCTCTCACGCTGTTCAGCCATTCGGTATAATCCCGAAAGGAATCCAGCGGCTGCCCGCCCGCATAAATCACCGGAATCACAATACCAAAGAAAAATGCCAGCATCAGAAGCGCCACAGTCCAAACCCGGCGTTTCAAATCCTCTTTCATCAAGTTAAAGCACAAGTTTTTTGATGTCATAACCGGCCACCTCCGTTTCACTGATAAATATTTCTTCCAGAGACAGTGGAATAATCTCCGCGAATACCGGATGGTAATCCGCCATGAGGGCTTCCACTTCCTCCCTGGTTCCCCTGACTGTCAGGGTGCACAGACTTCCTCTCCGCTCCACCTTCACCTTGTCGAGAGCAACCAGATCCTCCGGCTCCATACCAGGCTCCAGCACACACTGAATTTTGTGAATCGACAGCTTCATATCATCCAGATCCTTGGATAGCAGGATGCCGCCCTTGTGGAGCAGCCCCACGTGGTCACAGATATCCTCCAGCTCCCGCAGGTTGTGGGAAGCAACAATCGGCGTCAAATTCCGCTCCTGCATATCCCCCACAAAAATACTCTTCACCGTCTGCCTCATCACCGGGTCCAGACCGTCAAAGGTCTCATCACAGAACAGATAATCCGTCCCCGCACAGACGCCGCAGATCACCGACACCTGCTTTTTCATGCCCTTGGAAAACGTATTGATCTTCCGTTTCCGGTCCAAATCAAAACTTTCCATCAGGTGAATGTAACGCGGCTTATCAAACTTCGGATACACCGTCATGTAAAAGGACATCATCTCGTCCGGTGTTGCGTTGTTAAAGAAAAACTGGTCGTCGGAGATATAGAAAAACCTGGATTTAATCCTGGTATTCTCAAACACCGCCTCCCCATCTATGGTAATGCTTCCCTCATCCGGCCTCAACACCCCGCTGGCCAGCCGCAGAAACGTACTTTTCCCGGCGCCGTTGGTACCGATCAAGCCGAACACGCTGCCGTCCTTTATGGTGGCATTGATATGGTCCACGGCTAAAATCTGGTCAAACCGTTTTGTCAGATTCTTCGCTTCTATCATCTCGTTCCCTCCTTAAGTCAAAATTCCGACAGACCTCTTCCACAAACTCCTCTTTCGTCACTCCGATGAGCTTCGCCTCATCCGTCAGCTTCTCCAGGTCCTTATATAAATGAAGCTTTTTCGCCTCCTTAATCCCGGCATTCTCCGCCACAAAACTTCCCTTCCCTTTGATGGAATAAATGTATCCCTGCCGCTCCAGCTCCGCATACGCCCGCTGTATGGTATTGGGATTGATAGATAAATCCATGGCAAGGCTCCTTACCGACGGCAGCTGGCTGTCCTCCGGCAATGCCCCGCACACCATCAGTTCCTGCAGCTTCTCCACAATCTGTTCATAGATTGGTCTTCTGTCTTTATAATCCAACAGTATCATCCGCGTCCTCCTTTCTGTGTTTTATTAGTGTATTAATACTCTTAATACAGTTAGTATACAGAAAAATACCCGCCCTGTCAAGAGCGGGTATTCTTAAGATTCTATTACAGCCTATCTTCTATGCTCAGCCACTGCTTAGTCGTTGCCGTACAGCGTAACCAGTTTTGTCAGATAGTCATATCTCTCTTTTGCGTCAGCCTCATTCTTTGCGAACAGTGCTGCTGCTCTCTCCGGATTCTTCATAGCTAAGGATGCGTAACGAACCTCACCCTTCAAGAAGTCCTGATAAGTCTCTAACTTCGGAGCCTTGCTGTCTAAGGAGAATTTCTTCTCAGCAGCCGGGTTGAAGCGGAAGTTGTTCCAGTATCCACACTCAACAGCCAGTTTCTCCTCGGTCTGAGCCTTGTCCATACCTTTCTTGATACCATGGTTGATACATGGAGCGTAAGCCAGGATTAAGGACGGTCCCGGATAAGCCTCTGCCTCGGCAATGGCTTTCACGGTCTGGGCATAGTCAGCGCCCATAGCGATCTGGGCAACGTATACATAACCGTAGCTCATAGCGATACCAGCAAGATCTTTCTTCTTGGTATCCTTACCGCCGGCAGCGAACTGTGCAACCGCACCTGTCTTGGTAGCCTTGGAAGACTGACCGCCGGTGTTGGAGTAAACCTCAGTATCGAATACCATGATGTTGATGTCCTTGCCGCTTGCAAGTACATGGTCAACACCGCCGAAGCCGATATCATAAGCCCATCCGTCGCCACCGAATACCCACTGGGATTTCTTTCCTAAGAAATCTTTGTTCTTCACGATATCCTTGCAGGTCTCACACTCGATGCCCTCCAATGCGGCAACCAGCTTGTCTGTTGCGGCACCGTTGGTAGCGCCTACGCCGTAAGTATCTAAGTACTCCTTGCAGGCTGCTTTCACTTCTTCGCTGGACTCGTCGGAAGCCATCACGGTCTCCACTTTTGCCTTTAAGCCATCACGGATTGCGTTCTGAGCCAGTAACATACCGTAACCGAACTCAGCGTTGTCCTCGAATAAGGAGTTATCCCATGCAGGACCCTGGCCCTTCGCGTTCACAGTGTATGGTGTGGACGGTGAAGAGTTACCCCAGATAGAAGAACATCCGGTTGCGTTGGCAATATACATTCTGTCACCGAATAACTGGGTGATCAATTTTGCGTAAGGTGTCTCGCCACAACCTGCACAAGCGCCTGAGAATTCAAGCAATGGCTGTTTGAACTGGCTTCCCTTTACGGTATTTACTTTGAATTTCGCGATAACTTCTTCCTTCTCCGGTAATGACTGGCCGAATTCGAAGATCGCCTGCTCGCCTAAGTTCTCCTCTAAGCCGCCCATGGTAAGAGCCTTCTCGCCCTTCTTGCCAGGACATACGTTGGCACAGGAGCCACATCCGGTACAGTCAAGAGCAGAGATGGAAATTGCAAACTTCATGCCTGGCATACCAGTCATATCAAGCATCTTCATATCTGCCGGAGCCTTTGCTGCCTCGTCAGCGGTCATAGCAACCGGACGAATCACTGCATGAGGACATACATAGGAACAGAAGTTACACTGGATACAGTTGTCAGGATTCCAAACCGGAACCTTCACTGCGATACCACGTTTCTCATAAGCGGAGGAACCGGATGGTGTGGAACCGTCCACATAATCTGTAAATGCGGAAACCGGTAAGTTGTTGCCCTCCTGAGCATTCACCTTGGACTGAATGTTGTTTACGAAATCAACAACGTCTTTTCTTCCCTCGGTTACAACCTTGTAATCCAGACCTTCGTCCTCGCAGCTGCTCCAGCTGGCCGGAACCTCAACCTTTACGATTCCCTTCGCGCCGGCATCGATCGCTGCCCAGTTCTTCATAACGATATCTTCGCCCTTACGTCCGTAGGTAGCCTTGGCAGCTGCCTTCATCAGTTCATTTGCCTTCTCAGCAGGAATAATGCCGGTCAGTTCAAAGAATGCGGACTGAAGGATGGTGTTGATACGGGTCGGGCCCATGCCGGTCTCAATACCAATCTTCACACCGTCGATGGTGTAGAAGTTGATGTTGTGGTCAGCGATGAATTTCTTCACCTGTCCCGGTAAATGTTTCTCCAGAGCCTCCATATCCCACGGGCAGTTCAGTAAGAATGTACCGCCGTCAACCAGCTCCTGAACCATGTTGTACTTGCGTACATATGCCGGGTTGTGGCATGCTACGAAGTTCGCCTGGCGGATTAAGTATGTGGACTTGATCGGTGTATGTCCAAAACGTAAGTGAGACATGGTCACACCGCCGGATTTCTTGGAGTCATAGTCAAAATATGCCTGGGCATACATGTCTGTGTTGTCACCGATGATCTTGATGGAGTTCTTGTTAGCGCCTACGGTACCGTCAGCGCCCAGACCCCAGAACTTACAGTTGGTGGTTCCCTCTGGTGTTGTCACAAGAGGAGCGCCCAGCTCCAGAGATAAGTTGGTCACGTCATCCACGATACCAACAGTGAATTTCTGTTTCTCATGGTTGCCGAAGACTGCAACGATCTGAGCCGGTGTGGTATCCTTGGAACCTAAACCGTAACGTCCTGTAAATACCGGAACCTGATCAAACTTGCTGCCCTTTAAGGCTGCAACAACGTCTAAGTATAACGGCTCGCCCAGAGAACCTGGCTCTTTGGTTCTGTCTAATACGGAGATCTGTTTTACCGTATCCGGAATCGCCTCGATCAACGCCTCAGCGCTGAATGGTCTGTAAAGACGAACCTTCACAACACCAACCTTGGCGCCGCCCTTTAACATGTAATCGATGGTCTCTTCAATGGTATCATTGACAGAACCCATAGCCACGATCACGTGCTCCGCGTCAGCTGCTCCGTAGTAGTTGAATAATTTGTAATCGGTACCGATCTTTGCGTTCACCTTGTCCATGTATTTCTGAACCGTTGCCGGCAATGCATCGTAGTACGGGTTACATGCCTCTCTTGCCTGGAAGAAGATGTCAGGGTTCTGAGCGGAACCTCTCTGGCATGGGTGGTTCGGATTCAGAGCGTTCTTACGGAATGCGTCAACAGCATCCATATCTACCATCTCTTTTAAGTCCTCATAATCCCAGGTCTCAATCTTCTGAATCTCATGAGAAGTACGGAATCCGTCGAAGAAGTTGATAAATGGAACCTTGCCCTCGATTGCTGCCATATGAGCAACAACGGTTAAGTCCATAACTTCCTGTACACTGGATTCACATAACATAGCGCAGCCGGTCTGACGACATGCATAAACGTCGGAATGGTCACCGAAAATAGATAACGCATGGCTCGCAAGAGCACGGGCGGATACGTTGAATACGCCTGGAAGCTGCTCACCAGCGATTTTGTAAAGGTTTGGAATCATTAACAACAGACCCTGGGATGCGGTGTATGTGGTTGTCAATGCACCTGCTGCCAGAGAGCCATGTACAGCGCCTGCCGCACCTGCCTCAGACTGCATCTCTGTAATCTGTACTGTCTGACCGAAGATATTGGTTCTTCCGTCTGTCGCCCACTCATCAGAAGCTTCTGCCATTGGTGAAGATGGGGTAATCGGATAGATAGCCGCTACATCAGTAAATGCGTATGACGCATGAGCTGCTGCATGGTTACCATCCATGGTTTTCATTTTTCTTGCCATTTGATTTTCCTCCTACAAATGTGAATATAGCATAGTTGGGTGCGCACGTAAAAATTGCGCACTGACCTAGATAATATTATAACAATTATTCAGGGAATTGCAAAGGAGAAAACGTGAAAATCGTGGATTATTTTAGATACAATCCACAAAATAAGAGCAGTACGGATCAATACCGCCTGCTCTTATCTCAGTTACGATGTAAATGGGTTCGCCCCCACGGTCTCGGTCACGCCGCCCCCGGCCGGGGAAGGCGGTAAGGAAGACTGGGCTTTGGTGGACTCCGCCGGTCCGCCGGCTGCCTGGGTCGGAGCGGTTGTCGCTACCGGTCCCTCGTTCTGGGCTTTTGTCGTCTCAACCGGCGCTGTGGTCTCGCCCGGTCCCTCCGGCG
>JAWZDV010000096.1:0-4325 GCA_034142505.1 Bacteroides thetaiotaomicron
TTCTGGGCTTTTGTCGTCTCAACCGGCGCTGTGGTCTCGCCCGGTCCCTCCGGCGCTGCCGTGGAAGCCTCCGTGGATGGCACGGACTCCGACGGCTGGGTCGCCTGTGACGCGTCCGTGGTCTCCGGAACCACAACTCCGGAAGTATTTCTCTGAATGGTTGCCGGTTTTCCCTTGTAGGTACTCTTGTGGAAGAATTCATCGCTGACAACCACGCCGTCTTTTTCTCTCACCAGGTTGGTGTTCCAGCGGCTTCCGTTGACAGCGGCCTTCACCACTTTCTCTTCATCCAGCTGTAATGCCTGATTTTCTTCATATACCGGTTCCGGCGGATCAAGCACTGCAATCTTTTCGGATTTCATGTACAGCTTTTCGCCGTCCTCCAAAATCTGGATTCCCACAATGGAGATGGTCAGCTTCTGCTTCTCAAACTTGGCCCGGATTGCAACCGCGTCCTTGGAATTGTTGACAAACTTCATATCCGGTCCCGCATACCCGTCGTAGCTCACCATGGCGTCCTCCCCCGGTGTAATATAGGAAGGCTCATAGCTGTGGGCATGACGCTCCGTGGTGGTAAGTCCTGAGAACACCACCGCGTTGTACAAGGTGGATGATACCTGGCACACGCCGCCGCCCGGCTCCTCCACCAGAACGCCGTTTACGTAAGCGCCAGCCGGCCGGTACCCTCTCTCCAGGGTCCTGTTGCCGGTGGTATTGTTGAAGGAGAACTCCTCGCCCGGCTGGATGATCATGCCGTTTAGGGCATCCGCCGCCAGCTGGATATTGGTGTTCCGGTCCTTATTGCTGGTGGTGGTGGTGGTCATGGTTCCGATCACCTTGTAGAGTTCCTTGGCCTGGGCTTCCGTGATCTCCGGCTGCACCTGGGTGGCCATGGCCGTCAATGTCACCTTGAAGTTTTTGGTGGACAACGCGTTGCCGATGTCATCCGCCAGCTTGGTCTGGTCAATCACCACGCCGGCTTTCTCCGGTGTATAGATAAAGCTGCCTGTCTCCTTGTCAAATCCCGCGATGGCTCCGTTGACCGGCTTCACATCCCACTTGGCCGCCACTGCCGCCGCCTGGGCCTTAACCTCTTCGTCCAAACCGCTGGTGTCTAAGTTGTAGGTCTCCTTCGGGTCTCCGCTGAAGATCTCATCCAGAAGAGCGTTGACCTTGTTCTCCATCAGGTTGGGAATCTCGTAGGGCTCTCCGGCTCCTTCATATGTAACTTTCATATCCCAGGCAAAATGCTCCAGGATTTTACCGCGCGCTTCCTCTCTTGACATGCCGGTGATATTGATGCCGTCCACCGTCACATCCTTTTGAAGTTCGGTCTCCTCCACGCTTGTCTCAACAACCGGCTCGCTCTTTCCTTTCAAATGCTTCGTCAGGAATACGGCCGCCGTGATCACAAGAATCAGCACGACTCCAATGATTGCGATCATCTTATAATTGTATCTGCTATCGTAGTCATATTGCGTTTTTCTCTTTTTAGTATTTCTACGGGTTCTCTGCGCTGCACTTCTTCTCGCGTTCTGCCCGGCTCGTCCACTCTGTCTGTCCCTTCCTGCCGCCTTGCTGTATGTCAGGTTACGGGCGCTTTTCTTTCTGTTGTTCGTATTCATCATTTCACCTTTTCACATTATCGTGTAGTCTTACACAGTAGAGTATACCACACTTTGTGTAAAATGGAATTACATATTTATTAAATTCTTCGATATTTTTTTCCCATTTTACTTATTTGTGATAACATGTTACTATTATATTACCAAAGTATTTCGATATTTCGAAAACAGGAGGTTTATATGGGATTTGTAGATTTACATGTTCACTCCAATGCATCGGATGGCACCCTGTCCCCCTCCGAAGTGGTGGCCTTAGCCCTGTCAAAAGGACTGGGCGCCATCGCGCTCACGGACCACGATACCGTGGACGGGCTTGAAGAGGCCATAAAGGCCGCCAGGGGGACAAGTCTTACACTGGTGCCGGGGATTGAGATGTCCTGCGTGGTGGAGACGCCCCTGTCTGCGGAGATTCATATACTGGGGCTGTTTCTTGACAAAGACAACCCGGCCCTGCTTCAGGGATTGACAGACATCCGGCGTATCCGGGATGACAGGAATCACAGCATGCTGCAAAAGCTTCAGGAAGATGGAATCGGGATTACCTGGGAGGATTTGACGGGCGGTAATCCGGACACGATCATCACCAGGGCTCATTTTGCCAGGGCGCTCACGGAGAAAGGAATTACGGCCAGCCATAAACAGGCGTTTGATCAGTATTTAAAGTATGGGGGCCGTTATTGTGTCAGAAAAGAGATTACGACACCGGAGCGGGTGATGGAGATTCTGACGTCATCGGGGGCATTTCCCATTCTGGCCCATCCCATGCAGTATCATATGGGATACGCCCAGATTGAGGAGCTGGCGGTCCGGTTAAAGGCGCTGGGGCTCCGGGGCATCGAAGTCTATCACTCGTCCCACAACCAGTTACAGAGCCGGAAATTAAAAGAGATGGCTAAACGGCTAAACCTTCTCCCCTCCGGCGGCTCCGATTTCCACGGGGGGAATAAACCGGACATTGACATAGGACGCGGGCGCGGGGGGCTTTTGATCTCCCATCTGCTGTTAAACGATATCAAGGAGGCGCATATTCATGGAAGAACTGTATCAAATGATTGAGGAAAAAATGAAAGCAGCCGGCTACACCGGCGAAGTGGACGGGGAAGAGATTTACAATGAAATCTGCGATGAGATCGAGGAAAAGGAACCTGGCTCCTATCTCTTCATGTCCAAAAAAGAAGGCGGCGTGTTCTACGAGTATAAAATCGACGTGATGGAGGACCAGTTCAATTTGTCCTACTTGGATATCCATACGCCCACGCAAGTGTTTCATGTGGATTTCGACGCCTGATTTTCGTCGCTTATAGACATAATAGCAGCCGTGGAACTGGTATTTTCCTCCAGTTTATCTATTGTTTTCACCGTTTAGAGTTGTTATAATGGTTTCTGTAAAGAATAGACAGCCTGAAATTAGTGAGGAGGTTTCCGATGAAAATTCAGAATATCACAGATGTTGAAAAGTTTTTCCAGGTCATTGACCAGTGTAAAGGCACCGTAGAGCTGGTTTCCCCCGAGGGAGACCGCATTAATTTAAAATCCAAGCTGGCCCAGTATTTATCTATGGCCACCATATTCTCCAACGGCTACATCAAAGAGCTGGAGCTGGTGGCCCACGACGAGGAAGACGTGGAGCGTTTGATTAAATACATGTACCAGGGACAGTAAGGACATCAAAAAATCATGACCGGCTCTATCAGCGGTCATGATTTTTTTTGTGTAACCGTACTGCCGGTCTTCCATCAGATCGGCGGAGCCGTGGGATGCCATTCCACCGCCGCATTTTCTCCAAGGCTGATCAGCTGGTCCATCAACAGACGCATCAGCCGTTCCTTCTCCCGCTGTATCCGCGGATCATCCCACAGATTGTATTTTTCCACCGGATCGATGGTAAGATCGTAGAATTCCCCATAGTCACGCCCCGCATAGTAGGCCAGCTTATACCGTTCATCCCGGACAGCCCGGATATCTCTGGCTTCCATATACATCACCGTCTTTCTCACCGCTGTCTCCCGCTCAAAAAAGCCGGTAAGACTGCGCCCCTGCATTTCTGACGGCACCGGAAGACCGGCCGCCGTGAGACAGGTCGCCGCGATTTCCACCGAACTGACAAAAGACGGTTCCTCATAACCTTTAAAATCCCGGAGTGCCGGTTTTAAAAGAAACGGAATCCGCATAAGCGCTTCCGACGGATACTGCGCCTTGCTGGCCACCCCAAACTCCCCCATATAATCCCCATGATCGGATGTGAAAATAATCATCGTATCATCATAAAGCCGGAGCTCCCTCAGTTTCTTCACCACCTCCCCGATTTTCCGGTCAATCAGCGTGGTGTTGGAATAGTACGCCTTTTTCATCAGACGGATCTCCGCTTCTGTGAATCCGTTTGGCGATGTATGATTCACCAGGTCCACGTCCCCGTACTTCCTCACGATATCTAAGTAATGGGGCGGTTTCCAAAACAAATCCTCCACCCCGGTAGCCGGTACGGTCAAACACGCCTCATCGTATTGTCCCGAATCCGGCAGCCCCAGGCCGTCAAAGGGCATGTGAGGTCCCGGAAATGACAGCGTCAAAAACCACGGCCGGTCTTTTGGCCGTCTCTCCTCCAGCCATTCCAGCCCCCGGTTCCCCACGTAGGCATCCACATAGAAACATTATGGACAAGGACACAAAAGGCAGACCGAGAAACGGGGGCTGCTGACA
>JAWZDV010000097.1:0-15398 GCA_034142505.1 Bacteroides thetaiotaomicron
TTAGCTCCGGAAGCATGAGACCAGCCAGAGCCCGCCCAGGGAGCCTTCCGAACGACTCAACCTCCCCATCTCGTGATTTCCCTCCACAACCTTACCCCCCCACAAAAAGCAGGGCTGTCACAATACGAATTTTTCATATTGCAACAGCCCACTTATGAATTTAATCATCCACACTTCATTCCAAATCCATTCACTTCTCTTTCAAAACCTCCAGCGCTTTCTGCACCTGATTATCTTCCTCCAGCGGCACCACCGCCTTCTTCTTTAACTCATCCTCCAGATCAATCTCCACATCCGGTTTCAGTCCCACCTTATGAAGATCAAACCCGCTCGGCGTATAGTAGTGGGAGGTCGTCAGCTTGATCGCCGTCCCATCTCCCAACGGAATCAGATTCTGCACAATCCCCTTACCAAAAGTCTGTGTTCCCACCACCACGGCCCGGTCATAATCCATCATAGTCCCGGTAAACACCTCAGCCGCACTGGCCGAATTGCCATTGACCAGAATCGCAATCGGCAGATCCAGTTCATGGTCATCAACCTTCGGGTAACTGGTATTCACCGAATCAAAATCACTAGTGCACTGCAGCTTCCCGTCCCTGCAGAAATACCGGTCGCCCTTTCCGTCCTTATCGCTGGTGTATAAAAGCAGTCCCTCCTGCTCATCCTCCGGCAGAATATAGGCCAGCATCTCCACCACCGCGTCCAGCACACCGCCAGGATTGCCGCGCAGATCCACCATAAGCTTCTCCATGCCCTGGCTCTCCAAGTCATCCACGGCCTCCTTGAACTGTTCGCTGGTCACCGTATCAAACTGCATGATATAGATATAACCGATATTGTCCTCCAGCATCTGGTGCTCCACCGTCGGTACAGTCACCTGCCGGCGTTCCACGCTCAGTTCCACTTCATCATTGTTCTCTCCCCGGAGGACCGTCACCGGGACAAAGGTCCCTTCCTCGCCCCGGATATGCTCGCTGATCACCAGATCAAGATCCATACCGGACACCGCGATATCATCCACCTTGTAGAGAATATCCCCAGGAAGCATCCCCGCGTCAAAAGCCGGAGCCCCCTCAAACACCTTGCTGACCGTGATAATCCCCGTCGCCCGCTGCTGGGATACCATAGCCCCGATGCCGCAATAGACCCCGGAAGTATCCTCCTTCAGCGAATTGTAAGCATCTTCATCATAGTACACAGAGTAGGGATCATCCAGCCCATACATCAGACCGGTGTAAATGCCGTTCTCCACCTCTTCCATATCCTCTTCAAACAGAAAATATTTCCCGACGATCTGCTGAATCAACTCCATCTTGGACGCGATCCGCTCCAGGTCAAGTCCGGCCATCTCCTCCTGACCGCCTGCCTCCAGCTGCTCTGTCCGAACCTGGCTGTCGATCACCGTCCGCCCGATTAAGAAGATTCCCGCTGAGAATCCCACCACAATCAGACCGGCAAACGCCATCACCAGCGCGCCGACCAGAACGCCTTTCCAGAATTTATTATTACTCCTGTTGTTTTCCATAACTAGTCTCCTCTCGCAGCCATCTCGCCAAATGCTCCCGCAGAAAAAGCAGGAATTACGGGCTTACAAAGCCTGCCGGATTCACATAATCTCCATTCACTCGGATTCCAAAGTGAAGATGGGGTCCTGTGGAGTAGCCGGTGGAACCCACCTTCGCAATCTCCTGGCCCTGGGCCACGGTTTCCCCCTCCGATACAAGCAGCTGGGAACAATGCATATACACGGTATAGACACCCCCGCCATGATTCAACATGATGTAATTGCCCGCGGAATAGCTGTATGTAGAGATCACGACCTCTCCTGCCGCCGCGGCTTTGATGCTGCTGCCCGAAGCCGCTCCGATATCCATACCCTTATGGCTGGTAGAAGCGCCCTCCGTAGGCGATTCCCTGCTGCCGAACTCCGACGTGATTCTGGAACTGGATGGGCAGGGCCATATAAAATTAATATTCCCAATACTGGTGGTATTATACTTTTTCTTAGCCGCTTCCGCCTCTTTTTTCGCCGCTTCCTCTTTCCGTTTAATCTCCGCCTCGATCTTCTTGATCCGGTCTTCCTGGGCTTTGATATCCCGGTCATACTGAGAAAGTTTTCCCTCCGCGTTAGAGATCTGGTCCTCAAAGCGTTTCAGTTCCTCCGTTTTAGCGTTTAAAAGTTCTTCCACAGAAGCCTGCTTGATCTTTGCCACATCCCTCAAAGCGACCAGCCGGATACGCTCCTCTTCCAGTGCCGCCTCGCGGCTGGCAACATCATTCTTCACCGACCGGTACTCTTCCAGTTTCTTCTTATCATATTCTGCAATACTGGAAATATATTCCGCCCTGTTTAACAGCTGCGTGATATCCTTTGACTGCAGCAGCAATTCAATAAAATTCGTCTCCCCCGTCTCGTACATATACTGAATCCGGAGCTTCATGGCTTGATACTGCTGTTCTTCCATCAGTTTCACACCCAGAAGTTCCTGACCCGCCCGCTCAATATCCATCTCTTTGTCATAGATCTGCCATTCCAGATCCGACACTTCCTGGCTCGCGCGCTCAAGGCTTGCATCCAGCTCTCTGACATAAGCTTCCATGTCCACCTTAAGGCCTTCCAGATCCTTCAGGGTGCTCTCCACCTTCTTCTTTTCTTCCTCCAGCGAAGTGGCCCTGTCTTTTGCCTTATTGATATCGGAGCTTGTACCGTACGAGGGGAAAGCACAGGCAGCTGCCAGCCAAGCGGCCAGAAGCGCCTTACGCCATCTCCCAGTAACTTTCATACCTGCTCCCGTATTATACCCTCAGATGCTTGCGGATCGTAAAGAAGCTTACGAAAAATCCAATCCCGACGCCAAGAACCATCGCTGTCCCCGCCATATACGGGAAAATGGTCTCCACCGGAAGAAACTGGAAAATACCCGAAAGAATCTGGAATTTCTCCAACAGATACACAACCGAACGGCGGTACAGGAAAAACATGGCAACCAGCGGCAGCGCCGCTCCCAGAATTCCAAGCACCACGCCTTCCACCACGAAGGGTGCGCGTATCATATAGTTGGTCGCGCCAATCAGACGCATAATCTCGTTTTCATTCTTGCGGAACGCTGCCGCAACATTGATCGTATTGCTGATCAGGAAGATTGCCACCGCTAAAAGCACGCCGATAATCACCACAGACAGAATTCCAATCACGCGGTTAAAGCTTGACAGCCCCTCCGCCGCCGTATTGGAATACTTCACACTGCGGATTCCCTCCACCTGCTCCAAATAAGCCACCATATCGCCCTGATACGAGATATCATTTAAGAATATCTGATAAGAGGCGGAATTGGCCAGCGGATTATCCTGCGCAAATCCCTCCGCCAAGTCCTCATTTCCCTCAAAATAATCCTGTTTTGCAATCTCCCATGCCTCCTCCGCCGAGGTAAACTCGATGGACTGCACCTCCGGCCGGCTCTCAATCTGGCTGCCGATCATGGAGATCTCATCTTCCGTAATCCCCTCGTCAAAGAACACGGTGATTCCTACGGTGGTCTCCGCCACCTTCACCATATGCTGGATATTGACAATCAGGGAAAAAAACAAACAAAATAAAAAAATACACGCAGAAATAGTAGCAATCGACGCCAGCGAAAACCAGATATTTCTGCATATATTAATAATGCCCTGTTTCAGGCAATACCAAAATGTGCTAATCCTCATTTATATATCCGCCCTTTTTCTCGTCGCTGACCACCACGCCTCTGTCCATCGTGATCACCCGTTTCTGCATTCTCTCAACAATCTCCTGGCTGTGGGTTACCACAATCACAGTCGTCCCCCGCTGATTAATCTCTTCCAAAAGCTTCATAATCTCGATGGCATTGTGATTGTCCAGGTTCCCCGTCGGCTCGTCCGCCAGCAGCACCTCCGGGTTGTTGATCAGCGCCCGCGCAATGGCAACCCTCTGCTGCTCCCCGCCGGACAACTGCTGCGGAAAGGACTTATACTTGGAGGACAGGCCCACCATGTGGAGCATGGCGGGCACCGACTCCTTAATCACTCTCGTCGGTGCGCCGATAATCCGCAGGGCAAAGGCTACGTTCTCATAGACATTCCGGTCCTTTAACAGGCGGAAGTCCTGGAACACCATGCCAAGCTTTCTGCGGTATTTGGGCACGTAACGCCTGGGCATCTTGCCCAGATGCATGTCATTGACAATAATTTTACCGGAGCTGGGCTCCGCTTCCTTCAACAGCAGTCTCAGAAGGGTGGATTTACCGGAGCCGCTGCGGCCCACGATAAATACAAATTCCCCGTCCTCGATTGTGATGTTGACATTCCGCAGAGCCCTGTTCCCGGTATCATAAGTTTTGTTAATACCTGATATCTCAATCATATTATCCTCTGGTACCCTTTACCGTCTTATTTAGTAATCCAAATTCTCCATGTACTTCATGTATTTCACTACCATCAGCGCAATCTTGAACGTAATCGCATCCTCAAACACCCGCAGGTCCAGTCCGGTACTCTTCTGAAGTTTGTCCAGACGGTAAACCAGCGTATTTCTATGGATGTACAACTGCCTCGATGTCTCCGACACGTTCAGGCTGTTCTCAAAGAACTTGTTGATGGTGGTCAGTGTCTCCTCGTCAAAGTCATCCGGTGACTTGCTGTCAAAGATCTCTTTGATGAACATCTTACACAGCGGAATCGGCAGCTGATAGATCAGACGTCCGATACCGAGATTGCTGTACGCCACCACGTTCTTGTCGCTGTAAAAGATCTTGCCCACATCGAGAGCCATCTTCGCCTCTTTGTAAGAGCGGGATACCTCCTTGATCTCACCTACAATGGTACCGAATGATACGTGGACCTTGGTCATGGCCTCGGTGTTCAGCATATCCAGGATGGTGTTGGCCGTCTTCTCCAGTTCCTCGTAACTCTCCCCGGCTTTCACTTCCTTCACCAGGATGATATTCTTCTCATCCACGGCGGTGATAAAGTCTTTGGTCTTCGTTGCAAACAGACTTCTCACGGTCTCCAGCGCGTTGACATCCTTCTCGTGTTTTGTCTCGATTAAGAATACCACGCGTTTGACGCTGGTCTCGATGTGAAGCTTCTTTGCACGGTTGTAGATATCCACCAGCAGTAAGTTGTCAAGCAGCAGGTTCTTGATAAAGTTGTCTTTGTCAAAACGCTCCTTGTAAGCCACCAGAAGATTCTGGATCTGAAAAGCCGCCAGCTTGCCCACCATATAAACGTCATCACTACCGCCCTTGGCAAGTAAAATATATTCCAACTGGTGCTCATCAAATACCTTAAAGAACTGATAGCCCTGAATCACCTGACTGTCTGCCGGAGAATCTACAAAAGCGAGAATCGAACTCTCATATTCTTCCGCGTCAGGAAATGTAGCCGCAAGCACCTTTCCTTCCGTATCACAGATACAGAGGTCTATTCTGGTAATACCCTTTAATCCTTCAATGGTTGTTTGAAGTATCTGATTTGAAATCATAGAACACTCTCCTTTTTGTAAATTTGCCCTGATTCTATCTTAATGCAAAAAGATAAAAAAAGCAAGCAGGTATCATACCTGCTTGCCTAAATTAACTAAAAATTCATAAATATGAAAACACTTTGCTTAATTTAATACAACATTCTCTGTCTCTTTGTCAAATACATGAATCTTGCTTAAATCCAGGCCAAGTTTCACGGTATCGCCAACTCTTGCGGTAGTACGTGGATTTACTCTGGCTGTAAAGTTCGCTTCGTCAACATCGAAGTATAAGTAAACCTCAGCACCAAGCAGCTCGTATACTCTGATGGTAGCATCGATTACGCTCTTCGGAGAAGATGCCAGGAATGCTTCCTCATCATGTAAATCCTCCGGACGAATACCAAGAGTAACCACTTTGCCGATGTATCCGCCATCTTCCAGTTTCTTACCTTTCTCAGCCGGGATTGCGATGGTGTGTCCGCCAAATGATAAGGTAACATCACTGCCGTCTTTGCCAACCGTTGCATCTACTAAGTTCATCTGAGGAGCTCCGATAAATCCGGCAACGAACTTGTTGCATGGTTTGTCATATAAGTTCTGAGGAGAATCTACCTGCTGTACAATACCGTCTTTCATAACAACGATTCTGGTACCCAGGGTCATAGCCTCTGTCTGGTCATGAGTTACGTAGATGATAGTAGCTTCCAGTCTCTGGTGCAGCTTGGAGATCTCAATACGCATCTGGCCTCTTAACTTGGCATCCAGGTTGGATAACGGCTCATCCATCAGGAATACTTTCGGGTTACGAACAATAGCACGTCCCATGGCAACACGCTGTCTCTGACCACCGGATAATGCCTTCGGTTTCCGGTCTAACAGATGAGTTAAGTCAAGGATTCTTGCTGCTTCCTGAACTAATTTATCGATCTCATCCTTTGGAGTTTTTCTCAGTTTCAGGCCAAATGCCATGTTGTCGTATACAGACATATGTGGATACAGAGCGTAGTTCTGGAATACCATCGCGATATCTCTGTCTTTTGGCTCTACATCATTCATCAGCTTGCCGTCAATGTACAGTTCACCGGAAGAAATATCCTCCAGACCTGCGATCATACGAAGTGTGGTGGACTTACCACATCCAGATGGTCCTACGAAAATAACGAACTCTTTGTCTGCAACATCCAGGCAAAAATCTTTTACCGCTACGAAACCGTTCGGATATGCTTTGGTTATGTTTTTGAGTGTTACACTAGCCATGTTAAACTCCTCCTAAAAATAAGTGTATGTGTTGGATTTCCGAGCGTTCCATCCCTGTTGCTTCCCGCTCTTTCGTTCTAAAGCTATCATACACGAATGGAAAATTTTTTACCATATTGTAATTAACCAAAAAGCATTTTCTTAATTTGTCTAATCTGTATACGGAATTTAGAAAATGACCAAAACCACAAAATTATACTGAAAATCAGTTCTAAATTATGTTAATATTCTATAAACCCCTCTCCAAATACCTCTCTGGCATCATTTACGATGACAAAGGCACCCGTATCATGGGCCTGCACAATCTCTTTTAACTGGACGATTTCCTTCTTGGAAACCACGCAGAACAGCATCTGTTTGCCAAGTCCGGAGTACATGCCGACCGCGTCCAAAGCCGTGACGCCCCGCTCCATCTCGGTCATGATGGTGTCTGCAATTTCCTTGCTTTTATCCGAGATAATGAAGGCCTGCTTGGAGAATTTCATACCTTCGATCATGCCGTCCGTGATCTTTGCCAGAGCATAAATGGCTATCATGGCGTAGAGGGCGTACCGGATTCCAAACACGGTGGCGCCGACCAGCACGATGATTCCGTCCAGTACCTGGATGATCTGGGCGATGGAGTAATGGCGGAATTTCCGGTGCAGCAGCACCGCCAGCATATCCGTGCCGCCGGTAGTGGCCCTGCAAAGCAGCACCAGTCCGGTTCCCACCCCTGTCACGATCCCGCCAAATAAAGACGCCAGCAGCAGATCATCGGTTACAAAGGGGGTATAGGGAATCACATAGAGGGATACCGACAGCGCAATGGTGGCAACCAGCGTCCTCTTGATGAAGTTCCACCCCTTGATCTTATAGGAGGCCAAAAACAGCGGGATATTCACCACCGTATTGGTCACCCACAGCGGAACATTTCCCAGCGCCTTCATCACAATCGCCAAACCGGATGCCCCGCCGGTTACCAAGTTCACCGGATCATACATATTCTTAATCGCGAAGCCAATGATAAACGAGCCGAGCACAATCAGGATATAGTCTACATAAACGGGTCTCTTTTTCATAAATCCTCCTTATAAAACAACACAGACAGCCCCCACATCCGGGGCTGTCTGCTATGATTGATGTTATTTCTTTCTGGCCAGGAGATTAATCCAAACCGTATCCGGGTGGTTGGACCTCACGTCCTCCGTCTCCCAGATCCGAATGATCTCAAACAGGCCTGTTCTATTAAGCATCGCTTTTAAACTGTCCTCTGTATAATCGCTAAAATACCGTTCCCCGCGGAACCCTTCAAAGTCCCCCTTCTGAACCGAGATATACAGAACACCTTTTGCGCACAGGGCATCTGCCAGTTTGATTAAGATTCCCTCAATCTCCCCCTTCGGCACATGAAGCAGCGAGCCGCAGGCCCAGATCCCGTCAAATACATCCTCAAACTCCATATCTTCATACGTCATCTGAAGCACATCCAGCCCGGTATGTATCTCCGCCAGCTTACACATTTCCTCTGAAGCATCGAGGGGCGTCACGTCAAACCCCAGATTGTAGAGCGTCAAGCTGTCCCGTCCCGAACCGCAGCCAAGATCAAGAATGGTATCCCCTTCCTCCAGTTCCTTTAAGAATTCCTGCATGATCTCACTCATGTCCACGTCTACGGTGTCCTCATATATTTTAGCCGCATACTTATTATAATATTCTATCGAGTCCAAGCGAAACCTCCTATACCCTCTCTATGGTCTTCTCTGTGATTTTGATTTTGCCTTCCTTCAACAGATGACCCACTGCACGTTTAAATGCATTTTTACTCATATTAAACTCTCTCTTGATGGTCTCCGGGTTTGCCTTGTCCGTAAATGGCAGCACCCCGTCAAACTCATCGATCACCTTCAAAACCAGCTCCGAATCCGTGTCCATCTGTACGTAGGCCTTCTCCCTGGGGCTTAAATCCAGTTTGCCGTCCTCCCGCACCTTCATCACCCGGGCGGTGATGACATCGCCCTCGTGGATATCTCCATACAGCTCTTTCTTCGGAACCAGACCGTAATAGCGGTTGTCCACCGCCACGAACGCGCCCAGATTTTCGTTGATCTCATAGACCGTACCGGTCACTTTATCGTCCTTCTGGTAAGGGGCCTCGTTACTCATGTAGGAGTACACGCGCATGGTAGCCGCCAGACGCTTGCTCTTATCGATATAGAGCGCCACCAGACAGTCCTCTCCCTGGCGCACCTTATGGTTTTGTTCCTTGAACGGCAGCAGCAGGTCCTTCTCCAGACCCATGTCCAGAAACGCGCCGATTTTGCCGACCTCTTTCACCGTTAATACGGCCACCTCTCCTACCTGGAGCTTCGGAACGCCCGTCGTGGCAATCAGCCGGTCCTCGGAATCCTTGTAGATAAAGACTTCCAGTTCATCTCCCAGCTTCGTTCCCTCCGGCACCTGTTTCTTCGGCAGAAGCACCGCCGCTTCGTCTCCCTCGCGTTCCCCTAAGTACACGCCAAATTCCTTGGTGCGGACTACCTTCAGTTTCTGCCTCTTTCCTAATTCAATCATGTGTATCCTTTCCCATACTGCATTTCCGGCCGGTCGGACTGACCTTCCCGGCACCGTTTTCCTGCTCACTGCTCCCTCAGCCAGATGATGGCGTGAGGCGAACCTTCTTTATCACAGAGAGACACCGTGTATCCCTCATTGTTCCTGCCGATATGGGGAATCATCACATCCCCCAACACCGCCGCTTTTTTATATTCTGCCCGGATTTCCCCGATTCTAAGCTCAGGCAGGGCTTCCCTGGCGATTTCCACATACTGGGCGTTGTTCACGTGGTGGTTGGTATCCAGGTGATGTCTCGCCACCACTACCGGCGCCCCGGTCTCGTACTCCCCTGGCACCTCGATCCGCCGCGGCGCGTAGTCCATAGCCAGCTTTTCCTCCCCGCTGCCATATCCCCGCACGTTCTCTTCCCGCACCCGGACCGGTCTCCCCGCTTCCGTGTCAAAAAAGAACCAGACGGAATTGGCCCGCACCAGATACTTCCCGTTCTTATCCTGAATCGTAAAATTCCTGTATCCGTAAATCCCCTTAAAATCATAAGGCCAGGTGCTGATCACAATCTCTTCCCCCAGCTTCGGATACCGGTCAATCACAATCTGCCAGGAGGACAGCCACCAGGCTCTGTGGTTCTCCTTAAGATACGAAACTCCCAGCCCGATATCTTCCGACTGAAAGGTGGAACAATCCTGAAGATAATTGATAATCCCCGTCAGAGATAACTTCCCCTGCTCATCGGTTTCACTATATCTGACTCTGCTGTCAAACTGATACATCTCCTGCTGCTCCCTTTTTCCTCAAAATTATTACCATTATATAGTATTTCCCGCAAAATGTCCAGGGGATGACCGCCTCTTACTCCAACGGCTGAATATAAAAATTCCCCACCACATCGCTGGAATTCAGCACATTGACGAAGGTGTCCGGGTACGCTTCCCGGATTCGTTTCTTCATCTTTTTGACATCTCCGTCCGACAAAACGGTGTACAGCAGGTACTTCTTGTTGGCGGAATAGGAGCCGACGCCTTTTAGGATGGTGCTGCTGTGATTGGTGATCTCCAGTAAGTCCGCCGATACCGCCGCCGGGTTGTCCGTCACGATGAGAAGCGTTTTCTTCTTGTATTTCTTATATAACGTGTTGATCACCTGGGTGTTGCAGAACTGGAAAATGATGGAGTACAGCGCCTTGTCCATCCCGAACAGCGCCCCGGAAATCAGGATAATCACCGCGCTGAAGCCTAACATGTAGTTAAACGTGGAAATCTTATATTTGGTGGACAGACACATGGCGATAAAGTCCGTGCCGCCGCCGCTGGCCCGGTTGTTGAGAATTAAACTCATGCCAAGACCATTTAAAATTCCTCCGAACACCGCGATCAGCAGAATATCCCCCGTCACCGGAACTACCGGCAGCTGGTCCACCAGGATGGACACGGTCAGCAGGCTGACACAGGACAGAATGGTAAACTTCTTTCCCACAATCCGGTAGGCAAATACCGCCGGGATCGCATTGAACAGAACATTCAGCACGGTGAACGAAATCTTAATATCAAAAAAATAAAGTCCAATTCTTTGAATCAGCTTCGCCAGCCCCGAGAATCCCCCCGGCACCAGGCCGCCCTGTTCCACAAACGTATTCAAGTTTACCGCCACCAGCACACTCCCCAGCAGAATGCAGACTAGTGCCAGACCGTCACGGACTTTCTGATTCTTTTTGGTTTTTTCTAAATTTTCCTTATATAGATCAGAAACCAGTTCTTTTGTCTCCATAAAAAAACCTCCCACTGCCCCTTATTCACCGAGGCCCATATCTACTGCCGCTTTCTATCATAGTATAATGAGCGCGGGAATAATGCAAGCAGACATTTTAAATCACACGCCTGAATTCATACAAAAAGAGGCTCCTTCTCAGAAGGAAACCTCTCTTCATCCATTACTGCTTCGCGATAAACGCTTTTCTCTTGCTGACAACATCGAAGATAACCGCTGCCAGAAGCACAGCGCCCTTAACTACTTTCTGTAAGTTCTGGTCCACGCCCATGATACTCATACCCAGGTTCAAAACGCCCATCAGGGTTGCTCCGATAATCACTCCCGGAACGGTGCCCACGCCGCCGTAGGCGGACGCTCCGCCGATAAAGCAGGCGCCGATGGCGTCCATCTCATAGTTGTTGCCGGCAGTGGGGTTCGCGGAATTCAGCCGGGCCACCGTGATCATGCCCGCTACGGCCGCTAAAAAGCCCATATTCAAATAAGCCAGAAAATAAACTCTGTTTGTATCGATTCCCGACAATCTGGTAGCTTTCTCATTTCCTCCCACGGCGTAGAAATAACGGCCGGTAGTGGTCTTTGAGGAAATGTAGCTGTAAATACAGATAATGACCGTCACCCAAATCAGGGCATTGGGAATCCCCTTATACTGGGCAAGTTTGAACATAAAGGCAAGCACAGCCACACAGATGACGGCCATCTTTACGATCACGCCGGCCAGCGGCTCCAGGCGGTAACCCAGCCTCTGTTTTTTCTTTCTTCCCCCAAGTGTGATTCCCACATAGACAACGCTGACAATCACGCCCACCAAAAAGCAGGTCAGGTTAAATCCCTCCATGCCGAACACGTCCGGCACATAGGTATTAAACAGGTTTAAGAACTTATCAGGGATGGGGGATAACGTCATCCCCTGCAATACCACGTTTGACAAACCCCGAAACATCAGCATACCGGCCAGAGTTACAATAAACGGAGGAATTCTCACATAAGCAATCCAAAATCCCTGCCATGCTCCAACCAGAATTCCAATAATCGCCATTGCCAGCAGAGAGAGATAGGGGTTGATCCCCATCTTGATCATCATGCTGCCGCCGATGGCTCCCACAAAGCATACGACAGAACCCACGGACAAGTCGATATTGCCGCCTGTCAGAATACAGAATAACATACCTGTGGCCAGGATAAACACGTAGGCGTTCTGGGCGATTAAGTTGTTCACATTCTGGGGAAGCAGCATCTTTCCGCCAGTATTGACCGTAAACAGGATGATGACAACCGCCAGGACGATGACCATGGTATATTTTTTCAGCACTTCAGATAATTTTATTTTATTTTCCATCCTCTACTCTCCTTTATCTGATTTCAGAATACAGGCCATGATTTTCTCCTGGGTCGCCTGGGAGGCTTCCACCTCGCCTGCCAGCCTGCCTTCGTTCATGATATAAATTCTGTCCGACATCCCCAGAACCTCAGGAAGCTCCGAAGAAATCATGATCACCGATTTCCCTTCCGCCGCCAGCTGGTTGATGATGCAGTAAATCTCATACTTGGCCCCCACGTCGATTCCTCTTGTGGGTTCATCTAAGATGAGCACGTCCGGCTTGGCAAACATCCATTTGGCAAGCAACACCTTCTGCTGGTTGCCGCCGCTTAGATTGCCTGCATTCTGCTCCACCGACGGACATTTGGTCTTCAGCATCTGCCGGTACTCCTCCGCAACAAAGTACTCCTTATCTTTATCAATGACCGTGTGCCTGCTCACCTCATCCAGATTGGCAAGTGTGGTGTTGATCTTGATGGGGTTGGAGAGAATCAGTCCGTTTCCCTTCCTGTCCTCCGTCACATAGGCCAGCTTATGGCGGATGGCATCCCGCACGTTCTTAAGCTTCACTTCTTTTCCGCCCAGCTTCAGCGTGCCGGAAATATTAACCCCGTAGCTCTGCCCGAAAATACTCATGGCCAGCTCCGTTCTTCCCGCGCCCATCAGGCCGCAGATTCCTACCACCTCTCCCTCCCTTACGTGGATGGAGACATCGTCCACCACCTTTCTCTCGGAATAGAGAGGATGATATACATTCCAGTGTTCCACCTCCATCGCCACGCCGCCAATTTTCACATCCTGGCGTTTCGGAAAACGGTCCACCAGTTCCCGGCCCACCATGCCCTTGATAATCCGGTCCTCCGTAATCTCATCCACGTTTTTATCAAGAGTCTCGATGGTAGAACCGTCCCGGACTACCGTGATTTTGTCCGCCACGTAGGCAATCTCGTTCAGCTTGTGGGAGATGATGATGGACGTCAGGCCCTCGGATTTGAACTTCAGCAGAAGATCCAGCAGAGCGCGGGAATCCTCCTCGTTCAAGGACGCCGTCGGCTCATCCAGAATCAGCAGCTTCGCGTGCTTTGCCAGGGCCTTGGCAATCTCAACCAGCTGCTGCTTGCCCACGCCGATATCTTTTATTAAAGTATGGGACGGCTCCATAAGCCCTACGGTATTCAGATACTCATCCGCCTCCCGATACGTTTCATTCCAGTTAATTGCATATTTCCTGCCCTTTTCATTGCCAAGGTACATGTTTTCCGCGATCGACATATAAGGAACCAGGGCAAGTTCCTGATGGATAATGACGATTCCTTTTTCCTCGCTGTCACTGATATGATCAAACTTGCAGATTTCTCCGTTGTAAATGATATCGCCCTCATAGCTTCCATAGGGGTATATCCCGCTGAGTACGTTCATCAGCGTAGATTTTCCGGCGCCGTTTTCTCCCACCAGCGCATGGATTTCCCCTTCCTCCACCTTCAGGTTCACATGATCAAGAGCCTTCACGCCGGGAAATGTCTTGGTGATGTTTTTCATTTCCAAAAGTATCTTTGCCAATGAGCTTCCCTCCCCGTCCTTTTTCGTGGTACTGCTTTTGCCACATATCCCGGCCCGCCAACGCGTTGGCGGGCCGGTAATATTCACACATTCTTATTTCAGCTGGTCCTCGGTGTAATAACCGGAGTCAAGCAGCATTTCCTTATAATTGTCAAGCGTAACAACCACCGGCTCGCACAGATAGGTAGGAATGATGCCGGTTCCATTGTCATAGGACTTGGTGTCATTGATTTCCGCATCGCCGCCCTGCATCACCGCGTCTACCATTTTTACCACCTGGGTTGCCAGGGTACGGGTATCTTTGAATACGGACATGGCCTGTTTGCCAGCCACCATGTTCTTTACATTGGCAATATCGCAGTCCTGGCCGGTGATAATCGGATACTCACCGGTGTAGGAGGATGCCAGTGCATTTTCCACGCCGAGGGCTGTGGAGTCATTGGAGCAGAGAACTGCATGGAGAGTCGTTCCATCGGAGTAGTTGCCCGCGATGATGGTATCCATACGGTTCTGGGCTTTCTCAGAATCCCAGTTAGCGGTCGCTACCTGCTCAAATTCGGTCTGGCCGGATTTCACAACCAGTTTTCCGTCGTCGATATATTTCTGAAGAACGTCCATGGCGCCGCCAAAGAAGAAGTTACAGTTGTTGTCAGCCGGATCGCCGGTGAACAGCTCAATGTTCTTTGGCTCCGTGGCATTGGCAAGATCCAGGGCTTCCACCAGATATTCACCCTGCTTCTGGCCCACCATATAGTTGTCAAAGGTCGCATAATAAGTAACCGCGTCAGAATTCATCAACAGACGGTCATAAGAAATAACCGGGATTCCGGCTTCCTTTGCCTGCCCAAGAGGCTGTCCTAAGGAGCTGCCGTCGATGGAAGCGATCACCAGCATCTTACATCCGTTGGAAATCATATTCTCCACCTGGGACACCTGGGTCTGTACATCGTTGCTGGCGTACTGCAGATCCACCTGGTAACCGGCTGCTTCCAGCTCGGCCTTCATGTTGGAGCCGTCCTGGTTCCATCTTTGCAGATCCTTGGTTGGCATCGCCACGCCGATGAGCGCTCCCGCTCCGCCCGATGGCGCCTCTGTCTTGGCCGCTTCTGTCTCCGTTTTCGCCTCAGTGGCCGGCGCCGCAGTCGTTGCCGCCGGTGCTGCCGTCGTTACCGCGGTATCGCTTGACCCGCATCCTGTCATCAAACCTGCCATCATAGCCACCGTCATGGCCGCTGCAAAAAATCTTTTTTTCATCTGATAAACCCTCCTCCAAATTGTTTATTTTTGATGATTTTATCTTAACATAAACCTGGCTGGATTTGCTTGGGAAGGATTAGCACAATATTATTGACATGAAAAAAAGCCCTGTCTGAGCAGGACTTTTTATTACAAAATAATGCTGGCGATATGCTAGAGCGTGTTTGAAAATTCATTCCCGCCATCTGCACGCCCCAC
>JAWZDV010000098.1:0-9743 GCA_034142505.1 Bacteroides thetaiotaomicron
CGGTTATCTTCGCCGCCAGACCATTGCGCTCAAACACCTTAACCAACCGGGGCCAGTAGGTTCTTTCCGGAAAGGCGGGCAGTTGTTCCTGCGCTACCTCCTCATTGTCCTGGCGGATACAGATATTCCCATTTTCATAAAGGGTCAAGCTGTTGTGTCCGCGCGAGTTTAAGTCGGCCATAAGCGTTTCCAGTATCTTTCTGCCCTGCACCTCATACCATATTTGCGGGTCTACTGGCTGACGGTTGGGCGGCGCCTTGTGTTCCTCGTCCGGCGCAGCTCCAATATGAGACAGAGGAACAATTTTCACCATACTACAGTCGATATTTGCCTGCTGATCCACAGTTACGTCCGCATGGTCAAAATCAGGAATGCCATAAACGCGGATTCGTCCGATTCCTCCATAAACGGCAAGCCGTTCCGGTTCCTTTTCGCACCAGGACCAGGTAACATCTGGATAAGCGGCCCGTAAGTAGCTGGAAATACGATGGTTTACGTGTCGGAGCAACAAATGTTCCATCGGCGCCCCTTCCTTTTTTTCTTTTGCCTGGGGAGCCGGAGTGTAAATTCCGTCTGCATAAAGCCGTTTAAGCCGGTATTTCCGCTGCTGGCGTCTCTTTGCCTGACGCATATAGGGGAGCAGGAGAATCACTATAATCCATGAGCCCCACAGAGAAAAAACGCCTAACAGAAGCCAGGTCTGCATATCTCCTCTTACCAGCGCGAGAATAGCGATTACGATTCCTACAAGAATACTGATGCTGCCCCACAGGGCTTTGTCTTTTTTCATTATTTCTTTCATCCTCTCTTTGTAATTTTCCGGAAATAAAAAAAGAGGAACCGCACTAAGCTTTCAGTTTCTTTCTGAAAAACTTAATGTGGTTCCTCTCAATGAGCTGGAGTCTCAATCACTCCGGCAGGGTCTCGCGTTCACCGTCCAATATCTCCAGGGGTGGAAGGCTATTGGCTGGCGCCGCTGTTTCCTGGCAGTCCGGTAAACTTAACTTTTGATCCTTCGATTGCCAGTCGGGCAAAAAGCCGCAGTTGTCTAAGTAAACCTTCAGACGTTTTGTTTTGACATCGCCGTTCTGGCTGGTGCAGTCCACCAGCTCCTGGGAGCCGGAGATCCAGATCATGCTGCCCTTCTTAATTTTCAGGCGTATGAGCCGCAGAGCGTCCTCGCCCCATGTCCAAACCTGATAGTAAATAGTTCTCTGCCCGTTTCCAAAGCCAATATGCTCGGCAAGGTCAAAACAGACATAAGGGGTTTGCTTTTGGCTCTGCTTTAGCTGCAAATCTGCAGTCACATAGCCAAATACGAAAACCTGTGCCATAACACTCCTTTCTGCCAAAGGCTTTTATATCTATATAAAAAGTGCCAGCAGACAAGACCGGCCGTAGAATGGCGCGGTAATACCACTGACACTTGATTACAAACTTGACAACGTGTGCAATGCGGGCTTCTTCCGCTATATGGAGCATTGTCCATATCCCATAGGGGGGGGCGCACAAAAATCATTTACAGAGCAAGTATAACACTATATATAGTATATGTCAAGATAATGCAATCAATATATAGTATAAATGTATTGCCAATATACAATATGTAGCGATTTTATTCCTGCAACAGCCTGCCGATACGCTCCACAGTATCCAGCACTTCTGAAAACAGGAGCTTTCCGATATAGGGATTTTCTGCGGTATATTTATGCCAGAAGGATACCAGCATCGGTTCTTCGCGGATATCCTGCAATATTTCTTCCCAGTCTGCCAAGGCACTGGCAGAGCCGCGCTTCTTAGCTGTGTGAGCCACGGCCATGCGCAGGATATCCGGACGGATTTCTGAATACCGTTCCCTGTATAGGGTATGTAGGTCATAAAAGTCTCTTGCCCTCGTGGTTCCAATATTCCGGCGAATGATGGTTTCATATTTTTCAGCAAGGATCGTCTCCAGAGTGTAGGCCATAACCGGCACTGTTTTATGTTCAAACAGAAGTGGGTAATCATACTGGATTGCCGCGGGGGTAATCTCGTCTCCGGTGGTAATGTCTAACTTCATAGGGCTGTTGATTTTTCCGTACCGTGCGTCGATATGTACACGGAAATTGCTGTACGTGTCATCCTCACGGATTGGTTCTATCTTACGAAAAGAAAAGTCTATCCCATCGCCAACGTCAATAGACAGGATCTCCTTAATGACAGAAGTTATTTCCGGTTCCTCCATCCGGATTCCCCGCACGGTCGTATCCATGTCAATGGTGGTGCGCTCTTCAATGCCAAGCATGGACGAGATTAACAGTCCGCCCTTTAATATAAAATTTTTCCGATAGCGCGAGCCTGCCAGACGCTCCAGGACCCGCTCGAACAAAAACATTTGCAGAACCTCCTGGGGACGCAGGTTTTTCTGCGCTGCCATGTTGCGGATTGTCCCCTTTAGTTGTTCCGGTGTTTTCATGAGAGTACCTCCATATATGTTCTGATTTGTTCTTCAATTCCAAATTTTTTTCCGTATTTCAATAATTTCCGGCAGTCTGACCCGGAGCGGAAGTAATCCTTCAGAGCCTGGGTGTAGAGCTGCATATCCACATTTTTCTTATCCCGAATTATGTCACAGAGACAGCGCTCCCTGTCGTACAGGCGGATCAGACCACCTTGAGGCGATGTTGTTTCCGTTATGCCGATACTGTACATGGCGCTCATGACATAGTGAAAACGCGCCTGGGGATAATCCCTTTTTATAGTGGATATATTTGTTCCCTGCGGAACCGTCATATCAATAAAATGGGGCGTCCGGTCAGACAAACCCCAGAAATACAGCGCGGTCCCATAAGAAAAAATGGCTTTTGCACTTCTTATCTGCAGCGCCACATATTCATCGGGCAGATCCCCATGGAGCGTGTACAGCCCCTTGCGGATACGGACCAGACGGTTATCCTCCACATATTTTTTTAGCACAGCACGGCTGATCCCCAAACGCTCCACCTGCTTTGTGGATACAATTCCATTTCCGTCAGCCGCAAGCTCCTTTACCTTTAACCAGATATCATCCATCTTTGCACGCCCCCTTTGGTTTTACATTCATACTTTACATTATAAAATATTAAAGCATGAATGTAAATAAAAGCTTATCTGATTTTACTTTAATTTATGGCGGCGTCTTCAGACGCTAGGTCCGGTATGTGGTTCATAAAGCGGTAATAGTCGTCCAGCAGGTAAAACTCGTACTTTGTCGCATTAGGCTTCCTGTACCGGAAAATCAGTCCATAAATGTTTCCGGTCCCGTCCAGTCCCAGTTGACCGAGCCAGCAGGTCATAACATGGCCGTTGCGATACCAGAGACGGATATCTAAAAATTCTTTTTCCGTTACCAGACCCTTAGACACGATCCTGCGGACGGTCTCATCATCTATGAGCGGATAAACCAAAAAGTGCCGGTAAAGATCGTCCGTAAGCCCTAAAGCCTGCTGCAGGGTCAAGGGATTGGGATGTTCCAGCCACCAGAGGGTAATGCTCTCAAAGTCATTCAGACAGGGCTTCGGCTCCAAAGCATGGAAACTTTTAAGAAAAGCCTTTACCTCTTCGATGTCCGGGGGTGACGGAAGGTCTATTTCCCGGACAGATCCATTTTGGTACTCGAAGGCCAGCTTATCACCAGCTTTGTCCTCCAGCAACATGGAAGTCCTGGAGATAGGATACAACAGGAATTCTTCCAGATAAAATTTTTCCTTTAAATAACTATAGATTTTATATTGCTCTATCGTGCCCGGTTTATACAAAAGTACCCTCCTTTCATGGTATCTATAGAGGAAATAGGACTGGGCCTATTTAATTTCTGCATGATATTCTAATAATTTTTCGTACCCAAGAAACGTGTTGGTTGACAGCATGGTATCCAGATAGTCGTTTCCCAGGACAGGGGAGTTTTCATTTTGAAAATAAAAGCAATATTTCTCCCCGGTTTGTACGGCAGTATGGCTGCTGAAGAGAAGAGAGTGTTCCCTGCCAGACAGATCTGTGATCTGAACCCTTTTGTACTTTCGCAAAGGGGATACGGTGATACCGGTACAGGTTCCGGAGATGGCTGCGTATGCATCCCTTCGTATGATATTCCACAGCGACACGGAGCGAAACAGACAGAAAAGGAATATGACGCCGCTCATGGAGAGGAGCATGGAGTCAGCGGAAACCATATAGACCATGAAACTGACAATCACACCGGCAGTTCCGGTCAAGAGGGTAAGATACAATTTCCTTTTCAAAATGCGGGGGTATTTGTTCCATTTTTTCATAAATGTCAAATCCTTTCAAAAATAATCTGCTTACGCAGGTACAGATTTGCAACAGCCAGGACAACAGGCTTGCTGTTGGAGCTGGATTTAACCAGATAGGCAATATTGTCGCTGGTGGTGTCCCTGTCATCATAAAGCTTGTCAAGCACACTTTCCTCGTTGGGCAGACTGTGAATTCCCTTTTCCACACATTTGATGATTTCCGCTGTGGACATCAGGGTCTGTCCGGCCAGGCGCATTACCTGCTTTTCCCCGGCTGTCCGCTTGTCCCCACAAAGAAGCCTGCGGGCCATGGACAAAGGCACATCCTTCACCAGCACAAGCTTTAAGAATGAAAACAGCCGGAGGGGAAAGCTGCCGGAGGCCGGTATGATATACATAGTGCTTAACAAGTCATATAAAGCGTCATAATCAGTTGCTCCGCTTCCGGAGACCAGCAGCCCACGGATCAGCAGACGCTCCACGCAGGCGTTCCATGTACGGTCTGCCTGAAAGCTGTAATCGAGTACCGCCTTATTGTAAAGCTCTCCAATTTCGTTCTTCCTGGCAATCCGCCAGTTTAAGCTGCTCCAAACCAGCATTTCCTGTAAATCAACCATGTAGTCCTTCCCTCCCAGCACGATAACCGGATAGGAGCGGCCGGGGCTGTCAGTTCTTTTTTCCATACGGCCAACAGCAGTAAATAGTGTCTTTAACGTCATAGTAAATACCTCCTTTATCTGTTCCTTACGGTTGAAGCGCCGCCTTTTCAACAGGCTACCGGACACTGTCCAGAAATTTTCTGTCCTCCCGCAGCTTATAAGCGGAGCGGGAAATCCAGGCCCCCACATGAGAGGACGGCACGCCGTACATCTGTGCAATCTCCTTAATGGTAAGGCCCTTTATTTTTAATTCCAGAGCCTCGATTCCCAGCCGCGCGATGCCGTTATAATCCTGCTTCCTGGATTCCAGCAGTTCGAGCGTCTCCAGCATGGAAATATGTGCGCTGAATCCATCGACACGGTTTAAGACGGCGCCATCGGCAATCAACTCCCCCTGTTCACCAATCTCCAGCCGGGTGAAGTGACGCTGTTTGTCGCACATAGTCCGGCAGTAGGAGAGCAGCCCGTTGCGGACAACCTTTCTTGCATAAGTGGAAAACTGGGATAGGGACGGGTCATAGGAGACAGCGGCCCTGCATAGCCAGACACAACCCTCCTGGAATAAATCGTCATAGCTAAAGCCGTAAATCCTCTCATTTACATGGATGTTCAATAGAATCACCCAATGGACAACGGACATGTGTTCTGTTACCAGGCACCTCTGTTCTTCTGTCAGGATACCGTCTTTCCTCATAAATGCCGCCTCCCTTCATGCTGCCCGAATATGGTCAGTTTCCAATGCCTGATTACAAAGCTCAATCGTCCTGTCACACATATATTCCGAAAACATGCCGATATGGGTCTCCGCTTCACTAAGCCCCAGCTTGGCCTGCAGCCAGATATAAGCTTCCCACTTCTTCATATGGCAGTTTTGCTGCAGAGCGTCCAATGAGCGGTGAGCCAGAATACGCTTGCGGCGCAGTTCTTTATTGGCCGGCGTTCCCAGGGGGCGTCGGTCTTTTCTGTGGGTTCCCACATAGGAATCACAGGCCGGCCATCTGGAACAGATATACAGGTATGAATTTTTAGTTGTACCGGATTTGCCATAGACAACGCTGGCAGGCCGGCAAGTGGCGTAGGCCCCGCAATAGGGGCATCTGATTTGATGCTTCCGCTTCATAACGATTACCTCCTGATTACTCGCCGTTTACGGCGGGATTACGTTTATCAGGACAGTTTTTTGTTGAATGTCAGCGGTCGGCGTCCTGGTAAAGCTGCAGGAGCGGACAGCTGGAATCCGAGATTGTATGCCATTCGATATACCGGGAGAAAACAGCCTCAAAGGTCTTTCTCACTAAAGTCCCCCGGCATTCTGACGGTTCTATCAATTCACCGGTAAACTGCCTGACGATTTCCACAGGCATTATGATCAGGCTTCCGTCCGCATCTGCTGCCATCAGATAGCCTTCACACGGCGGGTTTTTCCCATGGGGACAGAAGGAACCGCCGCACATAACGTACAGTGTATTTCTCCAGTTGCCCCTGGTTGCCCGCATAAAGGAATAAAACTTACAATGGTTTTGATTCAATGCCTTCACCTCCATTACCGCACATTGCGAAAAGTAAAATAAAAAAGGGACCAGCGCCATCTTTCTGCGCTGATCCCCAAGGTATCTTTATCCGAATAATGCCTCAATCTCCCTGGTGATTCTGGGAATCACCGTGTCGTTAAAAATTAAGGTCAGGGCTGCCAACAGGAGGGCGCCCAGCACAACGGCTATGATTATCTTTACTGCATCGCTGATATAAAAATCACCGCGCTGATTGGAGAGTGCGGCTCGGGTGTTTAACATAAGGCGGGGTGCGGTTCTGTTTAATTTTAAAATCATTCTTTTCATGGATAAACCTCCTGGTATATTGTTGTTAAGTAGTTGTAAAACTGATATGGACCAGTTAACCGAAAAATGCGCCGAGAGAGCTTAATACTTCCGTACACAGCACTACAAGATAGATAATCATAATACATATAAGCATCATCATGGAGTACCGCTGTATTTTCTTCGGCCGTTTTGCGGCTTCCTTTTTCAGGTTGTTCTGCTCAATCTGTCTCATATCAAAGCAGATCATTTTAAAGTACATGCGCTGGTCGTCCCCCCGGAGTACGCCAACCAGACCTCTGATAACGTCCGAGAGCATGGGGCTTCCGATTCTGGTTTCAAAATGAAGCAGAGCGTTCTCATAGTTAGAAGTAATCATGTCCGCAATCGTCTGATCCAGTTCCGCGCCAAAATCCCTGCCCGCCACACGCCGGTAGGAAGTCAGGATTTTCAGCACATCCCGGTCATTTTCCAGGTTCTGCCCGATGGTCAGGGCAAAGCGCGGGATTTCCGCTTCAATGAGCTTCCGCCGCTTTCTGACAAAATCAAAAGCAGCGTAGTATGTCGAGAACCAGAGTGCCACGGCCAATCCGATTATAAGCGGCACCATGAGCGGCATCACAAATACCGCGGGCAGAGCACAAAGCCCGGTCATGCCGGCTGTTACCCAGGCTTTTGCAGTATAGACCTCCGGGGTCAGCTCCAATCCGGCTATATTTAAAGCGGACTGGAGTTTGTTGCGCCTCAGCCTGTCCAGCTTTAGGCAGGGGGCCAGAAGCACTGCGATTTTTGTAAGGTAAACCTCCGCCAGCTTTTCATTCCGTCCGCCTTGCTGCTTTCGGACCATCAGCATTGTGCGGGAGGTCCTGCTGGTGGGAATGTCTGCAAACGCACAGGCGAGATAGTAGATGCTAAAGCCAGCCAACACAACCGCCAAAAGTGCTAACACTGTCATTTGCCGTCACCTCCGTATTCAATAGGCTTACTTAGTTTCATGATCTGTGTCAGTGAAAACAGGATAATCGCGCCACAGATGGCAAGGGCGATTTTTCCTGGGGTGGTGAAAAGCAGGGTATGAAACCAGTCCTTGTTGAGGAAATATAACAGAGGTATGTTGGCAATTACCAGAAACATCATAGTAATTGCCTCACGCCGCGGCCCCTGCATCATGGCCTCCAGCTCTGACTGTACGATACGGACATCGCTGAATTTCTGGGCAATGGTAGGCAGGGTGTTCTTCATGGAACGGTCTGACTGGCACTGGATTAAAATATTGCACCATTCATGGAATACCCGGTTTGGAATTTTCATTTTCAGGCTGTTGATGGCGCTGGTGGTATTGGCGTTTATCAGTCTGGCCTCATATACAAACGCTTCAAAATTGGCTTTCACCGGTTCATTGATATAAGGCAGGTTTTCCTGTATGGACCGGATAATATCCTCTGTACGCAGGTACGAGGTTGTAATAATGGAGATGGCCGTCTCCAGCTCCTCGTTCAAATGCTTTTTGTAGCTGGCCGCCGTGCTGTGCAGATACCACACGGGCAGCAGGGAAAAGCCGATTCCCATAATCGGGACCATGTACACATTGTCGATCAGAAGCGCCAGCACCGCGCCTACCGCAAAGAGAATCAGGGTCAGCCGTTTGAGAGCTTCAAATCGGTCTGCCCTGCCTGTATCCCTTAAAATTCGTTTGATTTCATAGTCCTGGTTAAAAAATCCCTTAGACGGAGTGCCCAGGAGCACATTCAGTTCATCGCTTAACGTGGCGGCCCTGCGTCTGGACAAAAAAACAGCGTCAATGAAATCTCCGGGGCGGACCCCGAGCAGAGCCATAAGCCCGGCATTGATAAGGACAAAGCAAATCAAATAAATCCAATGCAACTAATCCACCTCCTTTCCTGTGAATTCCTCCAGTTCTTTATGAGATATTCCGTTGTCCAGCAGCCTTTTTTTCAAGCCGTCAGAGATAGAGCCTACTTTCCGATGATGCCCTACCACGCGGGTTTCCCCGCTTTCCAGAGTTACGTTGTCCACTACCTCATACTTGTAAAGAGAGCGATAGATCAGCTTTCCATCCTGGTAGTCCTCCCCCTCTATGATTTCCATGATTTTCCGGGAACGGTCCTCCAGCTGCTTCGTAAAGACAACCACCGGATAGGCTTCCACCATAATCTGCATGAGTACGGAATCGTCCATGTTATACTTGCGCTTGGCAAGCGTCATCATACGCCGGTAGGTGCTGTTGCAGGAATTAGAGTGAATGGTGGTGCAGACCGTATGACCGGTCCGGGAGCTTTCCGCAGCCGAAAGGCTCTCGGCCGCCGATCTCATTTCCCCCACGCCGATTACGTCCGGGTGCTTTCGCAACACACGCTCCAGGAGAAAATCCTGGTTGATGTTCATGGCTGGGTTCTCATGGGGCCTTGTAAGCAGGTGTACAACGGAATTGAGGATATTGCCATCGGCGTCCCTCTTGATTAAATCAAATTCCCGGCTGCCCTCCTCAATGGTAATCAGGCGCCGGTTATTGGGAACCTGGGACAGCAGCCAGGCCATCACGGTTGTTTTTCCCGAGCCGGTGGAGCCGGCGATACAGACGCTGACGCCATAGCGGATACAGGCTGTGAGAAAATGCAGCATTTCAGCGGTAGCGCTTTTGGACTCCAGAAGCTTCTGTTCAGAAACCGTCTGCTGGTTGACAATACGGATGGAAGCGTTTATCCCCACATCAGAATCAACAATAGGGGCTTTATCCACGGAGATACGGATATTCTTATCGAGAAACCCAATGACGCTGGGCATGGTATCATCAATTACCATGCCGCAGGCGTTTAACATACGGCGGACCACATCAATGGCGTGCTGGGGCGAGGTGAATTTATCCGGTATCTTGATACTGCGCCCGCTGTTCATAATCACCTCAATATCGTTATAGGCGTTGAATAGTGATAGGTAATCCTTTGAAGTTATCTCCGGATTTTCCCCCACTCCAC
>JAWZDV010000099.1:0-28007 GCA_034142505.1 Bacteroides thetaiotaomicron
TCTGGCAGCTGGCCGCCTGCTCTCTGGCGGAGCCGTCGCCTGGTTTTCTGGCGTAGATCATACTTCCGATCTCCGTCTCCTCCGCTTTCACATCTTCATTACCCGGGATGGTGCGGATGGTCTTAAACACAGCCGCCAGCTCCGGCGCTGTCTCAGCCGGATTCTCTCCTCTTGTTCTGGCTTTCTCGATCACATCCACCTCTTTGGATTTGCCCACATAAGCCGGGTCTCTTCTGGATAATGTGAACTCGGCAAGTCCCAGCGGGTTGGAACGATAAGACGATGTCTCACCCGACGGAATCAATTCATCCGTGGTGGTCACGTCATCCATAATCTTAGAGCAGACCTTCAGTAAAATATTGCCGGCCAGCGGACTCATCTCCGGCCAGTCTTTGATGTTTGGCCCGTAGACCACTTCCTCGTTCTCATTCGCCTTCTGATATCCCTGGTATACACGGCTCCTGTATGCGGAATCGTCAAATTCGTAATCCGGCACCTGGTAGCCGTCCCAAATGTCCGCCGCGCTGGTCAGCACGCCTCCATTCGCCGCGGTTGCCGCGATGGAACGGGCATCCATAAGCGCCACGGCCGCCATCTGTCCATTCCCCGGTTTGGAGCCTTCCCGGTTGGGGAAGTTTCTCGTAGTGTGACGGATGCTTAACGTATTGTTGGCCGGCGTATCGCCTGCACCGAAGCACGGTCCGCAGAATGCCGTCTTCACAGTGGCTCCTGCCGCCATCAGGTCGGAAACCGCCCCTTTCTTCACCAGATCCATAAATACCGGCTGGGAGGACGGATACACCGCCAGCGTAAATACATCGCTTCCGCAGTCCTGTCCCTTCAAAAGATGGGCCGCCGCCATCACGCTGGAATAGTTTCCACCGGCACAGCCCGCGATAATTCCCTGTTGCACCGTCAGCTTCCCGTTCACGATCTTGTCCGTCAGCTTGAACTCGCCTTCTGGTCTTCCGCTGATCTTCGCCGCTTCCTTCTCCACACTTCTTAAGATATCGCCAGGATTCACAATCAGTTCGTCAATCTCATATGTATTGCTTGGATGGAATGGCAGGGCAATCATCGGTTTGATGGTGCTCAAATCCACCTTTACCACGCCGTCATAGTAAGCCACGTCCGCCGGATTCAGTTCCTGATACTCCTCCCCTCTTCCGTGCATCGTGAGAAATGCCTTCGTGTCCTCATCGGTTCTCCAGATGGAGGACAGACAAGTCGTCTCCGTCGTCATCACATCCACGCCGTTCCGGTAATCGGTATCCATGGACGAAACGCCAGGCCCCACGAATTCCATCACTTTATTCTTCACATAACCGTTCTTAAACACAGCCCCCACAATCGCCAGAGCCACATCATGAGGTCCAACGCCTGGACCCGGCTTCCCTTCCAGATAAACAGCAACCACCTCCGGGCATGCTACGTCATAGGTATCACACAGCAGCTGTTTCACCAGCTCGCCGCCACCCTCGCCTACCGCCATGGTTCCCAGAGCGCCGTAGCGGGTATGGCTGTCGGAGCCGAGGATCATCTTCCCGCAGCCGGCCATCATTTCCCTCATGTACTGGTGAATCACCGCGATATGAGGAGGCACGAAAATACCGCCGTAACGCTTCGCAGCCGTCAGACCGAAGATATGGTCGTCCTCATTGATGGTTCCGCCCACCGCACACAGGGAGTTGTGGCAGTTGGTCAGCACATAGGGCAGCGGAAAACGAGTCATTCCCGAAGCTTTGGCTGTCTGCACAATCCCTACGAATGTAATATCATGGGATGCCATAGCATCAAATTTTAATTTTAACTGTTCCATATTGCCGGAGGTGTTGTGGGCCTCCAGAATAGAATAGGCGATTGTGCCCTTTTTTGCTTCCTCTTTGCTCACAGGTGCGCTCGTCAAAGCCGCCAATTTTGCCGTATCTGCCTCTTTCACCAATTCACTGCCGTGAACCAGATAGGCACCGCCATCGTATAATTCTATCATCGCCTGTGTTCTCCTTTCATCTTCCTTTTCTCTCCATTTTACCTGCTTTTCGGTTAGGATGCAAGTGCAGATTGCTGGCATGGAAACGACCAAACGGAAAAACAGCGCGGGCTTCCCTGTTGCTTAAGCCCGCGCCTTTCCTCATCCTTATTTTCTATAAACACTTTTACCGCGCTTCCATCTTCTTATAATCCTGTAACTCACCCACATATTTTGTGGCCGGCCTCATGATTCTGCCGTCGTACAGTTTATTCTCGATGTTGTGTGCCAGCCAGCCGATGGTGCGGCTGCAGGTAAACAACGGGGTGTATAAATCATTGGGAATCTTCAGCATATCATAGGCAAAACCGCTGTAAAAGTCCACGTTGTTGGACACCCTGCGCCCCGTCACTTCCTGGAAATAATCCCTGGCCGTGGTCTCAAATCTGGACATAAATGCGAACTCTTGATCCCTCTTCTTCTCCTTTGCCAAATCCTTGCAGCACTGGCGCAGGATCTCCGCTCTCGGGTCGGACTCTGTGTAAACCGCATGGCCAAGACCGTAGATCAGGCCGGAACGATCATAGAAGTCTTTATCCAAAATCCGTTTCAGAACACCCTTGATGGCTTTTTCATCCGCATCAATACCGATCTCCTTAATCACCGCCTCCATCATTTCCGCGCAGCGGATATTGGCGCCGCCGTGTTTTGGACCTTTTAAAGAACCGATGGAACCAACCATGGTGGAATATAAATCCGTAGCCGTGGAAGAGATCACTACATTGGTAAAGGTAGAGTTATTTCCGCCGCCGTGATCCGCATGGAGTATCAGCAGGGTATCCAGAAGTTCCGCCTCCTTTGGGGTGAATTTCCGGTCTTCTCTCAGCATATAAAGGATGTTCTCTGCAATCGAATATTCCTTCTTGGCATAGTGGATAAACAGACTGTCTTTGTTATAGTAATGCATTTTGCTCTGGTACCCGTAACAAATGATAGAAGGCAGCTTCGCAAGTATATTAAGTCCCTTTAAAACCGTGTGGTACGGGTCCACATCATCCGGATTTTCATCATAATCATACAGACTGAGCACCGACTGCTGGATACAGTTCATCAGGTTGCGGGATGGCATTCTCATCAGCCGCATCTCCAGAAATTCATGTGGCAGTTCATACATACTGCTGAGCACGTCGCAGAACGCCCGCAGTTCCTGCTTATTTGGCAGGTAACCGAACAGCAGCAAAAAGCAGGTCTCCTCATAGCCAAAATGAGAATCGCCTTTCCCTTCTACCAGATCATTGACCCGCAGCCCGCGGAAATACAGCTCGCCGGGAACACTGGCCTTCTTCCCATCCACAATATCATAACCCACTACATCGGACACTCTTGTCAGCCCGACTCTCACGCCGGTGCCGTCCTCGTTACGGAGTCCCTTTTTTACATCGTACTCTTTAAACAGATTGTTCTGGATATTCGTGTAGTTTAAAGATTTACCATAGGACTGTGCAATAAAATTACTTGTCATGTTTCTACCTCTTCCCTTTTAAAAAATGGCAGCACAAATAAAATTGTGCTGCCCCCATTGGCAGGTTACCTGATCTACGGCAAATGCCCTTCCGGCTGGGCTTTCTGCCGTTTGTTATGTTTTGTAGTCTAACATAGGCGCAGGGTAAAGTCAATAGATTGTTGATATCACAGCTAAATAATTGTGACTTCATGAAGACTTCCAAGAATTTCAGCTAAAAAATCCCTTTCCAATATTGGCTCATCTTTTTCTGCGCTGCTTCCACATCAAGGGAATATTTCTCCATCACTATGTTTATTGTGGTATCATAAGTTTGGCCAAATGCAAGCCCAGCCTCAATCAATGTCTGTATTCCTTGTTCTATTCCCTGTTCTATTCCTTGTTCTACCCCTTTTTTCTCTGCATAATCCAACAGGCTGCACATCGTAATCGTCTCCTCCTTCCCGACCTCATTACAGAATGTCTCTTTCATCTTTTCATATCTGGAATCCCGCGCAAATGTCTTCAGGAAATCCATCATCGCTTCTACATGACGAATCTGGCGTTTTCCTTCCGGGCTTTCGTAAAATTCTTTTTCTGTCCCGGTCCGCACTGCATAGAAATAATCAGCCACAATCCGGAAATCTGAGGTGAGTTGTTCCCGCACACTCTGAGGCAGGAAAGCCACTTCCACCAGATTGATGTAATAATTGGGCACCGCCTTTATGATGGTCTTCCAATTTGGCATTCCTTTAATAATCGCTTCGTGGATACTCTTAGGAGCACGCCAGCGCTTCATCCCAAAATACAGGACCCAGGTTATCACCGGATATTTTTCTTCTGCCCCCTCCTGTACCTTATAAGAGGCGCCATCATACCGCATAACCCGGAACACCATATCATAATCTTCATCTGTCTGGTTTTCGATTCCCAGCAGCATCATAACCGCCCCAAGTTTTGTGTCAAATTTAGTAATATCACGAAACTGTTCCCGGTTTCTTCCATTCTGTGCCTTATAAACGGATGCGGTAGGTCCCTGCACAAGCGTCCCCGCTGTCACTATTTTCTCACCATGAAACCCAAGTACATCCACAATATCCGCAAACACATCGTCGTAATCTTCCAGCAGTTTATGCTGGATATCTTTTTCTCCCAAAGGTATTCCTCCCTTTTAGTATACTGAATTCTAAAAACAACTGCAAGCAGTAAATAGACCTATTTTTTAACGGTTCCCCCTTCCTGTGATTTTTTTTAATCCGCTCTCAAATATTGGTAATATCAGCCGAATATGGCTAATCACGGCAGAATGGATATTCTGCCCAAAGACTGTCCAGTTAAGGACAGTGAAACTTTCTGCGGTTGAAATCCGCAGGAATGATACTTCTTTCAAAGAAGTGAACTCAGTATAACAGATACGGGCCGTCTATGCAAGTGGAAACAGCAAATTTGTCTATAGAATCAGAGCAGTGGGGACCTATGAATCAGGTCCCCCTCTCCGTTTTGTCTTGTTACAAGTATGCGCTGATATTCTCCGGACCCTCCAATACAATCCTGGCTACGAAGAGCGTACGGTCTGCCCGGGTGCATACGGCCCACTTGACCAGGGAAATCCGGTCGTTTTCGATCTCGATACAGGTGATGCATCGGGGATGCACGCAGCTGCCGTCATTGAAGTAGCGGCCCTTTCCTGGTTCGGAAAAAAAGGGGCGGTGGGTGTGGCCGGCTATGAGAATCTGGTTGTGTTCCTGGGCGAAATCGTCCAGGCGGTTTTCAATCCGGTCTTTTACCTTGTGGGAGCGGCCGGCCCGGGTGGGGTCTAAGACTCCAACCAGCTCCAGGCTCCTCCACACGTAGCGGACCAGGAATCTGGCCAGCGGCCAGAACCGGTCATTGAGCAGTTCCCCCTGATGACCGTGGATCAGTAATATCTGATGCTTCTTCTCCTCATGTTCCAGAATGATACTCTGCTGCACTTCCAGATTCGGAAACAAGGTCACTTCCTTTTTCTCGCATTCGCAGTAGTAGCTTGTGCAGTGTTTCGCCCAATATTTCTGCCTGCTCTTGACGATATCGTGGTTGCCGTAGATCATATGAAACCGGCCCTCTTCATAAAACTGCTTCATCATCCAGAACGCATCGCTGTGAACCTCGATGATGGGTTTCATACTGCGGTTTTCCCACAGCTCGTCGCCGTCTCCTAATTCGATATAGGTGAATCCTTTGTCATTGTAATATTCCAATGCTCCGAAAAACAGATTCTGGTTTGGAAGAAAATTGTCTGCCGCATTGCCCTGGCCCCGGTGGCAGTCACTCATGATCACGAATTTGGAACTGTCATGATAGGGCAGCACCAACGCTTCCTCATATGCCTGGGCTAATCTTTTGTCTTCATAGGCGCTCATAACGGCCTACCGGAAGCCCCAGTCATCCTGGTCTTCCCCTTCGGACGTCCTGGTCAAGATCTCCTGCCTCCCATGGTATTCTCCCGGATCATAACTGCCGTAATCCATATCGTCGGAGTATTCCGGTACGCCTGGAATATACTGCGTTTCCGGGGCATAGTACCGGCCGTTTCCCTGATATTGGCTTCTCTCCGGTTCACGGACAAACGCCCTCTCAGCTCTGCGTTCCATGTTCTGACCAAATTCCATGTTCAGGCCACCCCCCATGTCCTGGCTGCGCTCCATCCGGGAAACACTTCTCATCTCAGCCTCAACCTCTCTAACCTGCAGATAGGAGTTGGACCGCGATATATTTTCCATCTCCGCTTCCATATTTCTTCCCTGATCGTTCCTGCATCCCCGTCCAGGCCCACATGGCGGAACCGGACAACACGGGCGGCATGGCGGCTCCGGGCAGCACGGCGGCTTCGGCAGTTCTGGGCAGCACGGCGGCTTCGGCGGCTCCGGGCAGCACGGCGGCTTCGGGCAGCACGGCGGCTTCGGGCAGCACGGCGGCTTCGGGCAGCACGGCGGCTTCGGCGGCTCCGGGCAGCACGGCGGCTCCGGACAGCACGGCGGCTTCGGTGGCTCCGGACACGGTGGCTTCGGCGGCTCCGGACACGGTGGCTTCGGCGGTTCCGGACACGGCGGCTTTGGCGGTTCCGGATGCGGCGGTTCCGGTTCCGGCTTATGGCCATGGATCAAATCCAGCAGCCATCCAAACAAATCATACAATCCTTTCGCATATAGCGAATTCACAAATATTTCATACAACTCCGGCACAGACGCTTTCAAGTATTCCAGCTGGTCCAGCGTATCCTTAAACCGGATCGTAGCAACCTTATACAACCCACAGTTATTCTGGTTCGTCTGCTGAACCAATGCTCTCTGAAGATGATTCTCAGCTAGTGGCTGGGTGGAATGAGGCCGGCCATAATGAATTCTGACTTCCGTTCCCCTCACCTTAAGCTCCCGTTTCTGATACCCCATCTCCTGCAAAGCTGTCACAAACGCAAAACACATTCCCCGGTCCGGGAATTTCATCCGGATATCCATCGTCAAGGCATCCGGCTCCGTAAACTCGCCCAGCTTAAAGCCGGTCAGCCACCAGTGGACGTCCTTCCTCTTCATTATGGTTTTTCCGTTCTTCTTCAGCACAAACGACATCGGTATTCTTTCCGCATCGCTCACCGCCTCATAGAACGTCCCTGTAAATTCCTTCGTGTCCACGGCTCCATCCACGGTATTATAAACTCCGATCTCCGCTCCGGTCGTAATTCCGTACTGCCCCTTCCAAAGCTCAATCAGCCATTTCTTTCCCCCATAGGAAAATGTCACCGGCTCGCAGTCCATAATCATGTTAAACAGATGGGCGCTCTCATCATAAAGCCTGCAATACCCCATCTCCCGCTGCCAGCAATCCATCAGCGAGTAAAAATAATCCCCCCGCAGTTCATAAGCAAATCCGGTTTCTTTCAGATCGTGATTCAGCATATCACGCTGTACTTTTTTATCCCTGGTCGGTTTAAAATGTCTCATCCGTACAAACCATATCAAAACAGCTGCCAGTATCAAAACCACGATCACGATAGCAGCAATCACAATACCATTCATAAGTCCTTCCTAACTTAAACGATTGTTACTATAACTTATTCCTGATATGTCATTTTGGTGTACAAGGTTTTTTTAGGCGGATGGTTGGTAAATTCCCCCACCTGCGTTCGGCGGATGGTGAGTTACAGCCATTTAGCATTTTCCGTCAAAAATCTGCAAAAATCCCCCAGAATTGGATGCTCTTTCCCTTTGGAGGACTGAATCAGGATAATACTTCTGCGGCAAACCTGGTCCTTTATGGGAAGCAGCACCACGTGCTTGGTGGACATATCTCCCCAGGAGTACTGCGGCCAGAATCCGATCCCCAGCCCTGCCGCAATCAGATTGCGGACCGACTCCGTCGTATCACTCTCAAAGATCACATTGGGCACAAAATCCGCCTCCGCGAAATAGCTGTTGCAGATCTGCCTGATGGGCCTCGAACCGGCCAGGCAGATGTACCCGTCCTTCCCCGTCTCCGACAAATTGATGGAATCCCGGTCCCCATACCTGGATTTGGCCGGCACCGCCAGATATAAATCCTCCTCCAGCATCACGCTGTAATCCTCCACCTCGCAGGGCACGTCCGACCGCACCGCAGTCACACAGAGGTCAAAATCCTCATGGGCCTCCGACTGGTACAGTTGAAAATTCACATCCGGATGTAGCGCCCGGTATGCAATAATACAATTGGTAATCAGCGTGGAAGCCGCAAGTATCTTCAAATGAATCGTATGGTTGGCCACATCCTGCCCCGCCTGTAATTCCGCCGGAATCCGGTCCAGCGCCCGGATAATCGGCGCCAGCCGCTTTTGAAGCAGTCTCCCGGATTCATTTAATTCAATGCTTCTGCTCTTTCTGTCAAACAGAGATACCCCCAGCTCCCGTTCCAGCCTGTGGATCGCCTGGGACAGCGCCGGCTGTGCAATCTGAAGATGCTCCGCCGCCTTTGTCATATGCTGATACTCCGCCGCCGTGAGAAAATACCGCAATTGTAATAATTCCATAACCTACCTCTCTGTCCGTTTTTTGTTTTATCATAGCACTTTTTACGGCTGCCTGCAAAAAATTTTACCTGGAAATCGTTTCATTTCCCCGTTTGTCTGCTATAATAGGCAGGAACAATACCACATGGAGGTCTTTATGATAAAAGCCGTTTTTTTTGATATCGACGGGACACTTCTCTCCCACACCTGCTGCCACGTTCCCCATTCTACGCTGAAGGCCCTGGAACTCCTGAAGGAGCATGGCATCAAAACCTTTATCGCCACCGGCCGCCACGCCTCGGAGATGAAGAAGCTGCCCATGAATATCGATGATTTTGAAGGATTTGTGACGCTCAACGGACAGTACTGCTACAATAAAGAGCGTCTCATTTTTGATCTTCCCATCCACAAAGGTGATTTGGAAGCTATGGTAAATGATTTAAAACAGAACCGGTATCCCTGCATTTTCGTGGAGGAGGACCGGATGTATATCAACTACAATGATGACTACGTGCAGATGGTTCAGGATGCCATCTCCACCCCGCTTCCCGAAATCGGAGACATGAACCAGGTTGGAAAACGGGCGGTCTATCAGCTGATCCCCTATGTCACCAAGGATTTAGAAGACCGTATCCTCTCCCTGATGCCTCACAGCCAGCCCACCAGATGGCACGAACTGGCCATCGACATTATCCCGGCTGAGGGCGGCAAGCAGAATGGTATCCGCAAGATGCTGGAATACTATGCCATCCGTCCGGAAGAAATCATGGCCATCGGAGACGGGGAAAATGATCTCGATATGATGGAATTCGCCGGCATTTCCGTAGCCATGGGAAATGCAGTTCCCTCCGTAAAAGCTGCGGCGGACTATGTGACCGACGATGTGGACCACGACGGGATTTACCATGCCCTAAAACATTTCCAACTGATATAAGCCGATACTAAAAAAGAAGCAGGCGGTACTCACACCGTTCTGCTTCTTGTTCGGTCAGCGCAATTCCTTCCACTGTCTCTCCTTCAATCTGGACAATGCCCTCGCCATGGAGGCCTGGGATATCTTGTACTCCTGGAGACTCTGCTTCTGCCGCATCTGCTCTTTGGCCCGCTCCAGGGCTTCTCTGGCCCGCACCTCGTCGATGTCCTCCGGCCGCTCGGCGGTGTCTACCACCACGGTTACGCGGTTGTTGGCCACCTGGACGATGCCGCGGCCGATGACTGCCTTGGTCCACTCGCCGTTTTCCTCACTCCGGAACCGGGCAGTTCCCTCTCTGGTAGCCATAATCATAGCCTCGTGATGGGCCATGATGCCTTTCTCGCCATAGAGTCCGGGGACAACGAGCATCTGGCATTTACCATTATAAAATACATGGTCGCTGGCAATGATTTTCAACCAAAATGCTGCCATATCTGCCGCTCCTTTCCATTCACTGTTCCCACTGTTTCATTACGTTGCATTCTCCTGCATTCCTTTCGCCTTCTCAATGACCTCGTCAATGGTTCCGACATTAAAAAATGCCGCTTCCGGGTACGCGTCCATCTCACCGTCGATAATGGCCTTGAATCCGCGGATAGTCTCCTTCACCGGAACATATTTGCCCGGAATACCGGTAAAATTCTCTGCCACATGGAACGGCTGGGATAAGAACCGCTGGATCTTTCTGGCCCGGTTGACCGTCAGTTTATCTTCCTCCGACAGCTCCTCCATGCCCAGAATGGCGATGATATCCTGAAGCTCCTTATATTTCTGAAGCATCCGCTGTACCTGGCCTGCCACCTCATAGTGTTCTTTCCCAACTACCTCCTCCTCCAGAATTCGGGAGTTGGATTCCAGCGGGTCCACCGCCGGGTAAATCCCCTGCTCCACAATCTTTCTGGACAGTACGGTGGTGGCATCCAGATGGGCAAAGGTGGTGGCCGGCGCCGGGTCAGTCAGGTCATCGGCCGGCACATAAACCGCCTGCACGGAGGTAACCGACCCGTTCTTTGTGGACGCGATCCGTTCCTGAAGCTCTCCGACCTCTGTCGCCAGCGTAGGCTGGTATCCCACCGCGGACGGCATACGTCCAAGCAGCGCCGATACCTCAGATCCTGCCTGCACATACCGGAAAATGTTGTCGATAAACAACAGCACGTTCTGGTGCTCCTCATCCCGGAAATACTCCGCCATGGTAAGGCCCGTCTCCGCCACACGCATACGGGCTCCCGGCGGCTCGTTCATCTGGCCGAATACCAAGGCGGTCTTTTCCAGTACCCCGGACTCCGCCATCTCCGTCCACAGATCATTTCCCTCGCGGGAACGCTCTCCGACACCGGTAAAGATGGAATATCCGCCGTGCTCCGTCGCAATATTGGTGATCAATTCCTGTATCAGCACCGTTTTGCCCACACCGGCGCCGCCGAACAGACCGATCTTGCCGCCTTTTGCGTAAGGGGCCAGTAAATCAATTACCTTAATTCCGGTCTCCAGCATTTCCACCACCGGACTCTGTTCCTCAAAGGAAGGCGGGTCCCGGTGAATCTCCCACCGCTTCTCTCCCTTCAGAGGCTCCCCACCGTCGATGGTTTCTCCCAGCACGTTGAACAGTCGGCCCAGGGTCTGTTCTCCCACCGGCACCTTGATGCCGGACCCGGTCGGCTCCACCTCCATGTCCTTGCACAGTCCCTCGCTGGAAGCCAGCATGATACAGCGGACCACATCACCGCCGATATGCTGGGCTACCTCCATCACACAGCGTTTTCCCTGGTTGTCAACCACCAAGGCATCCTTGATATGCGGAAGCCTGTTATCCTCAAAAGCCACATCTACCACAGGTCCCATGACCTGAATGATTTTCCCTTTATTCATGGCTGCTCCTTTTATATGAATCATTTACTTATCTTCGTTTCTTTTTCTGCGACTTGGCCCCGCTGATCACCTCCGTGATCTCCTGGGTGATGGCCGCCTGCCGCACCCGGTTATACTCAATGGACAGATCATTTAAAATAGCCGTGGCGTTGTCGCTGGCCGACTGCATCGCCATCATTCTGGCGTTCTGCTCGCTGCAAAAGCATTCCACCAGCGCGCCGAACACAAAGCCGGTTAAGTAGTTGGGGACGATATGATCCATGACCGCCGACGGGTTCGGCAGCATCTGCATTTCCTCCTGAACAATGCCGGCTGGAATTACCACATCGTTGAACGTCTCCCTCTTTAACGGGAGCAGCGGCTGCATTTCCGCCTCCATGGCCATGCTGTTGACCATTCTTGTATACAGAATACCGACGTCATCCAGCAGACCTTTCTCATAGTCCTCCTGGACCCGCAGGGAGATCAGTCTGGCCCGGTGCATGCTGGGATTCTGTACCGTATAGTGGAATTCCTCCTCCACTTTAATATGCTTTCCCGTGAAATACTGCCGTCCCAGCTCACCTACCACATACAGCCGGTAATTTTCATGGTCTTCCATCCAGCTTTCCGCCAGTTTCAGTACGTTGTGGTTGTAAGCGCCGGCCAGGCCCTTATCACCGGTAATAACAATCAAACCGTGGACACGGTCCTCCTCCCTGATCTCTGGTCTCACGCTGAAATAGCGGTGCTCCATCTCCGGCATATGCCTAAGCACACGTTGAATCAATGTCTGGAGCGTGTAGAAATAAGGCTCCGTCTCCTCCAGCATTTTCCGGCTCTTCTTCAGCTTGGTGGAAGAGATCATGTACATGGCGTTCGTTATCTTCCTGGTGTCCCGGATGCTTTTCATCCGCCCCTGAATTTCTCTTGCATTTGCCATGATTCCCTCACCCCTTTGCAGATGGCAGGCTCTGTTTATATTCTTCGGCTGCATGTACAATCTGCTCTGTGATCTCGTCGGTCAGCGTTTTTGTCTCCTCCAGCTCACGGCCGATCTCCGGATGCCGGTCGTCAAACCAGGCAAGCAGATCCATCTGGAACTCCTTGATACGGCCCACTTCCACGTCCAGCAGCAGCTTGTGAACCGCCACACACAGGGTAATGACCTGCTCATGGAGATTGAGGGGCCGGCCGAGAGGCTGTTTCAGCAGTTCCATCAGACGCTTGCCGTAGGCCAGCTGCTCTTTGGTGGCGGCGTCCAGGTCGGAACTGAACTGGGTAAATACCTCCATTTCCCGGTACTGTGCCAGGTCGATACGGATGCTGCCTGACGCCTTCTTCATAGCTTTCGTCTGCGCCGCGCCGCCGACACGGGATACAGACAGTCCCACGTTGACGGCGGGACGCTGGCCGGAGAAGAACAAGTCGCTCTCCAGGAAGATCTGGCCGTCCGTGATGGAGATCACGTTTGTGGGGATGTAGGCCGACACGTCGCCAGCCTGGGTTTCGATAATCGGCAGAGCCGTGATGGACCCGCCTCCCAGATCGTCATTTAACCGGCTGGACCGCTCCAGCAGTCTGGAATGTAAGTAGAACACGTCGCCCGGATACGCCTCCCGTCCCGGCGACCGCTCCAGCAGCAGGGATAAGGCGCGGTAGGCCACCGCATGTTTCGACAGATCGTCATAGACAATCAGCACATCCTTTCCCTGGTGCATGAAAAATTCCGCCAATGCCGTACCGGAGTACGGTGCAATATATTGCAGAGGCGCCGGCTCACTGGCCGTGGAGGACATGACGATGGTGTAATCCATGGCGTCATGTTTCCTCAGTGTCGCCACCAGCTTTGCCACGGTGGATGCCTTCTGGCCCACTGCCACATAGATACAGATGACATCCTTCCCCTTCTGGTTTAAAATGGTGTCCGTGGCGATGGATGTCTTGCCGGTCTGCCGGTCACCAATGATCAGCTCCCTCTGCCCGCGGCCGATGGGAAACATCGAATCAATGGCAAGGATTCCGGTCTCCATCGGCACGCCCACGGACTTTCTGTCCACGATTCCGGGCGCTTCCTCCTCAATGGGGCGGTAGTCCTCCTCTTTTATGGGGCCAAATCCGTCGATTGGCTCGCCCAGGGCGTTGATGACGCGGCCCACAAAACCATTTCCCACCGGGATTCCCGCTTTTTTCTTAGTGCGGACCACCCGGGTTCCCTCGGTGATCTCCGTGTCCTTACCGAAAAGAATGCAGCCAATCTCGTCCTTGCGGATATCCTGCACCATCCCCTTGACTCCATTTTCAAATATAACAATCTCGCCATACATCGCGTGATTGATTCCATATACGATCGCAATGCCATCGCCGACCCAGATCACAGAGCCTGTTTCCTGCTCCTGATCCTGCTGCATGTCGTAGTTTTCAATCTCGCTTTTGATGATAGAGATAATTTCCTGTGAACTGATTGTACTCATATTCTGACTCCTATCCCATTTATTTCCACGGGCATACTACGCCTGCTGGTTCACTAAAGTCCGGCGCAGCTTTTTCATCCGCCCGGCCAGACTGTAATCATATTCCACATCTCCTGTTTTCAGCACGAATCCGCCAAGCAGTTCAGGCCGGCTGACCGTATGGAGAATCACTTCTTTTTTGTGATACCTCCGGCATAAAAACTCCCGGAAGCGGACCAGCTGGTCTTCATCCGGCTCCGTCACATAGGAAAGCTCTGCTTCCAGCACGCCCTCCTGCTGATGCTTATAACTCCTCCATCCTTGGAAAATGTCTTCCAGCTGGCCGATACAGCCATCATCACAGACCTTATCCAGAAAATGAAGGAACCGTCGAAAGGATTCTGCCGGGGCATGCGTCACTGACTTTTCCTGTCTTACCTCTCTCAACGGCATTTCCAGCCCGGACTGTGTCTTCATCTCTTCCACTACCCGCTCCAGAATCCGGTGCTTTTTGTCCTTTGGCACCACCGGGCTTTCCAGCACCCGGACCAGCTCAGGGTTCTCCCGAAATACCTCCGAAGTGATACGAATGAGTTCTGCCGGTATTTCCAGTTCATACAAAACCACCGCAAATTTCCCTGCCTGCTCAGTCATGATTCTCACCTGCTTTTTTTAAGAACCTGTCGTAAGTATCCCTGTCCAGCCTACTATTTTTTGACTCCTCCAAAAGCTTCTCGGCGGCCGTCATGGCCAGCCCGGCGATGGAGGTCTCCAGTTCCTGTATGGCCTTCTCCTGCTCCAGGGCAATGGTCTTTTCGGCCTGTTCCAATCTCTTTCTGGCGTCCGCATCGGCCCGGCCCAGGATCTTCTCATATTCCTCACCGGCCCTGACCCTCGCATCCGCCACAATTCTGGCTGCCTCTTCGTCTGCATTTCCCATGGAGGCCTCGTACTGCCGTTTCAACTCCTGCGCCCCGCTCTTTGCATCTGACGCGGCATCCAAATCCCGCTCAATCATGGCCTGGCGCTCTGCCAGTATGGCATTCACCGGCCCAAACAGGTAACGTTTCATAAACCAGTACAAAACCAGCAGGTTCACCACTGTGAAGGCGATATTCCAAACATCAATCTTTAACATATCCTGCCGCCTTTCCCTGTCAATTATTTTAAGAACAGAATGATCAGCAGACCGATGACAAAGCCGTAAATTGCAGTTGCCTCCGCAAGTGCACATCCAAGCAGCAGAGCTTTTGTAATCTTACTGTCGGCCTCCGGCTGTCTCGCGATGGCATCCACCGCCTTCGACGTTGCCATACCAATTCCGATTCCTGCTCCAACACCTGTAATAACAGCTACTGCTGCTCCAATTGCGATTAATCCTGACATAACTTTCTCTCCTCTTCTTTTAATCTGTTTCAACTGCCTCTTTTATATATAATGATGTGAGGAACACAAACACATAAGCCTGTATCACTCCATCAAATATATCAAAATAAAAACTAAACGGCAGCGGTATCACAAGCGGCACCAGATACTTAATTAACGCCATCACCACAACCGCTCCCAGCACATTTCCAAACAGCCGCATGCACAGCGACAGCGGACGGATCACCAGCTCCAGAATATTGATTGGGGTAATGATGGCGATCGGTTCCGTAAAACTTTTCAGCCAGCCCTTCAGTCCCTTCTTTCGAAAGCCCGCCGCCTCTACCAGCACAATACTCATAAGTGCCAGCGTAGCCGTCACATTCAAATCCTTCGTCGGCGATTTCAATCCCAGCAGGCCAATCATATTGGCCACGCCGATATACACCACCACGGTAATCAGATAAGGAATGTACGCCACTCCATCCCTGCCCAGCAGATCCTCAAAAAAACGGTAGATAAATGCCACCGCGCTCTCCAGCGCCGCCTGCTTCTTTCCTATCTGCCGGACTTTTAATCCCCGGACCAGCAAAAGAGACGCGGCCATCAAGATTCCCATGATGATCCAGGTGACCACCACCGACTCCATCACATCAATGCCGCCAAACAGCGGTATGGTAAATACCACATTGCAGTTCAGTTCTTCCATCAACGCTTCTACAAGACCATCCATCGTTCTCACTCCCTTCCCCTTGTTTCGGATATCATCCTGCTTATTATAGGCACCCATTTTTCCGATTTCCAATAGAAAATTTCAATCAAATCATAACTTTAACATTATAGAAATCAAATTTACACAAATATTTTTTGGAAATTTACGGAAAAATTATTTACTTTTTATGGCGCTATGGTTTATTTTTTTACGTTTTCTTAACACGGTGAAATGATTTTGCATGTATTTTTATATCGAAATTTTAAAAACATTTACAGATTCGCTTGACTCTACCATTATGGTATGCTCTATACTGATCATGAGCTCAGAAAAACACATATGTGAGGTAGAAAACATGTTAAAAATAGGAGATTTTTCGAAACTGACAAGAATCAGCATCCGCATGCTGCGCCATTACAACGAGATCGGTCTGTTAATTCCGGAAGAAATTGACCGGGACACCGGCTACCGGTACTACGCCGCCAGCCAGCTGCCCACGGCAGAATTAATCCAGGTGTTGAAAAATATGGGATTTGGTCTGGCTATGGTGAAAGAGGTTCTGGATAAGTATGAGCATCCGGAGGAACTGGAGCGTTTCCTGCTGCTTCAGAAGCAGGAACTGGCCAGCCGGGAAGAAAGCCTCCGGCAGCAGATGCGCCTTCTTGACAGTACAATCAGATGGTTGAGAAAGGATGGAAATATGATGAATTATCATGTAAATTTAAAAACATTACCGGAGCGCAGCGTAGCAAGTGTACGCCAGATTATCCCTGCCTATACCAGTGAGGGCATGCTCTGGGGCATCATGATGCAGGAGACCGCCGCCATGAACCTCCAGGTTCCCTCCCCAAGCTATAACACAACGATTTTCCACGACAAGGAATACAAAGAATCCGATGTGGACGTGGAAATCCAGCACGCGGTCACCGGCAGTTACCCGGACACCGAGCACGTCACCTTCAAGACGGCCCCGGCTGTCCTGATGGCCTCCGTCACCTTCCAGGGAGCCTATGAGCAGATCACGGCCATCAATGAAGCCATCGTCAACTGGGTCACCCAAAACGGCTACGAATTCAACGGCCCCAGCTTCTGGATCTACCACGTAAGCCCCGGCGAAACCAAGAATCCGGAAGAGTATGTGACCGAGGTTTGTTATCCGGTACAAAAGAAACAATAGACCAGACAGATTTCTTTCTTTTGCATCGCACACCTATTCTTATATTTTTAGTTGAATTTATTGGTTGAATCACCAAATATAACTCTTTAGAACTACAAAGAATCTCACTGTCCGGGTTTTCGTATCCGGACAGTGAAAAACAGATACTACTCTAAATGATATTTCTCTAACATCGACTTACAAAACTCTTGATCCTCACTAAGTCTGGGAATCTCCCCTGCTAATCCATCATTTGCCATCAGAGAAACCAGTTCAAGCATCATCTGGCAGCCTTCCGCTTTCCCTTCTGCTATCCCTTCTGCTTTCCCTTCTTCTCTGCCCTCCGCCTCCCGGTCTGCCAATAATTCTTCCATTGTCATATAGGCCTCCTCCAGTCTCCGGCTCTTCTTCAACGCCTCCACTTTGCGATGCAGTTCCTGTATCTTCTCATCTCCGGATTCCTCCGCATAGTCTTTTGTGGAGTTCTCCACATAATTCAGAAAATGAATCAATTCCTCCGGCACATCCGCGTCATTGGTTCCCTTTGTATTGAGATAAATTTTACAGGTTCCGTCTCCTAAGCATTCTCCAGTCTCTTTGCACTGTTCCTCATAAGTATACCGGTATAATCCGGAATCAAACGGATCATAGGTGCAGATAAAGATCACATAGCTGACAGGCAGGTCATTGAAATTCTGACCGGGTTTTAAATAGGTTGCATCCATCTCAGCCTGATGAAATCTGGCTCTCTTCGGCAGCTCCTCCTTATGTGCGTTCTGCATCTCCATGTCATAAAAAACTTTCATCTCATTACTGGCATAGACATCAAATCTCACATACCGAAAGTCCTTGGAGAACAGCAGACTATGTTCCACCGACACCTTCACCGGTCCCACCGGCCAGCCCATGATGAACTCCAGCACAAGCTGGCATGTCTCCGGATCTTCCAAAGCCGCCGCAAACAAAAACGAGTCTTTTAAATCTAATTCCTGAAATTCCTTATGCGCCATAAGCACTCCTAACTGGTGTGCGAAAAAACCTTCACCTATGTTCGGTAGATCGTGGCGTAAATCTGTCTGGTCTATACTCTGATTATAGACAATGCCTGAGGGAATTGCAAGAGAGAATTTATCCCTCAGCTGCAAACCCCGGCGCCAGGGCTGAAACAGCCCTGGCGCCGGGGTTCTGGAACAATACTATTATTATTTTGGAGTTACCGTTGTTATTTCAGGGAGAACATCTCCATGGCGCGATAGGCATCTTCTTCCATGGCATCCACCGCCACATTCGCCAGGTCATGGAAATATTTGACTTCCTGGCGGCTTAAAAGTTCTTTGACTGCTTTCACTCCTGCGTTGGACATGTAGGAGAAATAGTTGATTTTGCGGATTCCACAGCGGATGGCTTTTTGGGTGTCCTCCACACTGATGCCGGAACCGCCGTGCATCACCAGGGGGACTCCTGTCAGTTCTTTGATCTTTTTGATCCGTTCGAAATCCAGTTTAGGCTGGCTGGCATAGAAACCATGGACGGTTCCAACGGATGCAGCCAGGGCATCGATGCCGGTCTCTTTTACGTATTTAGCTGCCAGCTCCGGGTCGGTGTAGGCGTCGGCCTCCTGCTCGATGTGGAATTCCTTCCCTTCATGGCCTGTGACGATACCAATCTCGGCTTCCACGCTGGCGCCGTAGGTTCTGGCTAACGCGACCACTTCCCTCGTCATGGCTGCATTTTCCTCATAGGATTTGGAGGAGCCATCATACATGACTGCGCTAAACCCTAATTCCAGTGCCGTCTTTACATAGTCCATATCCTCGCCATGGTCCAGCATCACGCAGACCGGAACCTTGGCCGCCTTTGCCATCTGCACCATAACTGGTCCAATGATGGCGATAGGCATCTCACACTCGTGAAGCTGGGCGTGCTGGATAATCACCGGCTCCCCCCGTCTCTCGGCCGCCCGGATGGAGGCCATCAGCAGCTCCAGATTCGGCGTGTCAAAGGCCCCAATGGCGCAGCCGTGCTCCTCAGCATATTGCAGTACTTCATTCATCGTTACTAACATCTGTCTTACTCCTTTTGGTTGTCACCGGTTATTTCTCTTCGTACAATTCCACAATGGCGTCATCCCAGATGACAAAAGCCAGGCGTACCCCAGGGCCGCAGTCCATTGGTCCAAAGATCACCTGCTGCGCCTGTCCGGCATATTGTTCCAAATCATCTACTTTATAAGCCACATGAGGCTGTTTGGATAAAATCTCCGGAAACGGGGTTCCCTCCTCAAACTTCAAATATTCAATCTTAAAATCATAATCATCCACGTTGCTGACCCAGAATTTCATATCCTCGTTGTAGATCATGCCCTCTTTCTTATTCAGCACCGGGATTCCAATATGCATATATTCTGCTGCCATTTTTTCTCCTCTCTCTGCTCCTACTTTTTCATATAAGGTGTATTACACGGTGCATTCCAGTAATGAAGCAGCTCGTCATCCATTCTTGCCATAAACATCTGGAAGCCTCCCTGCTCCTGAACGGTCAGCAGTTCTCCCACATAGTTGGCAACAATCTCAATATTCTTTTCTTTCAGATAGGAAGCACATTTCCGGTAAAGGATGAACAGTTCCATCAAGGTCGTGGCGCCGGTTCCGTTGAGAATCAGCATCACTTTCTCGCCCTCTTTAATTCCAATATCCGCAAGCAGAGCGTCAATCATGATCACAGCCGTCTCATCTGCGCTCTTAAGCGGCTGGCGTCCACCTCCGCCCTCGCCGTGCTGGCCCATGCCGATCTCCATCTCATCCTCGCCTAAGTCCGCCAGGAGGCTTCCTGTCGCCGGATGGGTAGCGCCGGATACCGCCACCGCCAGTGTCGCCATATTATCCGCAAACCGCTGGGCCACAGCCGCCACTTCCTCCAGGCTCTTTCCCTCGGCCGCTGCCGCGCCTGCAATCTTATAAGTTGGAATACATCCAACCAGACCGCGGCGGTCCTCCGCATTGGAACGCGGAGCATTGGAGACATCCTCCTGGGTCACAACTTTGACAACATTCAGCCCCTCTTTTGCACATTTCTTCATCGTCAGATTGCCTGTCAGCATATCTCCGGCATGATTCAAAACGATATAGAGCACGCCCCTCCCCTTATCCGCCAGTTTGATGGCATCCACGCAGGCCTGGGGCCCCGGCGCCGCAAATACATCGCCAACCACCGACACATCCACCATACCGTCCCCCACAAATCCGCTGATGGCCGGCTCATGTCCCGAACCGCCCTGGGTCACGATGGTGACACGGTCGGCGTTCTCCAAATTCTTATTGATCACGGTCCGGTTCTCTCCCAAAACTACCAGATCCTTGTGTGCCTCCGCAAATCCTTCCAGCAGCTCTGGCGTCAGGTTCTCCGGGTTGTTAATAAACTTCTTCATTTTCATAGCGTTGTTTCCTCCTATTCATGTGTTAGTAATTCATGTTTGCAATCCATGTATTCGTAATCCATGTTTTCAAACCACGTGCTTTCACTCCATGATCCATACTCTACGCAAGTTAACCGTTCCACTTCTCCTCTAAAAACCCGTCACACAGTCCCACAAACAGCAGGGATGTGCTGACCGCTCCCGCATCCGGCGTACCGATGGTCTGCTCCTTGTAGCTTCTGGCTCTGCCGAATTTGGATATATACTGCTCACTCTCTTTTGCCCCCGAAACAGCCGCCTCTTTCGCTGCGGTCAGAATCGCCGCTATATCGCCTTCTGCCGCCGCGGCCGCTTCCACTGCTGGAATCAGCGCATCCATCATCGTCTTATCCCCGACCTTGGCCGTGGTGATATCTTCCATCGCTTCCAGGCTTCCCTTCAGCATCAGGATAAGTCCTTTCTCATCAATGGCTTCCATATCCTCTAACGCTTCCCCCATGCCGCCAATCATCGTTCCATACAAAGGCCCCGCGCTTCCGCCGCCGATCTCCATGGTCTCATCGCCCAGGTCCATGATAAAAGAGGCAATGGACTCCTCTTCCCATTCCGCCAGTTTCTTCTCGATCAGAACAGCAATTTTCCCGATCGTAACCCCATGGTCTCCGTCACCGAACTTGGAGTCAATCTGGCTGAGCGTGTCTTTATTCTCGGTCCAAAGCTCTGCCACTTTGTGGAACATGCGTTTCATTTCCGGTTTAGAAATTAACATATGTAACTCATTTCTCCTTTCCAGAATCTTCCCAAAGGTTCTATGCTAAGGTTACCATTCTCGTTATGGTTTGTCAATTTTTTAAGACTATATTTCTATATTTAGTCAAATATCCCAATTCTTTTTGTATATATTGCACATCTCAAAGCCGGGCAAAAGAAAAACACATGCGGCATTTTTCTGCCGCACGTGTTACATATGTAACCTTTATAGCATTTCTTCTTTCAAGGCCGTCTCCACCACCCTGACTGGTGCGATTAAATAATTCACAAGGCCCGTTCTCAACACGCCCCGAAGAGCCGTCTGGGAAATGTTTGCGGAGCAGATGCCCACCACATGCTTCGTCCTCCTCAATAGTTCCAGCGGAATCTGAATCGCGTAATCCGTGTCCGAATAAAGAACCCGTCCTTCCCGGTTCACAAAGTAATTGAGAATCCGCCCCACCGCTTTCTGCTTCACCAGCACGTCGCCGTACCGGGCCTCCGATGCAAAATCCGGCACGGAGGGGAAATTCCCGATATTGACCAAGGCCACATCCAGCTTCCTCCACGCCTCATAAACCAGCCGGTAATTATCCAGTTCCTTCGTCAAATTCAATTCCTGCTCCGACAGCACATAGGCTGGTGAATACAGAAACTCCGGGGCCGCGCCGCTGTGCTCTGCAATCACCCGGACCAGTTCGTTGGAGTGGTAGTTCTTAAGCCCCACGCCTCCATTTCCAATCAGGGGGCAGATGGTTTTGCACACCGGCTCTAAGTGCTCCGCCCGCTCCATATGTCTCACAAAGTTTCCAATAATATGTCCCCAGCCCACGCCCAGACTGGCCCCTCGGATGCCTTTTAAAAAATCAACCGCTGCCGCAGCCAGCGCATCATTGACGGCCGTATCGCTCCCGCCGTCCGCCACTAGGACTCCGCCCTTCAGCTTAAACTCCCCCTTCATCCGCGCCAGCAGGACTTCCTGTGCCGAGGCCGGCGGCTGAATGCTGATTTTCACAATCCCCGTCTCCTTGGCCTCTTTCAAAAGCCGGCTGACCATGGGCCTGGAGATCCCATACCTCCTGGCAATCTCACTCTGTGTCTCGTCCGCCTCATAATACAGCGATGCTACCTCCATCAGCCTTTTTATTCTCTTCCCGCTATCCATCTTCCCCTCCGGTCTCCTTTGTCGGTATCAAAATGCAAGTACCTTCATTATAACGTCTTTCCGGGAGACAGACAACCGTCAATCGATCTCGAACTCAATCTCGCCGTAGGCGCCGGGGGCAATCTCATACTTTTCGAACACGATCACCGGGTTTCCGGCTTCATTGATATAAAATCTTGTGCTGTCCGTAATGCCGGTGAATCCTCCCTCCTCCGGCGTGAAGAACACCACCTCCTGTCCGGCTTCCAATTCCTTCATCTGTGTCAAAATGCTCTCATCCGCAATGCGGATATAATCATCGCCAAGAAGATCCTTCAGGGCTATCGCCTTCCCCTGGTTTACATCAATATTATAATATTTTCCTTCACTGTAAGCAGAACTCCAGCTTTCCGTTCCCTTCACTACAAACGACAGGTAATTATCTGTCTGGCGTCTGATCTCATACCAAACCTTGATCTCAACTTTGTGGGCCGCCCACTCCTCTTTCGTTCCCCCGGTATCCAGAAACGCCTGCCGGTACTCTCTCCCCCGCTCCAGCGCCTCCTTGGCATACTCCTCGCAGAGCCGGTGAATCTCCTCATTAATTTGATCCGAAAAGCCGGTATTTTCCCCCGAGATCATCTCAACACTTGGAATTTCCACCTGAATCTTCATATCGTCCTCTTCCTTTTCATAGGCACGGAATGTGAGTACCCTTGCAAGCGGTCCGATTACCGGAAGCGTGCCCACCTCCTTTGCAAAGGCCGTATTGGTATTCAATGCCGTCGTAAACAGAACCACCACCGCTGCTGCTGCCGCCACGCCTCTCTTCACATAATGGAAACCGGACTTTTTCTTCCCTCCATCCATGGAAATCACATGATTCTCCAGTTCACGGCGGCTCTCCACCTCCCGGATCGTCTCCTGAACCCGCACGGCCAGTTCCTCCGGAATCGGAATCTCATCATATCTCTTTTTTGCATCCTGTAACCGGCTCATAAATCCACCTCCTGTATGTTCTGTCCCAATCGTTTCAGCCCGCGGTATAACTTAGCCTTCACGGTATTCAAATTCATCCTGGTAATCTCCGCGATTTCCTTCAGTGGCAGTTCTTCATAAAACCGCAGCTTTACAATATTCTGCACATCTGACTCCAGCCGGTTGATCTCCTCATAGAGATCCCCCTCTGCCTCATACCCTTTCTCATAATAGGGAATCTCCGCCGCAAATCCGTCCTCCGTCGGCGTTTCCCTCCTATTCTTCTTCAAAAACATCAAACTCTCATTCACCAATATCCGGTAAAACCAGGTTCTGACCGCCTCCTCATTGCGAAGCGTCTCATAATTCTCCAGCGCCTTGCACACCGCATTCTGCACAACATCCAGCGCGTCCTCCTGGTTATGAACATAGCTGTAAGCCAGCCGGTAAAACTGATTCTGCTTCTCCACGATATAACTGACAATTCTGTCATACAATTCCCGCCTCATAGGGTCTCTTCCCTTCTCTGTAAGTTTCAGAACTTGATCTACTCGTAACTGTTCAGACGGCACATCTTCTTGACCGAAAAAGCCGCTCAAGAAGCATCGGATATCCATCCGATGTGAAAATCAGCACAAAAAGGCGCTTACAAGCAAGCTTGACGCGCCTTTTTGCGCCAATTTTCCTGCCGTCTGAACTGTTCCATCTATTCTACTATATAGATGATATTCTGTCAGAAGAAGTTGCAAAATAATAAAAAAAAGAAAAAGACCCAGCTGCATGCAACACAGCAGCCAGGCCTCATTTCCCACATCACCTTATTTCTTTACCACCGGCACCCAAACCTCAAACTGGGCGTTTGCCGGGTCCGGATTTAAATAAACCTCAATGTCCGGCGCATTGCCATACTCATAGCCGGACGTCGGCAGCCACTCCGTAACGATGCGCTGCTCCAGTTCCTGGATCGACAGGTTCGTCCCGCTTCCGGAAAAAATAGCCCAGGTGGAAGCCGGAATGATATATTCCTCCAGGCCGTCCGCAGCCGGAGCCGTCGATGCCACCGCAATAAAATACTTCCAGTTTTCCGCCTCACCACAGGCGCTGACGCCCAAAAGCCCCATCGGCTGACTATTCATCATGCCTGCCAGCTTCGGAACCGTTCCATCCGACGCCGCCTTGCCCCACATCTGGGGAACAATCTCAAAGTTCTTCTCAATTTCCTTGTGCAGCGGCTGGGATATCCCCACGATCCGTATCTCTTCCCGCTTTTCAATCCGATAATTCATCTCTTCCACTCCTTTTACCGTAATTTTGAAGCTGATAGGTGGATAGGATTTCACCTTCGCCCCGCTTATTTTCACAGCCGAAGGAGCCATCCCGTGGACACTCTGAAACGCCCTGTTAAATGCCGTCGGCGACGCGTACCCATACTTCAGGCTCAGATCCACGATTTTTACGTCACCGGTCATCAGATCGACCGCCGCCAGAGACATTCTTCTGCGCCGGATATATTCCGCCAGGGAAACCCCCGCCATATATCCGAACATCCTCTGAAAATGATAGGTGGAACAGCAGGCCGTCTTTGCCAGCTCCCCATAGTCAATCTCCTCCATCAAATGTTCCTCAATATAGTTGATTGTCTGATTTAACCGCTCGATCCATTCCATCTTGTTCTCCCTCACTTCTCTCTTAGTCTATCACAACCAACGCTGCCCTTCCTCTCTTTTCCTGTACAAAAAAGAGAGGCTGTCTCCTCTTCCTGTTCCTTCTTCCGCCTGCCATCCACTGCGATCAACAAAAGTCCCAGCACACCCATAATCACCACGGACAGAATATCCCACACATCCATAACCGGCTCCGCCGTCACCCGTGCCACACACACGCTGACCAGGATTTCCACCGGCACCGCCATCAATAAACAGACAGCTCCGGCCAGCGCTCTTCTATGCCTTAAAACCTTAAAAGCCACAGCTATTCCCCACAGGTACACCAACGAAATTCCCGCCGCAGGAACCCCTATGGCCATCATCAGACCAACTTCCCCCGCCAGCCTGCCAATCACATACAAAAAAGGAATCAGCAGAACCGTCAAAGCCGCCAGACTTCCCTTAACCCCTCTCACTCCAAACCTGATCACCGGAAACAGCACCGCCCATCCAAACACAATGGAACAGATCGGATACAGCGACCAGGTAAAACGGCCGGTAATCGCCACATCACAAACCGCACAGACCACCGCCCCAAGGAAAAGAGCTGCCGTAAATATGGCCGCACAGATACTCTGCAGCCGCGTCACCCGGCTCTTGGTTGACTGATCCGCATACCAAAGCGCATGGTCCATGGCCACTTCCTCCTCCGGGGCCGGCTCCTCCTCACTTCTCTCCCCTTTTAACAGCTCCCCGGTAGTAACCTGAAGCGCTTCCGCCAGCGGTCCCAACAGGGCGATATCCGGACAGCTCAATCCCCGTTCCCACTTGGAAACAGCTTTATCCGTAATATTCAGCCGCCCGGCCAATTCCTTCTGCGTCATATGCTGTTCCTTCCTTTGACCGGCAATAAACCGGCCCATCTTTTCATGATCCATAAAAGAGTCCTCACTTTGTATTTGGATTTGCCACCCCTCAATTCTAAATGATATTTCCCCTATTTACAACCTCCCAACGGTTCCAATCTGCAAAGTAAACCAGCGGTAGAGTTGTTATTTTTCAGAATTGATGGAATTATCAGCCAATGGCGTTCCGCTTCTTGCTTTTTACCAATTATTACCGTATACTAGACATGATATATTAGTATTTTACCAGCTATACTCACATTAGTTATCCAAAAGAAAATCACTTCACAGGACGGATATTATGAAAAAGCTGTTACAAAAGAACGGGATTCCAATTTTACTGGCCATACTCTTCTGCCTGATTGGCACCGTATCATTTATCACCTTAACTCATATGCAGGGAAATGCCCGCGTTATCAACTACACCGGCATTATCCGTGGGGCCACCCAGCGTCTTATCAAACAGGAGATGAACAATCAGCCCAACGACGAATTAATTCGCGTTCTGGACGACATTGTAATGGAACTTTCCACCGGAATCGGCAGCAACAATCTAACCGTCATTCACGATAAAATCTATCAGGATTACATGGCCCAGATGCGTCTGTCCTGGGATGGGCTCAAAACAGAGATTGACCATGTGCGGCAGGGCAGCAGCCCACAGAATCTGTACCGGTTGAGCGAGGACTATTTTGAACTGTCTGACCGGGCGGTATCGGCCGCGGAACAATATTCCGAAAAACGTGTCAACACCTCAATCTTCATGCTTGCTTTCCTGAGCATCTGCTTTACCCTTTTGTTTCTCCTGCTCTGGGCCAGCAGCAGCCGCCGCCGAAAAGCCCAGATGGATCTGACGCTGGCAAAGAGCGCCAGCCAGTCCAAAAGCGATTTTCTCTCCCGAATGTCCCACGAGATCCGGACACCGCTCAATGGAATCGTAGGCATGACGGCCATCGCAAGACGGTCGGCAGACAATCGTGAGAAGGTGTTAAATTGTCTGGACAAGATTGATTTATCGTCCAGCTATCTGATGTCCCTATTAAATGACGTTTTAGACATGTCCCGGATCGAAAGCGGAAAAATAGAATTAGAATACAGTGAATTTGAACTGTCAGAGATATGTGACCAGATTTATGATCTGTTCTGGCAAAAAGCGGAGGACAACGGCATCAGCCTCCAGATTGACCGGGGGAGCCAGACCGCCCAAAGAGTCATTGGCGACCACCTGCGGCTGACTCAGGTCCTGGTCAACCTGACCTCAAACGCCATGAAATTTACGCCATCCGGCGGAACGGTATCCCTCATGATCCGTCAGACGTCAGAGGACCAGGAAACCGTGTCTCTGGAATTTACGGTAATGGACACCGGGGTTGGCATCAGCGAGGAGTTCCAGTCCCGCCTGTTTGAACCTTTCGAGCAGGAGTCAGCCGGCACGGCCAGACAGTACGGAGGAACAGGACTCGGCCTTGCTATTTCCAACAACTTTGTGAAAATGATGGGCGGAAATATCTCCGTATGGAGCCGTCTCGGGGAGGGCACCCGCTTTACGGTGCAATTGACCCTGAAGCGCGGCGCCCCGGTTGAAAAAGACCGCGCCGGAGCCAATACCGCTTCCGGTCTTACCGATCCTGACACTCCTGTTTCCGAAGATCTCTCCGGTCTTACGATTCTCCTGGCCGAGGACAATGAGATCAATGCCGAGATCATTACCTGTATTTTAGAAGAAGGCGGCGCAAAGGTAGACTCCGTCGGTGACGGCAAAGCTGTTGTGGAAAAATTTACAGAAGCTTCGGAGGGCACCTACCAGCTGATCTTTATGGATATCCGGATGCCGGTTCTGGACGGCATGGAAGCCTGCCGCGCCATTCGCACCTCAGGCCGCGCAGACGCCGGAAGCATCCCCATCATCGGTCTTTCCGCCAACGCGTTCCGGGAAGATATCGACAAGGCTATGGCCAGCGGTATGAATGCATACTTGGCGAAGCCTATTGATTTAAAACTGCTCTATCAGACGTTGGACAGAGTTCTTTCTTAAAATCCATTCCATAAATCTTTCCATCCAATGGTTCTTTCTGAACTTTGGGTGAATGGGGAGGTCATGGAGGTAAGACGCCGGAGGTAAGGTGCATCCGTTCGTGAGTGGAATGGGGGTGGGGGAGGCGAACGCTG
>JAWZDV010000100.1:0-33914 GCA_034142505.1 Bacteroides thetaiotaomicron
GGACAGTTCCGTCTGGATGGAATTCCGCCTGCAAGAAGAGGTGTTCCGCAGATTGAGGTTACATTCGATATTGATGCCAACGGTATTGTGAATGTTTCCGCAAAGGATCTGGGAACCGGCAAAGAGCAGCATATCACTATCACATCCGGTTCCAACATGTCGGATGATGATATCGATAAGGCAGTGAGAGAGGCGGCTGAGTTCGAGGCACAGGATAAGAAGCGCAAGGAAGCCATTGATACCAGAAATGACGCCGACTCCATGGTATTCCAGACCGAGAAAGCGCTGGAAGAGGTTGGCGATAAGATTGACGTGAATGACAAAGCAGCGGTGGAGGCTGACTTGAATGCATTGAAGGAAGCGATCAACAGAGCGCCGGTAGAAGAGATGACCGATGCCCAGATTGAGGATATCAAGGCAGGAAAAGAGAAGCTGATGGCAAGTGCACAGGCATTGTTTGCCAAGGTTTACGAGGCAGCCCAGGGAGCAGCCGGTGCAGCAGGCGCAGGCCCGGATATGGGCGCAGGCGCGGCAGGCGCAGGCCAGCCGGATGACGATGTGATTGACGGCGACTTTAAAGAAGTGTGATATATTATTTAACTGATGAAACCATCGCCCAAAAAGTGTTGTAAAAAACAATTTACAACACTTTTTGGTGGTGTATGAAAGGTAGACGACATGGCAGAGAGCAAGAGAGATTATTATGAAGTCCTGGGCGTAGACAAGACGGCGGATGACGCGGCCATCAAGAAGGCGTATCGTGTTCTGGCGAAGAAGTATCATCCGGATGCCAACCCGGGCGACGCAGAGGCGGAAAAAAAGTTTAAAGAGGCATCCGAGGCTTATACCGTCTTAAGTGACCCGGAAAAGAGGCGGCAGTATGACCAGTTCGGCCATGCAGCCTTTGACGGCGGCGCCGGTGGCGGCGGATATGGCGGCTTCGGCGGTTTTGATTTCAGCGGAGCGGATATGGGAGATATCTTTGGAGATATTTTCGGGGATATCTTCGGCGGCGGCAGAAGCTCCCGGGGTGCCAGATATAATGGTCCCATGCGCGGAGCCAATGTGAGAACCAGCATCCGCATCACCTTCGAGGAAGCGATCTTCGGATGTGAGAAGGAGATAGAGGTAAATTCCAAGGATGAGTGTGCGTCCTGTCACGGAACCGGAGCCAAAGCCGGAACCAAACCGGAGACCTGCCCCAAGTGTAACGGCAAGGGCAAGATCATGTACACCCAGCAGTCCATGTTCGGCCAGGTGCAGAACGTGCAGACCTGTCCGGACTGTGGCGGAACCGGTCAGATCATCAAGGAGAAATGTCCGGACTGCCGAGGCACGGGATACATCACCAGACGCAAGAAACTGAAAGTGACCATACCGGCCGGTATCGATGACGGACAGAGCATCCGTATGGCCGGAGCCGGCGAGCCGGGCACCAACGGCGGCGAACGGGGTGATCTTTTGGTGGAGGCAGTTGTCTCCAAGCATCCGGTCTTCATCCGCAAGGATATGAATATCTATTCCACCGTACCGATTTCCTTCGCGACGGCGGCTCTTGGCGGCCCCATCCGCATCAACACGGTGGACGGCCAGGTAGAGTACGAAGTGAAGGCCGGAACCCAGACCGACACGAAGGTCCGCTTGAAGGGCAAGGGTGTTCCGTCCCTGCGCAATAAGGCGGTCCGCGGCGACCACTATGTGACGCTGGTTGTTCAGGTGCCGGAGCGGATGAATGAGGAGCAGAGAGAAGCGCTGCGCCGCTTCAATGATCTGATGACAGGCAAGATCACCAAGTCCTCCCAGGACGAGGAAAAAGAGAGCGGGAATCATAAGAAAAAAGGGTTTTTCAAGTAGACAGGAACGATACAGAAAAAAGAAAATACGGCCCCTTATTTTTATGAAATGACTTACGATTTTCATAAACCTGCCGATATTATAGTTAGTGTTTAATATCGAAAAGCGGGGGGAGTCACATTGAAAACGATTAGAGCCAGAATTTTATCAAGTATCATAATCATGATTACACTGGCGCTCCTGATTACAGGAGGAATTTCCAGTCTGATGAATTATCAGAGTACGGTCAGTACCTTGGAGGAAACGCTCCAGGAGGCCGTTATTATTGCCGCCAACCAGGTGTCCGCCGAGTTGAAGGCAGAGATGAATACGGTAAAAGAATTTACTTATAATTCCACGCTGTGGGGAGATCTTGGCAGGGATGAAAAGATTTCACAGCTTCACAGCCTGAAAGAGAATAACGGATATCAGTTGATAGAGCTTACCGATGCCAATGGGATCAGTATGGAGACGGGGAAGGATCTGTCGGGTCTGGAGGCATTTAAACAGGCCAAAACCACAGGAAAGTCATTTGTCAGCGATCCTGTCATGGTGGACGAGAACGGAGATATGCTGATTTTGTTTGCGGTCCCGGTTGTAAGAGACGGCTCCTTCCAGGGAATGATGATCGCTGGAAAGAGCGCGAAGATCCTTTCCGATATCGTCTCCTCTATCCAGGTGGGCACCGGCAACGCGGCGGTTCTGAACCGTTCCGGAGACACCATTGGCTTTGAAGATTACGATCTGGTTCTGCAGAAATATAACACGCAGACGGAAGCGAAGAGGGACAGCAAGCTGAAGCGTCTGGCAGAGATCGAATATAACATGACACAGGGGATCACCGGATTTGGCGGTTATTATTATAACGGCAAAGAAAAAATGATGGCTTATGCCCCTGTTCCGGGCACGAATGGATGGAGTATCGACATTGCGATCGTGCAGAGCGAGTTCATGGGAGGGACCTACCAGTCTCTTATTGTGACATTGATTATCATTATCATAACACTGGCGGTGGCTGTTGTTCTTGCCGCCTGGCTGGCCAAATCCATCTCTGATCCAATCACAGCCACGGCCAAACGGCTTCAAATGCTGGCGGACGGGGATTTGAAATCGGACGTTGATATCGTTGCCAGGAAAGATGAGACTGGTCTGTTATCCCGCTCCCTGGATCAGACGGTCAATGATATGAGGGAGATTATCACTGATATTACGGATCAGCTGGGCCAACTGTCCAGTGGGAATTTCTGCATAGAATTTAATCGGACATATAAAGGGGATTTCCAGCCAATCCGGGAATCCATAACAAGTATAACAGAGTCTTTAAATACCACTCTGTCCAGGATCAGCGCGGCCGCCGACCAGGTAGCGAGCGGGGCCGACCAGGTGGCAAGCGGGGCGCAGGCGCTGTCCCAGGGAGCAACCGAGCAGGCCAGCTCCATAGAAGAACTGGCGGCAACCATCAACGGGATTTCCGCCAATGTAACCAGCACGGCACAGAAGGCGGCGGGAGCCAGTCAAAAGACAGAGGAAACCAGGACGCGTCTGGACAAGAGCAAGACGGAGATGGAACAGATGATTCAGGCCATGGACCATATCAATCAGTCCTCCGGTGAGATTGGAAATATTATCAAGACGATCGAGGATATTGCGTTCCAGACCAATATTCTTGCGCTGAACGCGGCGGTGGAAGCCGCACGGGCCGGAACAGCCGGAAAAGGATTCGCGGTAGTGGCAGATGAAGTGCGCAATCTGGCAGGCAAGAGCGCTGACGCCGCCAGCGATACCACCGGCATGATTGAAGAATCGATCCTGGCCGTGAAGAGCGGGGCAAAGATTGCGGATGAAACTGCGCAGTCGCTGTTGTCTGTCGTCAATGAATCCCATCTGGTGTCGGAGAATGTCCGTGAGATCCGTGAAGCGGCGGAGGAGCAGGCTCTGAGTATTTCCCAGGTGACAGAGGGAATTGACCAGATTGCCGCGGTGGTGCAGAACAATTCCGCGACGGCGGAAGAAAGCGCGGCGGCTAGTGAAGAACTGAGCAGCCAGGCCCAGCTATTGAAGGAACTGGTAAGCAGGTTCCGCTTAAAATAAAAAACAGGAGAGTCTGGTAAACCGGACTCTCCTGTTTTTATGCTGCCGGCAGATAAAATTCCTTTTCGTTTTTCTGTCAGTCTGTTATAATTGGTACAAAGTAACAGTATGATAAGAAGCAAACATGCTCAACAGACGGAGGAAAACGAATATGATAAAACGATGGATTAAAAATATTTCACTGGCACTGGTCATTGCACTGATGATTCCGCAGACGGCTTTGGCGGCGAGAGGCCCGGGTGTCGGCGGTGAGACGGCAGGCAGCGGAGATACCTCCGTGCGGCTGTTCCCGGGTTGGAACGGGGCGGGAACCATTTCTCCCATGATCTCCACAAGCCCGGATGAGTTTGACGGACCTGACGATGACGATCCCTACCCCCAGGGCTGGCGTTACAGCCCTGCCGGCTGGTGGTACCAGTATGCCGACGGCGGTTGGCCTGTCAACGGCTGGAAATATATCGATTCCCGCTGGTACTTCTTCAATGCCGACGGCCACGCCATGACCGGCTGGATTCAAGTGGACGGCAACTACTTCTATATGAACCCTGTCGATGACGGAACTTACGCCTCCATGCGCACCGGCTGGCAGATCGTGGACGGCAAAGCTTACTATTTGAATACCCGCTCCGACGGAACCTTAGGGAAACTTCTGATGAACACCACTACCCCGGATGGGTATAAGGTTGGGGCTGACGGGGCGATGATCCCGTAAAGGTATCCGGCAAGGAAGCGGCAGAATCTATCACAGCAAAATAAAAAGAATCTTGTGGCGGCAGTCGGTTTTTGACTGCCTCCCTTTTTTTGAAAAATATTATTGACGAGTTAATTAATTAAAGTGTTAACTATTGACAAAATGTGGGTGTATGCTACAATAAATACTAATATAAAGTGGGTACGTTACCCTTTTATAAATAATTTTTGGAGGTAAAAGTATGAAAAAAATTTTAAGTGTCATGCTTGCAGGCGCTATGGTATTATCTATGGCAGCTTGCGGCAGCAAAAACACAACTCCGCCGGTAGCTGAGACAAAGGCTCCTGAGACGACGGCAGCTGAGACAAAAGCGGCTGACGCAGCGGAGACAGAGGCAACAGAAGCAGCTGGTGAAGATTTCCACATTGGTATTGTAACCGGTTCTGTTTCACAGTCTGAGGATGACAGACGTGGCGCTGAGGCGTTCCAGAAGGAGTATGGCGAGGATAAAGTCAAACTGGCGATCTATCCTGACAACTTTACCGAGGAGCTTGAGACCACCATCCAGACGATTGTAAACCTTTCTGATGATCCTCAGATGAAAGCCATCATCGTAAACCAGGCAGTACCTGGAACAACAGAGGCATTCCGTAAGATCAAAGAGAGCCGTCCTGACATCATCTGTATCGCAGGTGAGGGCCATGAGGATCTTCCTGAGATCGGAAGCGCTGCCGACTTAGTCTGCAACAACGATTTCGTTGCCCGTGGATATCTGATTATCCGTACCGCTCATGAGCTGGGCTGCGATACCTTTGTACATATTTCCTTCCCACGTCATATGGCATACGAGACCATGAGCCGTCGTGTTGCTGTTATGAAGGAAGCTTGTAAGGAATTCGGTATGGAGTTCGTTCTTGAGACTGCTCCAGACCCAACCTCCGACGTCGGCGTAGCCGGTGCCCAGGCTTACATCCTTGAGAAGGTTCCGGAGTGGGTTGGCAAGTACGGCGAGAACGCTGCTTACTTCTGTACCAACGATGCTCATACAGAGCCACTGTTAAAACAGCTGATGGAATACGGCGGATACTTTATCGAGGCTGACCTTCCTTCCCCACTGATGGGATATCCGGGAGCGCTTGGCATCGATCTGACAGAGGAAGCCGGAGATTTTGATAAGATCCTTAAGAAGGTAGAGTCCACCATCGTTGAGAGAGGCGGCGCCGATCACTTCGGTACATGGGCTTACTCCTATGGCTATACAACAACAGCAGGTCTTGCACAGCACGCAGTGAACGTATTAAACGGCGAGAGCGAACTTGACGATATCGACGATATCGCAAAGGCATACCAGGTATACTCACCGAATGCCGAGTGGAATGGTTCCAACTACACCAACGTGGAAACGGGCGTTAAGTTAGACAACGTCTTCCTGGTTTATCAGGATACCTACATCATGGGTGATCCTGGCCACTTCATGGGTTCCACGAAGATTGAAGTTCCTGAGAAATATTTCACCATTAAGTAAGATCCTATATAATAAAAAGTTGGGCAATAGCGGGGAGGGGAGACTCTCCCCCTGTTGTTTTAGGTGGGAAAAACTATGACAAATAACGAAACTCCATTGTTGGAGATGCGAAATATCAAGAAGGATTTCTTCGGCAATCAGGTCTTGACGGATATAAACTTTACACTGAAGGCCGGTGAAGTTCTGGGCCTTGTAGGCGAAAATGGCGCCGGAAAAAGTACGCTGATGAAGCTCCTCTTCGGTATGGACGTCATCAGAGAAACCGGTGGATATGGCGGAGATGTTCTGATTAATGGGGATAAGGTGGCCTTCAATACTCCGTTTGATGCATTGGAAGCGGGAATTGGTATGGTACATCAGGAGTTTTCCCTGATTCCAGGCTTCACAGCCACCGAGAACATCCTGCTCAATCGGGAACCGATGAAGAAGAATGTGATCTCCGAGGTGTTCGGAGAACGTTTAAATACCCTGGATTATAAGAAGATGTCAGAGATTTCTGACAATGCCATCGATAAGATGGGGGTTAAAATTGACGCGAATATGACGATCAGCGATATGCCGGTCGGTCATAAACAGTTTACCGAAATTGCGAGAGAACTTAGCAAGGAGCAGCTGAAGCTGCTGATCCTTGATGAGCCGACGGCTGTTCTGACAGAACAGGAAGCGGAGGCATTATTAGCATCTATTCGCGGTATGGCTGCGAAGGGAATTGCTGTGATCTTTATCACTCACAGACTTCACGAGATTTTATCCGTCTGCGATAAAGTTGTGATTATGCGTGATGGTTATGTGGTAAAAGATGTGGCGGCCAAAGAGACAGATGTTGCCGATATCACAAAGTGGATGGTGGGTAGAAATATCCAGACGTCTGCCAAGATGGATATCCGGGACAATCCCAACGCCAAAATCATCATGTCCATCAAGAATCTCTGGGTAGATATGCCGGGTGAGACGGTGCGCAATGTGAGCCTGGACGTGAGGGAAGGCGAGATTCTGGGAATCGGCGGACTGGCCGGCCAGGGAAAACTCGGTATTCCAAACGGCGTGATGGGGCTTTATGAAGCGGGCGGCACGGTGGAATTTGACGGGAAGACCATTCCCCTCAACAATCCGAAGAACTGTCTGGATGCGTCCCTGGCGTTTGTGTCGGAAGACAGAAGAGATATCGGTCTTTTGCTGGACGAGACGCTGGAATGGAATGTTGCGTTTACCGCAATGCAGATTCAGAATAAATTTCTCAAAAATTACTTGGGCGGCCTGATTAAGTGGAGGGATGAGAAAGCCATCCATGAGGTGACCCAGAAGTACATCGATGAGCTGCAGATAAAATGTACCAGTTCCCTGCAGAAAGCTAAGGAACTTTCCGGCGGCAACCAGCAGAAGATCTGCCTGGCCAAGGCATTTGCCCTGGAACCGAAATTCTTATTCGTGTCCGAGCCGACACGTGGAATTGACGTGGGCGCCAAGGCTTTGGTACTGGATGCCTTGAAAAAGTTCAACAGAGAGAGCGGCGTCACCGTCGTGATGATCTCGTCTGAGCTGGAAGAATTGAGAACGACCTGTGACCGGATCGCCATTGTTTCGGGCGGTAAAATTGCTGGAATCCTGCCGGCGACCGAGTCTTCGGAAGACTTTGGTCTGCTGATGGTCAGCCAGGTTAAATAAGGGGGAGCAGCATGGATAAAATAGAAAAGAGTAACATTGATTATATGGCGAAAGCGAAGGAGTTCCTGAAAAGCTTTGGTCTGCCAAGACTGATCATCACCGGATTCCTTCTGCTGATGTTTCTTCTGACGCCATTTGTCGGAGCGGATCTCCCAACACAGATCACCAATACCATCAACCGTTTCAGCTGGAATGCTGTCATGGTGCTGGCTATGGTGCCGATGATTCATTCCGGCTGTGGACTGAACTTCGGACTTCCACTGGGAATTATCTCCGGTCTGCTGGGTGCGACACTGTCCATTCAGTTTGGTTTCAGCGGTCCGATGAGTTTTGTGATGGCGATTTTAATTTCCACACCGTTTGCAGTGATCTTTGGCGGAGGCTACGGCTGGCTGTTAAATAAGATCAAGGGCGGCGAGATGATGATTGCTACTTATGTAGGATTCTCCTCCGTTTCCTTTATGTGTATGATGTGGCTGCTGCTTCCGTATAGCAGTCCTACCATGGTTTGGGGATTGTCCGGCAAGGGACTTCGTACCACGATTTCCCTGGAAGGTTTTTATGATCAGGTGCTTGCCAGATTCCTGCAGATCAAGATCGGGAATTTAGTGATTCCGGTGGGCAGCCTTCTGCTGTTCGCATTCCTGGCATTTTTGATGTGGGCATTTCTTCACACCAAGACAGGTACGGCGATGACGGCTGTGGGTTCCAACCCGAACTTTGCCAGAGCCTCCGGTGTCAATGGCGACAAGATGAGAATGCTTTCCGTCATCATGTCCACATGGCTTGCCGCGGTTGGTATTTTGATGTACCAGCAGGGCTTCGGTTTCATCCAGCTTTATATGGCGCCGTTCTATATGGCGCTTCCGGCGGTGTCTGCCATCTTGATTGGCGGTGCTTCAGTCAATAAGGCATCCATTACCAATGTGATCATCGGTACGTTCTTGTTCCAGGGACTTGTAACCATGACCCCAACTGTAATGAATTCCATGATTCATATGGACATGAGCGAGGTTATCCGTATCATAGTATCAAACGGTATGATCCTCTATGCTTTGACCAGAAAGATGGAGGGATCAAAATGAGTACAAAACAGAAAAAGAACGGTAGCAATCATGTATTAGAATTACTTCGGAATAACTCGGTACCGATTATGTTTGTCATCATCTGTATCATTTGTATTCCGTTATCCGGTTTCTCACCGGCTTATCTGCTCAACGAGATTATGACCAGACTGGGCAGAAACGCGTTCCTGATCTTAAGCCTGTTGATTCCGATTATGGCAGGTATGGGATTGAACTTTGGTATGACGCTGGGCGCCATGGCAGGCCAGATTGGTTTTATCTTTGCAGCTGACTGGCAGGTCTGGGGAATTCCAGGAATGATTCTTGCCATGATTATCTCGATTCCGATCTCCATTCTTCTTGGCATGTTCTGTGGGAGAATGCTGAACAAGGCAAAAGGACGTGAGATGATCACCAGCTACATCATCGCTTTCTTTATGGATGGTATTTATCAGCTTATCGTACTGTACATGATGGGGCCGGTGATTCCGATCAAGCACTCCAACATCAAGCTGCCGCGTGGCTACGGTATCCGTAACACGGTCAGCCTGCTGAATATGAGACAGTCTCTTGACAATTTACTGGCAGTCCGTATCGGCGGAGTGAAGATTCCGGTGCTGACTCTGATTGTAATTGGAATGCTGTGTCTGTTTATTATATGGTTCCGCAAGACGAAACTTGGCCAGGACATGCGTGCCGTAGGCCAGGATATGGATGTGGCCGGCGACGCCGGTATCAAGGTGGAGCGGACCAGAATTATCGCGATTGTGATGTCCACAGTCTTTGCCGGAATCGGTATGGTCATCTATCTGCAGAACATGGGAAATATCTCTACCTACGCTTCCCACAAGCAGATTGGTATGTTCTGTATCGCGGCGCTGCTGGTAGGCGGTGCGTCCGTTGACAAGGCAAATATCGGCAATGTGTTCTTGGGAGCAATCCTGTTCCACCTGATGTTTATTGTGGCGCCGTCTGCCGGAGCGAAGATCACCGGAGATTCCATGATCGGCGAATACTTCCGTGTGTTTGTATCCTACGGCGTTATCACACTTGCTCTGATTATGTATGAGACGAAAAAACGACGGGCCAAGAGCAAGGCTGGTGAACAGCTGAAACTGGATCAGGATGAGGAGGGCTGAAAGTGAAGAATAAACGTATGCTGCTGTTCCAATTGGGGACAGTCCTGGTTTTACTCATCATTGCAGGAACTATGATGATCATCGGCCGAGGCCATACCATATACATGGACAATAAGACGATGGAATATAATGGCCAGACCTATGAGTCCTTTTATCGGGTAGTAGTTCTGGTAGACGGGGAGCGAGTAGGAAAACTTGCGGATAAGGAAAGAGCCATGTCCCCCTGCATCGGCCAGAAGTTCGATGTAACCTTCGAGGTGACACCGGAAAAAGGCGCCGAGGAACTGGTTTACAACGTTTCTTTAAGCCTGCCGTACAGTATGGATGGCATTATCATCAACCTGCCGACGTATCTGGCGGGACTTTCCGAGGATGCCTTCCTCTCCGAGTTTATTCCGGCCGAGGTAGAGACAGAAGCCGAGGAAGAGACTACGGTGGATGAGTTTGGTATTGGTGGAGACATCTAAATTTTAGTGGATCAGTAAAAATGAAGAAGGTGCTGAAAATGGGATGGAACTATTTTCAGCACCTTTATTATTTATCTGTTCCAAGCTTTTCCGATCTGGAACGATTACTCTGTTAATTCGGGTAAATAGCCGGATATATCTTTGGTATTATCTGGAAACATATAAAATTCCACGGTATTTTTTTCGCCAATTTTATTCCATATGTATAATTTATAGGTAAGGCTGGAATAAACGATTGTTCCGCCATCTTCGTACACCTCTTTTTTTCATGGAAAGAAGAGGAACCATGATATTACTAAAGTTATAATAATAGCGATTAAAATAGGTAGTATTCGATCTTTCATCAGTCTTTACCTCAATGAGTATTTAATAGTCGGAGAAATCCCTGTAATGGGGTACAGAAAAACCGCCCTTGTATACTTTGACCGGTATTGGATAGGGCGGTAATTCTGTCTTTGATAATAGGCCAACCTCTTGTATGAGACGGTTGTTCCTTTTTATGCCTCAATTATAATCAATTCATTCCAAAGATTCAAGCATTTTATTTAAGTTCCCTTGTAAATGTGATAGTAAAAATGTCATATACGATTTTTGATTATTTGTAAATACAGCTACTACGGATAAAAATAAAATGTTGTACTTTTGTCAATCAAAAGTCCTGTTATTCCCTTTTGCCTGTAATTTACTGGAACGCTAGCATATTCTCCATTGTTCCAAATGGTAACATTTCCAACAGATACGTTACTAATGTCGGACGTGCTTCCACTAAACCACACTTTAGTAACGTCAATGATTTGGTTGTAACTGTCTTGCACTACTAATGAAGCTTGAACACTAATTCTATTTGTATCATCTGAAGTCCCATAAACATTATAACGCAAAATTGCGCGCGTAGATATTTCGCTTCCATTTGCCGCAAACGTTTCTTCTACATTGGCTAATGATATCATAGGTATAGCACATATCATAATCATCGACAGTACAATGGCAAAAAATACTTCTTTTCTTTTCTTCATATTAACGCTCCTCCTTCATTCGTAGACAGTTATTGTTGTTTCACAAATGTCGCCACCATTTCCACTGGATTCACCTCCCCTTTTTAATTAGGCAAAATTTTAATTGTTTCTACTTTATCAATTGCTTGTTTTTCTTGTAGTACAGCCTTCTCCTGTGCCCTTTTTTGTAGATTATTATGATTCAATACAAATAGGCGGGTTTTATACCAAACCTCGATATTGGTTCCTTCTATCAAATCTGAAAACTGTAATTGATTACCATCGGTATCTTGAACATTCATATTTTTTGAATTATTAACAACATATGTTTTGTAGTTTATGCTGTGTTCCACGCCCTGGAGTATCAACTGATTGCCGTTATTGGATAAAACTGTACCGCGCACAGACATATGATATGATACGAAAGCATATTGAAGTCCAAGAAATATAATTATAAAAAAAATCACTAACGCAAATAATTTTTTCTGCAATGATATATTTTTCATGTTGTCCTCCATTGTTTTTTTGTACTATATTACTTAATACGTTATAATTTGATTATATTCGTTATTAGTATAAAAGGAAATAGTAAAGTTTTACAAATAGTCCTAAAAATTATAGTACAAAATGACAAACTTATATGATGTTAATTGACATGCAGTAAAAGATATTTTATGATACGTATTAGATACAGTAAATTGCATGAAAGTTCCATGAAAGGTTGGTGCCATTGAGACAGAATGTTATTATGATTATGTCATTATCTGGAACAGTGGTTGTTGTGTTCTATTTTCTTCTGTATCCATTGTTGGGAAAATGCATGGGGGTAATATGGAGATACCGCTTTTTGAAGATGGCATTGCTGTTTTATTTAGTTCCTGTTCCAGAATTAAAATTTCAGTTCTACACTTTGCTGCAAGAGATATTTGGATATCAAAATATTAAAATGGAAGAGAATGTTCCTCAAATATTAGTCCGTTCGAATTCGATTCTGGTTGGGCCGGCTGGTCAGATTGTTTTACCGGGGATTTCTAAGAGAGTAATGATTGCGGCGTTGCTGATTGCCTGTTGCTCACTGGCGATTATTATCACGCAGATATATCGATATAGTAAAGTGAAGCGTGTTTTAATACAATGCGGTTCTGAATCAGGACCTTCTGAGAGAGTTACAAGGCTATTTAATAAAGTAAAACGGGAAATTAAGCTAGATAGGACTGTAAAATTAGTCTTATCTGCACAAATAGGGGAACCTATGGCGGTGGGAATGATTTTTCCTGTGATACTTTTGCCGGATCAGTTTGCAGATTGGGAGGAGGAAAACTTATATTATATTTTTAAACATGAACTGATTCATATAAAAAACTGGGATTTGGGATTTAAGTTTATAGGGCTGATTGTTATGGCCGTTCACTGGTTTAATCCATTTTGTATTTTGTTGTGCAGGGAATTATCGGATGTGGCAGAGTTATGTTGTGATAAACAGGTAATTGCAGGTAATGATGAAAGTGATGTGAGAAGGTACGGAATTCTTTTAATAGATATGGCGGCTGTTAATGGAAGGAATGCAAAACACCGTATTTTATTGTCGGCAAAATTAATTGGAAGTGAGACGAAAAGAATGAAAAGGAGGATTAAAGAGATGAAAAAGAAAGAGCATATTAACAGGATACTAGTGAGTTTTATTCTGGTTATGGTGTTTCAAGTGGCATTCGCAACGGCTGTCTTTGCATATAATCCACTTCCCAAGATGGAGGTAGCAAATGTTGGATTAGATCAGGGAAAGGTTCAGGAAGTATTTTTTCCGGGTGATGTGAAACAAGATATTATTGAAGATCTTACTAAGGGGGGAGTTGTTTTTGTTGAAGATAAAACCGGTGTGGTTTACAAAATAGATGGGACAAAAACGAAAGCATTCTGTAATCATAATTATGTATCAGGGACAACACAGGTGCATGTGAAAAAATCAGATGGTGGCTGCAGGGTTGATTATTATTATTCGCAAAGGTGTTCAAATTGCGGTTATGTTAAATTGGGAGATAAATATAATTCTTTAACTTATGATGTATGTCCACATTGAACTATTGTGATGAACGATGGGGGAAAAGCAGATATGGAACAATATTATGAATTAACAGATACAGAACTGGAGTTAATGGAAGTGTTCTGGGAGGCGAAGGAACCGCTTTCATTTAAGGATTTGATGGCATATTCAAATGAAGTGTTGAATAAGGATTGGAAAAAACAAACATTAAGTACTTATTTAAAGAAACTTCAGAATGAAGGGATGATAGAAGCCAGGAGGAAAAATACTAAAAGTTATTATTATACTTCTTTAGTTACCAAGAATGAATTTTTGCAGGGATGGACAAGAAAAATTATAAATCAATCATTTAATAAATCCTTGAAAAATTTTATTATTGCTTTTACTGGAGGAAATAAGTTAAGTGAGGAAGATGCAGAAGAGTTGAAAAAATACTTGTAATAAAACAGGAGCATCGCTTTTGACATGAAATCATCAATTGTCAAATGCGATGCTCCTGTTTTTATGTGTGCTCCCGCCCGACGCCCCTCCGGTTGTGTGATGGAGTGTAATGCATTTAGGAATTTCGTTTAATATGTGTTTACCGGAATCCTGCCGGAACTGGAAGCTTTTTTAATCCGTTCAATAGATTAATGCGGGAGCGGTCTGTTTTATTGCAATAAAAAATAAATTATGCTATGATATAGCGTGGTTATTTATGAAAAAAATGTAAGGAAGAGGAACTTGGAATATGATACCGTATCTGATTGTCTGTCCGCTTGTGTTTTTAGCAGGTTTTATTGATTCGATCGCAGGGGGTGGCGGACTGATCTCCCTTCCTGCATTTTTGATAGCAGGGGTGCCGCCGCATATGGCGCTGGGCACCAACAAATTGAGCTCGACTCTGGGAACTACGGTTTCCACCATCCGTTATGGAAAAAATGGATTTATCCGCGGGAAGATCGCCATTGCGGCATCGGTGGCGGCGTTAATTGGGTCCCCGATTGGGGCGAATTTGTCGCTGCTCATCAGCGAGACCGTGATTAAAAATATGATGATTGTGGTGCTTCCTGTGGTGGCATTCTACGTGCTGAGAAATAAAAACATGGGAGAGGGCGCGGGGGTCGATACGCTGCCGGAGAACCGGGTGCTGGTAATCGCCATCCTGGCGGCTTTTGTGGTCGGCATGTATGACGGCTTTTACGGACCAGGCACCGGAACCTTTTTGATTCTGATTTTGACAGGCGTGGCGAAGATGAATATCAAAAAAGCGTCGGGGCTTACGAAAGTGATTAATTTATCTTCCAATGTGGCGGCGTTGGTTACGTTTGTGATGAACGGGAAGGTACTGTATCCGCTGGGGTTCGCGGCGGCAGCTTTCTGTATTATGGGGCATTATATCGGCTCCGGTATGGTAGTGAGCAACGGACGGAAAATCGTGCGGCCGGTGGTGCTGGTGGTACTTGCGATTTTATTTGTTAAAATAATCATTGGTCAGTAGGACCGGAAGGAGCAGTTTATGAAATGGAATAAATTTACATTGACCACCACCACGGAGGCTGTGGATCTGGTCAGCAGCTTATTTGACGAAATTGGTATTGAAGGGATTGAAATTGAGGATAATATTCCATTGACGGAAGCTGAGACCAAGGGAATGTTTATTGACATTCTGCCGGAGCTTCCGCCGGATGATGGCGTGGCGAAGGTCAGCTTTTATCTGGAGGATGTGTCTGATTTGGAACGCATCTTACGGGAGATTGAAGAGGGACTGGATGATTTAAGCCAGTTTGTGGACGTGGGAGAGCGGACCATCGAGGCCTCCGAGACGGAAGATAAGGACTGGATCAACAACTGGAAGCAGTATTTTAAGCCGTTTACGGTGGATGATATTCTGATTAAGCCTACCTGGGAGGAGATTCCACAGGAGCATAAGGACAAGCTGCTGATTCAGATTGATCCGGGGACCGCGTTTGGGACCGGACAGCATGAGACGACCCAGCTGTGCATCCGCCAGCTTCGCAAGTACCTTACACCGGAGTCGGAGATTCTGGATGTGGGAACCGGGAGCGGAATCTTGGGGATCACGGCGTTAAAGCTGGGGGCCAAGGAGGTGCTTGGCACGGATTTGGATGAAAATGCCATCACGGCCGTGGGCGAGAATCTGGAGGCCAACCAGATCGGCGGACATCAGTTCCGGGTGCTTCAGGGCAATATCATCGATGACAAGGCCGTGCAGGATCAGGTGGGATATGAGTGCTATGATATTGTGGTGGCGAATATCCTGGCTGATGTGATTATTCTGTTACAGAAGGAGATTCCGGTGCATTTGAAGAAGGGCGGCATTTTCATCACCTCCGGTATTATTAATATGAAGGAGGAAGCGGTGAAGGCGGCTATGGAGGCCAATGAGGCGCTGGAAATCATCGAAACGACATACCAGGGCGAGTGGGTGTCCATCACGGCCAGGAAGCGGTAGTAAGGAGCGTAACGTGTATCATTTTTTCGTGAAACCGGAGCAGATTGGGCAGCAGGAGATCCGCATAACCGGTACTGATGTGAACCATATGAAAAATGTTCTCCGCATGAAGCCGGGGGAGCAGGTATTGATCAGCAATGGGATTGATAGGGATTACCACTGTGAGATTGCTGCCATCACCCCGGAGGAGGTAACGGCCCGGATTCTCTCGGTGGATGAGGAAGGGACGGAACTGCCGGCGAAGCTGTATCTGTTTCAGGGACTGCCCAAAAGTGACAAGATGGAACTGATCATACAGAAGGCGGTGGAGCTGGGCGTGTATCAGGTGATTCCCGTGATGACGAAGCGGGCGGTGGTGAAGCTGGATGCGAAGAAGGAAGAGGCGAAAGTGAAGCGCTGGAATTCCATTGCGGAGAGCGCGGCCAAGCAGTCGAAGCGGATGATCATCCCGGAGGTGACGGGAGTGATGACGCTTCGGGAGGCGTTTGCATTTGCCAAAGATCTGGACGTAAATCTGATTCCCTTTGAACATGCAAAAGGGATGGCGGGAACGAAGCGGGAACTGGAACGGATCAAACCGGGCATGAGCGTGGGCATCTTTATCGGACCGGAGGGCGGTTTTGAGGATGCGGAGATTGAGGCGGCCAGCGCGGTGGATATCCGGCCGGTGACGCTGGGGAAGAGAATCCTGCGGACGGAGACGGCAGGGCTGGCGATTTTGTCGGTGCTGATGTTTCAGCTGGAGAGTTGATCAGTTAATCGTGGTAATTGAGTTTTCGGCTGCCGGTGCGGAAACTTATGAGAATCTATGAAGTCAGGAGAAGATGATGGAAGCATATTTTGACAATTCCGCGACAACCAGGGTGTTGGACAGCGTGAAGGATATTGTAGTGAAGACCATGACCGAGGACTACGCCAACGCGGCGGCGAAGCATTCCAAGGGCATGGCGGCGGAGAATTATATCAAACAGGCGAGAGCGGACATCGCAAAGACGCTGAAGGTGCAGGACAAGGAGATTTTGTTCACCTCCGGCGGTACGGAGTCCAACAACATGGCTCTGATGGGCACGGCCTTTGGCAATGAGCGGGGCGGCAGACATATCATCAGCAGCAATATCGAACATGCGTCGGTGTATAATCCGCTGGGAATGCTGGCGGACCACGGGTATGAGATTACGTATCTGCCGGTGGATGAGAAAGGCCATATCAGCCTGACGGAACTGGAGGAGGCCATCCGGCCGGATACCCTCCTTGTCTCTATCATGTATGTGAACAATGAGATTGGGGCCGTAGAGCCGGTGGAGGAGATCTCGAAGGTGATCAAGAGGAAGAATCCCAACACGATATTTCACGTGGACGCGATTCAGGCTTACGGCAAGTACACGATCCGGCCGAAGCGCCAGGGAATCGACCTTATGAGCGTCAGCGGACATAAGTTCCACGGACCAAAGGGCGTTGGTTTCTTGTATATCGATGAGAAGGTAAAGGTAAAACCCTTAATCCTGGGCGGCGGCCAGCAGAAAGGCATGCGTTCCGGAACGGAAAATGTTCCCGGCGTGGCAGGCATGGGAGTGGCGGCGAAGGAGATGTACACCAGCCACGAGGAGAAGGTGGATTATCTCTATGGCCTGAAGGATTATATGATGGACTGTCTGGCTGAGGTGGAGGGAACCCACATCAACAGCGAACGGGGACGATTAAGCGCCCCTCAGGTGGTCAGCGTCAGCTTTGACGGCATCCGCAGTGAGGTGCTGCTGCACGCGCTGGAGGAGAAGGGCATTTACGTGTCCTCCGGTTCCGCCTGTTCCTCCAACCATCCGGGCGTCAGCGATACGCTGAAAGGCATCGGTGTGAAGAAGGAGCTGCTGGACGCCACCCTGCGTTTCAGTTTTGGATTGTTTAACACGAAGGAAGAGATTGATTACAGCATTGAAGTATTGAAGGAACTGCTTCCCGTGCTGCGCCGTTATCAGAGGAGATAAGGCGGATTGGAGGATAAGTATGTTTTATAAGTCATTTTTAATTAAGTATGCGGAAATCGGAACGAAGGGTAAGAACCGTTTTATGTTCGAGGACGCGTTAATCAAACAGATGCGCCGGGCCTTAAAGAATGTGGAGGGAGAATTCCAGATTTCCAAGGAGTCCGGGCGGATCTATGCCGAGGCGCTGGGGGAGTACGACTTTGAGGAAGCCGTGGACGCGCTGAAAAAGGTGTTTGGCATCGCCTGGATCTGTCCGATGGTGCAGATCGAGGAGAAAGATTTTGAGAACCTGAAAAAAGAGGTGGTCTCCTACATTGACCAGGTGTATCCTGACAAACATTTTACATTCAAGGTGGATTCCAGAAGAGCCGACAAGAATTATCCGGTGCCGTCGGAGCAGATGAACCGGGATTTGGGCGAGGTAATTCTGGAAGCTTACCCGGAGATGAAGGTGGATGTGCATAAACCGGATGTCTATGTGAGAGTGGAGGTCCGCAATCAGGTGAATATCTACTCCGAGATGATCCCGGGGCCGGGCGGTATGCCGGTGGGGACCAACGGAAAGTCTATGCTGCTGCTGTCAGGCGGAATCGACAGCCCGGTGGCGGGGTATATGATTGCCAAGAGAGGCGTGAAGATCGACGCGGTGTATTTCCACGCGCCGCCTTATACCAGTGAACGGGCCAAGCAGAAGGTGGTGGATCTGGCAAAGCTGGTAGCGGTGTATTCGGGGCCGATTCAGCTGCATGTGGTGAATTTTACGGATATCCAGCTCTACATCTATGAGCAGTGTCCCCATGAGGAGCTGACCATTATCATGAGACGGTATATGATGAAGATTGCGGAGCATATCGCGAAGGAGACCGGTTCCCTGGCGCTGATTACCGGGGAGAGCATCGGTCAGGTGGCGTCCCAGACGGTTCAGTCCCTGGCGGCCACCAACGAGGTGTGCACCATGCCGGTGTTCCGTCCGGTGATTGGGTTTGATAAACAGGAGATCGTGGATATTTCCGAGAAGATCGGGACGTTTGAGACGTCGATCCAGCCTTACGAGGACTGCTGCACGATTTTTGTGGCGAAGCATCCGGTGACGAAGCCCAATATCAACATTATCCATAAGTCGGAGACGAAGCTGCAGGAGAAGATTGAGGAAATGATAGCCGCAGCCATTGAGACAAGAGAAGTGATCTGGTGTGACTAAAGGGACCGGCCCACATTGCCTGCACTGAAAAAGAAGGAAAACAAAAAAGCTGCTTTTTCAAGCAGCTTTTAAAATCCAATAAGTATACCCGAGGGTTAAAATTACGGAATGATGTACGGAGCAAGGATCGCTAAGATCTCATCGATATTGCTCTCGGCATGGACATTCAAATCAATCGGTTTGGATAAGTCCAGGCTGAAAATACCCATAATGGATTTGGCGTCGATCACGTATCTGCCTGATACCAGGTCAAAATCCTCATCAAATTTGGTCAAATCATTCACGAATGCTTTTACTTTATCGATAGAATTTAAAGAAATACGAACTGTTTTCATGGGAAACCCCTCCTTCATTTTGTTACATAACATATATGGCGGGGTCTGTCCCTCACCTTCTTCAATAGTACAGATGAATGCGGGAAAAGTCAATAGTTAGATTGCATAAATTCAGGTTAATCATATGTAAAAAGTAACAGTTCAGACGGCACATCTTCTTGACCGAAAAAACTGGTCAAGAAGCATCGGATATTCATCCGATGTGAAAATTGGCACGAAAAGGTGCTTACAAGCGAGCTTGACGCGCTTTTCCGTACCAATTTCCCGCCGTCTGAACTGTTACTTAAAAATCGGATAGGAGATAGGTTCTATGAGAAAGGCAGCCCTACACAATCTGGGATGTAAAGTGAATTCTTATGAGACGGAAGCCATGCAGCAGATGCTGGAGGAAGCCGGTTATGAGATTGTGCCGTTTCGGGAAGGCGCGGATGTCTATGTGATCAACACGTGTTCCGTCACCAATATCGCGGACCGGAAATCCAGACAGATGCTTCACCGTGCCAGGAAAATGAACCCGGACGCGGTAGTCGTGGCGGCGGGATGTTATGTCCAGGCGGCGGGAGAGGAATTAAAGAAAGATGAAGCCATTGACATTGTCATTGGCAATAATAAAAAGACGGAGCTGATTGAAATCCTGGATGCCTGGTTTGAAACCCGGGCGGAGGATGCGGCGGATTCCGGGGTGACTCATATTGACGGGGGAAGCCATATCATCGATATCGGAAAGACGAAGGAGTATGAGCGGCTGAGTATCCGCAGGATTGCCGACCACACCAGGGCGTTTATCAAGATTCAGGACGGATGCAACCAGTTTTGCAGCTACTGCATTATCCCCTATACCAGAGGACGGGTGAGAAGCCGGGAGGTGGAGGATATTGTGAGCGAGGTGGAGACACTGGTGGCGGCGGGATACCAGGAGATTGTGCTGACGGGGATTCACTTAAGCTCTTACGGAGTGGATTTTTCGGAGGAGAAGAAGGTGAATCTGCTGGGGCTGATCGTGCGGCTGGATGGGATTGCCGGACTTAAGAGAATCCGGCTGGGATCGCTGGAGCCAAGGATTGTGACGGAGGAGTTTGTGCGGACTCTTAAGGGGCTTCGGACGATCTGTCCTCATTTTCATCTGTCGCTGCAGAGCGGGTGTGATGAGACGCTGAGACGGATGAACCGTCATTATACCACGGAGGATTACGCGGCCCGGTGTGAGCTGCTGCGAAAATACTTTGATAACCCGGCGATTACCACGGATGTGATTGTGGGATTCCCGGGGGAGACGGAGGAAGAGTTTGAGATCACCAGGGAATATCTGGAACGGGTGCATTTTTATGAGATGCATGTGTTTAAATATTCCAAGAGAGGCGGCACCAAGGCGGCGGTGATGGAGAACCAGGTTCCGGAGCAGAAGAAGGCGGAGCGCAGCGATGTGCTGCTGGAACTGACGGAACGGATGTCGAGGGAGTACCGGGAGAGTTTTCTGGGGTGTGAGAAGGAAGTGCTGCTGGAGGAGAAGGTGACGGTGGACGGCGTCGATTATCTGGTGGGCCACACGAAAGAATATGTGAAGGCGGCCATTCCCTGGGATGAAAAACGGAAGGGAACCATGATTACCGGGCATATGATTAACTTTCTCACGGATGAAATCATAGAAATATTAAAAAAATAAGCTCTGTAAGAAATATTTTTGTTGCCGAATGTGGGAAAGTGGTATAGAATAGAGGAGAATAGTTAAAGGACGTGGGTACAGATGGGCGAAATTCATAATACACAATTTTTTAAAACCGTACAAGAGAATAAGATGGATGTAAGCCAGGTCTTAGAGCAGGTCTATATTGCGTTGACAGAAAAGGGGTATAATCCAACCAATCAGATTGTTGGGTATATCATGTCTGGAGACCCAACTTATATTACCAGCCACAAGAACGCCAGAAGTCTGATCATGAAAGTAGAACGTGATGAGATTCTGGAGGAACTTTTGTCTGTGTATATCGAAGAGAAGTTAAAGTAGGGGCGTGTGAAAGTACGTATGAAAGACTGTCAGATTCTGTCGGACGGGCGGAAGCTGGCAGTCAAATTATATGTTGGGGATGAAAGTGGGTTGGTGGAGACCAGCTGTTTTTTGTGTGGACGAAATTAGGTGTTTTAGGAAATGGAGTAACGCAGTATGAGGATCATGGGACTGGACTTTGGTTCTAAGACCGTGGGAGTGGCAGTCAGTGACGCGCTGGGGATTACGGCCCAGGGTGTGGAAACGATTACCAGAAAAGACGAGAATAAATTGAGACAGACGCTGGCCAGAATTGAGACATTAATCGGCGAGTATGAGATTGAAACCATTGTTTTGGGTTATCCTAAGAATATGAACGATACGGTGGGAGAGCGGGCTAAGAAGACGGAAGAGTTTCAGGCCATGCTGGAACGAAGAACCGGGCTGCCGGTGATTTTGTGGGACGAGCGTCTGACAACGGTGGCGGCGGAGGAGATTTTAATCGAGAGCGGCGTCAGAAGAGAACATCGAAAAGAAGTCATAGATAAGATTGCGGCGGGATTGATACTGCAGGGCTATCTGGATTCCATATAAAGCTTTTAACGAATTCAATGGAGGATACGGAGAGATCAAATGAACGAAGAGAGAATGATTACGCTGGAGACCGAGGATGGAGAGAGCATCGGGTTTTATGTGCTGGAAGAGACGAAAATTAACGGGATGAATTATATTCTGGTGACGGACGCGGAGGAGGACGACGAGGACGGGGAGTGTTATATCCTCAAGGATACGTCCAAAGCGGAGGAAGCAGACGCGGTATACGAGTTTGTGGAGGACGATGATGAGATGGATTATTTATTTAAGATTTTTTCGGAGCTGATGGAGGATATGGACGTCGATCTGAAAAAGTAAATGAAATAATAAAGGGGCTTTGCTATGAATCAGGATTTGTTTAAGGAGATGCTGAAAGAGAAGGGACTTAAGGTGACGAGCCAGCGGCTGCTGGTTCTGGAAATGATGGCCGAACATCCGGGAGAGCATCTCACGGCGGAACAGATTTATGATCTGGTCAGAGTCCAGTATCCGGAGATTGGCTTGGCGACCATCTACCGAACGGTGCAGGTGCTTGTGGAACTGCATCTGATTGACAAGGTTAGTTTTGATGACGGGTTTGCCCGCTACGAGCTGGGAGAGTTCGATGGGGCGAAGAAACATCACCACCATCACGCCATCTGCCGGGAGTGCGGACGGGTGATCTCTTTTGAGGACGACCTGCTGGACGCGCTTGAGAAGGCGGTGTTTGAGCGAATCGGGTTTACGGTGGTGGATCACGAAGTGAAATTGTACGGGTACTGCAAGGATTGCAGTAACAAAATAGAAAATGAAGTGAAAGAAGAAAATGTATGAAAGAAATGAAAGAGATGAAGGAAAACATAAAAGAGGAATCAGCCAGGGATAAAGCGGTTAAGTCAGTGAAAGACAAATCAGTGAAGGACAAATCAGTGAAGGACAAATCAGAACACGGAGGTATTAGATTGAAACAACAAGGTAAAAAACAGAATACGGAAGCGAAGGTGAAGATCATACCACTTGGCGGGCTAGAGCAGATTGGTATGAATATCACGGCGTTTGAGTACGAGGACAATATTATCATCGTGGACTGCGGACTGGCGTTCCCGTCGGATGATATGCTGGGAATTGATTTGGTGATTCCGGATGTGACGTACTTAAAGCAGAATGCGGACAAGATTAAGGGGTTTGTGATTACCCATGGACATGAGGATCATATTGGGGCGCTGCCTTATATTCTGCCCCAGATTAATGCACCGGTTTATGGAACAAAGCTTACGATTGCACTGATTGAAAACAAGTTAAAAGAACACAATTTATTGAGAAATACGAAGAGAAAAGTGGTGAAGCATGGCCAGTCGATTAACCTGGGATGCTTTAGAATCGAATTTGTGAAGACTAATCATAGCATTGCAGACGCGTCTGCCCTTGCTATTTTCACACCGGCGGGAATTATCTTTCATACCGGTGACTTTAAGATAGATTATACTCCGGTGTTCGGAGATTCCATTGATTTACAAAGGTTTGCGGAGCTTGGAAAGAAGGGTGTGCTGGCATTACTGTGTGACAGTACCAATGCCATCCGGCCTGGATTTACGGCATCGGAGCGGACGGTTGGAAAGACGTTTGACGGGATTTTTGCGGACCATAAGAATAAGAGAATTATTGTGGCTACGTTTGCTTCCAATGTGGACCGGGTGCAGCAGATTATCAACTCGGCTTACAAGTATGGTAGAAAAGTGGTTGTGGAAGGGCGGAGCATGGTCAATGTTATCGGGACGGCCAGCGAGCTTGGATATATTAAGATTCCGGAGGGGACGCTGATTGATATTGACCAGCTGAAGAGTTATCCGGATGAGAAGACGGTGATTATCTCCACGGGAAGCCAGGGAGAGGCCATGGCGGCTTTATCCCGGATGGCGGCCAGTATTCATAAGAAGATTTCGATTAAGCCGGGGGATGTGGTGATTTTCAGTTCTACGCCAATTCCGGGAAATGAAAAGGCGGTATCGAAGGTGATTAATGAGCTGTCGATTAAGGGCGCGGAGGTTATTTTCCAGGATACCCATGTTTCGGGACATGCGTGCCAGGAGGAGATCAAGCTGATCTATTCACTGCTTAGACCGAAGTACGCGCTGCCGGTTCATGGAGAGTACCGTCACTTGATTGCACAGAAGGGACTGGCGGAATCGGTTGGGGTTCCGAAGGAGAATATTCTCATTATGTCTTCCGGTGACGTGGTGGAGATTGGGGATAATTCCTGCAAGGTTGTGGATCATGTGCAGTCCGGGGCGATTCTGGTGGATGGCCTTGGTGTGGGCGATGTTGGAAATATTGTGCTGCGGGATAGACAGAACCTGGCACAGAATGGTATCATTATTGTGGTGCTTACGCTGGAGAAGTACAGCAACCAGTTACTGGCGGGCCCGGATATTGTGTCCCGGGGCTTCGTGTATGTGAGGGAGTCGGAGGACTTGATGGAGCAGGCCAGGAAGGTGGTTGTGGAAGCCGTAGAGGATTGTCTGGAGCGGCATGTGAGTGATTGGGGGAAGATTAAGAATATTATACGGGACAGCCTGAGTGATTTCTTGTGGAAGAAGATGAAGAGGAATCCGATGATTCTTCCGATTATTATGGAAGTGGAATAAGGGCTGGCAGTTGTTGATGAGGACTTCACGGCATAAAAAGGGATGAGTGTTTATGAGTAGTACAACGAAAGAAATTAATAAAGTGACCGGGGCGATTATTGGAATTTCAGGGAAACTGATTTTCTATGCGCTGGTGGTACTCCTGCTGTATGAGGGGATTACCAAGGGGTACGCGTTTGGGTATGAGATTTTCCATTCGACGGCGATGGCTCCGGCGCCGGGGATTGATAAGGTGGTGAATATCAGGGAAGGGGATTCTTTGATGGACATCGGGAAAGAACTGGAGAGTAAGGGGCTTATTAAGAGTGAATATGCGTTTCTGATCCAGAGTATTTTCTATGAATATGGGAAGGCTGGGGAGCATGAGATTATTCCGGGGGAGTTTACGCTGAATAATTCTATGACGGCGAAGGAGATGATTGTGGAGCTCCGGGACGGGCCTGAGGAAGAGGAAACGGAAGAATGATTGGAGACGAGAGAGTTCGGGATTATATTTTGTCTTTGGAATCCGGTCAGGGGGAATTGTGTGACGCTATCGCCAGAGAGGCGGTGGCGTCGCGGGTTCCGATTATTAGAAAAGAGACGGGGGCTTTGTTAAAGACCCTGATAGCGATGAAGCAGCCTAGGGCTGTCCTGGAAGTGGGGACGGCCGTAGGCTATTCTGCTTTACTGATGGAGATGGTGATGCCGGAGGATGGGCATATTACTACGATTGAGAAGTTTGGGCCGAGGATTTTGGCGGCGAGAGAGAATTTTCGGAAGGCGGGGGTGGAGGAGAGAATTACGCTGCTGGAAGGGGACGCGGGGGAAATACTGGCGGGACTGGATGGGGTGTATGATTTTATTTTTATGGATGCGGCGAAGGGGCAGTATGGGAATTGGCTGACGGATGTGATGAGGTTGCTGGCGCCGGGGGGAGTTCTGGTGTCGGATAATGTGCTGCAGGATGGGGATATCGTGGAGTCCAGGTATGCGGTGGAGAGAAGGAATCGGACGATTCATGGGAGGATGAGGGAGTATTTGTATGTGCTTAAGCATATGGATGGGGTGGAGACGGCGGTGATTCCGATTGGGGATGGGGTGACTGTTAGTGTGAAGTGTGGGGCGTAAGTGGATATGATGGCGAAAGTACGCCGCGGCCAGGCAGTTGTGCCTGACCACGGCTGTGTATTGGCGGTGCTGGGATGGGGAGACGTGTGAGTGAATGGAATGACTGGCGGTGGGGGATGTGATATGTATGGATTGGAAGATTGACCGTGTTGGATTGGGCGGTTGGGATAGATGATGTATAGAAAGACGGATAGATTGATAGAGAGGAATTGGTTGGATGAGGAAGACGGAATTGTTGATCCCGGCGGGGAGTTTGGATGTGCTTAAGACGGCGGTGGTTTATGGGGCCGATGCGGTTTATATTGGCGGGGAGGCGTTTGGGCTTCGGGCTAAGGCTAAGAATTTTTCGAATGAGGAGATAAAAGAGGGGATTGAGTTTGCGCATGAGCGGGGGGTGAAGGTTTATGTTACCGCGAATATTTTGGCGCATAATGAGGATCTGGATGGGGTGGAGCGGTATTTTGAGGAGTTGAAGGAGATTCTGCCGGATGCTTTGATTATATCGGACCCGGGGGTGTTTGCGATTGCACGGAGAGTTTTGCCGGGGATGGAGATTCATATTAGTACGCAGGCGAATAATACGAATTATGGGACTTATCGGTTTTGGTATGAACTGGGGGCTAAGAGAGTGGTTTCAGCCAGGGAATTGTCTTTGAAGGAGATCAGGGAGATTCGGGAGAGGATTCCGGAGGATATGGAGATTGAGAGCTTTATTCATGGGGCGATGTGTATCTCGTATTCGGGGAGGTGTCTGCTGAGTAATTATTTTACGGGGAGAGACGCGAACCAGGGGGCTTGTACGCATCCCTGCAGGTGGAAGTACTCGATTGTGGAGGAGACCAGGCCGGGGGAAGTGATGCCGGTGTTTGAGAATGAGCGGGGGACGTTTATTTTTAATTCTAAGGATTTGTGCATGATTGAGCATGTGCCGGAGATGATTGAGGCGGGGATTGACAGCTTTAAGATTGAGGGACGGATGAAGACGGCGCTTTATGTGGCTGCGGTGGCGAGGACTTACCGGAAGGCGATTGATGATTATTTGGAGGCGCCGGAGAAGTACCTTGAGAATTTGGAGTGGTATAAGGCGGAGATTGGGAAGTGCACGTATCGGGAGTTTACGACGGGATTTTATTTTGGAAAGCCGGATGAGACGACCCAGATTTATGATAATAATACGTATGTGAAGAATTATACGTATCTGGGGACGGTTGATGGGGTGGATGAGAGAGGGTTCTGTGAGATCGAACAGAAGAATAAGTTTTCGGTGGGGGAAGAGATTGAGGTGATGAAGCCGGATGGAAGGAATCTGGTTGTCATGGTGAAAGGGATTTATGATGAGGATGGGGGGAGCCTGGAGAGCGCGCCGCATCCGAAACAGAGGGTGTTTGTGGATTTGGGAGTGGATGATATCAGGGAGTTTGATATCTTGAGACGGAGTGAGATGAGTTAGGAGCTGCGTTTAGAGTGAGGTGGAGGTGAACGGATGATGATGTGGATTGCTGGGGTTTTGGCGGTGGTTTGTCTTGTTTATTATGTGGTCATTGTTATTTATTCTGGGTTTTCTACGTCATTTGCGTTTATATGGCTGCTGGGGGCGGGATTTTTCTTCGTGGTGGCGGCGGGGGCGAGGTATGCAAGGGTGCATCCGAAGAAACTGCCGCTATGGATGCCGGTGTCGGCGGCTACGTTTTTTGGGGCCTGTATGGCGGTGTTTGTGACGGTGGAGATTCTGGTGTTTATGGGCGCGGCCAGCGCGGATGTGCCGAATTTGGATTATCTGATTGTGCTGGGGGCGAAGGTGAAGGAGGATTCACTGAGCAATTCGCTGCGGATGAGACTGGATAAGGCGATTGAGTACAGTCAGGGGAATCCGGAGACGATTTTGATTCTGTCCGGAGGCCAGGGACCGGATGAACCTATGTCGGAGGCCAGGGCGATGTATGAGTATCTGCTATACAATGGGGTTCCGGCTGAGAAGATGGCTATGGAGACGATATCGACCAGTACGGTGGAGAATATTGCGTATAGCAAGGTGCTGATTGATGAGATTCAGAAGGCCAGGAAGGAAAGGCAGGCAAAGGAAATGAGACCGATTGCTCCTGGGCCTTATGTGGTGGCGGAAGATAGACCGCTGCAGATCGGAGTGCTGACCAGCGATTTTCATGTATTCCGTGCCAGGATGATCGCGGAGAAGTGGGGGATTTCAGGGATTTATGGGATTGCATCGGAGTCGGATCTGCTGTTATTTCCACATCTTTGTGTGAGAGAGTGTGCGGCGATACTAAAAGACAGATTAATGGGAAACATGTAATAAAGATCAGCCGTGCAAAAATCATAATACAAATTAAGTGTGGGAGCTTGCTCACTAAGCTTAATTTGTATTATGATTTTTATAGGGCGGAACGCCCGACATGAATAATTTGGCATGCTTCTGCCAAATTATGAATGCGCACGGCGTACAAATCAATTCAATGAAGCCAAGTATGGTAACCTAACGTTTAATTCAATATTTCAAGGCAAAAATAAAAATAATCAGATAAAAAGCGAGGTAACTAGATGAAGAATTTGACTGATTTAACCACGTACAGCATCGTGGAAGAAAGAAAAATCCAGGAGTTGAACTCGGTCGGAACGGTACTGGAGCACAAAAAAACAGGAGCCAGAGTATTTTTAGTCTCCAATGATGACACAAACAAGGTCTTTTATATCGGTTTCCGCACCCCCCCGTCCGATGACACCGGTGTCCCTCACATTCTGGAACACAGTGTTCTCTGCGGTTCGGAGAAATTCCCCGTAAAGGACCCTTTTGTAGAATTGGTTAAAGGTTCTTTAAACACATTCTTAAATGCGATGACCTATCCGGACAAAACGGTATATCCGATTGCCAGCTGCAACGACAAGGATTTCCAGAACTTAATGGATGTCTATATGGACGCCGTGTTACATCCCAATATTTATCATGAAGAGAAGATCTTTATGCAGGAAGGATGGCACTATGAGCTGGAGTCCGAGGACGCCCCGGTCATTTACAACGGTGTTGTCTACAACGAGATGAAGGGAGCATTTTCCTCCCCGGAGAGTGTTCTGGACCGGTATACCCAGAAAATGTTATTTCCGGACACCTGCTATGGCTATGAATCCGGCGGAGATCCAAAGTCTGTGCCTGATTTGACTTATGACGCGTTCCTGGATTTCCACAGAACCTATTATCACCCGTCCAACAGCTTTATCTATCTCTACGGGGATATGGACATGGCGGAGAAGCTGGAATGGCTGGACCGGGAATATTTAAGTAAATATGACCGCAAAGAAGTTGATTCTAACATTGAGATGCAGAAGCCGTTTCAAGAGCCTAAAGATTCCAAAATCTCATACTCTATCACGGAGGATGAGCCGGAGGAGGACGCAACTTACCTGTCGGTCAGCAGTGTGGTGGGGACGGATTTGGACCCGAAGCTGTATCTTGCATTCCAGATATTGGAGTACACGCTTTTGGACGCGCCGGGGGCTCCGTTAAAGCAGGCGCTGCTGGACGCGGGGATTGGCCATGACATCCTGGGCGGTTATGACAACGGAATCTTGCAGCCATATTTCAGTGTTGTGGCGAAGGATGCCAATGAGTCCCAGAAGGGGGAATTCCTGGCTGTTGTGAAAGGAACGCTTCGAAAACTGGCGGAGGACGGCATTAACAAGAAGAGTCTTTTGGCGGGATTAAATTACTATGAATTCCGTTACCGGGAAGCGGACTTCGGCACGGCGCCAAAGGGACTTATGTATGGTCTTCAATCGTTGGACAGCTGGCTGTATGACGGCGATCCGATGATGCACTTGGAATACCAGAAAACTTTTGATTTCCTGAAACAGGCAGTTGATGAGGGATATTTTGAGACGTTAATCCGGGATTATCTGCTGGATAATCCGTTTGAGGCGGTGATTGTTGTCAGCCCGGAGCGGAATTTGACGGCGAAGGAGGACAGTGCGGTGGCGGCAAAGCTGGCTGGGTATAAAGCAGGTTTATCTGCTGCTGATGTGAAAACACTGGTGGAGCAGACGGAAGCGCTGAAGCTTTATCAGGATACGCCATCACCCAGTGAAGAGTTGAAAAAGATCCCGATGCTGTCCAGAGAGGATATCGACCGCAAAGCGGAGGAGATTCACTGGAAGGAACTGCTGATGAACGGGGTTCTGGTACTGCACCAGGAGATGTTTACTTCCGGGATTGGTTATCTGAAGGTGTTGTTTAATACGGACCGGGTGCCGGTGGAGGATCTGCCTTATGTGGGGCTGCTCAAATCGGTATTGGGGTATGTGGATACGGAGAATTTTACGTACAGTGACTTGACCAGTGAGATTCATTTGAATTCCGGCGGAATCAGTTTTTCCACGGCTTCCTATGTGGATTTGGAGAAGAAGAACGGGTTTACCGGGGCCTTTGTGGCGGATGTCAGGGTGCTGTATGATAAGATTGGGTTTGGGTTTGATATGCTGGCGGAGATTCTGACCAGATCGAAGCTGGATGATGAGAAGCGGCTGGGGGAGATCCTGCGGGAGAACAAGTCCCGGTCCAGAATGAGACTGGAGGGGGCTTCCCACAGCGCGGCGGTAGCCAGGGCGACGTCCTATTTCTCGGCTACGGCGTCATTTAATGACAGGACGGGCGGAATTGGGTTCTATCATTTCCTGGAGGATGTGGTTCGGGATTATGAGAAGAACAGCAAGGCGCTGATTGAGAAACTGAAAGAGGTGGCGGCGAAGCTGTTTACCGTGGACAATATGCTGGTGAATGTGACGTCCGACAGCGAGGGATTTGCCCTGGTGGATGGGGCGATGAAAGGGCTGACGGAGGCGCTTCCTAAGGGGAATGGAGATATTTACCCCTATCTGTTTGAGATGGGGAATCGGAATGAGGGCTTTAAGACGGCCTCCCAGGTGAATTATGTGGCGAGGTGCGGGAATTTTAAGGCGGCAGGATTCTCCTATACGGGGGCGCTCCGGATCTTGAAGGTGATTTTAAGTTATGATTACCTGTGGATTAATCTTCGGGTGAAGGGCGGCGCTTATGGATGTATGAGCGGGTTCGGGATGTCCGGGGAAGGGTATTTTGTGTCTTACCGCGACCCGAATCTGGCGGAGACGGATCAGGTGTACGAGGGAATTGTGGATTATCTGGAGAAGTTCTCCGTGGATGAGCGGGATATGACCAAGTATGTGATCGGCACCATCAGCGGGCTGGATACGCCGCTGAATCCTTCGGATAAGGGGGCGAGAGCCTTGTCTGCATATTTATCCCATGTGAGCAATGAAATGCTTCAGAAGGAACGGGATGAGGTGCTGGACGCCAATGTGGAGGATATCCGGAATCTGGCCGGAATTGTGAGTGCGGTGCTGAAGACGGGAAGCTTCTGTACGGTGGGCAATGAGGAGAAGATTGAGGCGTGTAAGGAACTGTTTGGCGAGGTGAAGAACCTGTACCATGGATGATGGAATCCGGGCTGGAACTGATCACAAAAGAAAATGGATGGAGAATAGCATGGAGAATACTACGTTTAAATCAGGTTTCGTGACGTTGATTGGAAGACCGAATGTGGGAAAATCAACTTTGATGAACCATTTGATAGGACAGAAGATCGCAATTACGTCTGACAAACCGCAGACCACCAGAAACCGGATTCAGACGGTGTATACGGATGAACGGGGGCAGATCATTTTCCTGGATACCCCCGGGATTCATAAGGCGAAAAATAAGCTGGGCGAGTATATGGTGAATGTGGCGGAGCATACCATGAGTGAGGTGGATGTGATTCTGTGGCTGGTGGAGCCCACCACGTTTATCGGCGCCGGGGAACGGCATATCGCGGAGCAGCTACAGAAGGTGAAAACGCCGGTGATGCTGGTGATCAACAAGATTGATACGGTCAAAAACCAGGATGAGGTTCTGAAGTTTATCGATGCGTATAAGGATATCTGCAATTTTGCGGAGATTGTTCCGGTGTCGGCGCTGAAGGGAAAGAATACGGATCTGGTGACGGAACTGATTTTCAAGTATCTGCCGGAGGGGCCTCAGTTTTATGACGAGGACACGGTGACGGACCAGCCTATGCGCCAGATTGCGGCGGAGCTGATCCGGGAGAAGGCGCTGCGGCTGTTAAATGATGAGATTCCCCACGGGATTGCCGTGACAATTGAGAAAATGACGGAGCGGAAGAACGGGATCATGGATATCGAGGCCAATATTGTCTGTGAGAGAGATTCCCACAAGGGGATTATCATCGGCAAAGGCGGGGCCATGCTGAAAAAGATCGGCACCGCGGCCCGGGTGGAGATTGAGAATTTGATGGATACGAAGGTGAACCTGCAGTTGTGGGTGAAGGTCCGCAAGGAGTGGCGGGACAGTGAATTGTATATGAAGAATTATGGATACAACCCAAAGGAGTAACAGGCAGCAGGATGGAGAGGATGAGACGTGAGGGAAACGGTAAAACTGACGGGGATGGTGCTTAAGGCCGCTCCCGTGGGAGAATATGACAAGCGTCTGGTGCTGCTGACCAGGGAGCGGGGGAAGGTGACGGCGTTTGCCCGGGGCGCAAGGCGCCCCGGAAGTATGCTGATGGGACCCAGCCGGCCCTTTGCGTTTGGCAGGTTTGACTTGTATGAGGGACGGGATGCCTACAACCTGCATGGAGCGGAAATCCTAAATTACTTTGATGAGATCAGTATGGATATGGAGCAGTGCTGTTACGGCCAGTATTTTCTGGAGTTTGCGGATTACTATTCCAGAGAGAATTTAGACGGGAGCGCGATGCTTCTTCTGTTATACCAGTCTTTGCGGGCGCTTGGGAAGGCGGCGATTCCCAACCGGCTGATCCGGCGGGTCTTTGAACTGAGGGCTATGGCGGACAACGGGGAATATACGGAGCATCCGCCAAGAACAGTCAGCGATTCGGCTAACTATACCTGGGAGTTTGTGATTGCCTCGCCGCTGGAATCGCTCTATACGTTTAACGTGACGGATTCGGTGTATGCGGAATTTAAGCAGTGCGTGGAGATCAACAAAGCAAAGTATGTGGACCGGGACTTTCATTCTCTGGAGATTTTAAAAACCTTGGTAAATTAGAGAAAGGCTATTGAAAATAAGGAGGAAAGCGGATATAATCGGTACATATTGTTAAAATAGAAAATTTTTTGTGGAAATATCAGGAGGGTTTGTTTATGAAGAAGGCCGGATTAATCCTGGCGGTGATGATGGCAGGCGCGCTGCTGTCCGGGTGTGCGGGCCGGGAGGGCTCCACAAGTACGTTTTCTCCTGAGCAGAGCAGTATCTTTGTGGCGAGAGACGGAAGCTTTTCCAGTGCGCTGGTTGAGACTTATACGAATGACTACTATGACCAGGGTGAGTTAAAGGCCTCCATAGAGGAGTCTGTGGCTGAGTTTGGAGCAGAACTTGGAAGAACGCCGGTGACGCTCAGTTCCTGTACACTAGGCAACGGCAAAGCGATCGCGTTGTTTGAGTATGAGAGCGGCGCTGACTTATGCGCGTTTACGGCGGCGACCAACGATGACCAGAATCAGGTGGAAGCGTTAGAATTTGCCACTGTGGCCAAAGGCCAGACCGATGGAATTGTGGCGGATGCGTCCTGGAAGAAAGCGAAGGACGGTTCGAATGTGGCGGTAGAAACGGTGACAAAAAAGGGCAGCCTTCATGTGGTGGCGCTGACCGGAAGCGCAAGGGTCCAGACGGAAGGAAGGATTCAATATTACAGTGGAAATGTTTCGCTGGAGGATGGCTTCACAGCGGTGGTAAACGGCGGCCAGGCATATCTGGCATTTCAATAAATATATGGAAGTTCAGAAAATATAACAGGAAGATGAGGTTTAGTTGAGATGGAAAAGACAATGGAAAAAATCGTAGCTCTTGCGAAGTCCAGAGGGTTTGTGTATCCGGGGTCTGAGATTTACGGAGGTTTGGCCAATACATGGGATTACGGCAACCTGGGTGTGGAATTGAAGAACAATGTAAAGAGAGCCTGGTGGCAGAAATTCATCCAGGAGAGTCCTTACAATGTGGGCGTGGACTGCGCCATCCTGATGAATTCCCAGACATGGGTGGCTTCCGGCCAT
>JAWZDV010000101.1:0-20944 GCA_034142505.1 Bacteroides thetaiotaomicron
CGCTCAGATGGCCTTTCCATTCGGGCCCTGAAAGCCCTCATTCCAACCTTGTCCGAGAGGATTTTTGTGTAAGACCAGTCTAAGCCCCTCCAGAAATCAACCAGCCAGTGCCCGCCCAGGGAACCTTCCCCGCCAGGGATTGGATCTCGTGATTTCCCGGTGACTTTATTGGCAGAAGGAAGACGTAAGTGATGCAGGCACATTTATATGGAGCGGGTGAGGGGAATGCACTTTACCTTTCGCGTCTTTCCTTCTTTAACTACTGGTAAATTGGATATTGGTCACAGATCTTTGTCACTTCCGTCCGGATATAATCAGACTTCGCCTCAAAATCGGTGGCTGCCAGCCAGATGCACTCCGCAATTTTTGCCATATCCTCTTCTTTCAGACCGCGGGAGGTGATAGCCGGTGTCCCTACACGGACGCCGGAGGTCACGAACGGGCTCCTCGGGTCGTTTGGCACGGTGTTCTTGTTTAAGGTAATGTAAACCTCATCACAGCGGTTCTGAAGCTCCTTGCCGGAGACCTCCATGCCTCGCAGGTCGATCAGCATCAGGTGGTTGTCGGTACCGTCGGTGAGCAGCTTGAAGCCCTGTTTTTTCAGCGCGTCCGCCAATGCCGCCGCGTTCTTCACGATCTGCTCCTGATACGTCTTAAATTCCGGTTTCAGCGCCTCTCCAAAGCAGACAGCCTTGCCAGCAATCACATGCTCTAAGGGACCGCCCTGAGTTCCCGGGAAGATGGCTTTGTTGAAGTTAAACTTGTCGGCCGCCGCCTGGTTGGCTAAAATCATGCCGCCTCTCGGTCCGCGCAGCGTCTTGTGGGTGGTCGTCGTCACCACGTCCGCATAGGGAATCGGGCTTGGATGAACGCCTGCCGCCACCAGTCCGGCGATGTGGGCCATATCCACCATCAAGTAAGCGCCCACCTTGTCAGCCACCTCCCGGAACCGTTTGAAATCAATGGTTCTCGCGTACGCGCTGGCGCCGGCGATGATCAGCTTCGGCTTGGATTCCACCGCGATTCTCTCAAGTTCGTCATAGTCGATGTAACCTTCGTCATTGACCCCGTAAGGCACAATATTAAAATACAGTCCGGAGAAGTTTACAGGGCTTCCATGAGTTAAATGTCCGCCGTGGTCTAAATTCATGCCCATCACCGTATCGCCCGGTTTTAACATGGCTACGAATACCGCCATATTGGCCTGGGCGCCGGAATGAGGCTGGACATTGGCATAGTCACAGCCGAACAGCTCCTTGGCGCGGTTGATGGCCAGCGTCTCCACCACGTCCACACACTCACAGCCGCCGTAGTAGCGTTTGCCGGAGTATCCTTCCGCATACTTGTTGGTCAGCACGGTTCCCATCGCCATCATAACCGGCTCCGATACGATATTCTCGGATGCAATCAGTTCTAGATTCCGTCTCTGTCTCGCGCATTCCGCCTCGATGGCTTCGCCCACTTCTTTGTCATAGCTGGTGATAAATTTCATTACTTCATTAACCATGATTTCGCTCCTTCTTCCCTGTATGATTTTTTTGTTTTATAGAACATCTTGAACATTGGTGTCAAGTAATTCCCCTGCTTTGATGCGCAGCAGCCGCTCATAGACATCCATGTCGATGGGCAGCGCCACTTTCCGGCCCGTCCAGGCCGACAGATAGGAGGCGTTGGCAAGCTCCACACTTTTTAATCCTTCCTCCCCCGGCGCAATCAGCGGCACGCCGTGAAGTAAGTGGTCCGCAAAGTTTTGGAGCAGCAGCCGGTAGGCATTGTCCTCCTGCTGAAACACCATCTCCTCCGTAGTGAATGGAAGGGTCCCATAAATTTTTGTGTTCTCCTTCATGAACCGGGTCGTCTCCATCTCATTTACCCGGAGTGTCAGTTTCTCATTGCCCTCGATGGACAGCATCCCTTCGGTTCCCCAGATCTCAAACCGGTTGACTCCCGGGTTCTCCCCGCTGGCGCTTAAAAAGCTGCCCCGCAGTCCCTTCTCATACAGGAAACGTATGTCCACGCTGTCATCCACGTCAAAGTCATTGTATTTTCCAAAATCAATGTCCGCATCCAGCCGGTCCGGCATCCCCAGAATCCACTGCCACAGATCCAGATAATGCTGGCACTGGTTGATCAGAAGTCCTCCGTGCTCCCCCGCCCAGCTGCTCCGCCAGGGCGCCGACTTGTGGTAGCAGGTGGTGCGGAACCAGTTATTGCACACCCAGACAGCCCTGGTGATGGTTCCCAGCCTTCCGCTGTTTACGATTTCCTTCGCCCTGGCAAAGGACGGCGCCACCCGGCAGTTAAACATCATGGCAAAGGATGTCCCCGCATTCCGGTTCGCCTCCAAAAGTCCGCTCACTTCCTTCACAGACACCCCCGCCGGCTTGTCGCACAGCACATGTTTCCCTGCTGCAAACGCTCTCTTTCCGATCTCCACATGAGTGGCGTGCGGCGTGACAATGATGACCGCATCAAACTCCTTCTCATGTGCAAAGGTGTCATCCATATCCCGGTAGACCGCCACTCCCGGATACTCAGCCCGGATTACCGCCTGCCCCGGCGCATTGCGGCAGCAGATTCCGGCCAGCGTCATCCCGGCGATCTTCCCGTCCCGGATCAATTCCGCATACTGGCTTCCCATACCCCCGAAGCCAATCACAACCGCTCTCACCTGTTCCATACTCCCATCCTCCATTTACTCCACAAACTGATACTCCTTAATCACAATCTGAAAATTCCGGTTCCCGTTATATTCATTGATGGTCGGATAGTAGATAATGTCCATCACCCGGCGCTGCCCCATCTCCTCCACAAACGCGTCCCCGTTGCCAAACACCATGCCGTCCATGGCGGTTCCCTCATCGGAGACCAGCGACAGCTTCACCGCGTTCCGGTTCTTTCCCAGCACCCTTGTACTGCGAATATGTAAATGCTTCTGGGCAAACTGCGGCTTCTCATTGCCCTGGCCGAACGGCTCCAGCATCTCCAATTCTCCGATGAGCGGTTCCGAGATATACTCAATCGGCATCGGCACGTCAATCCATACCTTCGGGATAAAGTCCTCCTCCGTCAGTCTTGCATTCCGGTTCAGTTCCAGACGCAGCTGCTCCACATCCTCTTCCCTGAGAGACAGCCCGGCCGCCATGGGATGGCCGCCAAACTTAGTCAGCAGATGTTTCACCTGCACCAGCGCCTCAAACATGTGATAACCCTCAATCGAACGGCCGGAACCCTTCACACCGTCCTCCGCCCGCGTCAGCACCAGCGACGGCTTGTGATAGCGTTCCCGCAGTCTCCCGGCGATAATCCCCGCCAGAGACTCGTGGCAGTCCGGCAGAAAAACCACCAGCACCTTGTCATCCATATACTGTTCTTCCACCAGTAAAGACGCCTCATCAATCCCCTCCTGGGTCATGGCCTTTCTGGTATCGTTTAAGTCCTTTAACTCCTGGGCCATCCGGTCCGCCTCGTTTTCATCCCCGCACAGCAGCATGGACAGCCCCAGCTTCGCTGTCTGGAGACGGCCGCCCGCATTGAGACACGGCCCGATCACAAAACCGATCTGGTAGGCGCTCATATGGTGAATATCCAGATTATTCTTCTCGATCAGCTTTTGAAGCCCCACGCTCTTTGTCCGCCACATCCTCCGGAGTCCCTCTTTGACAATAATCCGGTTCTCATCCTGGAGACGCATCACATCCCCCACCGTGGCGATGGCCGCAAACTCGATCATCTCCTCCCACTCTCCGGCGGGAACGCCAAACCGCTCATAGAGCGCCTGCACCAGTTTCCAGGCCACAACCGCCCCGCAGATCTCCTTCCACGGATACGCACAGGCTTTCTGTTTGGGGTTCACAATCACATCGGCCGGCGGCACCATCTCTTTCCCGTCCTCACAGAGAATCTCATGATGGTCCGTGATGATCACCGTCAGCCCCAGCTCTTTTGCCCGGGCAATCTGCTCCACCGCCGCGATCCCATTGTCGCAGGTCAGCACCGTATCCACGCCTTCGGCGGCGGCCGCCTCGATGATATGCTCATTAATTCCATACCCGTCCTTAATCCGGTCCGGAATCTCATAATCCACCTGCGCCCCCACTCTCGTCAGCGCCCGGTAAAGCAGGTAGGTGGAGCAGACACCGTCGATATCGTAGTCCCCCACAATCCGAATCCGCTGTCCTGCCTGAATTTTTCCTTCCAGCAGGGCCACAGCCTCATCCATATGGCACAGCAGATGAGGCGAGTACAAATCTTTAAGCGTCCCCCGCAGATAGCGGTTCAGCGCTTCCTCTCCCACCACATCCCGGTTGCGGATGATACGGGCCGTCACCGGCGATATCCCGTACTGCCTTCCGATTCCGTTAAAATCCGCCTTTTTGGCGTACAACATCCATTTTGTCATCATGTATTTATGCTTTTCCTTTACTGTCCTCTTCATAATGGCTGTCTACCACCTCCAGCTTCTCCGCCTCCTCCTGGTTTACCTTAGGCTCGATCCGCTCAATGACAGCCTTTTTCCTTGGCTTCGTGTTCCGTTTCTTTTTATTCAGGGAGGACCGCTCCAGCCGGCTCTGCAGACTGGTAATCGAATACAGAATCGGCGCAAAATCCCCCCGGTAAGCCTGCTGGCAGTCCGACTCGGCGTGGTAATTCTCGTTGCCGATCTCATGCAGCAGATGTTTTTCATCCTTGATAATGTCGTTCAGCCGCTCAATCAGCGCATTCATGGAATCCGTCAGCACGCCGATCTCATCCTCCGACTTATAGTTAAGACGCACATCCAAATCCCCGTTGGACACCCGCCTTGTGGTCTCCACAATATCCTTCACCGGTTTTTCAATGGAGCGGAGAATATAGATGACCAGCAGCGCGATCAATGCCCCGGTCACCCCAATGGTCACCGCCTTGATGCCGGTCAGCCGCGCATACAGCCGGTCTCCCCGGACACTGGCCGCCTCAGCCCCCTGCTTGTTAAAATCCACCACCTTCAAAAACAAGGTGCTGGCCTCCTCAAACAGCTCCTGGGATTCCTCCTGGATCAGCACCTGGGCTTCCCCGGTCCGGTTGTTCCGGCTCACCTCCAGCAGGCGGTCGCTGCACTCCAGATACCGGTTCCAGACATCCCTGGCTTCCTCCATCATTCGTTTGTCTTCCTCATTGGTGATATAATTCTCATACTTCTGAAAATCCGCGTCAATCTCCTGTCGCATCCGCAGAAGCTCCTGTTCCGCTTCCTCCATGCTGGCCTCGTCCCGGGCGATCACATGGTAATGCTCCTGAAGCCGGTAATCCGATGTGGCCGTATTCAGTTCCTCCGCAATAATCACGGAAGGCAGCCAGGCCTGGGAGATATCCGTGCTGGCCTGGTTGATATGTCTGGCCGTATACACCGATTCTCCACCCATCACAACCAGTCCCAGAACGCTGAGGACTCCCAAAAATATCAGTTTCGTCTTTATCTTCACATCATGAATGGATTTGATCTTCATAGCTCTTTAACGCCTTTCTCCTCTGCCTGTAATCCGGCAATTCTTTTTCTACAATCTTCCAGAACTGTTTGGAATGATTCATTTCCCGCCGGTGCGCCAGCTCGTGAACTACCACATAATCCAACAATTCCATCGGAACCAGAATGAGCTTCCAGTTATAATTTAAATTTCCCTTAGAACTGCAGCTTCCCCACCGGGTCACCTGCTCCCGGATGGTGATGCGCCCGTAGGTCACTCCCATCTTCCCGGCCCAGTAAGCCGTCCGCTCCCCCAGTGTCTCAGCCGCCATCCGCCGGAATTCCTTCACCTGCTTTTGCGTGTAAGAGACTTGATGTTCCAGGCGTTCTTTCACTTCCCGGTAATGCTTTTCGATCCACTCCTCATGGCTTTTGGCAAATGCCATGGCCGCTTGATCCGATACTCTCATGGGACAGCGCACCACCACCCGGCCGTCTCTCGTCACCTGGACCGCCATGGTTTTCCGCCGGGAATGGACGATCGAAAACGGTATTTCTTCTGTCATTTCCTATCTCCTTTTGGGTAAACCTTTCCCACCCATTATAGCTAATAATCGTAGAAGAAACAAGAATGCATTTACATAATTGTGTCAAATAGCGGAAACACTGGAGATAAGAGAGAGTGAAAAGAAAGAGGAAGCATATGAAACAATTTCATGGGACAACCAAAAAACGGTCCTTTTTTGAGGGCTGGTATTTAAAACATCAAAACGACAAGACCTCAATCTGCCTGATTCCGGCCTTTCACGTGTCCTCAGCCGGCGAAAAGACCTTGAGCATCCAGGTCATCACACCGAAGTATTCGGGAAGCGCTTCCTATCCGGTGGAACAGTTTCTTGTAAATGAGGAAGTTTTCTCCATTCAGATTGAAAAGAATCACTTTTCGGAAACGGGGATTGCCGTGGATCTTCAGATGGATGATTTCTACGTGAGGGGCAGTCTGGCTTACGGGCCGCTTACCAGGCTGCAATCAGATATCATGGGGCCATTTTCCCATATTCCATTTCTCCAGTGTAATCACGGGGTTCTGAGCATGAGCCATACCCTTCAGGGGAGTCTGGACCTCAACGGGACCGAGGTGGATTTCTCCGGGGGAACCGGATATATAGAAAAAGACTGGGGAACCTCCTTCCCTCAGTCTTATCTCTGGACCCAGGGCTGCTTTCCGTCCCCGGAGGATAACCGTCCCTGCTCCGTCATGCTGTCTGTGGCCCATATTCCGTTTCTCGGTTTTTCCTTTACGGGATGTATCAGCGCCATCTGGTACGAAGGCCGGGAGTACCGGCTGGCCACCTACAAAGGAGTCCGCATCCTGAGGTACACAAAGACGGAGGTCATTCTCGAACAGAAACAGTACCAGCTTCACGTCAAGCTGCTGTCCCCCGCCCCGCGGCCCTTAAAAGCGCCCGCCAAAGGCGATATGACGCGGACCATTCATGAAAGCGCCGCCTGCTCCGTCCGCTATCTCTTCACCGCCAACGAGGAAACCGTGTTTGACGTCACGCTGGAAGATGCCAGTTTTGAATATGGTTCCAGCCAGGTGGATTCATGAATCAATCAGCCACAGTTCCTCTTCTCCACACAAAAGACAGAACCGCCCCCAGAATCCCGCCTGCCGCCGCGGGCACAATCCACTGGAGTCCCAGTTCATGAAGAGGCAGTCTCCCCACAGCCGGAGCCAGCGCCGGAATCTCCGAACCGATGCTGACAACTCCCGTAAACAGTGCGCAGACCGGATAGACGAGTCTCATTTTCCGAATCAGCGGGTGAAGAAACGCCAGCACAATCAATACGATGGCCACCGGGTAAATCATATTCAGCACCGGCACCGAAATCTCCAGAATTTTATTCAGCCCCGCATTGGAGATCACCAGACTGGCTCCCGCAAACACAAACACCCACGCCCGGTAACCCACCCTCGGGATAATCGTACAGAAATACCGGCTGCAGCAGCTCAGCAGCCCCACACAGGTGTTGAGACAGGCGATAAAAAAGATGGCTGCCAGAATCACCGCGCCGGCATTTCCAAACTGGTACTGTACCACCCGGTTTAACGTCTGGGCTCCATTATCCATCACACCAAAGGTTTCCCCCGTCATGGCTCCGATATGGGCCAGCGCGCTGTACACCGCCAGCAGCACAATCCCGGCAATGATTCCGGCCTTCACCGTGGCCGACACCACCGCCTTCTCCTCCGTCACCCCCATGGCCTGAATATTCAGGGCGATCACAATTCCAAAGTTTAAAGCCGCGATGGTATCCATCGTTAAATACCCCTCCAGAAATCCTTTCACCATGGGATTCTTTTCATAAGCCGCCACGGCATTTCCATATTCCCCCACCGGGTGCAGAACACAGCCTGCGAAAATGAGTAAAATCAAGGTCAGAAGGCAGGGCGTCAGGATTTTCCCCAGGCGGTCCGACAGCTTGTCCGGCTTCAACGCCAGCAGCAGCGCAGTCAGGAAAAATCCGGCCGAGTACAGCACCTGCGCCATCTTAAGCCCGCCGCTGCTCCCAAGAGCGGTCTGCGTTACAAAGGGCGCCACCGCCATCTCAAACGACGTGCTGGCCGTCCTGGGAATCGCCAGACACGGGCCGATGGACAGATAAATCAACAGGGTGAACACGAACGCAAAAACGGGATGCACCCGCCCGGCCAGAGCATCCAGTCCCCCGGCTCTCGCCACCGCCACCACGCCAAGCACCGGAAATCCGATGGCGCTCATCGCAAATCCCGTCATGGCAGTCCAGGTGCTGCCTCCGGCCTGCACGCCTAAAAACGGTGGGAAGATCAGATTCCCCGCTCCAAAAAACATGGAGAACAGCGTCAGCCCCACCAGCAATTGTTTTTTACCTGATAAACGATTCATAGTTCAACAAAGTCCTTCCCGGTTCCATTTATTACAGCAGAAATCTGCCCTCCAGCGCCAGATACTGGTCCAGTATCATCCGGCTGACCCGCGCGCCGAACACCGTGGCCGGATGGGCCGGGTAATACATGGCGTCGCTGAATTCCTTATGAAACATCACAATCACATAGGCCCCGTAAGGCGTATAGACAATCCCTCCGTCATTGCGGCAGGCATCCATGCTTCCGCTCTTTGACGCCACCTGCACCAGGATATCATCCGTGTTGTCGCTGTCCAGATAGACCGGCGGAAAGTCCTTGGTAATCATGCTGTTATAATGCTGTTTTTTCAGTATCTCCAGCATCTTCGCATCTGATTCCCCGCTAATCAGCGTCCCAGCCGCCAGACGTGTGAAGATGCTGGCGTAATCTTTAGGCGTCGTCGTTCCCAGCCTGTGATACTGTTCAAAATGAATCGGGTTGTGAAGCGCCGTATCCCGGCATCCCAGCTTCCGGATGCAGGCGTTGACTGTCTCCAGCCCAAGATAGTCAATCATCATATTGGTGGCGACATTGTCACTGACAATGATCATCAGCGTGGCCACGTCCTTTACCCGAAGCACCGCTCCCGGGTCTAAGGCGCACAGCACGCCGCTGCCGTCCACCACATGAGACTCCTCGTAGGTCAGCAGTTCATCCAGACTGGCCCGCCCATGTTCGATCTCCTCAAACAGACAGGCCAGAATATAGGTCTTCACCGTGCTGGCCGTCTCATATTTCTCATCCGCCCCGATGGCAATCACATGCCCCCGTAAATCATCGGCATAAATCCCCACTTTGCCATCATAGCTCATCAGTTCCGCTTCAATTCGTTTCTCTAACGTAAGTCTCGCATCCATGCTTCTTCCATCCTGGTTCTCTAAATTTTTAGTTTTCTTCCCGCACTCCGATGTCCCCGTGGTTTAAAAAATACTCCCCACCGCATACAGACTGTCCGCCAAATCCTGTCTGTAATCCACATCCACCGGGTTTAAGCTGTTGATCACAACACCGCCGCTCCCCACTTTTCCCGTGGAGTGAATGTATTTGCCATCTCCCAGGACCATTGCGATATGTCCCGGAAAATATAGCAGGTCGCCCTGTTTCATCTCCTCCTTCGGGATCTCATGCACCGGAAATCCTTCCACAATCTTCGCATCCCGGTACGTCAGAATTCCGCAGAGCATATAGCAGGCGGACGTCAGACCCGAGCAGTCAATCCCCGCCGTGGATCGTCCGCCCCAGCGGTACTGAACCCCTAAGTAAGTGAGCGCCCGCTCCACCACCTCATCCCGAAACACGCTCTCATCCACCACCTTCTGCGGCAGATAAGGCTCCCAGGCCCCTGCCTGGGAAAACTCTTTCTCCCACAGGAACTGGTTCCTCATATATCCGCATCTTCCATCCGCCAGGCCCACCTTCGCCCAGCCCTCCGTCTCTGATTCCCATTCAATCACTCGTACAAGACTGCCCCGCACCAGCGTCTCAAGCCGCACGCCCTGCACCCGGGGCACCGATACCACGTCCACCAGGCTGCCTCCGACTGCCATAAGGCCGGAGCCTTCCCATGCCTTCCCATCTCTCTCATGCATCCAGGTCAAATCATCCGCCTTCACATATCCCCGATATCCATAAAAGGTCTTCACCGGCACAAAACCGGCCTCTTCCTCCCCGGCCGCTCCAAACAGCATCCCGTACAGCCCTTCATCCGCAATTGCTGATACCAGGTTTCCATCCCCCGCCAGCATCTCCGTATAAGGTCCCTCATAAATGGTAATCACTGGCTTTCTCACAAGTCCGACCATCCGTCAAAAACTCCTTCCCATGTCAGTTCTTCTATCTTCTTATCTCTATACCTATTCTGCAAACAGTAAAAATACCATCGGTCTCTAAACTATTATACTAGAGACCCATGGTATTTTCTACTTCTTTTCGTATATCCACTCCCTGACATACCTTTCTTCCCTGCTGCTTTGACAGGAATCTAATCGGCAGGAGGAAACGTTCATCCATTATTATCTGCTGCGGCTCTCCAACGATTCTTGAATCTTCAAAATCTGCTTCATTGGAATGTCGGTATCCTCATGGATTTCTTCGACAGTCTTATTTTTACTCAGCATTGTTGTCACAATTTTAACAATGCTTTTTTCCATCCCCCTCTCCATACCTCGCTCTATGCCTTTCTCCACACCATCTTCAAATATCATCTGTCCTAACATTGACATTTTCAGCACCTCCTCTACTGCTTCCAGTGCCACCGGATTCAAATAATGATCTTGTCTCCATAGTTCTCTGGCCACGACTAATACAGCTTTTGATACTCCGCAAGTTCCTTCCGGCTGGCCAGCACATAATGCTCCGGCCGCACCTCCAGCCACTTAGCCGGCTCCACCGAATAATCATGCATCGACGGATCATACACCAAGAGCTTCTTCTCCCGCTCATGCCTCGGGTCCGGCATGGGAATCGCGGACAGCAGCGCCCTTGTATACGGATGCACCGCATGGGTAATCAACTCCTCCGTCTCTCCCATCTCCACAATCTCCCCTTTATGAATCACCGCGATCCGGTCCGTGATAAACCGCATTACCGAAAGATCATGGGCGATAAACAGATAGGTAATCTGCCGTTTCTTCTGCATATCCGCCAGCAGATTTAATACCTGCGCCCGCACCGACACGTCCAGTGCCGAGATCGGCTCATCTGCAATGATAAAATCAGGATTCATGATCAACGCCCTTGCAATTCCAATTCTCTGCCTCTGGCCGCCGGAAAACTCATGGGGAAACCGGGTCGCAAACTCCGGCAGCAGGCCCACATCCAAAAGCGCCTGGTCCACCCGGCGTTTCCGCTCCCCAGCATCCAGTCCCTTCTCAATATTCATCAGCCCCTCGCTGATAATATAATCCACCTTCGCCCTCTCATTGAGCGATGCCTGGGGGTCCTGGAAAATCATCTGGATCTCCTTCATCACCTGCCGGTCCAGCTCCGGGGATATCTTCCCGTTGATCTTCTGTCCTTTATAGATCACATCGCCGCCGGAAGACGGCACAATCCTCATAATCGCCCGGCCAATGGTGGTCTTGCCGGACCCGGACTCTCCCACCAGTCCGAAGGTCTCCCCTTTATAAATCCGGAAATTCACATGCTTGACCGCTTCATACCGTTTCTTCCGCTCTCCGAAGACCACATCCAAATCCTTCACATCCAACAATACTTCTCTATCCATCAGGCCAGACCTCCATTCCTGATTTTCTCCACCACAGGCGGAGGTTCCACCTTCGGCGCTCTGGGATCAAGCAGCCAGGTCTTCGCCTTGTGGGTCGCCGACACTTCAAAATACGGCGGTCTCTCAATAAAATCAATCTTAAGCGCCTGGGGATTTCTCGGCGCGAACGCGTCCCCCTTCACCTCGGCATAAAGGTTCGGCGGCGTCCCCGGAATGGAGAACAGATCCGTTCCCTTCACCCCGACCTGCGGCAGGGAGGAAAGCAGGGCCCAGGTATAGGGATGTCTCGCGTCATAGAAGATATCTTCGCTGGTGCCGATCTCAATAATATCTCCTGCATACATCACCGCCACCCGGTCCGCAATGTTCGCCACCACGCCTAAGTCATGGGTGATCAGGATAATGGACAGCTTATATTTATGCCGCAGTTCTTTCAGCAAATCCAGAATCTGCGCCTGGATCGTCACATCCAGCGCCGTCGTCGGCTCGTCACAGATCAGAATCTGCGGATTGCAGGCTATGGCAATGGCGATCACCACACGCTGTCTCATTCCACCGGAAAACTCATGGGGATACTGGTTAAACCGCCGCTCCGGCTCCCCAATCCCCACATCCGCCAGATACCGGAGCGTCCGCTTCTTCGCCTCCTGCCGCCCCACCTTCTGATGCAGCAGCACCGCCTCCATAATCTGCGCGCCAATGGTCTTTAACGGATTCAAGCTGGTCATGGGGTCCTGCATAATCATAGCAATCTCACGCCCCCGGATCTCCAGCCATTCCTTCTCTCTCTTAATCTTTGTCAGTTCTATGGGCCTGCCGTCATCCGCCCCGTAATACACCGTTTTCCCGGCCGCCACATACCCATTCTGGTCCAGCAGCCCCATAAACGACTTGGTAAACACGGATTTCCCGCTGCCCGACTCTCCCACAATAGCCAGAATCTCCCCCTTATACAAATCCAGGGAAATCTGCCGGATTGCATTTAAGGTCTTACCTCTCAACCAAAAACGGATATCTAATTCTTCCACCGAAAGCATCTTCTCAGCCATTTACATTTCCTCCTAGACATGGTTCTTCGGGTCCGCCGCATCAGAAAACGCGTTACCGATAATATAAAATGAAATGGTTACAAAAGACAGAATAATAGTCGGATACACCAGCTGGTACCGAAGCGCCGGGCTGGTGATCAGCGCGCGTCCCTCATTGATCAGGTTCCCAAGACTGGGCATATCAACCGGAAGTCCCAAACCGATGTAGGTGATAAACACCTCATTGCCGATGGCTGCCGGAATCGTCAGCGCCATCCGCAGCATAATCACGGACACCAGATACGGAAGCAGGTTCTTGACAATAATCCGCCATGTCGGCGTCCCCAGACACCGGCTGGCCACATTGTAATCCCGGTCGCGGATAATCAGAATCTGATTCCGGATAAACCGGGCCATCTGAATCCATCCCGTCAGACACATAGCAAAAATCAGCGTCTTGATTCCCGGTTTCAGGATATAGGAAACCAGAATCAGCACAATGGTATTGGGAATATTGTCAATAATATTATAAACCTCTGTCAGAATCAAATCCGCTTTCCGCACATACCCCCAGACCACGCCCACCGTAATCCCGATCAGCGCCTCCGCCATGGCAACCGCCAGACCGATAAACAGCGACGTTCTGGTACCCGCCCAGATTCTCGCCCACAAGTCCTGCCCGATGGAGTTGGTACCAAGAATAAATTGGTCTCCCGGCGGCACATTCCGGTACTGCATGCCGCTTGCATCGTTGATAATCAGGTTGGGATCATACTGGTTCGGCAGATAAGGCTGGATAAACGTAAATGCCAGCAGCAGACCCAGCATAACCAGCAGCACCACCGCGCCCCGGTTCTTTAAGAACGACTGAAACGTACTTCGCCAGTAGGAGTAGTTGCTGTACCCCGTCCGCTCCACCTCCGCCTCATTAAAATCTGCAAAGGAGAACAATTCTTCCTCAGACAGCGGCTCCGCCTGTTTTGCAGCCGTATCCATGCTGTCCATCAATTCCGCTTCTTTCATATGCCGATAGCTCAACTGCTTCATCATCTGTCACCGTCCTTCCTGCCAAGGCTGATTCTCGGGTCCAGAAGCACCATGAGCACGTCGCCGAGCAGAAGGCCCAGCACGCCCACACAGGCATAGAGAAGCACGATCCCCTGAACCATGGTATTGTCATGCTTTTTGATCACCGTCACCAGCAGACCTCCCATCCCCGGGATACTGTACAGCGACTCAATATAGATGGAACCGATCACCGTATTCAAAAATGCCGTCGGTATGTACTGTGACAGCGGCACAAAAGCATTGCGGAAAATGTGCTTGAACATCACACCGCCCTCGGACACGCCCTTTGCCTTAGCCAGCTTTACATAGTCCTTGTTGCTCTCATCCACCATATACCGCCGCAGCCACATGCCATAAAACGCCGTGTTTGCCAGGGACATGGACAATACCGGCAGCACCCAGTACTTCGGATCATCCATCTGAAACAGCAGCCCCACATTCACCAGCTGTGTTCCATACAGCTGGATATACAAAAAATAAACCGCCGCCGGCACCGCCTGGATACACACGATAAACAGCGTCCCCAGCTTGTCAAACCATCGATATTTGTACCTGGCCATCAAAGCCCCCAGAGGAAGCCCCATGAGCAGAGATACCATCATGGACAGAATGCCCAGCTTAATCGACACCGGCACCTTCTCCGCCAGGATGCTTGTCACGGACACATTGGCCCGGTAAATTCTGGACACGCCAAGATCCCCGTGCAGTAAATCCTGAAAGAAATGAAGAACCTGGACAGGCAGCGGGTCCGTAAGCCCCATCTCCTGAAGACCAACCTGAATCTGCTGTGGCGTCATCTTATCAAAATTGGTGAAATACCCCTCAATGGGCATGAGACGCAGCAGACAGAACACAATCGTGAGAATGATGACCAGCGTCAGAAAAGAACGCCCGATTCGTTTCGCCAAATATTTTATCATCCGCAATACACTCCTTCATTCATGATTTAACCCTCCGGCCCCCGGCCGACTGACACGCGAAAATACTCTTGGAAACAGAAGTACGTCCACCCGCACCTCTGTTTCCAAGAACATTCCCGGTTTCATACCGGCACCTATGGCCGCCCCGCGCCAGACATGGCGCGGAAACGGCGTACCAGAATATTATTTCTCTTTGTTGGCATTGTACTCATCCATCGATACATAGTGGTCTAACACATGCTGCCCCTTATATCTCAGACCGGACACGCCAAACGGCGCATACTGTCCCTCAAACACATCCAGCTTATTGGCCAGATACAGGCTGACGGAGATGCTGTACGGAACCACAAACGCATGATTTACCAGCGCTGCCTCCGCCTTGCCAAAGGCCTCAAAACGGGCATTCGTATCCGTCTTGATCTCCTTGGCCGCATTTACCAGATCAAAGTACTCCTGAACGGCCGCCGCGGAGGACGTTCCCTGCTCGATGGCCTTTGCCATAAATCCGTACTTGTAGCCATCGTCATATCCGCTCTCGCCCTTGGCCTGATAGAACGGATCGGTCCATGTCTCCGGGTCCGCATAGTCCGCACCCCAGCCGCACTTCATAAACGCGTACTTGCCGGAACGGCGCACCTCGGTCAGGAAGTTGTCGGTCGGTCCCTGCTCAATCTTAATATCAATAAAATCAGAACCTAACACGGACTCCATCTGCTGTTTTACAACCTGGCACTCCTTATCCCAGTTTACCGTACCCGGGTTATAAGGCATCAGCACCTTCACCGGGAAGGTCACGCCCTCGGCGGTCAGTTCTTCCACAGCCTTGTTCTTGTACTCCACCGCCTTTGCCTCGTCATAGGTGTCACCGAGAGAAGCCATATCCCCGATTGTCGTGTAATCCTTGCCATCCTCATTAAACGCAAAGTTTTCCGGTGTCACGGAATTGATAATGTAATCCTCCGGCGCGTTCGGCTCCAGAACCGATACCGCCTTCGTCCGGTTCATGGCTGCCGCCAAGGCCTGACGGAAGTTCTCATTGTTTACCGCCGTTCTCCAGTTGTCCGGCTCATAAGACTCATCGAAATGAGGATCAAAGTTAAAGCAGTAGAAATAGGAGTAATCCGTCTTCGGACGCTCCCGGCTCACCAGATCCTTCGTCGCGTCATTGTTCAGCCAGTCGTCCAGAATATCAGAAGTCAGCTCCGCGTAATCCACCTCGCCCCGCTTCACCATCTCCGGCCCCAGCGTGCTGGCCTCCGCGTTGTAAATCCGCTGAAGCTCGTCAATAAACACATTGGCCGCGTCGTAATTCAAGGTATTCTTTCTCAACGTCTGCTTCTCCTGCGGCACAAACTCCGCCAGATAAAAAGCGCCGTTGGAGAAAAATGTCTCCGCGGAGGTCGCGTATTCCTTGCCCAGCTCCTCTAACTTCGGTCCGTATGCCGGCATGTAAACCACATACACCAGAGAGGATAAGAAATAAGGAACTTCCTTTGCCAGGGTATAAGTCAGCGTATGGTCATCCACAGCCTTCACGCCAACCTCGGAAAAGTCGATGGCCGCCCATGTCTTTCCGTCGTCGTCCGCACCGCCATTGAATGCAAGACCGTTGTAGTACTCCTCCGCATTGGCGATAACGCCGAATAAATTCTGCACATTGGCGCTCTCATACTCCGGAGTCAGTTCATACTTGATGGCATCCACGAAGTCCTGGGCCGTCACGTCGCCCACTTTGGCGCCGGTATTGTCCACCCATTTTGCTTCCCGCAGCTTGAAGGTCCAGGTTAAGCTGGCTTCGTCATAAGTCCACTCCGTGGCAAGACCTTCCTTCATCTGCCCTTTGGAATCATACTCTACCAAAGTGTCAACACAGTTTGCGCCGATTCTCTGGTCATTGATCGTGGAGGTCACCAGATAATTTAACTTCTCTACCTCGCTTGGATACAGCATCTTGTACACCACGGCGTCCGCCGCACCGGTGGTTCCCGCGCTGCTGCCCCCCTGAGTGGCGCCGCCTTCCTGCTTCTTCCCACAACCAGACATCACTGTCGTCACTGCCATGACCACGCACAGCAGCAGTGCAAGACTTTTCTTCTTCATAAATTCATCCTCCTTACTTCCTATTAGCTAACCCGGAAAAGGGATAGTTTCATTGTAAATGTTCCAATGCCGGCACCGATGTGATTCCAAGCCCCGGAGTTTCATTCATCAAAATTCTGCTGCCCTGATAGATCGGGCCTCCTGTATACGGGTCCTCCCGGCACAGCGACGGACCGTCCAAATCCGCCCGGGTAATGATGCCCTTGGCCGCCGCTAAATGGGCCGCCGCGCTGACCGCAATCTTGCTCTCCAGCATACATCCAATCATGCACTCCACCCCATAGCTCTCCGCAATGGCACAGATCGCCAGTGCCTTGTAGATACCGCCGGTCTTCATCAGCTTAATGTTAATCAGATCTGCCGCTCTCTCCTGAATCAGCCTGATGGCATCCTCCGGTGAAAACACGCTCTCGTCCGCCAGAATCGGCGTATGTACCCGCTCCGTCACATACTTCATGCCGTCAAAATCATGGGCGTTCACCGGCTGCTCCACCAGGTCCATCTCGATCCCAAGTTCTTCCAGCGCCGTGATAATCCGCACCGCATTCTTGGCCGTCCACCCCTGGTTGGCATCAATCCGCAGCTTCACATCCGGCCCCACGGCCCGGCGGATCTCCCGGATTCTCTCGATATCCTTCACACCCTCCCTGCCGACCTTGATCTTCAGAATTCCAAAACCCTGGCGGACCGCCTTTAAGCTGTCCTCCACCATCTCCTCCACCGGATTCACACTGATGGTCAAGTCCGTCTCAATCTCCGCCCTGCTGCCGCCAAGCACCTTGTAAAGCGGCTTCCCGCAGGATTTGGCATACAGATCATAAACCGCCATATCCACTGCCGCCTTCGCCGACGTGTTCTTCAGGATACAGCCGTGAAGCTTCTTCATGATCCCGTCTAAATTCTCCACATCCATCCCAATCAGGTTCGGGGCGATAAACTCCTCGATGGCACACCGGATGGACCCTAAGGTGTCCCCTGTTATCACCGCCGTGGGCGGCGCCTCTCCAAATCCCACCTGCCCGTCCTCCGCCGTAACCCGAATCACAAGATCATGGACGCTGTCCACCGTCCGCAGCGCCGTCTTAAAGGGCGTCACCAGCGGTATCTTCACTTCTGCCAGTTCTATCTTTGCAATCTTCATCTCACATTCCCCGCTTTTCTATATTTTCCCCATCCCAAAATACCCCCCCCCCAGGTATTTTTAGGTCAAAAATTGATATAGCTTCAGAGACAATTCCGCCATCACTCTCTCATAGGACGGCGTGTCCGTCTCATTCCCGCAGAAACATACCACAAACGGCTCCCGTCCATACACGATCCCCACATCATGGGTGATCCCTGTGTCCTCTCCCGTCTTATGCGCAATCACCGGTTCCCCGGGCAGCGCCTGTAAATAAAAAGGAATCTTTCCATTCAACTGCTGGTTTTTCAGGATGGAAAGCATCTTCTCACTGGCATCCCGGCCAACCAGCGTCCCCTGCCACAGTTCCTGAAACAGCCGCCCGGTCTCCCCAGCCGTAATCCGGTTCTGGATTCCCTGGTCCGCCTTCTCCCAGTCATACATCTTCCGCCGCAGCGCCGCCTTCTCATATCCCAGCCGCCTCACGCTCCGGTTAATCTTTTCCATGCCAAGTAAGTCAATCAGAATATTGGTGGCAGTATTATCGCTGAATATGATCATCAGCGTAATCAAGTCCATCACCGTCACCAAAATCCCCTCATGCAGATACGCAAGCGCCCCGCAGGAAGGCACATAATCCTCTTTCCGCACCGCAATCGTCTGCTCCCCGTCAAGCTCCCCGCGCTCCATCAAATCAAACGCCGCCGCCATGATATACAGCTTAATCACGCTGGCTGCCATCATCTCCATATCATCCTGATACCGGATTTCCTCCCCCGATACCAGATTCCGGTAATAAAATCCGATTCTTCCCGGCTGTCCCTCCAACCGTTCCAAAATCTCCAGACGCAGGCTCTCCTTCATTCTCACGCCCCCATACAAGTACACTTATAAAAAAAGAGGCACTGCACCTATGTTCACAGCTACCTCATTGCACCCGCCTCAGATATTCCCTATATAAAATTATAAAAAATAGTATAGTTAATAGTATAATGATTTTTCCTGAAAAATCAAGTAATTTTTCTCTTTTCACCGTCATTTTGGACAGCAAAAAAGCGTCATACCTGATCATCAGATATAACGCTTTCCTTACGTGCGTGAGAAGATTCGAACTCCCGACACCTTGGTCCGTAGCCAAGTGCTCTATCCAGCTGAGCTACACACACATCCGCCACTCATCTAAGCGACTCTATTATTATAACAACTACCGGGAAAATGTCAAGTATTTTTCCAAGAATATTTTTTTAACCGCCCCCCGCCATATGGCCGGAAGGCGGCTCGATCACATAAGGTCAGGACTTCTCTTTCTCAGTCGCCGCCTTTTTCAAATCGCTTTTCAGAGTCATTTTGATCACACCCGCTTTATACAGTCCCAGGGCGCACAGAGAAGTCAGTCCCATGCACAGCAGAACCACAAAGCCCTCTTTTCCGGTCAGCGGGAAGAAGATATTTACGATAAATACCAGTGCCACCGGCACAATCATGGAGAGGCATTTCCCTTTTGCCACATACTCGCCGCAGTCATCATTGACAAAGCTTAAGAAAATACCGCCAAACAAAGCAGGAAGCAGGTATTTGGTAGCCGTCTGTACCGCCGGGCTGGTGAGAATCGGGCGAAGCGGAACCAGCAGAATCACGCCCAGCACAATAATCAGGGTTGTCACCATGGAGGAAACCGCCACACCAATCGTTGCAATGGTATCCCCCTCATCGGTTCCCTGGGCCGTCTCCGTCAGAACCTGTGCATTGACCACAACCGGGATTTTCAGATTCATCACATTGCCTGTCAGGAACGTCAGATAGGCGGAAGACCCCAGCAGCGGCGTATAGCTCAGCACCTCCGCAATATTCGTGGGAAGGAATACCGCCAGCAGGCCGCCGCCAACCGCAAATATTTCTCCAATGCTCTTTGGCCAGACATCATACACCTGGCATACCACCGCCGGTATCCCCAGCATAAACGCAATTGCAATGATGACGCCGATCCGGCCGGTCCGGTGAATACTATTCTCATAATTCTTATCCATTCGTCTCTTCTCCTTCTCCGATTACAGTATTTTTTCCCAAATCAGGGAAGATGCCATGCCAAGCAGCAGGGTATTGGCCATCACAAAATTTCTCAGCCAACCAATCTTGAATTTCTTAATCACCTGCATATGAAGCACCACAATGACACAGGAGGTCAGCACCACCGCCAGATAAACCGGCCCCTTCATCATCTGAAGCGGTAAAAAAGCTTCAATAATCGCAAGGGAAAGCACGCCGGTCACCAAAGCGCCTGTCTGTCCATTTTTCTTTCTGGCATTCTGGACACCGGACTGCACCTTCTTGCCAAACAGCAGCACGCCCACAATTCCCCCCAGAATACAGATGCTCATCACAAACATCACCGTTCCGACAATGGACGCGTCCCCCGCCGCATTCAGTGCGGCAATGGACTCATAACCTGCCCCGGTAGCCACCATATCGGAAGCCATCAGCTCGTAGGTAACAGCCCCCACCACGGACAGCCGGAACCAGGACCACGGAACCCCCAGCACCGCCGCCAGGCTGAACAGGCCAATTACGATAGAGAGAGACGGCACCACCGAATAGATCGCCGACGATGTGATCGCCGTCCTCAGTTTCTCCTTGGATATGCCAATCTCCACCCCATGCCGGTAAGCCTTCCGAAACGTAATCAAACAAAAAATCAGAATATAAATGATTCCCGCAATCACAAGTCCATACAGCACCGGACTGTTCATAATTTCATTAAATGTCATCTTCTTTTCCTCCTATGTGTATAAGCGCCTATTCCGCATCCGCCGGTACAATCCCGTCCGGTATCGGGGAAATGTAAACGCCGCCGGTCTCCTCAAGCAGCTCCTTCTTCGCCTGCCCGATCACAGACGGGTCCTCGTACACCTTCACACAGGCCAGAGCAATCGCCCGTGACACGGCCAGAGACGCCTTATCACCGATGGAAGATCCCACCTGGGCCGTCATTTGCTGGGGTTAGATAGCGATACTTTTTACATCTACCATGTTGCGGCGGTCATGGTTGACAACTTGCGTCGGCTCCTGCTCGGTATCAACCTGTCCGA
>JAWZDV010000102.1:0-23087 GCA_034142505.1 Bacteroides thetaiotaomicron
TTTCTATCTCTCATCCTTCTGTCCCCTCCCTGCTCCTACTCTTACTCCTGTTCCTGCTCCTACTCCTACTCCTACTCCTACTCCAGCACATACAGCGTGATCTGCGCCCCGGCCCGGCCGATATAGCCGTCGTCGCTGAGCCGGTAGGCGTCAAAATAGGCTGTGCAGGAATACTCCCCTTTTGCCAGTTCCACATCCAGCGGCACTTCATCGATATACTGTTCCGGGTCCAGATACCCGGATTTGTAAATTTCTTCCCCGGTGTCATCTCTCTGGATGGTAACCGTGAACCGTTTTCCGTTATTCGGCGGGTTCTCCACCATGAGATTCGCTTTCCCTTTTCCGTTCTTCATAAACGGGGTTGCATTGATGGAGAAGACCAGCATCCCTTCCTCCACCACCTGGTTCAGCTCCTGCTGGCGTTTTTCCGGGTCATAGAGGGTTCCGGTTTTTACATTTCCCTCCGCCACCAGCGGCTCCGGGGTGGAATTCTGGATAATCACGGTCTGGCTGTGGTTCATCACGTAATATCCCGCTCCGCCTGCTGCCGCCAGGCAGAAACCTGCGGACAGGACTATGACCAGGAAATTCATGGAACTTCCGTTTTTTCTTCGTTGAGTCATCCTGCCCTCCTTCTATCTTTCTATTCATGATCATGATTTCTTAATCCCTTCGGCATCCTCTTCCGGTTCCAGCACCCACAGGGTGACATCCACGGATAAGCTTCCTGCCGGGGTCTGGTCCTGGAACAGTTCCACCACCGCCCTCACCGGGTACTCCCCGACGGGAAGGTCCTGGTTCAGTTCGATTGTCTCCACATATCTCCCAGGGTCCACTCGCGTGGTATTCCCCAGCAGTTTTCCGTTTTCCTTCAGATAAAGGCTGACCCTGGCGCTGTAATGGTTGGAGGCCGGATTTTCATACTCGATACTGCACTCCCGGCTTCCGGCTCTGCTTATGGGAATCTGGTTGACCAGCACCCAGAAGCTTCCGTCCTCCACCTCCTGGATCTCCCCCTCATGAAGGGTCCCTTTCTTTGCATTTTCGTCTGACAGAAAATCAAGCTGAGCCTGGACGGTTCTCTGGTGGGCCCGGTACTGTATACAGGCCCAGATTCCTCCTATCAGAATGGTGACCGCCAGCAGGATGACGGCACTTTTCTTCCAGCGGGAACCGCCTTTCTTGTGACCGACTTTCTTGTGACCGCCTTTCCTGTGACCGGCTTTCTTTCTTGACTGGACCGCACCGCTTATTGTCTTCTCTTCCATCACTGCCTCATTTCACCACCGCGTCCGCCGTGCCGGTAATATCTTCTTTTGATATGCCAAACTCATAGCTTACCGTATACCCGTACTGGTTTGTGTCCCGGTAATAAGGATTGGCTTCGTATTCGATGAAATAACGGTATGGCAGGATTCCCTGGCCCTTGATCTGGTATTCCATCCATGTTTCCTCCACCGGGGGAGCAGCCAAAGGTTTGGGCGGGGTGTAGTAAATTCCGGCTGCCGGAACAATCCCCTTTCCAGTTGTCGTATCCGCAATTCCAAGCCTGACGCCTCCCGCCGGATCGGCAATCTGCTTTGTGCTTCCGAATGGGTCATCCTTCGCCACCGGAGTCAGCACGGCATAGCCCGGGTCATCCTTCGCCGTCAGACGGAGAATCTTCCCGGAGATTGGGTACCCGTTTTGATTGGTTAAAGCCAAATCCGCACTGTAACTTTTCTGGAAGGTTCCGTTTGGACTCAGCTCTATGGGCACCTCCACCGGCAGAACGATGCTCAGGGTCTTGCTGGATGCTCCTGGTATGGTAATCCGGATTTCATAACGGCTGGTTCCTGATGATACCTCCAGCAGCAGAATCCGCTCCGCCGCGTGGGTATAAGCCGCCGCGGTGTATAACGTCAGCTGGCTGACGGTGCCCAGTGATGCCGTTGGGTCTGCCAGTGACTGGGCCAGCCCCTTTACATCCGTGGCTCCCGCTTTGAGGCCCAGATTCACATTGGCATTATCCGTCCCATAAATATGGAATTTTTCTGTCATAGTATCAGCCGCTGTCAGACTGATGTCGTCGGTGCTGGTGCTGTCTTTTTCCAGAAGGATTCTGCGCAGCTTTGCATCCGGTATGGATATTCCATTTTCCAGCGATCCAGTGGTTCCCGTTTCCGCAGCGGCCGGGGACAGTTCGATCTGATATGTCTCTGGCGCATCCAACGTCGGCAGTCCTTTTGTCTCCTCCTCTGCCAGGCTGGTGAACCAGACACGGGCGGTTCCCTTCCGTTCACTTCCATCCGCGGTATTTAACAAATCTGTCTGGGTCTGCAGTTTGACATCATCGGAACAGTCCAGCTGTCCTACATAGGCGCTGTCTCCATAAGTACTGTCGCTGTAACACTGAACGATCTTGTCAGCCGAACCGGAAGAAATGGCATAGGAACCATCCGGTCCCGCAATGCTGCCTCCAGTCAGATTTGCATTGTAGCAGTTTTTAACCGTGCCCTCCGCATGACCGGCGATTCCTCCAGCGGTTGAGCCGCCTTTTATTACGGTATTTATGTTGTAGCAGTCTTTGATGAGGCCAGTGGAAACCGACATCTGGCCCACAATTCCTCCCGCACGCCATGATGAGCTGGTCACTTTGCTGCCTCCACGGTTATAACACTGGGAGACTTCTCCATTATTTCCGAGATGTCCCACGATTCCACCTGCTGCAGTTCCGGTCACGTCGGCATTGACAATTCCGACTCGTAATACTTTGCCTCCAGAAACACGTCCGAATAATCCCGCCTCCGTCTGGGCAGCATCATTTACATACAGGTTTTGAATCTGGTAAATATTTCTGCTGTCAGGATCAGACTGAAATACTCCCTGGTAACTCCCTGCTGAAACAGTCCCAATTGGCATCCAGGACAACCTTCTTCCCGATACATACCGGCTTTCAGCAGCAACCATGTCAAGATCCGCTGTCAGATCTGCATGGATCGTTTTGTCCTTGTAATTGACGCGGTACGCAAACCAGGCTAACTGTTCCGCTGTTGCAATCTGGTAGGCGCTTCCTGATAATGCAGGCACCGCCCCGTCCAGCAGACCATTGAATGCCGCTTCTCCCACGTCTTCCCAATCGGCCGCGTCCCTTAGTGTATTCACATCGGGATAGGGATAGCCATCATTTTTCCCTGCATCATAATTCCATGAAATCCCTGTAGCCTGGCTTAGCTGTTCACCGTTCAGGGCAAACGCCGCTCCCCAGGTCTGCAATACCTCCTGGGATAACTCTTTCGCATTTTCATCTGCCTCTCTCCCAAGTTCATAATAGCAATCCGTGATCACGCAGTTTCCACTATTTCCTACAATACTTCTAGCTCCGGCTCCCGTCACGGTGCCCGCGTTATAACAGCCCATGATCTTATGCGTGTTCTGTACGCTCTTTCCCACAATTCCACCAACCATGCTTCCACCAGAGACAGTCCCCCTGTTATAGCAGTTTCTCACTGTGAAACTCGAAACGTAATTCTGTGCACCTCCCAGGATTCCTCCAATCATTTCCTTCCCCGGACTGGACACGACCGCACCCGCATCGTTATAGCATCCATCGATCACAAGGCCTTCCACATCCCAAACGCATCCAACAATTCCTCCAACATTCGATAATGTCCCCTCCACTTTCCCGGTATTGCGGCAGGCGGATATCGTCACACTGTCGCCCACCACGGCACCTGCAATTCCTCCGAGATAGGCAGCATCAGGAGCCAGAATATCAGAAACGGCGGTATTTTTAATAACTGCACCGTCGCCCAGTTTTCCAAACAGTCCCCGCTGGTCGCTTTCCGGTATCCTTGTAACGGAAACCTTATGATCATTGCCGTTAAAGGTTCCGGTATAACCCCCATTCATTCCGACGCCATTTACTCCTATGGGCTTCCATGCCATCGCTTTGGAGAGAATATTCGGATTGGTCTTGTCATAGGCATGGCCACTGTACAGTCCTCCAAACAGATCAATATCCGCCATCAGTTCCGCACACAAGCCGCTTTTGTCTGCTGAATCTGTTGAAGAGTTCACCTGATAAGCAAACCAGGCCAGATCTTCGGCGGTCCAGATCAGATAGGGATCTTCTTCCGTTCCCGGGGTTGCAGAGAACGTCTTACTCTGCGGAGCCAGGACTGCCGCTCCCACGTCCGCCCAGGTAACTTCACTTTCACTCTTTTTGAAAATGGGATAGCCATCATTTCTGGTATCCACACGGTACCATCTTCCGCTGACAAGACCGGTATTCAGCAGATTCATCAGCCCATTTGCGTCATCGCTTTTCATCAAAGCGGTTGTCTTACCGCTGCTGTTTTCCACCGTGGCTCCACCTCCTGTCACCACATCCGTCACGCCTCCGCTGGTTTGCGAATCCCAATAACAGTTCTTAATTCCGCCTCCCGATCCATGAGTGAACATCCCCGCAATGGCACTTCCGGCAGCTCCATTAAGAGCGGTGATTTTTCCGGCATTGTAACAGTTTGATATGGTTTCACTGCCGCCTGGTGTTCCCAGATAATTCCCAACAAAGCTTCCAGTAAATGCTTTTGTTCCGGCTCCAACGACTTCCGCCCGGCTGTAACAGTTTTGTATGGTAATCTGAGTCACAGCTGTTTCATCACTTTTCACCAGAGCCACCAGGGCGGCTGTTCCATTCCCTGATACAGTCCCGGTGGAGGTAACCTTGCAACTGGAATCCATTCCAACTCCGGTAATGACTGCCCCGCCACCGGCACAGCCAAAAAATCCGGCAAAACCGTCTTTTTCCACTCTCATATAACCGATTGCTTTTCCAGCACCGTCAAAATTACCCTTATAGATTTTGGTTTCATCTCCAATGGGGTTCCAGGGAATGGGTGATGCCATGGTGCCGCCATACCGTACTCCGGTTAAATTAATGTCCATGGTCAGGCTGGCGTCAATATCCACATTTCCATTGTTGACAAGTGCCGCAAATACCGCCAGCTGTTCCGGGGCTCCAATGTGATATACACCACTGTCTGCATCCGGTGTTAAGGTAATTCCCTTCACCAGGTTATCCAAAATCCCCTGGCCCACCACCTGCCAGCTGTCAGGACGGGCAAGCGTGCCAAAATGGGGATACTCTCCGTTTGTATAGGCCCATGCCCCATCCATGCTTTGTCCATTCAGGGCAAATGCGGCCGCCCAGCTTTTCATGCCGCTGTTCGAGTAAGATGGTACCCGACTGTACGTTACGGGACAGGTTCCGGTTTCCACCATGCAGTTTATGACATCGGATCTGGCTCCCATATGTTTACTTGTGATTCCATCCGCCCAAGCCCCTGACACACTGCCCGTGTTATAACAGTTTTTGAAAGGACCTAAACTTCCCTGTCTCCCTGCAATTCCACTGGCGTGGCCTGAACGTCCCGAACCAAACGGAGAGCAGGTCACATTGGCGCGGTTAAAACAGTTTTGAATCGTTACTGTCTCACGCATATCACCAACGATTCCTCCCACCGCCGCAAAAGCTCCACTATAACTTGCTTTTAGCGAACCGGATAATACTCCGCAGTTCTCAATGACGGCTTGTAAATCTGCCTGTCCTGCAATCGCACCGGCGCACGCATACAGTGTCGTCCTAATATCCACAGAAATTTTATCTATGTAGACATTGCGGACTATCCCGGTCACGATCCCAAAGAGACCAGACTGTACATTACCTGTGAAGGAACCTTTTATATTCATATAAGAAATCGTATGTAACTGGCCGTCAAACGTTCCCTTAAATACATACTCCACATCACCATGTTTGGTTCCCGGAGCAATCGGGGACCACGGCAGGGGATTGGATTCACTATAATCGGTACCGTAATTCGTGCCGGCCAGGTTGATCTCATTTACCAGTTTGGCGCACAAGCCCCAATTCCCCTGATTCACTTTGTAAGCAAACCATGCAAGTTGTTCCGCATTACCGATCTGATAAGGGTCCTCTTCGGTTCCGCTTCCTGCCGGTATGGGGGCAACCGTGGTGAATCCGCCCTCCACGCCCGGACCGACCACGTCCCAGCTTTCCGCCTTTTCCAGCTGGCCGAAAGAAGGGTATTTATCACCTTCCGTGTATTTCCACGCACCGTCTGTGCTCAGGCCATTCAGGGCATAGGCTGCTATCCAGGACTGAAATGCGGACTTGTCAACCGCTATGGTATTGCTGTTATTGGCGTTTGCCCCGGTTAAATCTTTTTGGAAATAGCAGTTGGTAATGGTAACAGAGTTGCCGCAAATCGCAGCAACCTTGGAATCTGCAACGACATTCCCAGCATTAAAACAGTTGGAGATATTAATACGGTTTTCTATTCCCGTTCCGACAATCCCTCCACAGCCATTTGCATTACTGCCCCTTCTGGTGACCGTTCCCAAATTGTAACAGTTTTCAACCACAACATTACCTGCATTTAGAGTTCCCAATATCCCGCCTGCTTCCCTGTTCGCTGTGACATTTCCTTCGTTTACGCATTTGCTTATCGTCAGATTGCCATCTCCAAGAGTACATCCCACAATTCCACCCGTATTGCAGGAAACTCCCGGTGATATCACCTGGCTTAAAATTTCAGCCTTATTATAACAATTCTCAATCAACGTAGTTCCGGATGAAGTACCGCAAATAGAACCGACACGGTCCGTTCCATTCACACAGCCCGATACAATTCTCACATTTTTTATCGTTGCTCCGACGAGAACACCGAAAAAACCACTGTGATATCGTCCTTCTTTTACATAAAGATTGCTGATATCCCAGCCGCCTCCATCAAAGCTTCCATAGTAATTAGGGCCTCCGTTTGTGACGCTGGTGTTTGGAACATTTCCAATGGGAGACCATTTCAGACAGTTTGTAAAATCTGCATTCACAGTCGTTTCATTTGTATAGGCCGTGCCAGACAAATCGATATCAGCTGTCAAAACTGCATTTTTAGACTTAAAATTATCGTTATCTGTATTGACTTTGTAAGCGAACCAGGCCAGAGCTTCCGGTGTTCCAATCTGATAGTATCCGGAAGCATCTTCTACCGGCTTCAGGGATTCCAGTGTGCTTCCGGCAGTATCCACGGCTTGTCCCACAGCGTTCCAATTGGCATATGTCGAACTGGCAGCCACAGCCAGCCGGCTGACCGGGGCAAATGTCTTGGTAATGCCGGATGTGGTCGCCTTGAAGGTGATGGATTTCGGAGACCTGTGATTCTGTGTTGTCTCTTTGGGTACTGTGTTTTCAGCAGACACTGTTGTCTGCTCAGTCATTTCTGTCTTTTCTGTTTCTTCTGTTTCTCCTGTTTCTTTTTTTTCTTCTGTTTCTTCGGGATCTAACGGAGCCTTCAGTATGGGAACCTCATGTGGCTCAATGGGCTCATTGACCGCCTCCTCCACCTGCCACTCGATCTGTGCACCATCAATCTCGGCCGGTAAAACGATCCCGTCTTCTGACACCGCATCCTCAAGGGTCATTCCTGCCGGTAATATCAATGCAATGGCCGATACCTTGGAATCAATCGCGTATATCTCCTGCACATGTTTCGCAAAGTAGGCAATCTGTGGGTATGCCTGGTCTGTCATGTACCAATCTCCAGGTACCTGGGATTCCAGTCCTGTCATTTCTACCGTATTCAGTCCCTTCAACGCAAACCCGGCCAGGGAGGCCTCCGCTTCCGGGGCAGAAGCCACATACAATTCCCGGTTATCTTCCGCTCCGGTGCATGACATCTGCCTGTCATAAACGCAGCCAGACAGATTCCCCTGTTCCACTACCGTAAATGCTCCCCGGACCCAGGCTCTTTGACTTACGGAAGCCGAAGAATAACAGTTTTGAATCTCGCCCCGGTTGACAGCTGCGAAACCGGCGATGGTGCCAACGCAGTCGACCAGACCGGACGCATAGCTGTTTTCTGCCCGGACCTCTCCCCCGAAAATTCCAGCCATACCACCGGCATAGATTTCACCGTCTTCCCATTCTGAGAAAATGTTCACTAAGGTAAAACAGTTGGAAATCAATGTGTTTCCGGCCGCCTGTGCCGCCAGGCCGCCGGAGGCGGCCCGGTCTGCTGTCACAAGGATATAAATATCACCGGCTGGATTTCCTATGTATTGCTCATCCATTCCGGATGAGAGAGAATGATCGCCACTGGATAAATCTTCCGTGCTTTTATTCGGAGCCTCTGATGATTTCTCCCCATTGGAGGGACTGGCCTCTGCTGGACTGGCCGGCATTGCGGATTCCGCCTCCGGGTCCATGACTGCCGGCACCTTCATGGAAAGGGACTGGCGGTCGATTGGGCGGTATCCGATAGTTTCCGAATTCTCTGGTTGGCTTTTCTCTCCAGTCTCATTCTCCGTTTTCGCCCCATTCTCTGATTCCAGTCCACTTCCAAGCTGCGAACCACTTCCAATTTCCAATCCGTCTCCAGGCTTCGTTTCGCTTCCGTTTCCCAATCCGTCTCCAGGCTTCGGTCCACTTCCGTTTTCCAATCCATCTCCAGGCTTCGGTCCACTTCCGTTTTCCAATCCATCTCCAGGCTTCGGTCCACTTCCGTTTTCCAATCCGTCTCCAGGCTTCGTTCCACTTCCTTCTCCCGATCCGTCTCCAGGCTTCGTTCCACTTCCTTCTCCTGATCCGTCTCCCGGCACCGTTCCACTTCCATTTCCCGAGCCGTCTCCCGGCACCGTTCCGCTACCATTTCCCGATCCATCTCCCGGCTTCGTTCCACTTCCTTCTCCTGAGCCATCTCCCGGCTTCGTTCCACTTCCTTCTCCCGAGCCGTCTCCCGGCTTCGTTCCGCTTCCGTTTCCTGATCCGTCTCCCGGCCCAATTCCGCTTCCATTTTCTATCTCGTCGCCAACCAGTTCCCCAGTCTCCGTCTCCGAGCCACTCTCCAACTTGCCCTCCGACTCTATCCCCGGCCCATTTTCCACCGCCTCCGTCTCCGGCGGCTCTACTTCTCCCGTCACATCCCCGGCTAGCCCCGCAGGCATTTCCCCACCTGGGCCGAACCGCTCCTCTGCATCGGATGGGCTGGCTTTCGCCACCTGATATACTGCCTCCGCCGGACTTGCCACATAGATTTCCCCTATCATTCCACAGTTCTTAATCACCGTGTCCCCCGCATATGCCACAAGCGCCGCATACCCGTCCACATATCCGCTCTCATCCGAATATGTAAACGGATGTACAATTTTCACCTGATCCAGCAGGAGATTCTCAATCTCCGCATTCTTTGTCACTCCAAACAGCGGTCTGTCCAAACCATTGATCACATGCCCGTTACCATCAAATTTCCCGGTAAACGGCTCTATATTCGTCCCAATGGAACCTTCCATCCAGCTTAAGTCCAGATTTTCCTCCAGCTGGTACCGTCCATTCAGATTAAATTCTTCACTTTCCGTATCCAGCAGATACTGCTCAAACTCCTCTGCTGTATAAATCATCACCGTTTCCCGGCTTTTCGCCATGGCTGTTCCTATACTATAAACCGCATATCCGGCGGCAGCTGCCATTAAGCAGGCAAGTCCAGCCATGATATACCTCTGATATTCTCTTCCACTCACCTTCGTATGTAATCTGAAACGGCTCATCTTTTTTCCTCCAATATCCATTCCCTTTGTATCTTTAGTTTGCATTCTTCCGTATCACCAGCACCACTCTCCCGCGCATTTCCTCCGCTGGCACTGTCCCCATTCTGCTGTCGCGGCTGTCGATGGAAATGCTCCGGTTATCCCCAAGCACCAGATACTGGCCGTCCATCACGGTCATAGGGACTCCCATCTGCTCAGCCACCTGATCCGCACGCCAGGCATCTCCCTGGCCGTCATCATTCCCCACACGCTCCTGGCCGCTATTATTTCCCGCGCTCTCCTGGCTGATGGCATTCCCCGCGCTCTCCTGGCCGCCATCATTCCCCTTACTCTCCTGGCTGATGTCACTCCCTCCATCCGGCATTGCCAGCGTCACATAATCCTCCCTTACCTGCGTCCCATTGACCACCACCCGGCTGCCGGAGGCGCTGATTTCCACCGTATCTCCCGGAAGCCCCGCCACCCGCTTGACGAAGTTCTCCCCATTTTTTTCAAATACCACCACATCATTCCTCCCTGCCGGCGCCCCGATCCGGCTGTAGACAATCCAGTCCCCATTATTCAGATAAGGATACATGGAATCCCCTCTCACCCGGTCCACCCCCAGCACACAGGTAAACAGGCCAACGACACTGGCCAGAGCCAGGAGAACGACAGCCGCCAGTTTCACACTTCTGCGTTTCCGCCGCAAAAAATAACGCCGCATCTCCACACGAACCCGGCCGCGTATCTGCCGCTCCAATTCTCTCATCTTTTGAGACCCCATATCCGGTTCATGGGTGGGATTTACCGGCTCCATCAATTTCACCAGTTCCCACAGATAACAAATCACCTGCGTCTCCTCAAACCCGCCATATCGGACCGTTTGAAAATGAACGGCTTTTTTCTCTTTTCTGCTTCTGCCTTTCCGCTGCTGCCTGCGGGATGTTCTGTTACCGCCAGATATTTCCACGGATTGGCACCTCTCTTTCGGCATTTACCCTCTAATTAATATTACAGGGTGCCATGCCAAGCCGTCTCCTTCCAAATCGGGAGGACCCGGCCAGTCAATTTCATTGATTAGGTAATATCATTCAGAATGCAGGAACCTGCTGTCAAGTTTATGACATGGCAAACAGGCGATTGCAGCCATAAAAGCCCAATCACCAAACCAGATACCCCCGGACACCATAAAAATGCGTTTTCCATTCCGAAACAAGCAATAATTTCCATTTCAAACCTTGCAATTTTTACGAAAGTGGGTATAATAGACTATAATAAAAAGGGAATTCCCTTTGAAAGATCATTACAGATACCTCATAATATTAATTATGGGGTATTTTTTATTCCTGTCTTGTGCTACCCCAGCACCAGTTTCATCTGTGACATCTGCCTTCTTGGCAGGTCCTCTGTTGCCATGGTATAGACCCGTGTGGTGCTGATATTAGAATGACCCAGCAAATCCATCAACCGGACCACATCTTTTTCGATGCTGTAAAAAACTCTGGCAAACAAATGGCGGAAATTATGTGGAAACACTTTTCTTTCATCTACACCGGCATCCCGGGCCAGCCGTTTCATTTTCTTGCTGATATTACTCCGGTCCAGCGGATTCCCATTTCTGGTTATGAAAATACTGTGCGCTGCAATCTTCTCTTTACGGCAGAATTTTTTCAACATCCTGGTCAGTTCCACCGGCAGCAGCACCACACGTGATTTTCCCTTATTATAAATCTCCGCCCGCCCCATTTCCAGCGACTCCACGGTAATAAACTTTAATTCACTAATCCGAATTCCAGTACTTCCTATGGTTTGAAGCACCATACTCATCTGTTCGTCACTGTTTCTCCGAGCTGCATTAATCAATTTCTTATAATCCGTCTCCGTGATCTCCCGCTCCGGCCTGCTGTAATAGATCTGTTGAATTTTAAACAACTTGACTTTCAAGTTCTCCCAGCCGGCAAATGTAAAGAAACTGTTGACAGCCGCCAGCATAGAATTAGCAGAGGAAATTTTATAGTGTCCCTTCAGATACTGCTTGTAATCCCGGACTTTTTCCTTATCCACGGTACCATCTTCCCCCAGATATTCCCAAAACCGTTTCACATCCCGATAATATTTCTCCATTGTTGCCGAACTTCTCTCCTCATCCAGCAAATACCCCAGATACTGATCTAATAGTTGTTCTGTCATTTTTAAGTTCAAAGATTTGCATGTTTCCATTCTATTGCCCTCCTCTTTCGTATTTATTCTAATCTCTACAATAAGTGTATTTGGTCGAATTTACAAGAAAAATTTTACCAGAGGAGTAACATATATGATGGAAACCAAAAATGACTAATGCCTAATGTTGAAGAGGGCAATAGTCATCTTTTGTTATTATCCTTGGATTCCCAGGGTTTCGGCGATGCGTTCTTTGGTTCGTTCACACTGGTTACGACCGTAAATGATGTCGCTGACCGTGGAGTTGGCAATTCCTAAGCGGCGGGCTAACTCCTGCTGGGGGATGTCCTGTTCTACCATAGCGATTTTCATTTTCTTGCCAAACGGGGTGCATGGGATTCTGGCTGCCATATGGGTGTCCTCCTTTTTCTCTTTGTGGGGTGGTGATTGGAATGAAGCTTTTTGCCCAGTGCTTTAACTTGGTTCCGTTACGGTTACGGTGAAGCTGGGTTTTACGGCGAAGGTCTCGGCGTTGCTCCAGCCTTTCTCGGTCATTCCGTAGATCTTTAATTCCATAGTTCCTCCATTGGCGTCAAGTTTTCCTTTGTTGCTCCTTGTGCTGTCCATATAGTACTTGAGGTCTGTTCCAGCTTTCAGCCAGAAGGTGGGGTCGCTGATATCTGATGCGGCGGCTGTTGTTTTCTGGCTGACTGCCAGCATCAGACTCTTATCGGCAGACAGAGCGCTTACATTATCTACCAGAGTCACTCCGCTGGTTGGAACGCTGACTCCGGAGACATAGACATAGACCGGGACAGCCGAATTGTTGACAATTTTGTAGCCGCTTGACTGGTTAGCCCCGATCTGGATGTTCGGGTCCGTTGCACTGTATTTGGTTGGGTCGATGTCAAAGGCAGTGGTCAGCGGGATGGTCACGCTTAAGGTAGTTGCTTTGATGGTTCCGTTTAAAGTGGTCTCCACTCCGGATGTCTCGGCTGTGACATTTCCTGTGGTGACTGACGCCAAACCGTAAGCTCCGGTGGTTCCAGCCAGCGCCATCCCCAGACTCAGGGCCAGGGCGGCGGCCTGTTTCATTCTCTTCTTCATTTGGTTTTCCTCCTCTTATCCTTCTTTTTTAGGTGTTTGTTTTATTTATTAGAATCAGCTGGGCTTACCGGGCCCGGACTGCGCTGATTTTCAGGACGGGGCGGACCGTGAACTGGTACCCTCCGTAGAAGTCGGCGGCGGCTTTTCCGTAGATCTGGAGGCCAGCCTCCTCTTCCGCTTCCAGGTCCGCAACCAGGATGTCTCGGCGGCCGGGACAGATGGCGTACTGTTCAAAGTCGGCGTCGCTGTGGTAGGTTTTTCCGGCGGGGCCAAGAACTAAAATGGCGGTGCCATAGGCATTCACTTTTGAAACCTGGTCCACCAGCCGGAAGTTCTGGGGCGGCCCTCCGGGGTACGACTCGGTGAAGGCTAAGTCTCCCGGCCGGATCTCGCCCACCTCGGCGATCTCTAAGCGAACCGGAACCACGGAGTTATTAATGATTTTAAACTCAGTGGGGGATGGGCTCTGGATCTGGCCTCCCGGATTCAAGACAGCGTCAAAGCTGCCGTTCGGGTTAATGGAAAATTCCACGTCGGATGGAAGAGCGGCGGAGATTAGGGATACTTCTATGGTACCGCGTATCTCTGTCTCTACTTCGTGACTCTCCTCCTCTGCCGGAAATCTTATGGTAGTTTCCTCTACGGGGCCCACGGCCCCGTAGGCAGGGATGGGCAGCAGACACCGGATGAGGAGGGCCAGGAGTACGGTGGCCGCGACTGCATGGCATGAGGTTCTTTGGAGCGTCGGCGGTTTGAACACCAATTTCAGCCAAGTTTTTATTGCTGCAATCTGATGCGTTTTCAGTACCATGATCAGCAGCTTTATCCGTTCCGTTTTCAATTCTGTTATCAGCCAGTTAAGTTTCAATTCCGTTGTCCCTCCTTTCACTCATATAGGACCAGCCTGATCTGTGCCGAGGCCTGGCCGAGATAGGTTTCATCTTCTTTGTAGGCGTAAAATTCTGCAGTGCAGCTGTATTCTCCGGCTTCCATATTTACTATCAGCGGGGCACTCTCCACGTAGTTTCCAGGCGGGATTACTCCGGTTTCATAGATTTTTTCCCCGTTATCGTCACGGCGCACTTCCACACGGATGAGTTTTCCCTGGTTGGCGGGATTCTCAATCAGCCAGTTGATGTTCCGGTCGGAGCCTGTGGTTTTTCCCGACGGCGTGGCGTTGATGGTCATGGCAAGCATGCCTTCCTCCGCCACGGCATCCAGTTCCCTCTGGCGTTCCTCCCTGGTTTTTCCGGGGATGTCGCCTGCAATGATGTTTCCTTCGTAGACTAATCCTTCCTGTGCCGATGACTCCTGCCGGTATTTCAGGTAAAAGAAACCGGCTGTCACGGACGCAGTCAGCAGCACCGCCACGGGCAGGGCCAGAATGGATACCCGGTTTTGGTTCCTGCCTCTGCCGGACCCGCGCCCCACGTCATTTGCTTTTTGTCCTTTGATTTGCTCTTCCATCCCTGTTTTCTGTCTCCTTATGGTTCGTTCTCTCCGGCAGTTTCCCTGCGGCTGTTTCTCAATTCTGTACAAATAAAGTGATTTTCGCTGTACCCCTCCCGATGTAAGCATTATCGCTCATCCGGTAGGCGTCGAAGTATGCCAGGCAGGGATACTCTCCGGCCGGAAGCGCCTGGTCCAGCGGCGCAGTCTCAATGTACTGCTCCGGGTCCAGGTAGCCGGATTTATAAATCTCTTCTCCCGTCTCTTCCAGACTGATGGATACCGTGAAACGGTTTCCATTGCCCGGCGGATTCTCGATCAATAAATTGGCTTCCCCTGTTACGCTGTCTATAAACGGGGTGGCATTGATGGAGAAGGACAGCATTCCTTCCTGAACCATGGCGTCCAGTTCCGCCTGTCTTCCCGCCGGGTCGCTTAAGGTTCCGCTCTGTACACGGGCCTCCGGCTCCAGCTGCGGGTACTGCACCACTGGCTGGGAGCGGCTTTTGTATGCCAGATATCCTGTGGCTGTCAGCAGTGCGGCACTGAATACCACACAGATCACTGCAGCTGTTATCACCGCTGTACTCACACGATTCCGTTTCCTCGACATCCCTCTCCGATCTCCTCGCAATTCCTTTTCTAATTCGTTCTGTTTCGTTCTGAATTTATTCTGCAATTCGCTTCTTGTTACTTCTTCCTTATTCAGTCACCCGAAGAGTAATTTCTAAAGACAGACTTCCAGCTGGTTCTGTCTTCATGAACAATTCGATCTGGGCCAGTACCGCATACTCTCCGGCTTCCAGCTTTCCAGTCAGTTCAATCATTTCCACATACTGGCCCGGGTCTACTCTTCTGGTTCCTCCCAGACGCTTTCCATTGGACAACAGGTAGAGATTGATTCTGGAACTATAATGATTCACCGCCGGGTTTTCAAACTCAATGTTGCATTCCCCGCTGCCCTCCTTCATCGTGGGCAGCTGATTTAACATCACCAAATATTCTCCCTCTGGCACAGTATCATCCCCGGTTCCCCTCAGGCTTCCATCCACGGCCCTCTGATCCGGCATGATATCAATCCTGGCCTGGACTTGTGCTGGGACGCCATAGAAGCGGAAATATAATGCCGCTATTGCAACAGACAGAATCAGGATTCCTGAAACTGTTCCCAGCCACAGAATGGCCCGCCTGCCGTGTCCATGTTTCTTCCTCTTACGGCTGGATTGATCCGATATATGCGCCTCTGTATTCTGCTTTTCGTTCATCCTGTCTCCTGATTCTAATTCTGATAACTTTTTTGATTTTTTATTAACAACACTCCGGCATCACGATGCCGGAGCCACCGTTACGACTCCCGCATTATCTGTCTCTGGGATCTCAAACTTATAAAGAATTTTAAATCCAAAGCTCTGGTCTGCTTTGCCATGGACACGGCTGTGTTCGATAAAATAACGGTAGCGCAGCATTTTATCATATCCCAGTTCCCCTGCCATCCATTTTTCCGTACTTCCTGAACCAGCCGGGATATAGTAGATTTTTGCATCCGGCTGTCCGGCAAGATTTCCCGTGTCGGCTCCAGCCAGCGGAGAAGTGATTCCAAGCCTGATTCCCGCCGCTGCCAGCGGTTTGAACGGGTCAATTGCTGTGGTTTTCGGGATTGGAGTCAGCTTAACATCTTTTCCTGACAGCTGTTCCACATTGGTGATGGCGGCCTTGATTGGATAATCATTCAGGTTCTTCAATTCCAAGTCTGCACTGTACGATATTGGCTGAGTTCCCACGTTCGGGTCCAGTTCCATATTGACCGATACCGGCAGGCTTACTTTCAATGGCTTGCTGGTTACTCCCGGTATGGTGATTCTAATTTCATAACGGCTGGTTCCCGACGACACATCCAGCAAAAGAATCCGGTCTTCTGTATGGGTATAGGCCGCTGCGGTGTATAGCGTCAGCTGGCTGAAACTGTCCAGGGATGCCGTCGGAGCCGTCAGGGACTGGGCCAGGCCGCTTACATCTTTAACTCCCGCTTTTAATCCCAGATTCACATTGGCGTTATCAGTACCGTAGATATGAAAATTTCCAGCCACGGTATCAGCTGCTGTCAGATGGATCGTGTCCGAACCGGCATTATCTTTTTTCAGATAGATTCCCCGCAGCATCGCATTCGGTATGGTAATTCCAGTTCCAAGGGGTGCCGTGGTTCCTGTATCCGCAGCAGCCGGGGATAGTTCCATCTGGTACATCTCCGGTGCAGTCAAGGTGGGAAGTCCTCTCGTCTTCTCACCTGCCAGACTGGTAAACCAGACGCGGTCAGTTCCTTCCCGCTCACCGGCGGCTGTGGTGTTCAGTCCGTCCACATCACTCCGGCGGCCAGCATCGGTTGTTCCAAGTTTTTTTACACCACTGGACGAATTCGTATCTGTTCCGAGCAATGCCTCGCTGTAACAAGCTGTCCGGGTATCTGCACGCCCAAAGTTTCCAGTGATTCCTCCAGCCATTCCTGATGAAATAACAGAGCCGGACGGCCCGCATGCATGATAACAATTCTTTACCTTTCCATCCTCGCCCGCTGCCACGGAAACGACTCCCGCAATTCCCCCTGAGTATGCACTGTTCCCTGCACATTCCACAGAGGAATCTAAATGATAACTGTCTTCCACAACGGACTTCCCATTCATTGATCCAACGATTCCACCTGCGCGTCCGTCCCCGGTTCCTCCTGCGGCGGTCACTTTGCTTCCGCCACGGTTATAACATTGTGAAATAACAGCATTGTCTGCGATTCTTGCAGCAATCCCTCCAGCGCAGGCTCCGTTCCTTTCACTGCCGTAATTGCCCGTTACACTGCATCCGGCCACTCCAGTTTTTATGACTCTGGCATTTCCTTTCAGTTGTCCGAACAGGCCGGCGATAGAATCTGTATTCACATACAGGTTCCGGACTTCATAGATTCTCGAATTTCCATCTCCAAATCTACCCTGATAAGCCAGGGCCTCTGTCTTTCCTATGGGAATCCAATTCAATCTGCCGCCGGAGACATACCCGCTTTCCGCGGCAGACATGTCAATATCCGCTGTCAGATCCGCCTGAAGCGTACTGTCTGCTGACACGTTGTTTACCCGGTACGCAAACCAGGCCAGCTGTTCTGCGGTTCCAATCTGATAAATGCTTCCGGATAATGCCGGCACCGCCCCGGCCAGCAGACCGTTAAATGCCGCTTCCCCCACCTCTTCCCAACTGGCAGCGTCTCTCAACGCATTCACACCGGGATAGGGGTATCCATCATTTTTTCCCGCATCATAACTCCAGGAAATTCCCGTGCCCTGGTCCAAATTGCCGCCATTCAATGCAAACGCGGCTCCCCACGTCTTCAGTCCTGCCTGGGTTACACTCTTTGCGTTGGCATCCGCGGGACAGCCGTTCTGGTAAAAGCAGTGAAGAATATTTCCTGTCTCTGTATTTGTTCCGGCTATACTTTGACAGGCACTGCTTCCTGTTACCTGGCCAGTATTGTAGCAACTTATGATCTCTGTATTCTGCACAGCGCTGCCCGCGATTCCTCCTGCCTGGCTTCCGCTGCTTCCTGCGGATACGGTTCCCTGGTTATAGCAGTTTCTCACAGTCACGGTTCCGCTCCCTGCTGAACCGCCGCCCAGGATTCCTCCGATATGGCTTTTGGATGTACCGGAAGTTTCCGTTTTTCCGGCGGCGCTGCTGTAACAGCCTTCAATCATGATACTTCCGGTGGTTTCTGCGCCGCCTGCAATCCCTCCTATGTAACTCCCTGTTCCAACAATCTCACCAGTATTCCGGCATCCGGTAACCATCACTCCGCTTCCGCCTATCCATCCGGCAATTCCGCCGAAATAGTCGCCTTCTCCGGTCAGCTTCCCTGTAATCCCGCAGTCACTTACCTCGACTCCGGTGCCATTAATCCTGCCGGCGATTCCTCCGCTATACCGGACTGCCGACACCTGGCTGTCCGCCACTTCCAGGGCGGTGATCTGCGCACTGTTTCCAACGGTTCCGAACAGGCCCTGATTCTCAGCAGCTGCTGTTCCGGCTCTCATGACACGAACGGTATGGCCATTTCCCCGGAAGGTTCCCGTATAAGATACTGCTCCGTCTCCAATTGGTATCCATAGCAACGCCTTTGAAAGAATTCCAGGATTGCTGGTATCATAGGCATGGCCGCTGTATAATCCTCCAAATAAGTCAATATCCGCCATCACTTCCGCACACAAGCCTGTTTTTCCACTTACCTGATTCACCTGACAGGCAAACCAGGCTAAGTCTTCGGCGGTCCAGATCAGATAGGGATCTTCTTCCGTTCCCGGGGTTGCAGAATACGTCTTGCTCCGGGGAGCCATCACTGCCGCTCCTACGTCCGCCCACGTGACTTCACTTTCACTCTTCATGAATATGGGGTAGCCATCGTTTCTTTTATCCACACGGTACCAGGTCCCCGTGCCCAGGTTGGCATTCAGCAGCTCCAGGATTCCGCTGGCACCGTCGCTTTTCATCACGGCCGTGGTCTTTCCGCCGCAGTTTTCCACCGTAGCTCCTCCGCCTGTCACCACGGCCGTCACGCCTCCGCTGGTCTGGGAATCCCAATAGCAGTTCTTAATTCCGCCTCCTGATCCATGGAGAAATGTTCCTGCAACCGCACTTCCGGCATTTCCATACTTGGCAGCAATTTTCCCTGCATTATAACAGTTTGAAATGGTTTCACTGCCGCCTGCGCTTCCCAGATAATTTCCAACAAAGCCGGCTGTAAATGCCCCTGTTCCAACGCCCGTCACTTCCGCCCGGCTGTAACAGTTTTGAATCTTAATCTGGGTCACGGCTGTCCCATCACTTTTCACCGCGCCTACCAGGGCGGCGGTTCCGTTCCCCGTTGTATCACCAGTGGAGGTAACCTTGCAGCTGGAATCAATTCCAACCCCGGTAATGACCGCCCCGCCGCCCGCACAGCCAAACAGTCCGGCATAGCCGTCTTTTTCCACCCTCATATAGCCGAGCGCTTTTCCGGTGCCGTCAAATGTCCCCTTATAAACATTGGTTTCATTACCAATGGGATACCAGGGAATGGGCGACGATATGTTTCCGCCATACCGTTCACCGGTTAAGTTAATATCCAGCGTCAGATTGGCATTGATGGCAGCACTTCCGTTATTCACGGTTGCTGCGAATGCCGCCAGCTGCTCGGCTGAACCGATCTTGTAAACACCTGACTCCGGGGTAAAGGTAACGCCTGTCACCAGTCCATCCAGCACTCCCTGGCCAACGGTTTCCCAATTTTCAGGGCGCTCCAGTTTTCCATAGCTGGGATATTCTCCTTCCTGATACTGCCATATCCCTTCCATATTCTGATCATTGAGAGCAAATGGTAATGCCCAGGATTTCATAGCCGCTTCTGACAAGCCCTGTGTTCCTCCAGTACCGTTGTTAATTGCTCCGCTCAGTCCTGTCTGATAGTAACAGTTTACTGTTGTGCCATTGGTAACCGCTCTGGCATTACCCCCTCTGACATTACCGGCATTGAAGCAATTCCTGTACTCTCCTTCCGTTATCGATTGTAATCCAACTCCCGTAAACCGATCAGTGCCATAATCACCTCCCATTTGAATGACATCGCCCAGGTTATAGCAGTCCTCCACTAAAGCGGCGCCTATTGCTATCCCGGCAGCCTCCCGATAACTGGAAATTGTTCCCACATTAACACACCGCCTGACAACCGCGCTTCCATAAAATGTTTTGCCAAGAATTCCTGCCGTATTACAGGCAACTCCACCAGACCTTTTAACAGACTCTACCCGGGCTGCATTATAGCAATCCTCAATCAGAAGTGTTCCGTCTCTACCCGTAAGTACACTAACAATCGCTGCAACCCGATCAGTTCCTCTGACATATCCTGATACGATACGGACATTTTTTACAACTGTTCCATATCTGGTTGTGCTGATAAAACCAGTATGAAAACCGCCACCTATGATATAAAGGTTTTGGATTTCATATCCTCCTCCATCAAAGATGCCATCATAAGTTTTTGACAACTCCCATGATTTATCATCCGGATTATCCGCTATGGGAATCCAGGGCAGACAGTTGCTAAAGTTACTGGCTACTGATGTAATGGTTGTATAGTCCTTACCTAGCCCTGACAAATCAATATTTGCATTTAATCGGACACATTTCTTTCTGTAATTGTCATTATCGTTATTTACCATATAGGCAAACCAGGCCAGGGCTTCGGGACAGTTGATAATGTAGGCGTTTTCTTCACTGTTGCCATCTCCGCCGGCCAGCATCTTTCTCGTTGTGCCGTCAGGCATGGTGATATCCGCTGCTCTCAGTGCCTCTTCTGTCTGCCAGCTTCCTACCTCTGCCCAATCGGTCGCAATGGCTGCGGCTTCTCTGGCGGCGCTTCGAAGACGGAAGATTTTTGTATTGCCGCTGTCACTCATACCTGCAGTCAGACTAAAAGTTTCCTGTGGGGCTGTCTGGGGGGTGCTCTCTGGCTGCGTCTCCTGGGGAGCCGTGTCTGGCTGGATGCTCTCCAATGTACTTTGGGTTATTGGGGCCTCATGGTCTGAGATTGTGATACTCTCTCTTATCAGCTGATTGTCCGCATTGATTTTGATTCCGCCGTCCGCTTCCCAGAGAATTTCCTGGCCGTCTATCTGGGACGGGAGTATGATTCCTTCCTCGTGGAGCACATCGGTAAGCATCTCTCCTTCTGGCAGTACCAGGGCTATGGCCGATACCCGGGAACTTTTCGCTATGCTCTCTTTTTCATGGACGGCAAAATATTCAATCTGCGGGTAGGCCTGCTCCGCGGTATACCAGGTTCCGGGTATCTGCGGATTTTGCCCAATCATCTGTATGGTGTCCAGTCCCTGGAGAGCCTGGTTCTGGTTATCCTCCTCTTGATTTTGTTCCGGCTCTTCCTGTACACATGCTAATTGACGGTCATAGATGCAACCGATTAAGGTTCCACTATTTTCGGCGGTAAATGCTCCGCGGATCTTTCCTTTTTCCCCGATGGTTACCGTTGAAAAACAGTTCTCTATCATTCCTTTGTTGCCCGCTGCCAGTCCGCCTGTCACGCCATTGCTGTCTGCCAGCCCGGTTGCATAGCTGTTCTCCGTCCTGGTTTCCGCTCCCAGGATTCCTGCGAGACCGCCGGCATAGGTTTCGATTTCCTGGAGTTCGGAGCCAAGGGTTATAAGGGTATAACAGTTTGAAATCAGGGTGTTTCCAGCAGCCTCAGCAACAAGGCCCCCTGTCGTTACACGGTCTGCTGTAACCAGAATGAAAATGTCTCCGTATGGGTTTCCTATGTATTCCTGTGATTCCTCTGCTAACGCCTCCTCTGACTGGTTCTCCTCTCCGGTCCCTGGCTGACCGCCGGCTTCTGTGGGGGCGGCTGCATCTGATGGGGTAGCGTCAGAAGGACTGGCTGGAAGGAGGGATTCTGCATCCACGTCTGTTATAGTTGATATCTTTAACATCAGATGACGCCGGTCGACTGCCTGACAGCCTACTGTTTCTGTTGGAATACTGCTGTTTGGGTTCAGTTCAGAGACTGACCGGGCACTGGCTGCTGTATCTTCTGATCTATATGTTGTAACTCTATCCATAGTGTTTTCTTCTTTTATGCTCTCATCACTGCCACTTCCTTGTGTTGTGCTTCCTCCGTTTCCAGCTTCTGTATTTCCTGAGGTTTTATCCGGAATATTTTCTTTTGTATTTATTCCTGTATTTACTTCCGCTCCACCTGGTGAATTTCCATTCATTCCGTTAGGCATACTCTCATCGCCTGGTGCTGTACTTTCATAGCTGTCTGGTGCACTTTCATTCCCGCCTGACGTACTTTCCTGACTGCCTGACGGACTTTCATTTCCACCGGTTATACTCTCATGGCTGCCTGACGGACTTTCATTTCCACCGGTTATACTCTCATGGCTGCCTGACGGACTTTCATTCCCACCGGTTATACTCTCTTGACTGCCTGGCGGACTTTCATAACTGCCTGACGGACTCTCTCCCACTCCAGATTCTGCCCCTTCTTCGCGTCCGCCAGTTTCTGTACTTTCTATATCTGCTGCCGTGCCATCTATTTCGGACGTTGTCCCCTCCATACCGGTCGCTGTGCTATTCCCTGCTTCTCCTTTAGAACTCTCAACTCCTGGTCCTATTTCATCCATTGTTCCGGTTTCTTCCGTACTCTCCAAGCTTTCGACTCCAGGACCTCCGTCAGTTCCTGTCACAGTCTCACCGCCTGGGCCTGCCACGGTATCCCCTGGCTCTTTCTGGCTTCCCCCCTGTTCTTCTCCCGCTGGCAGGTCTCCCTGAAAGTTGGGTCCTCTCCCTTCACCGGCATCTGACGGACTTGCTTTCGCCAACTGGTACTCCGCCTCTGACGGACTGGCCGTGTAAATCTCACCAGCCATTCCACAGTTCTGTATGGTAGAATCAACCGCATACGCCGCCAGCGCCCCATATCCATCCACATAATGCTGACCATCCGAATAAAGCGCCGGATGCACCACCATGGCTTCACTCAAAAATAACTGCTCCACCCTGGCCGTTTTCAACACTCCAAACAGCGGTCTTGTCAACCCGCTGATCACATGTCCATTACCGTTAAAGCTTCCGGTAAATGGCTCAATATTTGTTCCGATGGAGACCGAAAGCCCGCTTAAATCCAGATCTTCTTCCAGCTGGTACCTTCCATTTAAGTTGTACTCCTCACTCTCCGTATCCACCAGATACTGTTC
>JAWZDV010000103.1:0-62014 GCA_034142505.1 Bacteroides thetaiotaomicron
CTCGGCAAAAATAGCAGAACAGACGGCAACCGTCAAGGCTGAAATGAACGGGCTTGCCCCCGGCCTTGACTGCCGCTGTCCGTTCTCTCAAAATTGGAGTGGGCGGGAAAGCCATTTTAGGGCTTTCCCGCCTTGATTACCCATCAGCAAAGACGGGCGAGACTGTCAACGGCGGCGCTGTAAGCGCCGTTCATCTTGACCGTTGACTGGCTCGGCTGGCTTTGCTATCTCACCGATAAAATCGGAAGTTGTATTATAAGTATTGTTCAAAATATTTGAACAATTTTGTATACATCCTGCGAGAAGCTTTTCCAAATCTCTTTTCAAGCAAATCATATCCCTTTTTGTAATCTCCTTTTAAAGCATATGCACAGGCAAAATAAAGATGTTGCCTATCGTCCATTAGAAGCCTTTTATCTTTAGTTTCATACAGCTTTAGATAAGAGTTTACATCGGTCAATGAATTAAGAAATGGAATCGTAGTAAACTGAAAAAAATACGATATTTTCAAAGACAGGTCTTTTTCATTGGAATTACTAAACAAAAACCATCTGTCATCTGTACATATTAGAGCAGGCTGTCTTAAGGTTAAACCCTTTAAACTATCTAAAAGAATATTATCTCCTAGAATACTCGCAGCTAATTCATTTATTTCTGGATAGTACACGGATAACCACGGATAAATTTGGGCCAATGCGTCTATCTGTCCTAAAGGGTGTGAGGAAAAAATGAGTTCAATTCTCTGTTTTACATTACCAATAGTTCGTGAATAAACAAGGCCGTTTTTCCGCCTGTTAAATCCATTTTCACTCATCAACTCATCCACATCATCAAAAATGTTAATGACCGTTTGTTTAACCTCTTTATCTATCACTCACTTACCCCCTTTTTTATATAAATCGAAATTGTCTTTCACTATTTTTTCTTCCCTCTTTGCGGCATATAGCTTTTCGCCAGTTCGGATTTTTGGACAATCCGGGTCAGCCATTGTTTTTCTTCCTCTGTCAATTTGTTGTAGCGCAGCTTTGTCTGCTTGCAAAACACCATCAGCAGTTGTTCCGCCCGGCTGCCTTTGAAGCTGGCTACTTCCTCCAAATCCCGCTTGAGTTCCTCCACAATGGTATTCTCCGGGGCGCTGTCGCGCCTGCCCCTGTGGGCTTCCCGTATGTCCTCCATGATAGCGTCAATATCGTGATGTACCCGGCTACTGAAATAGTCACCCTCCCACACATGGGCGGCTTGCAGGACACCAGCGGTCTTGTCATGCTCCCCCGGCCGGTACTTCTCGATGATTTCAGCCCTCGCCACGTCTACCCATGCGTTTAAGTTCTGTATCTGTGTTGCGGCGATCCCCTCCACATAAATCTGTATATCGGCCAGCAGTTTCACAAAATCCGGGTGCGCCGCCAGTTCGCAAAGCAGGGCGGTATCAATTCGCCCACTTTTTAGCAGGTCAATCATATCATCACTCAAACGCAGGTCTGCAAGATCGGCGTTTGGGTGATTTTTTGTTTCTGTCAATCCCAGCAGATAATCGGCGGTCACGCCGTAAAACTTCGCCAGCTTGATAAGGGCATAGTGGCTGATGTCCTTGTACTCGTCCGCTTCATAGCTGCCCAGCGCAGACTTGGAAAGGCGGGTCTGCTCCGCAAGCTGTTCCAGCGTCAGCCCACGCTCCACACGCAGGTCTTTTAGGCGTTCCTGTATCGTTAAGGCCATGCTATGCCCCCCTTGTTGCTTCATTTCTTTATTTTCTTAAATAAAGCACTGTATGCTTTAACGTCTATGTCGTCCATTAGCCAACCGTATTTTTGCAAGAAAGACAATTTTTCCGCAACTGTCTTAAATAACTGAGCTGACGTTTTTCCTGCTATCCGTACATTTTCCTTGTTGTCGAAAAATTTGCTATCCGCTCCAAAACGGAGAATTTGCGGTATTCCATCTTTTATGATTTTACGGAAAGTTACTTTTGCATAGTCTCCTGTTACAAAATCATTTCCAACTATACCATCCAACAAACCTTGGTCTAATTTTTCAAGGACAATTTTTTCTAATTCTTTTACATTCATAGTAACATCCTGCCTTTCTAAACGGGCATTTATCATTCTGCTTTTTTATTCTACCACAATTCCGAGAGCGTGGAAATAGTGTGTTTTCGGACGGGATTTCCAACCTTTCGGATATACGGGAGGGGCGGTCAAAAAAGTGTAGACTTGTGTTAGTTCATCGATGGACAAGCACAAGTGAATGACCGTCCGAAAGAGATATTACCGGCTGGGGAAGTACGCCATGACCCCCGCTTCTGGCCACTGTGGCCAGAGGTCACTTCGGGACATTTTGTCCCGAAGTGGGGAGAGCGTACCAACGCCGGGACACGCCGCAGGAATGGGGCAGGAACGGCTTTCGGGGGAAACGGCAGTAAAGCGAAAATGGAGGGACGCATGAGCAAAAAACTACCAGAGATAGAGCGCCCGCCGGGCGGCGGCTTGCCTCGCATGCCCCCGGCGCAGCGCAGACGGGCGAACGCCCTTATTCGGAAAACCTGCTGCAACTACGATAACGGCAACTGCCTGTTGCTGGACGATGGGGAGGAATGTATCTGTCCCCAGACGATTTCCTATTCCGTCTGCTGCAAGTGGTTCCGCTGGGCGGTGCTGCCACAGGACAAGGCGCTGGAGGCGGAGATTTTCCGCAGCGCCAGCGTGAAGCGGTGCGCCGAATGCGGGGCGGCGTTCGTCCCCCGTTCCAACCGAGCGAAATACTGCGAAGCCTGCGCCAAACGGGTACATAGGCGGCTGAAGAACGCCAGCGACCGGAAACGCCGCTGGAATACGGACAAATAGGGGCTGACAAAAGCCCATAAATCAAGGACTTTTAGGGGCTGTCCGGGGCGGGGCTGTATGTTTGTATGCCCCGCCCCGGAAAATGCCCCCTAACTGTCCGCAAAAGGAGGTTTGATAGAGATTGCCGCAATACGCAATCCTGCGATTTGCAAAGCACAAGGGCAATCCGGCAAGGCCGCTGGAAGCCCATCACGAACGGCAGAAAGAAAAGTATGCCAGCAACCCGGATATTGACACGGCAAAGAGCAAGCACAATTTCCATATCGTCAAGCCGGAGGGCCGTTATTATCATTTCATTCAGAACCGCATTGAACAGGCCGGGTGCAGGACACGCAAGGACAGCACCCGGTTTGTCGATACGCTCATCACCGCCAGCCCGGAGTTTTTCAAGGGCAAGCCACCAAGGGAAGTACAAGCCTATTTCCAGCGGGCGGCTGATTTTCTTATCCAACGGGTAGGCCGGGAGAATATCGTGTCGGCGGTGGTACACATGGACGAAAAGACCCCCCACCTGCATTTGACCTTTGTGCCGCTGACGAAAGATAACCGCCTGTGCGCCAAAGAAATCATCGGCAACCGGGCAAGCCTTACGAAGTGGCAGGACGATTTTCACGCATATATGGCGGAGAAATACCCCGACTTGGAGCGTGGCGAAAGCGCCAGCAAGACAGGCCGCAAGCATATCCCCACCCGGCTTTTCAAACAGGCGGTTTCCCTCTCCAAACAGGCAAGGGCCATAGAAGCTGCGCTGGACGGTATCAATCCGCTGAACGCCGGGAAGAAGAAAGAGGAAGCCCTCGCCATGCTGAAAAAGTGGTTCCCGCAAATGGAAAACTTCTCCGGGCAGCTCAAGAAATACAAGGTCACGATAAAAGACCTCTTGGAAGAAAACAAGAAGCTGGAAGCAAGGGCAAAGGCCAGCGAAAAAGGCAAAATGAAAGACACTCTGGAACGGGCGAAACTGGAAAGCGAATTACATAATATCCAGCGGCTCGTGGAGCGTATTCCCCCGGACGTGCTGGCGGAACTGAAACAACAACAGCAGTATGGAAAGGAAAGGTGATTTTTATAGGCAATATGGAGCATATCAGATATAAAAAAGAAACAGAGGTCGTGACCTTTCAAGGGAAAGAAATCACGCTGGAAAATCTCTCCCCGGTATTCACCCCGGAGCAGGAAGCGGCGAACCGCCGGGAATTGGAACAACAGCTTTATGACGTATTCCGCAAGTACGCCGACAAGCGGCGGGCGAAAGAAGCCGGGGCGTAAGGTTTTCCAAAGGCAACATTGATTTACGGGGCTGCTGGCGGTATAATAGTATTGTCAGCAGCTCCGTTTCTTTTTGAAGAAAAGGAGCGACAAATGAACAATCGGATAGACGCAATCTATGCAAGACAATCAGTTGACAAAAAGGACAGCATTTCCATTGAAAGCCAGATTGAGTTTTGCAAATATGAATTGAAAGGCGGTAACTGCAAGGAATACACAGACAAAGGGTACAGCGGCAAAAACACAGACCGCCCGAAGTTTCAGGAGTTGGTGCGGGACATTAAGCGGGGCTTGATTGCAAAGGTCGTTGTTTACAAACTTGACCGTATCAGCCGTTCCATTCTGGACTTTGCCAACATGATGGAACTGTTCCAGCAGTACAATGTGGAGTTTGTGTCCTCTACGGAAAAGTTTGATACCTCCACCCCGATGGGGCGGGCGATGCTGAATATCTGTATCGTGTTCGCCCAGCTTGAACGGGAAACGATACAGAAGCGGGTTACGGACGCTTACTACTCCCGCAGTCAGCGAGGGTTCAAGATGGGCGGGAAAGCCCCCTACGGCTTCCATACGGAGCCTATCAAGATGGACGGTATCAACACAAAGAAGCTGGTGGTAAACCCGGAGGAAGCGGCAAATATCCGGCTGATGTTCGAGATGTACGCAGACCCGGCAACCTCCTACGGGGACATCACCCGGTACTTTGCGGAACAGGGGATTTTGTTCTACGGCAAGGAACTGATACGCCCCACGCTGGCGCAGATGCTACGCAACCCCGTCTATGTGCAGGCAGACCTTGATGTGTACGAATTTTTCAAAAGCCAGGGGACGGTGCTTGTCAATGACGCCGCCGACTTCACAGGCATGAACGGGTGCTATCTGTATCAAGGCCGTGATGTAAAGCCCAGCAAGAAAAACGACTTGAAAGACCAAATGCTGGTGCTTGCGCCCCATGAGGGAATTGTCCCGTCGGAAACATGGCTGGCCTGCCGCAAGAAGCTGATGAACAACATGAAAATCCAGTCCGCCCGAAAAGCCACCCACACATGGCTGGCGGGGAAAATCAAGTGCGGGAACTGCGGGTATGCGCTTATGAGTATCTTCAACCCGTCCGGCAAGCAATATCTCCGCTGCACAAAGCGGCTGGATAACAAAAGCTGTGTCGGGTGCGGCAAGATATATACCGCCGAACTGGAAACAGTAGTCTATCAGCAGATGGTGAGGAAGCTGGAAAGCCACAAGACGCTGACGGGCAGAAAGAAAGCGGCAAAGGCCAATCCGAAAATCGCCGCCCTGCAAGTGGAACTTGCCCATGTTGACGGAGAGATTGAAAAGCTGGTGGACAGCCTGACGGGGGCGAACAATGTCCTGCTCTCTTATGTGAATGTGAAGATAGCGGAACTGGACGGGCGCAAGCAGGAACTTGTAAAGCGGATAGCGGACTTGACCGTGGAAGCCATCAGCCCGGAACAAGTCAGCCAGATTTCCGGCTACCTCGACACTTGGGACAGCGTATCCTTTGACGACAAGCGGCGGGTGGTGGATTTGATGATTACCACCATAGCCGCCACAAGCGAAACTCTCAATATTACATGGAAAATCTGACGGGCAGAATACTACCCGTCAGACCGTTACCCTGTGTAGTCCCTTGTAAACTGTACTTTTCTTCTTGATAAATATCTCCGGCTCCTGTATAATGAGAATACGATTTTCCGATAATCAAGTTTTTCAAACATTCCGGTTTTCCTTCTGAACCAGACAGAGTACCCACTATGATATGCCGAATTTGATCAATTTTATATCTTAGGAGGTATCATTTTATGATTTATGAAGAATTCATATCTACGGTTCAGACAACACTAAACCAGCGTCTCGGTGACGGCATCCGCGTTACCGTATTAAAGGTTCCCAAGAACAACGGCACTATGCTGGACGGCCTCTGTATCACCAGGCCAGACCAGAAGATTTCACCCACCATTTACTTAAATTCCTTTTATGAACATTGGAAATCAGGAGTCTCCATGGGAGAGATCCTGAAGGAGATTGTAGAGATCTACGCGGATGGGACTGCATTTCCCAAGCTTGACCCCGGGATCTTGAATGATTTTAACAAGTTGCGGGACAAGGTGGCCTTTAAGCTGATCCACACCGGCGCCAACCGGCAGTTTCTGGAGGACCTGCCAAGCATTCCATTCCTCGATTTATCCATCGTTTTCTACTTATACCTGGAGGAACAGGAATACGGCCACATGACCGCCGTTATCCACCACAGCCACTTGAAGACCTGGGGCGTGACGGCCAAGGAGCTGTATCGGCTGGCAAAGCAGAATACGCCCAGACTGCTTCCGCCGGAATTAAAAAGTATGGGGGAGGTGATTCGGGATTTATGCAGCAGCCAGATGGACGATGCCCTGACAAGACAGCTGCTCTGGGAACAGCACTGCATGCCGGAGCCGGCGCCCCTCTACGTCCTTACCAACACCTGCGGAATCAACGGGGCCTGTGTGATGCTCTATGAACATGCATTAAAAAACTTCGCGGATCTGCTGGAACAGGATTTCATCATCCTGCCCTCCAGCATCCACGAAGTCTTACTGGTTCCATATACGGAAGAACTCTGTATGGAAGAATTATTTGAGATGGTACATGAAGTCAACCAGACCGAGGTTCCCGTCGAGGAACGTCTTTCCGATGAACTCTACCGGTACCGCAGGGAAACAGATTCCATCTCCCTGGTGCCGCGTCTAACCAAATATCAGACTTCCTAACTGATAGACAAGTACGGACATCACCCATGCCGTGGCAATCTGGAAGGCCACCAGGCCCAGGGTCCAGCGCCAGGAGCGGGTCTCCCTCCTGATTGTGGCAACAGCCGCCATACAGGGGGAATATAACAGACAGAAAATCATCAGCGCGTAGGCATTGACCGCCCCAAAGCCGGTGACAGCCAGATCCTGGCTCAACGCCGCCATGCCCGCCTGGGAGTTGATATTGCTGATCCCATAGAGCACGGAGAAGCTGGATACCACCACCTCCTTGGCGGACAGGCCGGAGATCAGCGCCACGGCGATCTGCCAGCTTCCAAGCCCGGCCGGGCGCAGCACCGGCACCAGGACATGGCCCACGATGGCCGCGAAGCTCTCCGACACATCGGACACAAATCCGGCAGGACCAATATTCAACACAAACCACAGGACAATGGACGCAATAAAGATGGTCGTTCCGGCCTTGCTTAAGTAATCCTTCACCTTATCCCACACATAGATCGCCACGGTGCGGCCATTCGGTGTCTTGTACTCCGGCAGTTCGATGAGCAGCGTGTCTTCCTCTGCAGATTTTGAGGTCTTGTGGGAGATAAACGCCACCACGATAGCTACCAGCAGGCCGATTAAATACAGAGAATAAGCCACCATCAGCGCGTGGCTGGGAAAAAACATCTCCGCAAACAGCACATAGATGGGCAGTCTGGCAGAGCAGGACATGAACGGGGTGATGAGAATCGTCCTCTTCCTGTCCCGCTCACTGGCAAGCGCTCTCGTCGCCATTACCGCCGGAACCGTACAGCCAAATCCCAGCAGCATGGGCAGAAATGCCTTGCCGGACAGCCCCACCATGCTCATGGTCTCATTCATCACATAGGCCACTCTCGCCATATAACCACTGTCCTCCAAAAAGGCCAGGGCCAAAAACAGGATAAAGATATTGGGCAGAAACGTAAGGATTCCGCCCACACCCGCGATAATCCCGTCCACAATCAGGGAGATCAAAAGGGGTGACGCGTGGAGACTTTCCAGCACCGCCAGGACTGCCATGGAAAACCAGTCCAAACCGATCTGGAAATATTCCTTCAGAAAATCCCCCACAGTAAAGGTTAAAAAGAAAACCAAAGCCATAATCCCCAGGAAAATAGGAATTCCCCATACCGGATGGGTGAGAAAATGGTCGATCCGGTCCGTGGAAGCTGCCTTTTTCTCTTTGTTAAACAGGCACTCGTCTATGATTTCCTCTATGTAATCGTATTTTTCATTGATGATCTGCTTCTCATAGCTTTTATCCACCACATCCGATAAGTTGACCGGGTGGTCCTTGCTGACCTCCTCATCGTACTCCAGCATCTTGATGGCGTGCCACCGCATGTTATCCAGCTCACCGTAATGGGCCTTTAAAACCACCTCCACCTTATCGATCTTTTCCTCGATGGCGTCGTCATAGCGGACCACGACTCCGTGAGGCCCCTCCTCGTAATGGTGGACCACGGCGTGCATCAGCACATCCAGGCCGGTTCGTTTTCTGGCGGATACGGGGACAACCGGGATATCTCCCAGCATTTCCGGCAGACGGTGGAGATCAATCTCCATGCCGCGCTCCTCCACGATATCCATCATATTGAGAGCCAGAATCACCGGTTTTTTCAGTTCCAGCAGCTGTAAGGTCAGATAGAGGTTTCTCTCCAGGGAGGAGGCGTCCACCACGTTAACGATGACATCCACTTCCCCGTCCTCAATACATTTTCTGGTAACAATCTCTTCTATGGTATAGGAAGTCAGACTGTAAATGCCGGGGGTGTCGATCACCTTGATGGGCAGTCCCTTGTAGCTGGTCTCCCCCTCCACCCGTTCCACCGTAACGCCGGGCCAGTTGGCCACCTTTAATTTGGCTCCCGTAAATGCATTGAACAGAGTCGTTTTACCACAGTTCGGATTGCCTACAAAACCAACAGTAAGTTCTTTCTTTTTATCTCCACTCATCCGGACGCGCCTCCCTCATATCAATTCCCTCCGCGATTCTCCTGCCAAGTGCCAGGCGGGTTCCCCGCACTTTGATAATCAGGGTGCCGCTTCCCTTTTTGTTTAAAACCGTAATTGGCGTCTGCTCATTGACGCCCAGCGCTTCCAGCCTTCTGGTGATCTTCTGTTCCACCAGAACACTCTCCACAATATAGGTTTTTCCGATCTTCCCTTCATACAGCTTCATCATCATTCCCCTTGTAATCCGTCGTTAAAATCACCTTTTTCATTCTCTTCCATCGTATGCCCGGTTCCCGCAGGCAGTTAGGATAGGGTAACTTTCAACAAAAGCATACTCTAATTGAGAATTATTGTCAATATGTATTTGTATGAAAAACAGTATGAAAAAAGCCAGGGCTGTCTTCTTCCCTGACTTTTTATATGATTGGAATCATGATTCCAGTACTTATTTTGCTATTTATTCCAATTCCAACAGCATCTTCTTCACTTCCATCATCCGGTCACGCAGCATGGCGGCCTCCTCGAAGTTCAGCTCGGCTGCTGCCTGGTGCATCTTCTTCTGCAGTTCCTTCTGCAGCTTGTTCAGTTCCTTCACATCCATGGATTCCGGGTCCTTCTTGAAGTCCTTCTCACTCTCAATCGTGGCCTTGGAGATGGCAATCAGGTCACGGACCGCCTTCTTAATGGTCGTCGGTGTGATACCGTGCTCCTCATTGTACTGCTGCTGAATCTTCCGTCTCCGGTTCGTCTCCTCAATAGCCACTTTCATGGAATCCGTAATTTTGTCGGCATACATAATGACATGCCCCTCCGAGTTACGGGCCGCGCGGCCCACCGTCTGAATCAGCGATGTCTCAGAACGGAGGAAGCCTTCCTTATCCGCGTCCAGTATCGCCACCAGCGTAATCTCGGGAATGTCCAGACCCTCACGAAGCAGGTTGATTCCAACCAGCACGTCGAATACATCCAGACGCATATCGCGGATAATCTCCGCCCGTTCCAGTGTGTCGATATCCGAATGAAGATATCTAACCCGGATTCCCACTTCCCGCATGTAATCCGTCAAATCCTCCGCCATCCGCTTCGTCAGCGTGGTGATCAGAACCTTGTGGCCCCCGGCCACCTCCTTGTTCACCTCCGACACCAGATCATCAATCTGCCCCTCCACCGGGCGCACCGAAATCTCCGGGTCAAGAAGTCCGGTGGGCCGGATAATCTGCTCCGTCCGCAGCAGTTCATGCTCCTTCTCATAGACATTGGGTGTCGCCGACACGAACAGCATCTGGTCAATCTTACTCTCAAACTCTCCAAAATTCAGAGGCCGGTTGTCTAACGCGGACGGAAGCCGGAACCCATAATTCACCAGCGTCGTCTTCCTGGACCGGTCTCCCGCGTACATTCCCCGAATCTGAGGCAGGGTAATATGGGACTCATCCACAATAATCAGGAATTCATCCGGAAAATAATCTATCAGCGTACACGGCGGTTCCCCCGGCAGAGACCCCACCAGATGTCTGGAATAGTTCTCAATCCCGGAGCAGAATCCCGTCTCCCGCATCATCTCCACATCAAAGTTGGTCCGCTCCGAGATTCTCTGTGCCTCCAGCAGCTTGTCCTCACTCTTAAAGAACGCCACCTGCTCCTTCATCTCCTCCAGGATATTCTGGGCCGCCTGCTCCATCTTCTCTTTGGGCACCACATAGTGGGACGCCGGGAAAATCGCAATATGCCCCAGCTGGGCCTTGATCTCTCCCGTCAGCGTATCGATCTCCGTAATCCGGTCCACCTCGTCCCCAAAAAACTCAATCCGAAACGCCTCCCCGCCGGAGTAAGCCGGAAATACCTCCAGCACGTCCCCTCTCACCCGGAAGGTTCCCCGCTTAAAGTCCATATCATTCCTGCTGTACTGGATATCAATCAGCTTATGAATCACCTCATCCCGGTCCTTTTCCATCCCCGGCCTCAGGGAAATCACCATCTCCTTATAATCAATCGGACTTCCCAATCCATAAATGCAGGACACCGACGCAATAATAATCACGTCGTCCCTCTCCGACAACGCCGCCGTCGCCGAGTGCCGCAGCTTATCGATCTCGTCGTTGATGGAGGAATCCTTCTCAATATAAGTATCCGTAGACGGCACATAGGCCTCCGGCTGGTAATAATCATAGTAGGACACAAAATACTCCACCGCGTTCTCCGGGAAGAACTCCTTGAACTCCCCGTAAAGCTGAGCCGCCAGCGTCTTATTGTGAGCAATAATGAGGGTTGGCTTGTTTAAGGCCTGGATGACATTGGCCATGGTGAAAGTCTTACCGGAACCAGTGACGCCAAGCAGGGTTTGAAACTGATTGCCATCCTTAAATCCTTTTACCAACTCGGTGATAGCCTGAGGCTGATCGCCGGTAGGCTTATATTCTGATACTAATTTAAAATGATTCATAATTACTTCCTCGCAAACTAATTTTATAATATAAGCAACTCTTTATGGTCTTCCTCTTAGGACCAGCCCCAGTCCAACTCGAAATAATTTTGGTATCTCAAAACTACTATCTGATGCCCCTCGACTATGCTGTGCTTCCAGCATACCCGTTTCATACAATGCTCTAATCATATCATCTCCTTTGGGCTCCAATCCAAACATCATTTTCACAATCTCTTCTCGTGTATATCGAGTGGTGTCTCTTCCTCCATCCTTTCAAAATGATTTCTTAATTGTGGAAATTCGCTCAGATATGTATCGCATTTTGTCACAGACACTTTACTAAAAGCCTTCCTAATTACATAAAAGTTCCTCTTTACTATCGTACATATATCTGATTCCTCCTGTATAGTATTATTGGTCCGCCTCATCAATCCACTGCTTCAATTTACTCTGAAGTAATTTTTTATCTGGCAAATAAAGTTTATACTCAGACGCATATATATTAGCATTTGGCGGCAACGTTAATTTTACCATAGCCTCTTTATTCTCTTTACAAAGCAATATTCCTATTGTTGGGTTCTCAAACGCTGTACGTACCTCTCGATCATAATAATTTACGTACATCTGCATCTGTCCTAAATCCTGATGTGTAAGAGTGTCTACTTTTAAATCTATTAATACATAACATCGAAGTAATCTATTATAAAGAACAAGATCCACAAAATAATCATCTTCATCAAATGTGAATCTTTTCTGACGCTTTTCAAAAAGAAAACCTTTCCCCATTTCCATAAGAAAAACTTGCAGTTTATCAATAATAGCTGTTTCCAAATCGCTTTCTATATACTCTGATTTTTCTTCCAATCCTAAAAATTCTAAAATTGTTGGCTGCTTGAGCAAATCTTCTGGCTTCCTAACAATATTTCCATGTTGAGATAACTGTAATACAGCCTCCTTATTTCTACTCAATGCTAAACGCTCATAAAGGCTGGAACTATACTGTCTCTGCAATGTTCTGTAATCCCAGCCTTCATTGTATGCCTCTATTTCATAAAAATTTCTCTCTTCAATATTATCAATTCTCATTAAAATCAAATAATGTGTCCATGTTAATTTATAAGGTACTTCTTCATTTCCTAAAATCCTAATCAACGCTTCGGATTTTTCATTTTCCAATTTCCGAATCAATGATTCGGAAATTCTATTGCCAAATTTCAAGTAAAATTTTCGCATATTTTCTAAATTGTCAACAGAAAATCCACGTCCATATTTTTCCGTTAATCTTATTGATAATTTTTTTAATACAGCCTTTCCATATTTAGCCCTTACATCCCCTTGCTGTTCATTTTCCACAATTTGTTTCCCTACCAAAAGATTTGTAATTATCTGCATCAAATTTACCTGTTTAAAAACATTCAAACGTGCATTATCTACAATATCAATCACTTGACCATATAGGCTTTCAATATTATATTCTTCAATCATAAATTCTTTACCCATATACCCGCCGTCTTTCCTTTCCCCAAATCATTAATCATTCAAATGTGCAAGTGTCTCTCAAATTATATCATAGATCTATACAAATGTATAGCAAAAACCAGAACAACTGTTCTGCTATCTTTGTATTAACATGCCGGTCAAACATCATCCTTGCCGCCTACACATACACCGTACACCCACATAGCGATTGATTTATATTTCGGACGCTCAACCAGATCTATTTGACCCACAATTTAAGGGAGTGCCAGCTGGCACTCCCTCATCAATCAGCCGTACTCTCTCACCGGTCTCTCATCCCCAGATAAGTCCTCAACAGCTGCCACAACTCCTCCACATCAATAGGCTTTGCAAAATGCGCATCCATCCCCGCCCGCAGCGCCGACCGCACATCCTCATCAAACGCGTTGGCCGTCATGGCTATGATCGGCAGGGCGGAGGTGTCATTCCGGTCTAGTTCCCGGATCGCCTTCGTCGCCTCATACCCATCCATATTCGGCATCTGGATATCCATAAAAATCAGATCATAATACCCAGGCCCGGAGCCGGACACCATCTGCACGGCCTTTGCCCCGTCACAGGCTTCCTCCACCAGAATCCCCTTCTCCTCCAGCAGCGTCCGCATGATCTCCCGGTTCATGGCATTGTCCTCCGCCAGCAAAATTCTGCGCCCCGTATAATCCGGTTCCACATCCAATTCCGGCTTCCCGGGAGCCGCACGCCCTGCCTCCGGCTCCCGAAGTTCCGCCTGCTTTAGCGGAACCGTAACCACGAATACCGACCCTTTGCCAGGCTCGCTCTCTACATGGATATCGCCGTTCATCAAGTCCACAAGATTTTTTGTGATCGCCATCCCAAGCCCCGTCCCGGTGATCCGGCTGTTTGTGGAATCCTGCACCCGCTCAAAGGGCTGGAACAGCTTCTCCAAAAACTCCGCATCCATCCCGATCCCGGTATCGGAGCAGCGGAAGCTGTAATTCTGATATCCCCTGGCGCCACCGTCCTCCTGTGTCATTTCCACAAGAATCCTTCCGCCGGCAGGTGTATATTTGACCGCGTTGCTCAGCACATTGAGACATACCTGTTTAAGACGCAGGGCATCCCCCAAGACCTGTTTTTCCTCCACCGCAGTGCAAACCTCCAGTTCAATGTTCCCCTGCTCCGCCTCCGGCTGCATCAGCCTGGCAAGCTCTGAGACCAGCTCGGTGATATCAAACGGCTCTTCCCAAAGCGTCAGCTTGCCGCTCTCAATCTTTGACATATCCAGCACATCGTTGATGAGACTGAGTAAATGACGGCTGGAAAGACCGATATTGTTCAGACAGTCCTTCACCCGCCCCATATCATCCAAATGATTGGACGCGATAGCCGTCATCCCGATAATCGCATTCATCGGCGTCCTGATATCGTGGCTCATGTTGGACAGGAACCGGCTCTTCGCCTGGCTGGCCGCAGTTGCATTGTCCAGCGCACTCTGAAGCGTCCGGCGCTGCTGCTCCTCCTCATGGCGCTGCTCGTCGATCAGACGCCCCATCAGAATCGCCAGACAGTCCTCCGAATAAGGATTCTCCACATAGATAATCTGAATCGACGTCCAGTGATATGCGCCGTCCGTCAACATCTGCCGGGACTCCAGAAATACCTCATTCCGCTCCCGTCCCAGACTCCTGCTCAGATTTTCCGGCTTGAACCGGCGCTCAAACTCCTCCAAATGATCGGGATGAACCGAGGAAATGAACTCCTCATACAGCCCGCTGTAAGAAGCCGTCTCCTTCATCTCCACCAAAAGACCTTCCCCGGCGTAGAGGAACTTATAGGTGTCTCTCGTCAGATTCAGGCTGACGATGACAGGATAAATGTTGGAGACCGCGCTCACAAGCATCCTGCGCTCCTGAAGCTTCTCCCGCTCCTCCTCCTCTTTCGCCAGCTTCTCATCCGTAATATCGTGAAACGTGGTGATTAAAATCGGATTTCCATTCTCATCGAGAGTCTTCTCCACCAGACCGGAAGCCCAGAACATACTGCCGTCCTTCTTGATCACCCGGTTTTCAAAGACATTTTTCCTCCCACACTCCGCCGTATCCAAAAATGCTTCCGTCAGCCGCTCATAATCTTCCCCGGGGATCACATCCTGCAAAAACTGATTTCGAAGCACATCATTGGACGTCTCTTCCGGGTAATCCAATAGCCGCAGCCCCTCCTGATTCAGCTGGAGAAACCGGTAAGGCTGCTCCACGGAAATCAGCGCGATTCCCTCCGGAACCGCATTGTACAAATGGCCGATATATTCCGCCTGGCTCTTCATTTTCCGGTTCGTCCGCTTGGCATATAGATAATTCAGTGCAATCAGAAAGACCAGACCGCATAGAATAGCCGCAATCAAACCCAGGGCCCTCCTGATAATCTGATTCGTCTGGGCCCTCACAACCGCCCTTGGAATAATCGAGACCAGATACCAGTCTGATCCCAGCCCCAGGGGAATATAACAAAATATCGTATTCTCTTCCTCATAAGAGAAAGAGGCCCACCCCGTCTGTTTGTCTGCCAAAGCCTTGGCAAACTGTTGTAAATGCTTCGGCTCATTCTGAGGAACCTCCAGCATATCAAACAGATTCCGGACCGTCTTATTACTGCCCGGATGAGGCGGCCGGATCAGAACATTTCCATCCCCGTCCACAACGTAGGAAAAGCCGGTCCCCTGATAAAAAGAGAGACTGAAGCTGTCTACGATATTTCCCACCTCATACTCTTTTAAGAGAAAGCCCACAACGCCATCCTTCAGAGTCACCCGGATAAACAGCTGAAACACATTGACTCCGGTGACACTGCTGATATGCGGGTCCAGAATTCCATACTCCTGCCCGCTCTCAGCCAGCTGCTTCACCGCATACTCGTCCGCCTGGCTCCCAGAGGGAATCACGCCGCCGTCTTCCAGATAAAAGCTGACTCCGCCGTCAATATGGCCATAATCCTCCAGAAGCGAATCCAGTGCCTCAATTTCCCCGGACTCAACCGATTCCAGATATTCCACCACAAACCACAGCGATTCATACTCATTCTGAAGCTGAACCCGGAGCGTATTGCAGCCCTGCTGGGTCGCCTCCATAATTGTACTGATCGACTGCTGCCACAGCTGCTCACTCACTCCGCCCACAAACAATCCCGTCATCAGACTGAGGGCGGCGCCAATGACCACGGCAGCTAAAATAATCCTTGATTTTGTGATCCTATTTTTTAGTTTCATCTGACTGCTCTCCCCCAACTTCCTGCCGGTCCAGCCACTCCATGGCATCCCGGAGCGTTTTTCCCTCAAGCAGCTGTTTCGACACTTCCTCCGTCAGATTCCAGATTGGCAGATCCAAAAGCCCATCTGTCCCTATCACCGTCCGCCCTGCCTGATAATCCTCAATCAATGGCTGAATCTCCTTTACCGAAGACGGACTTCCCTCCTTCAGCGGGCTGAAAGAAGACTGCTGATCGGTAAATTTCCTGATATTTTCCGCCTGGGTAAAATACTCCACAAACTTCATGGCAGCCTCCGGGTGGGCGCTGTCCGCATTCACACTCAGCCGCGTGTCGGCATTGATGACCAGCATGGAGCCGTCATCCAGGATCGGAAGCGGGACAACCTCAAAAGAAAAATCCGGGTTCTTACTCTTAACACGCCCCGCCGCCCAGGCGCCGGTGAGCATAAACGGCGATTCCCCCTTGATAAATTCCACAAGGTCATCGGAAGTTTTTTTGGTCGCCAGCGCTTTCTCCCGGTCAACATACTCCTCGTCAATCAACGCCTTGACCACCGCAAAACCACCCTCCAGATATTCGCTCAAAACAGCATCCCCGCTGTTTAACCGTCCAAACACCTCCGCCTGCCGGTTCTCCTGGTACACCTCATAAAATCCCCGTCCGATAGCCAGTGTTTTGAGAGAAATATCATTATTGGCAATCACCGGCGTGATCCCCTGCTCCAGAAAATAGCCGCAGGTCTCCTTCCACTCGGATAAGTTTCCCGGCACCGTCCGGCCATGCTTCTTGAGCAGATCTAAATTACAGTAAAGTCCAAACGCGGACACCGAGGTGGGAAGCCAGTAGACAGCCCCGTTCTCCTCCATCTGGCTGCGCATCCGGTCCGTATACTGGCCGATGGTGGAAAGCCCGGATAAATCAGCCACCTGCCCCTTCTTCTCCATATCCAGCAGGATGTCATGATTGACGATAAACACATCATCCCCCTTGCCGGCGGCCATCCGCTTTTCAAGGGCCTCATAGTACTCATTGCCCTTGATACTCTCATAGGACACACGGATACCTGGGTTCTCCTCCATAAACGAAGAAATAATCTCCTCAATCACCGCCACATTCTCCGGTTCATATTTATTGCCGAAAAACGTGAGAGTTGTCACTTCCCGGTTATTCACTTCATAATTGACCACCTGGTTTCTGCCGGCACAGCCGGTCAAAGCGGTCATCACCAACGCTGCCGTCAGGAACAAAGCAACCATTCTCTTCATCATACGGATCACTCCCAATCGTCAAAACCGGCTCCCAATAACTGTCACATGATAGCCTGCAGTTCACTCCACAGACTCTCAACCCTCTTAAATTCATCCAAAACTTCTTGATACATCTCCTGGTAATCCGCCCGCTCTTCCCTTTTTCGAAGCGGCTCCACCATACGGCATACCGAGTCGTAAAACGGTGTAAGTCCCAGATTTCCCGACACGCCCTTTAAGGTATGGGCCGCCATAAAGGCCGCGTCCAGATATCCCTCCGCAACTGCCTTCCCGAGAAGTTCTAAATTATCATCACGAAACAGCATGCCAAAAATCTTCATATAGAGGGAACCCTTTCCCATAAAGCGGGCCATCGTCGCATGGTAATCTCCGCCATAATCCTCGAATATTTTCTCAAATTTCTCCATCACTAGTCCTCCCTCCGGTAAATCAAATCATAAAGTGTGTGATACATCTGCTCCGGATCAATGGGCTTGGCCAGATGGACATCCATCCCGGCCGCCTTGCTCTTCTCAATATCACTGTCAAATGCATTTGCCGTCATCGCCACAATCGGGATGGTGGCCGCATCCTCATTGCTCAAATGCCGGATACTGCCGGCCGCCGTCAGACCGTCCATCAAAGGCATCCGGATATCCATCAAAATGGCATCGTAATACCCTTTCTGCGACTTGCTGAACATCTCCAGCGCCCGCAGGCCGTTGGCGGCAGTCTCCACCTCAAACCCTTTATTTTTCAGCAGCATCACGGCCACCTCCGTATTGAGGGCATTGTCCTCCGCCAGAAGAATCCGTTTCCCCGAAAAATCATAATCGATGACCTCCGGCTGCCGCTCCTCCTCTTCCTTCTCTCCCAGCGCCTTGGAAAACGCGGATATCAGGGATGACTTAAACATCGGCTTGCTCATCAGCAAATTGACACCTGCCAGCTTCGCCTCGTGCTCAATGGAAGCCCAGTCGTAGGCCGTCATGATAATGATAGTAACCTCCGGCCCCACCATGGCGCGGATGCGGCGGGCCGTCTCAATTCCGTCCATCTCCGGCATTTTCCAGTCAATCAAAATCAGATCAAAATACTTCCCGCCGTCAAGCAGCTCCCGGACCCGCTCAATGGCCTTGCTTCCGCCATCCACCCATTCGGCCTCGATGCCCATCTCCTGGAGTGTCACCATGGCGCTCTCACAGACAGCCACATCATCGTCCACCACCAGTGTCTTTAGGTGGGAGAAATTGTAATGCTGCTTCTTCTGCCTATGGCGCAGCATCTCCTCCTCCGCAAGCCCCAGCTTCACATCCACCGTGAATTCCGTGCCGATTCCCTTGATGGAATGTACCACAATCCTGCCATCCATCAAATCCACAATGTTCTTGGAGATGGCCAGCCCCAGGCCGGTCCCCCCATAGAGAGCCGTGGTGCCTGTGGATTCCTGGGAAAACGGTTCAAAGATGTGGGGAAGAAACTCCTCGCTCATCCCAACTCCGGTGTCATTGACCACAAACCGCAGCAGGGCGTCATTCTTTGTCCGCTTCCGCTGTTCCATTGAAAAGGTCACTTTACCGCCCTCCCTGGTGAATTTGATGGCATTGCTTAGAATATTAATCAAAACCTGCTGCAGCTTCATGGCGTCCCCGATATAGTAATCGTCAATCACAGGCGCCACAATGCACTCATAATCCACTCCCTTGGCCTCCGCCTGGGAATAGCAGATGGAATTGATCCCATTGAGAAATTCCTCTGTTGGAATCTTCTCACTTTTTAACAGCATTTTACCGCTCTCAATCCGGCTCATATCCAGAATGTCGTTGATCAGGGAGAGCAGAAAACGGGAAGAAATCCCAATCTTTGCAATACAATCTGCCACCTGCTCATCATTTCCAATGGACTGGGCCGCAATGGTGCTCATGCCGATAATCGCGTTCATCGGCGTGCGGATCTCATGGCTCATGCGGGAAAGGAAATCCGACTTGGCGGCGTTGGCCTGTTTCGCGGCCACCAGCGCCGATGCCAGTTCCTCCTTCTGTCTCTGCTCCTTCATCACAACATCCGTCACGTCGCTGCGGGCGATACACACACGGCCCATCACCTTTTCCACATAAAACAGCTGCAGCCGCTTGACTCTCTGCCGTCCCTCCCCGTCATGTTCATCCACGACAAAGGAATACACCGGCGACTTCTCCAGCTGCTCTTTCATATAGGTGTAGTCCAGTTTACCCAGATATTCTTCCCGGGCAGGGCTTTCCATCCAGCACTCCGCCTGCATCCGCGCCATCTTCTGGAATCCCTCGTTTGGCACCAGGGCCATCTCCCTGTCATTGTCCAGAGACAGGACCCGGTAGGTATCCCGGTAAATGTCAACCTCCGTCAGCACTTCATAATCCAGACGCCCAATCTGGTGAAGCAGCTGCTCTCTTAGTTTCTGCTCCGTGACGTCCGTCGTATAGAAAAACATGATGATATCGCCGCTTTCCGGGTTTAAATAAGAGCGCAGTCTGGTGCTCCCCCAGAAATATCCGCCTTCCCCCCGCCGTCTTAAGAACACAAACTGGTAATTCACTTTCCCGGACCCGTAGTCTTTAAGAACCTTATCCCGGGCCAGCGACTGCCGGATCTCCTCGCCGATCATGGGGTCCGCCGCGGAATTCGCAAGGTTTTGAATCGTCTGCACGTAGGTTTCCCCCACCTGGGCGATGGCCACATCCGCGGTTGAGAGATAACTCTCCAGCCGGTTTTGCGAGACATTCAGTGTTCCCTGGAAGCTTCCTCCCGCGGAAGAGAGTTCGGAAAAATAGTTCAGTTCCCGCTCATACATCTCCCGGTCGCGGTCCTGTCCCTGTCTTGCGGCATTTCGGTACTTATTCGCCATCCCGATCACTCCCCCCGGCCAATACCTGCTCCCTGTGGCTGGCCTTAGCCTCATACATGGCTTCGTCAACCCGCCGGAACACTTCTTCCATGGGTTCCTTCCCTTTTGTGATGGTCACTCCCATCGAGACCCTGCCGTGGGTTCCGTCCACAAACCGGATTTGTTCCAGCGCCCGGCAGATCTCCTCCCCTTTTCGAAGCGCCACCGTCTCAGAGCCCATCTGCTTCATGATGACCACAAATTCATCCCCGCCATACCGGGAAATAATGTCGGTCTCACGGGTATATGCCCGGAGGATCTGACTGAAGCCCTCAATCAAACGGTCCCCCTCCATATGCCCGAAGGTGTCGTTGATATATTTCAGATTATCCAAATCAAAGAGGTACAGCGCAAAGGGCATATCCTCCTTGCGGATGGTATTGACCGCCATCTCCCAGCCCCGCCTGTTTAAGATGCCGGTCATATGATCCCGGAATGCCTCCTGGCGCAGCAGCTGCTCCTGCTTCTGAAACGAGGTAAACTTGATCGCCCGCAGAACCCGCTGGAACAGACTCCGCTGCGTATGGGGCTTACCCGCAAAATCCGCGGCGCCGTTCTCCAGCGCCTTCTCCTCCATTCTGGAATCCGGCGCTCCGGTGACAATCACCGGGACCTTCCATCCCATCTGCTCTTTTCCAAGCAAATCCTCTTGTGCCAGCTTCTCCAATCCGGGAAGCGTCAAACTGATAATCACCGCCGCCAGCTGATCCCGGTTTTTGATAATAACCCGCTGCACCGCATCCGCGTCCTCCGCCTCCAGCACATCAAACAGACCTTCAAAGGTACTGCGAATCTGTTTCCGGTAAGCCGGGTCCTCATCGGCTGCCAGCAGACTCAGGCGCTCCCCCACTGCCTCCTTCTTTTTCTCCACCAACGCTATGGTCTCCTGGTCTTTTAACAGCACTTCAAAAGCATCACAGGTGATCGGCTTCATAAAATAGTAGCCCTGGACATAGTCACAGCCGATTTCCAGCAGCTGGTTTAACTGCTCCTTGGTCTCTACCCCTTCGGCCACCACGCTCAGCCCCATCCAGCGGGCCAGATCCATGATAAAGCGCAGGATTCCATGCTTCGTGAATTTCTCCGTCTCACTCTGAATAAACTTCATATCCAGCTTTAAAATATCGATCGGCATCCGGTTCAGCATATTTAACGACGAATACCCGGTTCCAAAATCATCCATCTCAATGATAAATCCAAGGCTCCGCAAATGACTCACCGTCTCAATAATCTGGCCCGGATTTTCCGTATAGGCACTCTCCGTAATCTCCAGATGCAGACGATCCGGGGATAACCGGTATTTCTTCAAGATATCCATCAAAATGTCCGCAATATCCGTATTGTAGATATCCGCACGCGAAACATTGACCGACACGGGAATCACCGGATATCCTTTATCCTCCCATTCCCTCAAGACCTGGCAGGTCTTATCCCAGACAAACTGGTCCAGCTTGGTGATGAACCCGTTCTGTTCAAAAATTGGTATAAACTCTCCCGGCGACTGAATCCCCCACTCGGGATGTCTCCAGCGGACCAGCGACTCCGCGCCGGCCAGCGCACAGTCCAACAGCCGGTACTTCGGCTGAAGGCAGATAAAAAACTGCTCCTCCGCCAGCGCCGTCTCCATACTGTCCAAAATCGCCTGACGCCGAAGCAGTTCACCTCTCAGCCTGTCATCATAAGCCTCGAAATACTTTCCATACTGCCCCTTGATGCTGCGGGCTGCCAACAGCGCCCTGTCACACATCTGCTCCACCGAAATATCATAATCCGTGATAGAATAAATCCCCCACTTCATCACCACATTTTTCCCGTTTGGCAGCGCATTAACCGCCTCCCCGGCACGGATAAACATCTCATCCGTGTAAGGCTTCCCACATTCCAGCAGACAGACAAACTGGTCCGCATTCAACCGCCCGGCAATCCCGTGATCCCCCAGCATCTCCCGGTACAGATCTGCAATTCCAATCAGAATCTGGTCTCCCGCGGCCGTACCGAACACATCATTGAGCAATTTAAAATTCTCAATGTTGGAGCAAATGATATCGTAGGTTTTCTGTGGATGCTGCTGGATACTTTCCCGGACGCGCTGATAGAAAAATTCCCGGCTGTACAGACCCGTAAGCCTGTCATACTGAAACTGATTGATCATGGCGGCCGTCTCCCGCAGACGAATAATACTGGCCACCCGGTGCAGAATAATCTGCGGTTTATATGGTTTCGCCACAAAATCGGTGGCTCCGTGAGAAAGAGCTGACACCTCATCCTCCTCACTGTCACTCTGGGTCGTTACAATAACAGGAATTGCTGAAAATGCAGGGTCCGCCTTGATGATTGAGAGGAACGTATATCCGTCCATCACCGGCATGGTAATGTCAAGCAGAATCAACGCAATCTCCTCCGTATTCTTCCGGAGAACCGTGAGCGCCTCCTGACCGTTCCCCGCTTCCAAAACCCGGTATTCCTCAGACAGAAGAGTCACTAACAGCATACGATTCATCTCGTTATCTTCTACAACCAAAATCACTTTTTGCGACAGCATGCCTCTATCTCCTTTTAATTATCCTTCGCATTCAAGTCTCTTAACACGACAAGGAGTCCGCTTTTTAGCCGACTCTGTTCCTATAAGTATCACCGTCAAGTATACCACAAAACAACCGATTACTCAATGAAAACCAGCTAAAAATGACGGGATCACACCGTCCGAAATCGCGTCTTGCATTTTCCTCTCATATCCGCTATGATAACCCTTAGATTACAATAACAGGGAGGATTTAACCATGTACAGTTTTACCAACGATTACAGTGAAGGCGCCCATCCAAAAATTCTGGAAGCCATGATGAACGAAAACTTAAACCAGCAGACCGGCTACGGCTTGGACAGCCATTGCACCCACGCCGCAGAACTGATGAAAAAGGAATTGGGCCGCGGGGACGTGGACGTCCATTTCCTGGTTGGCGGCACCCAGACTAACCTGCTGGTTATCTCTGCCGCGCTGCGCCCCTACCAGGCCGTGATCTCCACCCACACCGGACATATCAACGTCCATGAGACGGGCGCCATCGAGGCCACCGGCCACAAGGTTCTCTCCATGGAAGCTCCTGACGGCAAACTCACCCCGGCGCTGATTAAGAAAGCCATCGACGCCCACACCGACGAGCACATGGTTCAGCCGAAGATGGCCTACATTTCCAACTCCACTGAGATTGGCACCCAGTACACCAAAGCCGAACTGGAGGCCCTGCGCCACAGCTGTGACCGGCACGGCCTCTATCTCTTTATGGACGGCGCCCGCATGGGGTCCGCCCTCACCAGCAGGACCAACGACTTAACCCTGGCCGACATCGCCCGCTTAACCGACGTCTTCTACATCGGCGGCACAAAAAATGCGGCCCTCTTCGGGGAAGCCCTCGTCATCACCCACGAGGCCTTAAAACCCGATTTCCGCTTCATGATCAAGCAGCGCGGCGCCATGCTGGCCAAAGGCTGGCTCCTCGGCATCCAGTTCGAAGAGCTGTTCCAAAACAACCTCTTCTACGACACCGCGGCCCACGCAAACGCCATGGCCGACCAGCTGCGGACCGCCCTTGAAACCCGGGGGTACCAGTTTGCCTCCGCCTCCACCACCAACCAGCTCTTCCCCATCCTGCCAGACACCCTGGTAGAAAAGCTGTCCCAAAACTTCACCTTCAACATCGACCACCGCCACGACGAAACCCACACCGTCATCCGCCTGGTCACCTCCTGGGCTACCACACAGAAAGGTGTGGATGAATTTGTGGACGCGCTGAACTAACCAAAAGAAAAAGAAGGGTGTAAGAACGACACACACAAATGTTGGTTCAACACTCTTCTTTTATTCTATCAATCCAAATTCTATTCCATGTTTATAAATCGTCCACCAACGCGCTGCTCTTCGCATACGCCGTACTCCGCGCCTCAAAAAAATCTGTCTTGATCATATTGGCATTGCTATACTGGCTCACCCAGGTCATACTCTCCGGTTCCTTCTCGTGTCCCTCGTAGATCGGCTCAAAGCCCAGATTGGCACATCTCAAATTCCCCAGATACTGAATATAATCCGTGATCATTTCCTTCGTCAGCCCCGGCACCTCATCCCCGATGGCATAATGGCCCCAGGCAGTCTCCTGCTCGCAGCCCTCCTTGATCATCCCCCGGTACTCTTCCACCAATTCCTCCGTAAACAGCTCCGGAACCTCTTTCTCCAGTTCCTTAATCATATTCCGGAACAGCCACAGATGGGTATTCTCATCCCGGTTGATATACCGTATCTCCTGCGCCGATCCCGGCATCTTATGGTTTCTGCCCAGATTATAAAAAAACATAAACCCGCTGTAAAAATAAACCCCTTCCAGAATATAATTCGCCATCACCGTCTTCATAAACGTCACCGGATCTTTCGACTTCTGGAATTCATTATACAGCTCCCCAATAAACGTATTCCGTTTCAGCAGATGCTCATCATCCTTCCACTGGTACAGCACCTCATTCCTTGTCTGGGGATCGCAGATCGTATCCAGCATATAGCTGTAGCTCTGGCTGTGCACCGCCTCCTGAAACGTCTGGATCGACAGACACAGATTGATCTCATTTGCCGTCACATACTCCCCGATTGCCGGCAGATTTGCCGTCTGGATACTGTCCAAAAATACCAGAAACGAAAGAATCTTATCATAAGCTCTCCGTTCTCCCCGGCTCAGGAGCGGATAATCCTTCTTATCCACCCCCAGGTTGATCTCCTCCGGCACCCAGAAGTTATTCATCGCCTGCCGGTACCACTCGCTCACCCAGCCATACTTCATATTATTAAAATCATTTAAATTTGTCGTATTCCCGTTAATCATCCTGCGGTCCCGGACTTCAATATCTCCCTCCGGGTTAAACAAAGGCTTTTTCACCAGTTTCTCCATCATCCATCTCCCCTTCTATTATCGTTTATCATTCCGCCGCCCCTTAACTGGAACAGCTCTCACACTCATCCACTTCCAGACTCTTCGACCGGATGTAATAGATCGTCTTCACGCCCTCTTCCCAGGCCAGCACATACAAGTTCAGCACCTGTCGTAACGTATATTCATTGGTAATATACAAATTCATGCTCACCGCCTGATCCACATGTCTCTGTCTCACGCCGCCGGCCCGGACCGACCAGACCTGGTCTATCAGATGCGCATTCTTATACTTCCAAAATGTCCCCGCCGACAGATCCGGTGCGACTCTCGGCATCAGCCCATTCTTCTTCTCCTCCAGAAAATACCGGTTCATAATCGGGTCCACCCCCGCCGTCGTCCCCGCAATCATGCTGGTGCTGCTGGTCGGCGCCACCGCGATCAGATACCCATTTCTCATTCCATCCCGGGCCACCTTCCTGCGAAGTTCCATCCATTTCCCGGAATCATACCCTCTCTTCTCAAAGTAAGCCCCGGTCTCCCAGTCGCTTCCCCGGAACAGTTCATAACTTCCTTTCTCCCTGGCGTTCTCCGAACTGGCCTCAATCGCCGCAAAATTAATCCGCTCGAACACCTCATCCACAAACGCCAGGTGCTGTTCCGACTCCCAGGCAATTCCATTCTTCGCCAGCATATGATGGTACCCGCTGACCCCCAGCCCCACCGGCCGGTACTTCAAATTATTGACCTTCGCATAAGGCACCGGAAAGAAATTCAGGTCAATCACATTATCCAGCGCCCTCATGGCGCTCCTGGTCAGCTCCCGGATCTCCTCCTCATCACACACGTCGATCTTCCCCAGCGACAGACTCGCCAGATTACAAACCACGAAATCGCCCGGCTTCGTCACCGTCACCACCACGGTCTCACCGTCCACGGTTTCGATCCTCTGTTCCACCGGCTCCACCGCGCTCATATTCTGGGCAATCTCCGTACACAAGTTACTGCAGTAGATCACTCCCTGATGACCATTCGGATTCATCTCATTCACCAGATCCCGGTTAAAGGTAAATGGCGTCCCGGTCTCCACCGCGCTTTTCAGAATCAGTCTTACCAGTTCCTTCAGCGGAATCACCCTCTTATGAATCCGGAAATCCTCCACGCACTCCCAGTACCGTTCTTCCCATTCCTCTCCAAACGAGTCCTCCAGCGAATATCCCTTCACCGTCAAAATCTCATGGGGGCACATCAGATACCAGTCCCCATCCAGATTCTCCTTCGCCATCCGCCAGAACAAATTCGGATAGCAGACCGCCGGAAACACATCATGGGCCTTCATCCGGTCATCCCCGTTATTGGTCCGAAGCGCCAGAAATTCCGGCAGATCCCGGTGCCAGGCATCCAGATACACCGCCACGGCTCCCTGCCGCACCCCCAGCTGGTCCACCGCCACAGCCGTATCATTGGCCAGCTTAATCCACCGGATCACGCCACCGGCCGCTCCCTTAAATCCGCGGATCGCGCTTCCCGCCGCTCTCACCTTACCAAAATACAGCCCCATTCCCCCGCCAAACTTGCTCACCTTGGCAAAGCTGTCAATACTCCGGTAAATGCCGTCCAGACTATCCGGCACCGTATCGATAAAACAGGAGGAAAGCTGATGATAGGGCTTTCTTGCATTGGAAAGCGTCGGCGTTGCCATCGTTACCTTCAGCGTGCTGAGCATATCGTAAAACCGCTTCACCCACCCGCTCCGGTCACGCTTCTCCTCCATCGCCAGATGCATGGCAATCCCCAGAAACATTTCCTGCGGCGTCTCTAACGGAACCTGATTCCTGCTCCTGATCACATACCGGGACAGCAGAAGGTCCAGCCCCGAATACGTAAACAGCTGATTCCTCTCCTCCTTTAAATACCCTGCAAACTCCAGCACCTCCTCCCTGCTGTAATGCTCCAGGATATAACTCCCATACAGACTCTCCCCAGTCAGATACTTCATCTTCTCATAGAAATCCCCAATCTGCTGCCGTTCCATCTCCGCCTCAAGTGACCGCATAAACTTCACCATCAGCAGTCTGGCCGCCACAAACTCCCAGCACGGCGCCTCCATCGTCGTCAGCTCCGCCGCGGCCTGAATCAGAGACCCGAGACGTTCCTCCACTCCCGTCTCCCCTTTATAAAACGACTGAAACTTCATCAGTAAATGCTCCAGCTTGTAAGGCACCTCCCGGTAATCCTTCTGGATCTCCTTAAGCACCCCGTCCAGTTCCGGAACCTGCTCAAAATACCCGGCCAGTTCCTTCCTGACCTTCCTCTCCCGGCTTCTCTCATCCCGGTATAAAATAAAGCTCTTCAGCGCGTCATAACATCCGGCCTCCATCATCGCCCGCTCCGCCATGTCCTGAATCTGCTCCACAGCCACGCTCCCGCCCTGGCCTTCTATCTCTCTCACATGACGCTCCACACTCCCGACAATCTGCTCCAACACCCCTTCCGCCGGAACCTGTCCCACACTGTCAAACGCCCGTCTCACCGCACTCTTAATCTTCCCGCCGTCATAAACCTCCGGCAGCCCATTCCTCTTCCTGATTTCCATTCCCACACCTCTGTCGTCTGTTCTATGTATATACTGATATTAGTTATCATTACTACCAATCATACCACAAGATGTAGGTTCCATCAACACCATTTACACAAAATATCCAATACACAGAAAAAAGGAGATGGATCATCCACCCATCTCCCATAAAAGAAATCTCTGTAATATCAACAGATATCTCCCATCACCCGGTCTCTGAATTCTCTCACCATAAACGCCTGGGCGCGTTCATAGCCAGATTCACATCCCCGGCAGATACTAAGCGCGTCATAGTACTCCAGATACCGGTAATCGGTACTGTGTGTTACAAACCAATGGCCTTTCACTGCCTGATACCATAGCTTATACCCTTTGCTGATATCCACATACAAATATGGCTTAAATCCCATGCTATCCTCCCAGTTCTCCGTGAAATACAGACTCATTCCCGGATGAGCCGGCAGTTCCCGCTCAAATCCTTGATTTGCCGCATAGTACCTGGCATCACACACGATCCGGCTGGTATTCCTGTGATCCTTATGTACACTTTCTTTCCAATGGGTAAGCACTGCATCCGGTCTATATTTACGAAGCAGATCGCACACTTCCCACACTGTGCTGTCATCATAGGGCAGCAGTCCGTCCGCATGGTCCAGCACAATTGACTCTCCACCCAGAGCCGCCGCGAATTCCCCAGCCTCCCTCACTTTTTGTTCCCGGTATTTTGCAACTGTCATATGGGGTGGATTCCCCTTTTCCCCGGCAGTCAATGCCACAGTAATAATCTGATCGCCATCCATCGCATGAGAAGCCAGCACTCCTCCGCAGGTTAATTCCATATCTCCCACATGCGCCCCAATCGCCATAATCACCCGACTCATATATCCACCTTTCTTGATGCTACAATGGTTTCTCCATCACAGCCCACCTCCTGGCTGTCTCAAACCCGGCCTTCTGATACAGCGAATAAGCCGGATTTCCACTATCCGTAAAAATGGAACTGTATTCTGCCCCAATCTTCTTAAATTCCCCCAGAAGCCGATAGAACATGACATAGGCAATTCCTTTCCTCTCAAACTCGGAATGGGTGGCAATCCCGTTAAACCACCCCCGGCCGCTCTCCTGCCGGTCTATCGGCCCCGCAAATCCTACGATCCGGCCATCCTTACAGGCAGCTACAATCACAGGCAGCGGGTGTTCCTTCTCCATATTCTCCTGTATCGTCTTTCTCCAGACTTCACCGTGAAGATTGTCAAACAATTCCTCAAACCCATAGTGACGCTTCTCATCATACAGCTCCACCACAATTCCTTCCTGGCTCTGCCTCTTAATCTTCTCATAATAACTGTTTGAATAGGCAAAAGTACTCAAATCCCGGTAAAGTCCAAGCTCCACCGAATTCACCTGATACCCATGTTTTTCAAAAAAGGAGAACCCGCCTGTGTCCATATCCACTCCAGGTGCATTATTATGATCATGCCCATCTGTTCCTGGAATGATCCAGGTTAAATTTACCGGATTGCGGTAAGTCATCATACATGATTTTTTCCCTATCACCCCAAACCGATTCTCAAGTTCTGCCAGCAATCCGGCTCCAACTCCACATCTTCGCGCCTCATTCCTCACAATCAGCATAGTGATATACCCTGGCGTATTATAAAAATCTTCCTTGCGAAGATATTCCCGCTTCACCAGCCCACAGATAAACCCATTCACCTTTCCGTTTTCCCCGGCATCCACCAGGCAGTACTCCTCCGTGTAATGCGGATTTTCCATAAAAATTCGGGTAAACCGGTCCTCATCCATCCTCTCATACACAAATTCCCCCAAGTCTATACAGCGGTTCCATATCATAACACAGTCCGTTATATCCCGTTTCTCCATCACCCGTATCATACCCCGGTCTCCTTTCCTATCCGCCCAAAAGGACTTCCTACCGCCTCTTTTGCCATCCTAAGAGCTCCGTCAGCAGCCCCGGCGATCGGCTCTCTCACCAGCATTTCTCCATATCGTTCCTTCAGCCGTTCCTCCAGCCGTTTCCTCAGCAGGTCTGTCTTAAGCAGCACGCTGCCGCCAAGCGCCAGTTCTCCCTTCTCCAGTCCCAGCCGGTCTGCCACCGCCGCTGCCATATCCGTCAGCCGGTCTGCAGCCTGGTCAAGAATCTTTTCAGCCACAGGGTCCCCCAGCTCTGCCGCTTTCATCACAAGTCTGGCCATATCTGCAATTTCCTTCTTGTCCCGGTCTTTCCGATACACAAAAGCGGTTACATCCGCCACGGAAGAACATCCAAGAGTTTCAAACAACAGTTCTCTCATCACTGTCTTTTCGCCACGCCCGTCATGCTCTCTCACCACAGCACGTAACAGTTCCCTGCCCAAATCATAGCCACTGCCATCGTCATCAATCAGATACCCATACCCGCCGGCCCGGTGTTCCACACCCGATCCATTTTTCCCAAAACAAATGGATCCGGTGCCGGCTATCAGAATCATCCCTTCCGCCTTTCCATGGGCTCCATATAAAGCCGTCTCATGATCTCCCACCAACAGAAGCTTTCCCGCAAATCCCCGTTTATCAAATTCCACCCGCCACATCTGTACAGCCGCCTGATTACTAATACCTGAAATACCGGCACAGACAGCGCCACAATGCTCCATGCCGCCGCACAACCTCTCAATTTCATCCACTGCCTGCTTGAGAGCTGCCTCCACCTCCCCGACAGAGTTCCCATTCAAATTCGTTCCTCCAGCCAGAAACCCAGCCACAGCCCCGGTCTCGTTCGTCACCTTTCCCTCTGTCTTTGTGCCTCCTGCGTCAATCCCGCACCAGTACATCCGCCACTCCCCCTCGTATCAATCACCATCATTTTCCTTCTATCTATACAAATGAAATTTCTGTTTTCGTTCCTGGAACTGCCTGCTGTCTTTTCTGTATTTCTCCAGCAGGGTCTCCACATCCACAGACTCATCCGTCATGTCATCATCCCCGCTCAGCACATCCACGTAAGCCAGCGCCTCCCCTTCTTTCGTTTCCAGAAAGCGAAACTCCTCATACCTCTCTTTCAACGCATAGATCATCCTGACTCCAACCTCAACCGGCCGCAGCGCTTGAACATCCGTCACGTGAATTTGGACACCCTGGCACAGGCAGCCCGCATGCTTAGAAACTGTCGGCACAAAAAATACCGGGCGGAACTTCACGCCAGGAATCCCCATTTTGTTCATCACGGCAGCGAAATCCCGTCCATCCACATAAGGCGCCCCAACCGTATCAAACGGCGAAGCCGTACCTCTTCCTTCCGACAAATTAGTCCCCTCAAACAGACACGTCCCCGGATACAAAAGAGCAGCATCAAATCTCGGCAGATTCAAAGAAGGTGCAACCCAAATCCTGCCTGTCTCCGGAAACAGCATATCACGCTTCCATCCCTCTAGCGGCACCACGTGAAATTCCCCATCCAGTTCCATTTCCTCATGCATCATCCCTGCCAATTCCCCAATTGTCAATCCATAACGTATCGTCAGAGGATAATCCCCCACAAATGACCGTTTCCTCTCCTGTATGAGATTGCCCTCCACCAGGCGTCCGCCCAGTGGATTGATCCGGTCAAGTACTACAAACTCCTTTTCGAACTTCGAACAGGCTTCCATGGCATACATCATCGTATACAAAAATGTATAAAATCTTGCCCCTACATCCTGTAAGTCCACCACAACCGTATCAATCCCCTCCAGCATTTCCTCCGTCATTCGCCTGGTCTTCTCCTGATACAAACTGTACACCGGCAGGCCGGTAACCAAGTCCCGGCTGTCTTTCACAATCTGGCCTGCCATCTGTTCTCCCCGAATCCCGTGTTCGGGAGCATAAAGTCTTCTTAAATCATACCGCTCCCCCAGAACATCAATGGAACTGCGAAGTTCCCGGTTAAGCCCAGCCGGAGCTGTTAAAAGTCCCAGCCGACGGTTCAAAAACAACGAGTCAAATTCCTCAATCCGGTCAATCCCATTCAAAACCATAAGCCCTTACGCCTCCCCGGTGACCTCAAAAATAGCCTCAATCTCAACCGGAATATTCCCCGGCAGTACATTCACCCCAACTGCCGACCGGCTGGGCGTCCCCTTCTCTTCTCCAAAAAGATTTACCAACAGTTCCGATGCTCCGTTAGCGACAAAAGGCTGCTGATCGAAGGAATCATCACTAGCCACAAACGTCAGGATTTTCACCGCCTGTTTTACCTTATTTAAGTCACCGATCTGGCTTTCCAGTACGGCCAGCACATTCAACATGGCATTTCTGGCGTAGTTCTTAGCCTCCTCCTTCGTCACCTCCCGGCCCACTTTCCCGCTGACCGGTTCTCCAATCAACGGGCCGCACCCGGAGATATAGACCAGATTTTCTCCAAACTCCCTGGCCGGTGCATAGACGCCTCCCTTGACCGGCGCTTTTGGAATCTCCAGCCCTAATTCCTTGATTCTCTCATATACATTCATCTCGCTGCCCATCCTTCTTCTCTTCATTTAAAGCCTGACTGCCTTTACCGGAGGCAGTTTCCTCTGAATCTCATCCTTCCAAACCGCCACATTCCCATCTACCATCACCATGGCAAATCCACTCCCAAACTGTTTCGAGTCCCCATATACTGCCCGGTCTGCGACTTCTCCTGCTGCAAACAGATTGATATCCGCCCCCAGCCCCGGTCTTAACATCCCCCGGTCTTTCAGCCCCAGCCGTTTCGCCGGAAGCATAGTCATCTTCTTCACCGCTTCCTCCATCGTTAAAATCTTCCGCTCTGTCACATACTCTCTGATCATCTTTGGAAAACTCCCATAAAGCCTGGGATGCGGATGATCCCCGGCCCCATAAAGCCCATCCGAAATAACAGCCGCATAATCCAGCCGCACCGCCCGGTCCACATCCTCCTGGGCCATACTCTGTAAAATTACCCCAACTTTCCCCTGCTCCTGTTTCATCAGTTCAAAGAGAACATAACAAGGCTCCTCACACCCACACAAATCAGCCGCTTCCTGTACCGATTTGCCGCAGAACCACCGGTTTTCCTCAAGCGTAACCGAAGAGATCACAATCCTGTCCCATCCAATCGAGAGAACCATATTGTCCCATCCCTCATGGTTTTTATACAGCTCATCTCTGGCTCTCTCCATCCCCTTTTTCGAGGACAGTTCCTGTAATGTCCCGGCCACACTGTCTTTGATCACCGAAGGCGGAAGCAGACTGACAGCCGTCGTAGCCCCTGCACAATAAGGATAAACATCCACGGTCACCTCCAGCCCGCCGGCCCGTTCCCTCTCAATCACATCTATGGCTCTCAGCATCCCGGTCCCCCAGTTTTTCTTCCCAGTCACCTTAAAATGACTGATATTCACCGGAAGTCCCGTCTCTTTCCCAAGCCGGATCACTTCCTCTACCGACTCTGCCAGATGATCGCCTTCCCCCCTGATATGACATGTCAGCAGCCGTCCGTAGGGCGAAGCTGCCTGCAAGATTTTTATCAATTCTTCATGGGAGGCATAACACTCCGGCTGGTACATCAGCCCCAGAGATATTCCCGCCGCACCTGCCTCCAGCCCTTCCCGCAGACACTCCCTGGCCCTGTCCATCTGCTCTCCGGTAACAGGCATCTTTGCATATCCCTTCACCGACGCCAGGACCGTGCCTAACCCAAGAAAACTCCCCATATGCAGCCGCAGCCCGGCCCCATCCAGAATATTCAGATATTCCCCAAAGCTGCCCCACACCGCACGCGCCCCGCCTTTTCCAAGACACGGCTCCAGATAATCCAAAATATCCGTTCGAAATTCCCCCGATAACGGTACTGCCCCCAGTCCACAGTTCCCTCCAAACACCGTGGTGATCCCCTGCCTCAGTTCCAGTACCCCAAACTCCGGATTCTGCACGGCCTCCAGATCACAGTGTCTGTGAATATCAATAAATCCCGGAGTCACCGCCATTCCTTTTGCATCCACCGTTACATCCGCCGCCACGTCTTCCCGAAGACTAATCTCCGCGATTTGATCCCCCTCCACAATTACATTTCCCCGATAGGGTTTCTCCCCGCTGCCATCATAAATCAAGCCGTTCTTAATCCAGGTCCTCATGCTCAAACCAGCATCCCCCTTCCAGACACTCTCTCTTTCTTAAGAGTCTTTCCGTCGTACAGATAAACCTGGTTCTGCATATTCACAGCCGTGCACACGTGGATCGGAATCAGGCAGAGTACATCCCCCACCTTCAGCCCGGTCTTTCCCGACTGACTGATGATCATTCCATGCTCTTCGTTCATTCTGCGAAGCTGCAGATCCGGATTCCCTTCCACAATGGCGTATCCCGGATAGTGATATGGCTCTGCGTCCAACAGAATATCCATGGGAAACGTCTTCGTCCCCCCATCAATCACCGCATACTCCTCTGTCGGCGTACTGACAACCGTGGCATAAATTCTGGCCGCAATCTCCTCCATCAGCGCCGCGTTCTCCATCACCAGCATATAATCCTTGAAAATGTAAGTCCCTGGACGGATCTCCGTCACCCTCCCGGTTTTAGCCACCCAAATGCCGGTAGGTGTCGAACCCGCACTGATTTCTGAGACAGGAACACCTGCTGCTCTGATAGCAGTTGCAAATTCCTCCATCAGCGCCCCTTCCTCCTCACCGGCCGCCTCATTATCCGTAGTCGCCAGACCATGTAAAACCAGACTCTTAAATGTATAAATTCCCGTCAGCCTCAAATGTTCCATAGCAGCAATCAGGACCGCCAGTTCCACTGCCCGCTCTCTCGCTGCGCCGGTCCGTCCGGCTCCTGTATCCACCTCCAGACGTACCTCTATCACAAGTCCTTGGGCGCCGGCCGCCCGATTCAGCGCGGCTGCCCCCTCAATGCTGTCCACCCCCACAATCAGCCGTTTCACCCGCCTGCTTAACTCCAGCACCCGCCGGATCCGAAACTCTCCAATCTGTGGATAGGCAATAAAAATATCATCCAAACCACCATCTGCCATCACCTCTGCCTCCGAAACTTTGGCACAGGTAATTCCACAGGCGCCGCATTCCATCTGCATTCTGGCAAAAAGCGGCATCTTGTGAGTCTTAATATGAGGCCGCAGCCGGCACCCTGCTTCCTCTGCCGCCCTCTGCATCTGCCTGACATTGCTGGCTGCCTGCCTCAAATCAATCACGACACATGGCGTCTCCAGCTGCTTGATCAGTTCCTCTCTCATCACAGTCCCTCCATCACGCCTTCAATCCCGACGTCGTCACACCTTCCACAAAGTTCCGCTGGAAAATCAGGAAAAATACCACTACCGGAATCACAAAAATCGTAGCCGCCGCCATCAATCTGGTCCAATCCACCGAATACTGATTTAAAAATCCCTGAAGCCCCAGCGAAAGCGTCAGTTTTTCCGATTTATTAATGTAAATAAGAGGCGCCAGGTAATCCGACCACGCATTGATAAACGCGTAAATCCCGACTGTCGTAAGCGCCGGTTTTGACAACGGCAGCGCAATGGATACATACCGCCGTAACTCTCCCGCTCCATCGATTTTAGCCGCCTCCATCAGCGAATTAGGAAGCCCCGTAAAGAACTGCCTCATAATAATAATATAAAAAGGGCTTCCAAAAAACGCAGGTGCAATTAAAGGCACATAGGTATTGGTCATTCCAAGCGCCGACCAGATTTTGTAGAGCGGAATCATGGTCACAGTATAGGGAATCATCATCGTCCCCATAATCAGGCTAGAGATAACCGGAGCCCCCCTCCATTTAATTTTCGCCAGCGAATAAGCCACCAGAGGGGTTGCCAAAAGCTGCCCCATCACTGTAAATACCGTAATAAAAATCGTATTTGCCATATACTTAAAAAACGGAATTTTCGCAAGTGCTTCCGGAAAATTACTCCACACAAGTTTTCGCGGCATCAGCCGCACCGGAATCGAAAATGCATCCGCATTGGATTTCAATGCCGTTGTAAGCATAATAATAAACGGAGCCAGGAAAATGATACTCAGCACAGCAATCAGTACATATTTTGCCAGCCTTTTTCCCATCTTTTTATAATAAGATCTGCCGTGTTTCATTTATTCCCCTCCTACCCCACTGTCAGAAACCTTCTTAGTCGCCTTTATCATGATAAACGTCAACAAACTGACAATCACAAACAACAGCCAGGCCATGGCCGATGCGCGCCCCATCTTCATATAAGAAAATGCCGTATTAAACATATACAATGGATACATCAGAATCGAGTTGGCCGGCCCACCGCCCGCGTTACTGGTTCCGCCGCCGCTGCTGGCATTGATAATCACATACACCTGGGTAAAATACTGGAACGCGTTAATCATATTCAAAATTGCCTGATAGATCAACACCGGCGCCACACAGGGAAGCGTCACTTTAAAAAATTTGGCGGCCCCGCCGGCTCCGTCAATCTCTGCCGATTCATAATAGCTTCTTGGCACATCCTGAAGCGCTGCCAGACAGATTAACATGGTAGTTCCCGTACACCAGGTCCCCATCAGTACCAGCGCCCATTTTGTATAGGCTGGATTTAACAGCCATGACGGCCCGTCAATTCCCACATAACTCAGCACTCGGTTGATATACCCATAAGTAGGGTCAAACATCCAGATCCATACCATGGTAGCGGCAATCATCGGGATGATAGACGGCATAAAAAAAATGGTCCTGACAGCCCCTCTACCCCTGAACCTGTCATTCAGCAGAGATGCCAGCAGCACCGCAATGAATAAATTAACCGGAGTGGAGACAAATGCCATAAACATGGTATTTTTCAAACTCTTTAAAACCAGCGGGTCTTTAAAAATATAGATATAATTTTTAAGGCCTACCCATTCCGGTGCTTTGACCGGATTAAATTCCGTAAAGCTGTAATACAGTGATGTACAAAGCGGGATAACACTGAAACACAGAAAACCGATAATCCATGGCAATGCAAACAACAATCCATTGATTTCGTCCCGGTTAACCCTCTTGCGTTTTCCTTCCCCTGTCCCTTTACCCCTCGTCATTCTCAAATTCCTCTCTCTTTTCCATGTGGGCAGATATTGCGGACACGCGATGTGCCACACAATACCTGCCCCATGTTGTCTGATTTATGAAAAGTATATAAAATATATACTATTCAAGCATTTTTGTTTGCTCCGCCAATTCTGCCATGGCATCCTCCGGTGTCTTCATCCCATTATAGACATAGTCCAAATACTCTTCAATTAAAGAAGTATACTTGGCTAAATCCGGTATCTTTGCATACTGAATTCCATTTTCTGTCTTCAAAGCCTCAATAAATGCCTTGAAATTTGGCTGTGCCAGCATATCCGCATCTTCATACAGATCCAGCCTGGCCGGAAGGGAACCGATGCCCATAAGAATTTCTTTAGTATAGTCAGAAGCTGTCAGGAATTTCACAAACTCCCAGGCGCCGGTCTTCTCCTTTGCAACCACCGGAATACCAAAAGCCGTCGTCTCATAACGGCTGCTCCCTCTGTCCTCCGGATGAGCCTTTGTTCCCGGAATCATGGTAACGCCATAATTGATATCAGGACCATACTGGGAAATCATGGTTGCCAGCCATGGACCATCAAAACGGAACAACTGCTTGCCTGCAAAAAACATATCATTTTCCGTATAGCGGTTGGTATTGGCCGTAGCAATAAACTCCTGTACTTTCTGAACCCCGTATTTCTCACGAAACTCCACATTCATCTTCAAACTGTCCAGCACACCCTGGCTCTGTGGCGTTAATGTCACACCGTCTTCTTCCCACCAGGTTCCGCCAAACGCATAAATCAGTTCCTGCCTTGCCGATGCCAGCGGGAATAAAGGATAACCAAGTCTTGTAATGGTACCGGATTCATCTAGTTCCGTGGCTGCAACCGCCATCTCATACAATTCTTCCATGGTCTCTGGAGGTCCGTCGTATCCCAATTCTTTTAAAATGTCCTCATTGTAAAACATCTGAATTACAACGGATGTCAAAGGAAGTCCAAAGACACCGCCATCCAATGTATTGGATTCCATAGCCTGCTGGGAAAACAGCCCTTCTGTCTCAAACCCGGTCTGCGCTGCCATATCTCCCAGATTCTCCAGTAATCCGTTGGACGCATAAGAGATCACATCCTGGTTAGAAATCTCAATCACATCAGGTGACTCGTTACCGGAAATTGCCACAATATATTTCTGCTTATCAGAAACACTCAACGCTTCCACTTCATAAGCATCCTGACTCTCGTTAAATGCCTCAGCTGCCTTCTCAAATACCTTCCCCTCATCTCCGGTATGGAAATACCAGAACACAATTTTTTCCCTGTCTTTACTTCCTGTCGTCGTACCCTCTTCCGCTTTCGTGTCCGTACCGGCATTTGTCTCCTTTGCCGTATCAGCAGAACCCCCATCCGCTGACTTGGAACATCCTGCAAGACTTCCTACCGCCAGCGCCGCCGCCAGCAATAATGAGACCGTTTTCTTTTTCATTTCAAATCCTCCTTTGTCTTTGCTACCAAATATAACTTTTTGTTATATTTTGTGTCTTCTCCCTTACAAATTCATGGTATCATACTTTTTGTTATATTTCAACATATTTTTTTATTATTTATTACTTTTTTTAATGTTTTGTTCATTTTTTATCCATTTATCGACAATGTTTTCCAGGATTTTCCAAAGTTTTTTCTTTACTTTCCATACTTTTTTTATTATCATTCTCTTTCCATTAGTTTAAAACCAAAATTTTAATAGTAATTATTAGATGAAATCAAACTTTTTTTATTGCTTTTATGGTATGATTATGATATGATACTAACAGAATTCGAGATAAATAACTTTGAGATAGTAACGTTCACATAGTAAAGGAGAAGATACATGAACACGGTAAAAGAAGAGAGTGAATTATTCCAACAGATTCTTTCTCTGATTTCCAACCAGTTTGGAAATAAATGCGAAGTCGTTCTGCACGATTTAACCAATGACTACAACTCCACCATCATTGACATCCGGAATGGCCACATCACCAACCGCACCGTTGGAGGCTGCGGAAGCAATCTTGGGCTGGAAGTACTGCGGGGATCTGTCATTGACGGTGATCGGTACAACTATGTAACCACCACCCAGGATGGGCGCATCCTTCGTTCCTCTTCCATCTATATTAAGAACGACGAAGGAAAAGTGATCGGCTCCATCTGCATCAATTTAGACATCACTGAAACCGTACAGTTTGAGGGGTATTTACGTCAATTTAACCGGTTCGAGACCACACAGGAAGAAGAAGTCTTTGCCTCTGACGTAAGCACTCTGCTCCAGCACCTGATCCAGCAGGGACAAGAACTCCTGGGGAAGCCTGCCAGCGAGATGAACAAAACCGAACGGATAGAATTCATCCGTTTTCTGGATGAAAAAGGCGCCTTTCTGATTACTAAATCCAGCGAACAAATCTGCGAACTTCTTGGCATCAGCAAGTTTACCTTTTACAACAGTTTAGAGACCGTCAGAAACGAAAAAAAATCATGAAAGAAAGACCGATACGCTTCGGCTCAGTCCTCAGAGCCCCGCGTATCGGTCTTTCTTATTTACTGCGCTTCTATTATATTTCCTTCACCGCCACCAGCTCTATATATCCTCTCGTCCCAACCGGCTCCAGCTGAATATGCGGATTCTCCTCATCCCACCGGCATCCAATGGCCTCCGGGCTGTATTTCCCGATCGCTTCCTGTACCGCCTCAATGGCCTCGCAGTACTCCTCCTCCTCAAACGGTTCCCCCTGGAACATCAGATACTTTGCCGCCGGAAGCTCGATCACATCAAACCCATCCGGCACCACGCCGTCATAATCCACATCCACCTCAACCCCCTGCACATACTCCGAGGTCCCCGGCTTCTGGTACTTCTTCGGCAGCCACAGACACACCGGTTCTCCGTTTATGGACTTCATGCTGGTGAGCAGTCCCCACACGTCACAGCCCACTTCCTCGCAGTACCCAAAATACTCCGCCGCCTTCACCCCGCGTTTCACAATCGCCTTCCGCGCCGGCTTTTCCACCACCTGAATAAACACATGTTTCACATTTCCCATCGTCTGACTCTCCTTTCGCATTTCCCGGTATTTGACGCCATAAGGGGTAAATAAATAGAGTGGAACCGGCTTTTTTGCATACTCTCCGGGATTACAGCCAAATTCCTTAAAGAAGGCCCGCTGATACCCGTCCACGCTTCCAAACCCCAATTCAAACGCCGCATCAACGATCCTGCATGACTCATCCCGCAGCTTAAACGCCGATCTCGACAGCCGGAACCTCCTGATATAATCCGCCGGCGTCAGATTCGTCCACTCTTTAAACAGCCGGTACGAATACCAGGGCGAATAAAACGACACCCGAGCCAGATCCGCCAGCGTGATCTCCTCCTTCAGATGCTCCGCGATATAATCCTGCATCCTCTGCACCGCCAGCACCCGTTCCCAGGTTTTGTTCTCCGTCTCCACTCCATCACCTCCTGACATCACCTATCATACCTGATTGGGAAATGTTTCTCTCGACGATTTTTGCCATCCCGCACACCCCATCCATGTTACAGTATACCACACCATCCTCTCCCACATCCACCCGGCTTTTTTCACCTTGCACAGACACCGCCCACGGTGTTACAATAAATTCATTCACAGACAAGGCGGTAATCACAATGAAACTAACCATCGAGCAGTCACTGGAATACAGCGACGTGGAGATCAAGATCACCTGCGGCTTAATCGACGGCCGGCTCAAACAGCTGATCGAGCAGATCAAACTCTACTCCTTCTCCGTCATGGCCGAAAAAGACGGCATGTCCGTCCCCGTGGCCCTGGAGGAGATCTATTACATCGAATCCGTGGACAACCGCGTCTTCCTCTACAAAGACCGGGAGGTCTACCTTTGCAGCAAAAAACTTTACGAGCTGGAGACTGCCCTTTCCGAGACCTCCTTTGTCCGTATCAGCAAGAGCTGCATCTTGAACACTGCCTTCGTCTCCTCCGTCAAAGCCCAGTTCAGCGGACGCTTAGAGGCCACCCTGGCAAACAACGAAAAACTGCTCATCTCCAAACACTACATTAACGCATTCCGGGCAAAATTCACCATATAAACGAGGAGGAACCAACATGAAAAAAATACTGACCATCACCTGCGGAAGCTTTACCTCCGTAATCATACTGTTTGCCCTGCTCTCCCGCTGTAATCTTGCCCCTGCCGTGACTAACGGTATCACCTTCCAGGTCTTTTTCATGTCCGTTTCCATCGCGCTGATCATGACGCTGGCCGAACACCTCAACTACGAATCCATCGTCATCGACGTGATGATCAAAGTACTCATCTGTTACCTGGTCGTATTTTTTGAAGGCGCCCTCTTCGGGATGATCTCTTTCTCCTGGCACGGATTTTGGGAGATCACCCCTGTGCTGGTTCCCGCCTTCCTCATCACCTACCTATTTCACTACCTCACCTGTGTGGAATGCGCCAGCTATATCAACCATATCATCCACCACAAAAAATAACAGAGGTAAAACAACCGGCCGCCTCAACCGCGCCGGTTGTTTTACCTCTCTTTTTCGTCATCTCACCCTCCGAATCAGTCAGCTTGCCGTTCCCCCTCTTGCCCCGTCTCAAAACCCCTGCTACACTGATAAAAAACAAAAAGGCAGGTACTCTCTCCTATGAACACAGCCACTGCAAGTAAAACCGGACTCAACTCCAACCAGCTAAAACTCATCGCCATCATTGCCATGACGGTGGACCATGTCACCTCCGTCCTCGTTCCCGGTTATGTGACCACTCCCGGTATCCTTCTCCTGCACACCATCGGCAGGCTGACCATGCCCATCATGTGCTTTTTCATCGCCGAAGGATACCACTACACCCATAACCTGAAACACTATATCACAAGGCTCTTTGCCTTCGCCTTCCTCTCCCACTTTGCCTACAACTTTGCCTTCGGCATCCCATTCATACCGTTCCAAACCACGGTCTTCAACCAGACCAGCATCATCTGGGCTCTGGCCTGGGGCCTGGTGGCCCTGGCCTTGTACGGGAGCACTACCCCCAAACTGAAACCCTGGATGAAAACACTGCTTCTCATCCTCATCACCATCATCACCTTTCCCGCCGACTGGAGCAGTATCGCCGTCCTGGTGATCGTCTCCAATGGCCAAAACCGCGGCAATTTCAAAAAACAGATGACCAGCATGCTTTATTACGTCGCCCTCTACGCCGCTGTCTACATCCTCTTCATCAACCCGGTATACGGCCTGTTACAAATGACCGTCGCCCTTGCCATCCCGCTGCTTGGCCAATACAACGGCACCCGCGGCAAGTCCACAAGCATGAAATGGTTCTTCTACCTCTACTACCCGCTCCACCTCTTCCTCTGCGGCCTCCTGCGCCTGGCCCTCCACGGTAACATCGGTGTGATCATCGGCGGAGTGTAATCAATCAACCTCCTCCACCGATTCCAGATTTCTTCTGCCTTTCTTTGAAAAACGACCAATTTTTCCGAGAAAGGCTTCCGATATCATCACAATGCCCGTAGCCGCGCATCCAAGTACATACATCCCGCATCCCATGGCCATCCCCACGCCTACTGTGGCCCAGATACCGGCAGAAGTGGTGATTCCACTGACATTATTATCACGAAAAAGAATAATCCCCGACCCAATAAACCCGACCGCAGTCACAATACCCGCTGCCACTCTCGACGGGTCAAGCCGCACATACTCCCCCAAAACATCATCAAATCCATATTTCGATATAATCATCATGGTCGCAGCTGCCACTGATATAATCACATGAGTCCGCAAACCAGCAGTCTTTTTCCTGCTCTGGCGCTCGTAGCCGATCAATCCGCCACAGAGAGCGGCCCCTAAAAGCCGCTCTACAAAAATCCACTGTTCCAGTACAAATTCACTCACTTCTTACTCCTCCCAAAACCATCCATCATTTACATCGCTGCCGTTTCCGCTACCGCCCGTCTGATATCCTCGTAAAGAGAAATCAAATTCGGATCTCCCGTGGAAACAGGCAGAAACGGAAGTCTCGGATCTCCAACCGGACACCCGTCCAATGAAATAATCCCTTTCACCGCTCCATACATCGACGGAAACGAGGAAAGACGGCTTACAAACGAATTCACCGTCACCTGCACGCTCTGGGCTTTCTCCCACTCGCCTCTGTCACAAAGCTCCTGCATCTTTAAATACAGTTCCGGCATGGCGCCATAGGTCCCGCCGATACCGCCTTCCGCTCCCATCAGCCGCCCTGCGATAAACTGGCTGTCGGAACCATTAAACACCAGAAAATCCTTTCCGCCTGCAGTCTTAAACCGCAGGATATCTTTGACCGGGTCTGAGGAACATTTCAGCCCCGCCACCCGCTCATTCTCCAGCATACGCCCAAACAAATTCATGGAAAGCTGAAATCCTGTAAGCTGCGGAATATGATAGATAAAGAAGGGAATATCTGCCGCTTCCGTAATCTTCGTCCAATGCTCATAGACACTTTCTTCCCCCATCCGATAGTACACACATGGAACAGCCGATATCCCATCCGCCCCGGCAGCCTCCGCATGTTTTGCCAGTTCCACAGAATGTCTTGTATCCACGCACCCTACATGAACAATAATATTCATTCTCCCTGCGGCCTGGGCAGTCACCGCCTCCACAACCTTCATCCTCTCCCCGGAATCCAGAAGAAATCCCTCTCCCGTACTCCCACAGACATACATCTGTTTTACGCCCTTCTCACAAAAATACTCAACAAGACGTTTTGTCGCCTCAATATTGACATTTCCCTCACTGTCAAACGGTGTATTGAGCGCCACCGTAACCTGTTTCAATCTGCTTACATCATACTTAGACATCTCTCCGTATCCTTCCCTTCTGATTTTTCTAATCTTTCTGATCCTTCCAATTCTACATCTCCGTTCCATTCTCCACCCCCATCCAAATACTGCTTCAAAAGTCCCGGCCAATCCGTTTGAATGATATCAAACCCTTTCTTTCTCAGCCATCCCCAGCCTTCTTCCGGCCCATACAAAATCGACCGGTCATCACTATGTCCCGCACTCAGTCTGACCTTGTCATTGTAGACAATTCCATTACCCCAGAGCACTCTTCCCTTTTCATGCATAGCGTCAAGATACCCCTCATCCGCCACCGGGTCCGTCTCCTCTGAAAACACCAGTTCCGCTCCTATATAGCGGATATTTCTCTGTTCCAGAAGCGGTGAACATTCATCCCGGCCGTTTATGATTGGCATATACATGTAATCCGGCGCGTACCGCTCAACCAGATCGAAATACTCCGGCCGGGGCGGACTCTTTAACAGAATCTGTTCCTGCATGTCATGACGTTTCACCGCTTCCACAACAAGTTCGAGCACATCCCATCCCTGGTCAATATTTAAAAAACATCTCCCTTTGAACCGTTCAAGCACCGTATCAAGCCCTGCTACTGTCTGTTTTGTTTCCACACCGTCCACATTGACATAAGGAATCGACAACGCCTCCTTTTCTGTCAATTGGTCAAGCAAAATGTCACGGCCAAGATGATGCTTTTCCATCCCCTTGTGAAATACCACCAGCCTGTTGTCCACCGTCATCAAGACATCCAATTCCAGAATATCCGCTCCCTGTTTCAAAGCCGCCTCAAAGCTCTCTATGGTATTGGGTGCCACATTTCCTCCCCATACACCGCGGTGGGCCGCGATCAGCGGCCGTCCACCGACTGCCCGTTTTAGCGTACACTCCATGATCATTGACTCTTCGTCCCCGGATTTCCATCATACAGATGGCAGGCGATAAAATGCCTGTCCCCCTTGACAGCCCTTAACACCGGGGCCTCCTTTCTGCATTTTTCAGAACATTCCGGGCATCTCGTATGGAATGGACATCCGCTTGGCTTGTTGACCGGACTTGGTACATCCCCCTCAATCACAATCCGTTTCTTCCCCGAATGGATCACCGGAATCGGAATGGCCGAAAGCAAAGCCCTGGTATAGGGATGCCCCGGTTCCCTGTACAGCGTCTTAGAGTCTGCCAACTCCACGATCTCACCCAGATACATCACCGCAATTCTGTCACTCATATACTGAACCACCGATAAATCATGAGCAATGAAAAAGTAAGTAAGGTCAAGTTCTTTCTGAATCTTCTTCATCAGATTAAGCACCTGCGCTTGAATCGATACATCCAGTGCCGAAACCGGCTCATCACAGATCAGCACCGAAGGATTCACTTCCAGCGCCCGTGCAATGCAGAGACGCTGCCGCTGTCCACCGGAAAATTCGTGGGGATACCGCAGCAGATACTCCTCTCTCAAATTCACCATGGAAAGCACCTGATGCATCACCTCTTCCCGCTTCTCTCTGCTCGTATAGCCATGGATCTTCAGCGGTTCTTCAAATGCCTCATACAGTTTCTTCGATGGATTCAGTGCGGAATACGGGTCCTGGAAAACCATCTGCACTTCCTTGCGGAACCGCAGCAGCGCCTCCTTATCAAAACGGGTCACGTCCTCCATCTTCCCGTTAAAGTTATATAGAACTTCCCCGCCGGTCGGTTCCAAAAGACGCATCACCGTCTTTCCCAGAGTCGATTTGCCACAGCCCGATTCCCCAACAATACCAAGAGTCTCCCCACGGTATACATCAAAAGAAACGCCGTCAACCGCCTTTACATGGCCAACCGTCTTTTTCAGAAATCCTTCCTTCACCGGGAAATAAGTCTGCAGATTTCTGACTGAAAATAACAGTTCCTTCTCTTTACTCATCCTTCTCCCTCCCCGCCTTTTGCAAACTTCATACAGCGCACGAAGTGATCCGGTGCGATCTCACAAACCGGAACCGTTCCTTTTTTGCAGCAATCCATACATTCACTGCACCGGTCCGCGAATTCGCACCCCTCTGTGATATCCGCCGGATTCGGGGTCGTTCCCGGAATCGTATCGAGTTCCTTCCCCTCCTCCATGCCAAGCACAGGCACCGACCGCAGCAGCGCTCTGGTATAGGGGTGGGACGGCTCACAAAATACATCCTCCGCCTTCCCTGATTCCACAATCCGCCCCATATACATCACCGCCACATCGTCTGCCATCTCCGCCACCAGCCCCATATTGTGGGTAATCATGATGATGGATTTATTCTCATGAACCTGAAGGTTCTTCATCAATTCCATAATCTGAGCCTGTATCGTCACATCAAGAGCCGTGGTCGGCTCATCCGCAATGATAATATCCGGATTGCAGATCATCGCAATGGCAATGACAACGCGCTGCTTCATCCCTCCGCTGAACTGATGCGGATATTCCCGCACTCTGCGCTCCGGATCAGGGATACCCAGCTTCCCAAACAGTTCCACTACCCTTGCCATGGCCTCTTTTTTACTGATTTTCTCATGCTGTATCAACCCTTCCGCCACCTGGTCGCCTACACGGTAGACCGGATTTAGGGAAGACATCGGGTCCTGAAAAACCATGCCAATCTCCGAACCGCGAAGCTTTCTCATCACAGGTCCATACGGTTCCAGCTGATCCAGCCGGTATTCCTCCGTGTGTCCATCATGCAAAGAGCGGTACACCACCTCATCCGATGAAACTCTCGCATTTTTAGCCAGAAGCTTTACAATCGAGTGTACTGTGACGCTCTTTCCACAGCCCGACTCACCCACAACCGCCAGACAGGACCCCCGTTTCAGCTGAAGAGAAACATCCTTCACAATCGTTACTTCCCTGCCATCCGATACAAAAGAAGTGCTTAAATTTTTTACATCTAAAATAGTATCCTGTTTCTTCATGATCGTCCCCCTTTATTGTTGCTTCGGGTCAAGAACATCTCTAAGACCGTCCCCGAGGAAGTTAATAGCCAGTACAAACAAAGAAATCACAATACCCGGAATCAGCCAGAGCCACCAGTAATTCGCAATAATATCCAGTGACTTGGACGCATTTAAAATATTTCCCCAGGTACAGACAGAAGAAGGCACGCCAAGCCCCAGATAACTCAGCCCGGCCTCCTGCAGGATAAAGCCTGCCACGTTGACCGTCGTCGCCACAATAATCGGTGAAATCGTATTGGGCAGAATCTGCTGAAACATAATCCTTGATTTCGACATGCCAAACGCCTCACACACCTGCACGTAAGTCTCTTCCCGCAGCGTCAGAAACTCGTTTCGGATCATGCGGAACGTCGTCATCCACCCCGTAATCGAGAAAATAAAAATCAAATTTCCCACCCCCGGACCAATCAGAGAAACTAAAATCAAAATTAGAATCATACTTGGAAATGTCTGAAATGTCTCCGACAAACGGACAAGAATCGTATCCGTCTTCCCTCCCAGATATCCCGCCACACTTCCGAGCACCATCCCGATCACCGACCCCATAAGCGCCGCCGATACCCCAATCAGAATGGACATCTGCCCGCCATAAAGCACCCGGGACCACAGTTCTCTTCCCAGTTTATCCGTTCCAAAGATATGCCCTGCGCCAGGTTCCAGCGTCATCTGCCCCATATTAATCTGTGCCGGACCGGCATTCGTCAGCAGGGGAGCACAGACAGTCAATACCACATACAGCACCGTTACAATAAGCCCGGCTGCCGCAAGTTTATTTCTCATAAATTTTTTGATATTTAACAGCGTTCTCTCCGAAACTATCTTGTTATCCTTCATGAAAATCCCTCCTCCCCGGTCTACTTTTCCAGACGCACCCGTGGGTCCAAAACCGCATTTAAAATATCAACAAGAAAACTGGCAGTCAGAATCGCCACCGCAACCATCAGCGTTGTGACCATGATAACCGGATAATCCCCCGAGTTCACCGAACTGGTAATAATCGAACCGATTCCCGGCCACGAAAATACCGACTCAATCACAACAGAACCGCCAATCAGCATCGGGAGCCTAAAGCACAGTACCACAAGCACAGGTTTCAGAGCATTTCGAAAACCATGCTTTACATAAACCTTCCATTCCGGAATCCCCTTGCTTCGCGCCGTCTTAATATAATCCTTGTTCATCACATCCAGCATGGAATTGCGCGCATACCGCATCAAAACCGCGCACATCGAAATTGTCAGCGTCAGCACCGGCAGTACCAGATGCGGTAATCTTGACCAAAAATCCTCCGCTCCCGGCGACATTCTCCCGCTGGTCGGAAACCACCCCAGTTTGATAGCAAACGTCTGTATCATACAGATTCCAAAGAAAAATTGCGGAATAGACTGCCCCACCACTGCAAGAAACCGGCCCAGATAGTCAATCCAGCTGTTCTGCCAGATTGCGGAACAGATTCCGATTGTGATTCCGATCAAAGTTGACAAAAGCAGCGCAAAGACAGACAATTCCAACGTCGCCGGAAGCCTGGCCGCAATAATTTTTGAAATCTGTGTTCCACTGACAATGCTGTAACCAAAATCACCTTGAAGAATGTCTCCAACCCAGCGCACATAACGGACCACCGTAGGATCATTCAAGCCATATTTTTCCCTCAGCGCCTCCACATTTTCCGTATTGGCTGCCGCATCCGGAGAGAGAATATAGTTGATAGGGTCCAGCGGAGTCAAGTCCAGCGCAAAAAACACAAGAGCACTAATCAAGACCAGCATCGGAATCATGAACATAAACCTTTTCAATGTGTATTTCAACATGCTTACCCCTCCTCCATTTAGAAACTACGGGCCAATAACATGGCCCGCAGTTTTATCATCATGATAACATGATCTTATTCATACATCTTCCACTCTTCAAACTTCATATCATAACGGTATCTCGGATTTCCGAATTCCACATCATCCGGCATCCAGACACGGTCACGGTTGATATAGATAATGCTCTTAAAGGTGGCAAGAGGAAGCTTCAAGAGTTCTTCCTGCTCCAGTGCCTGCAGCTCCTTTAAGATTTTCTCCTGCTCCGCCGGATCTGCGGTTTTGATCAGCTTATTCGTCAATTCATCAAATGCCGTATTTCCGCCAAGAATATTCTTAAAGTTTTTATTGGTGGAGGTGTACTCCGAATACCATTCGCTGATATCAAACGCCGAAAGCCCCTTGTATGTAATATCATAATCTCTCGTCACAAACATGCCCTGGGTTCCGCTCTCCTGGAACATCTGAACATCACAGGTGATTCCCACCTCGCCAAGATAGTAGGCAATGGCTTCCATAAAATCAATGGTAGACTGGTCCTTATAGTAATAACGGATGCGAAGCGGTTTTGAGAAGTCATAATCTGCTTCCTGAAGAAGCTGTTTTGCCTTTTCCGGATTATATGGATACTGATCCAGAGAAGCATCATACTTGGAGTCGTAGGATGGAACACCAGTACAGGTACGCGTCGCAAGATCCGGGAAAATGCTGTTAATCAGACTATCCGTATCAACCGCATACAAAAATGCCTCGCGCACTCTCTGATCCGCAATCAGTTTATTTTCATTTCCCTCTGCATCCTTTAAGTTACAGATAAAGTAACGGTAAAACATCATGTCAACCGGATACTTGGTATATGCGGAAAGCTTATCCAGCTCACTGATATCGCTTGGCGCGTTGGTGTCCAAATAATCCATATGGCCGCCCTGGGCCTCCGTGATGTTATCTCCCACGAAGTTCACCTGTACCCTTTTAATATTCGGTTTCTTATCCTCATAATAAGGGTTTTGCTCCAGCACATAGTAGTTGCCCGCATTAAATTCCGACACATAATACATCCCGCTTCCCACCGGTTTTTCCCAGAATACATGGTTGTGGATTTCCAGCGGATCGGCATCCTTTAAACAATGCTCCGGATAAATAGAAAACTGTGCCAGCACCTGAAGCATATTGGCACAAGGCTCCGAAAGCGTCAGCGTAACCGTATTATCGGCAACAGCCAGTCCTGCCAGATCATCGGCGCTTTTATCAATCCAGGCGCCAGCCCCCTCAATTTTACCAAACGCGGTAGTATAGATTCCGTTTGCCTGGGAAGCCCGCAGCAAGGTCTTAATGCTAAATGCCACATCCTCCGCAGTCAGCGCTTCTCCGTCCGACCATTTTAAGTTTTCTTTCATCGGGATCGTATAAACCAGTCCGTCATCCGACACTTCATATCCTGCTGCCAGACTCGGCTCCACGTTCTGAAGCGTGCTGTCGGCAAGGAACAAAGCGCGAAACGTCAGCTGCTGGTATAAATATCCGTTGTCCACCCAGCAATGCCGCATTCTGGCTGTCCATTCCGGCGAGTTGCTCGCAGTCAGATAGAAGGTTTCATCACTTCCCTCCGGTTCTTCCCCAGCACTTTTTTCTCCCGCTTCCTTGGTTTCACCAGCCTGTGCTGCGGATAACGCGGCTGGCTCTGCCGTTTTCTCTTCCTTGGAACCACACGCGCTCATGGCTGTCATAGCTGCTGCAATTGCCAGAACCGGCAACACCTTTTTTAAATTTCTTTTCATTTTCTACTCCTCTCTCAAACATGAATCACACCATCAACATGATATTCTTGATAAAAAAATCCCTATATGCTACTATTAGAAAAACAGAATGGAGGAAACCGATATGGGCAGAAAGAACAATTATCGTTTGGAAAATATCTCAAACCGCAAGAATAACTGGTACATCGAATTTAACGATTACACCAAAAGTCTCTCTCTTCCAAACTCACTTTCCGTATGGCAGAGCGGACACAAAAATTCCTGCGCGCCAAACCATGTCAGCGGTCCTACCACCTACGATCACTACATTATCCACTACATCACCGACGGCTGCGGCACCTATACCTGTGACGGATACACATGGGACATCCAAAAAGGAGACGCCTTTTTAATCTCCCCGTTCCAGACAGTCAAGTATCAGGCCGATTCCGTACATCCCTGGAAGTATTACTGGGTAGGCTTCAACGGGATGGATGTCAGCCGCCTTCTCAATCTCTGCGGATACCGGGATGATCTTCTTGTCATTCATTACGACGATGATGACGGACTTCTCACCTCGCATATGAGTGCCATCACCAAGCTGTCACTGAGCGGACCTGCGCTGGAATGCGGCCTGACCGGCCATCTCTATGAGATATTTTCTCTGCTGATTTCCGTCAATCAAGTCCGCTACAACACCATTTATGCGGATTATTATTATAATGCCTTAAAATACATTCGTTTGAACTACGCCTCCCCCGAACTCTCCGTTTCAGAAATTGCCAACTATATTGGGATCAACCGTTCCCATCTGTACCGGATCTTCGATCAAATTTCCCATCAGTCCATCAAGAAATTTATCTTGGATTTTCGTCTGCAGAAAGCGGCCTCATTGCTAAAATACACCACCTCCGACATCGGTGATATCGCCCATTCCTGCGGTTTTTCCGATCAGGCATACTTTTCAAACTGTTTTAAGAAAAATTATCATGTTTCCCCATCTCAATACCGAAAGCTTCCGCCGGCTGCCGACCAACCAGAAACTAAAAGCTGACCTCCATCCCGTCATAGGCCGGCAAAAAACCCTCCGGTGTAAATAAATCATAAAGACGCTCGTGGAACGGGGCAAAGGAATGCGCAAAGTGGGTTGCGATAAACACAGTATCTTCCCCCGCCATCTGCTCCATGAGCATCCGGTTCTTAATCATTACATCTTCTCCAAATCCCATATGACCTCTAAAATAATGATCCTGATCCACAGATGTACAGTCCAGGATCACACAGTCAAAATGAAATGCCGCCAGCGCCTGCCATGTCTCCTCCGGGAAAACAGCCGTGTCAAAACCAATCAGCACCGTCCGCCCCGCTTTTTGAATGACATAAAGAAAGCATTCCTCATCCGGCATATGATCCGCCCTTACCGGAAACACCTGATAATCCTGAATAGAAAGACTTTCAAACGCATGAATTTCTTTAAAAGAAAGATATTCCTCTGCATCGGTGCAGTTTTGCAGTGTGCGGTTCATAACCGTCTTTACGCCCTCGCTGCCATAGACAAAAAGCGTTCGCCCTTTTTTCCTCTTCCCCATGGGAGGAAGTACATTCGCTACATCCATTGCATACAGATGATCCGGATGCGAATGTGTAATCAAAAGATGTTCCAATGTTGTTAAATCAAGTCCTCCATACAGCGTGTGCGCATAGGTGTCCGGCGAAAAATCAATCAGAAGCTTGTCGTCAATCTGCAGCGAGGTTCGTGTTCTGATATTTTTACCTCCACGTTTTCTCGCTTCCCGGCACGCGTCACACTCACAAAACAAAGCCGGAAAACCTTCCGAAGCTCCAGTTCCATAAAAATGAATTTTCATAATTATTTTTGTTTTTTCATCCCCTCTCTTATTTTTTATCATTTCTTTTGCAAAAGAAAAATTCATGTTAAATCATGCAAAGTATGTGTAAAATGCATATTTTTTTATCATTAGTTTTAATCCATATATGCATTTTAACTTATTACATTTTCATTCTACTATTTTAGGCTTTTATTTTCTTGTAATTTTGTTGCATATCCTTTAATAATTGTTGCAACCCTTAGTCAAAAAAAGATCCACCAGGCTCAAGAAAGCCTGATGGATCTTCTATGTCATATCTTAAATTTTCCTAAATCTCATACCAAACAATCTCATTCGCTTCCAGATCCAGTTCAAAACTAGACCCATCCCCTTTATAAATCGTGGTATGCTGCGGCTCATACGTATTATTGACTACACAGTATTTGCCGTTCTTCACATAGGCATGAACCTCTACATTAAAGTTGGAGCTGAACCAGCGGTACAGATTGTCCTCATCATGGGAAGACCAGATGATGGAGCGGTACAGAACGCGGCTGTTCTCAAAGCTGTATGGAAGACCACTGATATAAACGCAGCGTCCCTCGCCAAACTCATTGACTGCCATCTGCACTTCCTTCTCTCTCTGAACCAGAATCTCCGTTCCGTCGAGCGCATAGATATTCTTCTTGCCCTCGCCAAAATCAATCTCCCCGGCGCAGTCCTCTTTGATGAAATGGTCATGCTGGTCCCAATTGTATTTATCCACATTGAGTGTGAAGCCGGTCTCCTTTTCCACACCCATAGCCGTTGCCAGCTGGAAGAAATGCCCCTCATACTGATGGGCCGCCGGTTCCCCGACTCCGATAAATCCGCCGCCGTTGTAGATAAATCTCTTCACGGCAGTGATCACGGTCTCATCCGTCCAGTTTTCGCCGCCCGTGTAAGCGGTGTCTGCATCGCCCACATTGATGATCACATCAATATCCTTCAACATCTCCGGATTCTCCCGGATATCGTCAAAGCTGATAAACTTCACATCAAACGGCGCGCCGCTCAAGGCCTCGATAATCCCTGCGTAGGAATAATTCTGCTTGTGATAGATGGCATGATGAACCATGTGGTTCCCCCACGCCCGGGCCTTGCCCCAGCAGTTTAACACTGCCACGGTCTTGATGCAGTACGGGGTTGTGCCCTTGATATTGTCATACAGCGTGCGGAATTCGTTGCACACGTCCTCCACATAGTTGACAAATTCCGGGAACTGTAACGCCAGTTTTAAATAGCCGCCATACCCAATCCGGTCAATCGGCTTTCTTAAGATCGCTCTTCTGGCCGTCACCCAGTTTATTTTCGCCAGCTTCACAGGATCTCCGCCCTCACGGAACGTATCCGGGAAGAAATAGGGAAGAAGACGTCCTTCCGTGTACTTTACGCCTTCAATATCACTGATCAGACGCAGCGTACAGCCATTTCCCACACTGCCGACCACCGCATCCAATCCAATGGTCTTAAACTCGTCCATAAAAGGCTCTGTCCCGATCCAGTGATCTCCCAAGAACATCATGGCTTCTTTGCCATATTCATGGGTAATGTCAACCATTTCCTTTGCCAGCTTCGCTACCTCCCGTCGCTGGAACGCCTGGAAGTCCAGGAACTCTTTCGACGGAATCCGGTAGTTGTTGTTCATATACCCCTGGTCGATGATAAACTCAGGGCGGAACGGATATCCCACTTCCTTCTCAAACTGCTCCAGAATATAAGGACTTACCGATGCCGAATACCCATACCAGTCCACATACTTTTCTCTCGCCAGTTCATCAAAAATCAGAGTAAACTGGTGGAAGAAAGTCGTATAGCGGACCACATCCACATGAGGATTGTCCTCAAAATATTTTCTCAGCCGTTCCATGGAAAACTGATGCGTCTTAGGCTGGCGCACATCAAAGGTGATCTGCTTCTCAAAATCCGTCCAGCCGTTGGTGACCGCATTGTACATATGTACCGGGTCCCACATAATATAAGCCAGGAAACTCACCGTATACTCATGGAACTCCTTTGCCCCGTGGATGGTCACATCCCCGGACTCACTGTCATACTCCCAGGAAGATACGGGAACCGGCTGGCCGGTGGTTCTGTCCATGACTTCCCACCACCGTTTGATATCGTCCCTGTCATTCACTTTTAACAGATCTGTATGCAAATGGTTCATCAGATGGATGGACAATTCACTCTTCACCGCCGTATAGAACGGCGTCATAATATACATCTGCTGAATCTCATCGGGGTTTGCTTTCGCCCAGGCATTATCCTTCCGGGTGGTATAATAGGTAGCATAAACCTTGGCATTCACATTTTTTAATTCTTCCGGATAATTGGTACCATCACAGTCCCGGATCGCGTCAGCTCCCCATCGTTTTAATAATTCGAGGGTTTCCGGAACCACATCCACATCCGTGGGGATCGTCACTCTTCCACTAAAATCCGTTTTCATCATAGATCTCCTTTTGCTGTCAATTTTTTTAGCCTTTTACCCCGCCGCCAGTCACACCAGAAATAATCTTTTCAGAAAGCAGGATATACAACAGGAACGTCGGCAGGAACACGATAATAACCGCCGCAAACAATCCGCCGTAATCTCCGGTGTACTTCATTGCATTTACGATTTGGAGCAGTCCTACGCCGACAGGGGTGGTCTCCGTAGACGTTGCAAAAATAAGAGCCATAAAGAACTCATTCCAAACACTCATAAAGTTAAAAATAGTTACGGTAACGATGGCCGGCTGAATCAGTGGAAACATAATTCTCCAAAAGGTCTTGGAAGGGGAACAGCCATCAATGGCCGCCGCTTCCTCATAACTCCTCGACAAACTGGCAAAGAAATTCAGTAAGTAAGTCGTTGTAAATGGTACGCGTAACAGGATATAAAGAATAATCAGTAAAATCCTTCCCCGGATATGATACTGGGCCGTCAGGGAATAGATCGGCATGATAATCATAACTTCCGGGATACTCATAGCCAGGATTAAACCTGTCTTAACTCCTTTGTTTCCAAGGAATGTATAGCGCGACAGCACATAGGCCGCCGGCGCCGAGATCAGGATCACCACAACACAGGAAGATACGGCATACAGCAGAGAGTTTGCAAAATAAATGGAAACATTATTGCCCTTCCAGGCGTTTGCATAGTTCTTAAAGTGAACTCCTGATTCAAACTTAAATACCGTACCGGTGAAAATTTCTCTGGAGGTGGAAAGGCTGGCACCCAGAATCCAGATCAGAAAGGCCGCTGTAAAAGCAACCCAAATGGTCAGAATGAGATAACCCGGAAGAAGGGTCAGCTCTCTTCTCCAGTTCACCTTGCCTCTATACACGTTCTCTTTGTTTCTTTTACTCATTTTTCACTCCATTCTGTGGACATGTCAGATAAGCATCTTTTTTGCGCCACGTCACTCACACATTAATATTCCAAATCATCATCCTTAAGCAGCTTGTTCATCGCAAAATAGACAACGCCAATAAAGACTGCCATGACAACGCCGATGGCCGCACCTGCACCCGCGTCTCTTTGAACATTGCCGACGGTACCAAATACGGTGTCATATAAATATACCACCGGTGTAATCGTAGATGCCTCCGTACTAACCGGCGAGAACATCTTGGACCATAAGTAAAAGGTAACGCAGTTAACACTCCAGAATGTGATATTTGTCTTAAAAATGCCGCGGAGCAAAGGCATGGTAATTCTGCCAAACTGCTGAACTTTGTTTGCCCCGTCAATGGTGGCAGCCTCGTAGATATCGCCGGGAATCTGCTCGATACCGTTGATAAAAATCAACATATAGTAACCAACCGCGCCAAAAATGAAGGCCCCCAGCATCGCCCAGAACTTCATGTCTGTGCCCAGCCAGTTCTTCCCCTCCAGACCCATCGTTCTTAAAATCTGGTTGATCAGACCGTAATCCTGATTGTAGATATACTGAATCCACATTGTTGCAAGAGCCACGGCACTGATGATATTCGGAAGATAAATCGCTGCCCGGAAAAATTTTTTAAACCGGATTCCGCTGGTGATGATAACAGAAAACAGCAGCGCAAAACCGAGGATGATAATGCCTCCTAATACCCAGATAATCAGGATGTTTGACGCCGCTCTCTGGAAGGTGGGACTGGAAAATATCTTTGCATAATTCGCCAGACCGTTAAAACCCCATTCAGACGTACTGGAGGTCACGCTTTCAATCTTAAAAAAACTCATGATGACGGTTCTGACAACCGGGTATAGATACATGACTACTAAAGCAAGTATACAAGGTGTGATAAAACCAACAATAAACAATTTGTTTTTTTTCATTTCCTATGTCACCTTTCTGACCAAATGAGGTGGCGCTAACAAGCGCCACCTCCGGTTTTCCAGCATTCTTTAATATAAAGCGTCCAGAGCCTTTGCAAAATCTTCGCCTGTTGCATAGCTTCCTTCGTACAGTTTTACAATTACTTCCTGAATAACGGAAATCTTGTCTGCGTTTGCATTCAGACCCATGTTCCAGGAAAGAGGAGCTGTGGTGTTTACCAATACTTCCGTAGTACCGTTCTGCACAGCCGGTGCCGTGTTGCTTGGATCTGCCGGAATTGAGAGGGACAGATCAGCAAAGTTCTGACCCTGTTTGCCGGTTGTCAGATATAGAGCAAAGTCAAAAGCAGCCTGCTGATTCTCGCTGTATTTGGTGATACCGATCGAGTTTGCACCTGCGAAGGTACTGGAATTATCAACGCCGCCCTCTACGCTTGGGTAAGCGAACAGACCCCAGTTAATCTCTGTGCCGGTATTGGTGTTTACTTCTGAAGTGATATAGTTTGCACATACTACCATACCAACCTTCTGTGTCAGACCAATCTTATTCTGGCTTGCAGGATACTCATCAGGAGCACCGTCAGCAAGATAGCCTGCTTTAACGAAGTCGATCATTTCCTGGCCTGCCTTGGCAACGCCCGGGTTGCTGCCCCAGCCACCGTTGGTAGCCAGTTCTTCCACAGCTGCCTGTCCAATGTGTCTTGACAGATGATAGCCAAACAGGAATGGAGCATAGGTACTGTCCAGAGCCAGCGGCTGATAGCCTTTGTCCTTCATGGTCTGGCATGCAGTCATGAACTCAGCCCATGTTGTTGGAGCTGTGATGCCACAGTCATCAAAGATATCCTTATTATAGAACACGCCGCCTACGGATGGCTGCTCGGTTACACATGGAAGGAATCCAGCCCACTCCGTTGCCTGATTGTTGAATACGGCATAACTCTTGTCAGCGTATCCGGCTTCCTTTGCCATATCTGTCAGATCAGCTACATAGTTCACATAGTTCTTGGAGATTCTGGTATAGTCATCCTCGAACATATCGAATTTCTCCTGCGCTTCCAGTGCGGAAGAAAGGATGTTCTTGGTCTCACGGCCTTTCCACTCAAACTTGATCTTCGCTCCGGTCTCCTCTTCGAAAGCCTTAGCTGCTTCCTGAAGAGCCTGTCCCTGTGGCTCATTGCTTGTCCACATGGACCAATATGTAAGTTCAACACCTTCATGTTTTTTTGCACCCTCGGCTGGTGCCGCGGTTGTCTCTGCTGCGGTCTCACCGGACTCAGCTTTCGTAGCTGCTGCTGTCGTTGTCTCCGCCGGTTTGTCACTGCTTCCACATCCTGCTAAAAGACCGGTGGTCATCGCAGCCGCAAGCAGTACGCTTAACGTTTTTTTCTTCATAGATAAATCCTCCTTTTTGTTGGGCGCTGCCCAATTTGATGTAACTCAAATCATAAGTAAATTATATACTGGACTGACCTTCAATAGCTATCATTATATTGGTCTATTTTTTATAATTCTTGCTATTTTTTGTGGTATATAGATAATAAAAAATCTTATTTAACGGTTTTTTACCAACAGTTTGCACTATATTTTTTTGTGAAACTCTTGATTTTTAATATTGATTATACTATGATGATAAAAAAAACAAAGGAGTTTCATTATGAGCCGTCCGAATATTATCATGATTATGACCGACCAGCTTCGCTGGGACTGTCTTGGCTATGCAGGTCATCCTGACGTAAAAACACCCTATCTTGATACGCTGGCTTCCACCGGCGTCACCTTTGACCATGCTTACAGCGCCTGCCCAAGCTGCATTGCCGCCAGGGCCGCCATTCACACAGGGATGGAGCAGAGCCATCACGGCCGTGTCGGCTATCAGGATGGCGTCGCCTGGGAATATGAACACACGCTGGCCGGGGAATTAGCCCAGGCAGGTTATTATACCCAGTGCGTCGGGAAAATGCACGTCCATCCCTTGAGAAACTATCTGGGTTTCCACCATGTGGAACTCCACGACGGATATCTGGGTTATTCCAGGCGGGGATCAATACCCTATTCCGAGTCTCAGCTGGTGGCCGATGACTATTTTTATTGGCTGAAAAATGAGCTGGGAGTCACCGCCGATGTGACGGATACCGGAATAGAATGCAACAGCTTTATAGCAAGGCCCTGGATGCATGAGGAAAAATACCATCCAACCAACTGGGTGACCGAGAGAAGCATCGACTTTTTGAGACGGCGCGATCCGGGAAAGCCGTTTTTCCTGATGGCCTCCTATCTCCGCCCCCATCCGCCTTTTGACGCACCTTCCCATTACTTTGATTTATACCGGGATAAAGAGCTGCGTCCCCCCTTTGTCGGCTCCTGGGAAACGGACGAATACTTACAACGGGACGGGCGGATCTATGATTCCAAAACCGGCCCCATTGATGAAGAGCTGATCCGGCAGGCCCAGGTGGGATATTACGCCTGCATTACCCATCTTGACCACCAGATCGGACGGCTGATACTCGCGCTGAAGGAGCAGGGACTATACGACAATTCCATCCTCCTTTTCACCGCCGACCACGGGGAAGAACTCTGCGACCACCACATGTTCCGCAAGGCCAGACCCTACGAAGGCAGCTGCCACGTCCCCCTGATCATCACCGGCGGGAAGGACGTGCCTGCCGGCAGAAAAACCTCCGCCAGATGCGGCAGCGTTGTGGAACTGCGGGATATCATGCCCACCCTGCTTGATGTTGCAGGCGCCCCCATTCCTGATACCGTGGATGGAAAATCGCTCCTGCCCCTGGTTGACAATCCGGCGCTGCCCGTGCGCTCCTGGCTTCACGGAGAACACTCCTTCGATGAGTTTTCCAACCACTGGATCGTTACTGAAACGGACAAATACATCTGGCACTCACAAACCGGCCTGGAGCAGTATTTCCATCTGGCAACAGACCCCCACGAACTTGTGGATCTGATTGATGAAGATTCCTGTCAAGACAGGATCAGAGCCCTGCGGGGATTCTTAACCGACGCTCTGAAAGACCGGCCGGAAGGATTTGTGGAAAACGGAACTCTGGTCCCCGGCCGCCCAAGTCCGTCCGTCCTTGCATCACTTGAACATAACCACTTACAATAGAATTAGAAATCGGAGAATCTCACATGAAAAAACAAATCATACTGATCATGACAGACACCACAAGGAAGGATATGCTGGGCTGCTACGGAAATCCCGGCATGATCACCCCCAATCTGGATCGTCTGGCCGCCGAGGGCATCCGCTACGAGAATGCCTACACCTGCCAGCCGGTCTGCGGCCCGGCCCGATCCGCCATCTTTACCGGAACCTTCCCCCACACCAACGGGGAGGTGACAAACTGTGTCGCCATGGGGGATAATATCAAAACCGTAGGCCAGCGGCTCACCGACAACGGATTCCACTGCGGCTATATCGGCAAATGGCATCTGGACGGCGGCGATTATTTTGGCAATGGAGTCTGCCCGGAGGGCTGGGACGAAGAATACTGGTATGACATGCGCCGGTATCTGGAAGAATTGACGGAGGAAGAACGGCTAAAGTCCAGGAAATCCGCGACTTCCTATGAGGAAGATATGACAGAAGAATTCACCTATGCCTACCGCTGTTCCAAGCGCGCGGTAGATTTCCTGGAAAAATACCAAGAGGAAGATTTCTTCCTGGCAGTCTCCTACGATGAGCCCCACGGACCTTCCCTCTGCCCCGCCCCGTATCACTCCATGTATGACGAATTCTGCTTTGACGACAATCCAAACTATGAGGATGACCTTACCAAAAAGCCTTTGATGCAGCAGTTATGGGCAGGAGAGAATCTCCACAAGACAAAAGAAGAACTGAACCATCCCTCCAAAAAATTGTCCCTGTTTCTAGGCTGCAACACCTTTGTAGACCACCAGATTGGAAAAGTTCTGGACCAAATCCGAAAGACAGCCCCGGATGCCATGGTGATTTTCACCTCCGACCACGGAGACATGCTGGGCAATCACCGTCTCACCGCCAAAAATGCCGCCTGCTACAAAGAGGTAGCCAACATCCCGCTGATTATCAAGGGCGGCGAAGCCGGCAAGGTAGTGAATTATCCGGCTTCCCACATTGATCTCGTACCCACGATTCTGGATTACATGGGACTTCCCGTCCCAAAAATGCTGGAGGGAAAGAGCATGCTCCCCCAAATCCGCCAGACAGATATACGGATCAATGACGTGGTCTACACCGAATTCACCCGGTATGAGGCGGATCACGACGGGTTCGGCGGCTTACAGATGATGCGCGCCGCCATTTCCGACCGGTACAAGCTGGTGATCCATCTTCTGGACACCGACGAGCTGTACGATATGGAACAGGACCCGGCAGAAATCCACAATCTGATCCACGAGGAAGCCTATGCAGAAATCCGCAACAGCCTGCACGACAAAATATTGGAAGAGATGAACCGGACCCGGGACCTTTACCGCGGCTACCAGTGGGCCTGCCGAAGCTGGCGCACAGACAAAGCCCCCACCTGGCTGAACGATGGCTGTACCAGACAGCGGGAAAATGAAGAATATGAACCAAGACAATTAGACTACGATACCGGCCTTCCCATGACCGAAGCGGTCCGCAGGAAGGTATCCAGGAATTTAAAGTTCTAGAGGAACCAAACACATGAGTATAAACCGTTATGAAATCAAACCCCAGGATTTCCAAAAACTGAATTCCAAACTGCTCTATATCTCCATGTCCAAGTATGAGGGGGACTGGAACAGCATCCCCCATACACACCATTTTGCGGAACTGTTTTATGTAGTAAGCGGAAAAGGCAATTTTTATCTAAAAAATGAAACCTATCCCATCAGCACCAACGACTTAATCATCGTTCCGCCAAACACGGAGCACACGGAACGTTCCTACAACGCCAATCCTTTAGAGTACATCGTGCTCGGCATCGAGGGGATCACCTTTTTGGATTCCGAGACGTCAAACAGCCGCGTCATCTACAACTACCCGGAGAGGACCGAACTGCCGAACCTCTTAAACTTTATTCTAAAGGAAGTCCAGAACAAGCATCCCGGCTACCACCTGGTCTGCCAGAACCTGCTGGAGGTGCTGCTGATCCAGATTATCCGCCGCCAGAAACTGGTGCCGGCTCCCATCAGCTTCACGAAGATGACCAAGGAGTGTGGACAGATCAAGCAATACCTGGATTCCAATTACGCGGACAACATCAATTTAGACAGCCTTGCCGCCATGGCCCACATGAACAAGTATTATCTGGTCCACGCCTTCACCAAATACACGGGACTTTCCCCCATAAGCTATTTAAACTCCAAGCGGCTAGAGTCCGGCAAAAACCTGTTAGTCTCCACGGACTTCTCCATCGCCCAAATCGCATCCAGCGTCGGCTTCTCCTCCCAGTCCTACTTCTCACAGGCCTTCCGCAAGGAGATGAACATGACGCCCAACGAATACCGAAAAAAGAAAGCCATGGAATAGGAAACTTTTATGGTTCTTTCTGAACTTTGGGTAACTAGGGGATAAAGAGGGAAAGACGCGAGAGGTAAGGTGCATCCGTTCGTGAGGGGAATGGGGGTGGGGGAGGCGAACGCTGGCTTCGGAGGGGGAATCACTAAGGCCCCGTGAAACGGCTTTGGACAAGATTCAGGAGACCAAACCCGAATGAAAAAATTGAACTCTGAAATCCCGCCGCTCTTCGCTCCGCT
>JAWZDV010000104.1:0-20663 GCA_034142505.1 Bacteroides thetaiotaomicron
ATCGACCAACCAGAGCCCGCCCAGGGAGCCTTCCCCGCTAGGTATGGAATCTCGTAATTTCCCGGTAACTTTATTGGCGGAAAGAAGAATACAAAGAACAAAGCAAAAAGCAGAGGGATTTTAATTTCTTTTTATCTATTTTTGGTAAGAAAGACGTAAGTGGTGGGGCCTTAGTGATTCCCCCTCCGAAGCCAGCGTCCGCCTCCCCCAGCCCCGTTCCTCTCATGAACGGATGCACCTCACCTCTCGCGTCTTTCATCCCTTAACTCTCTATTTACCCAAAGTTTAGAAAGAACCATTAAGTTGTTGTATTTGCGCTTTTTTTTTTATATAATGTACGCAAAGGGCAGAGTCAAACAGCCATACTTGCCGGGATTTCCGGAGGGCCGCTTGCGGTTCTCCGGAAATCCCGGCAAGTATGACTATTTGACGAGCGAAGCGAGCCCCGTGAGCCCGGAGGGCTTACGGGGCCTCTGCCCGGACCCGAAGCCAAAATGAGGCACTTCATCCCCTCAAACCCGACAATCCATCAAAGTGAGGAAAAGCGTATGATAAAATTTATAGTAGTAGTAACCATGGTAATCGGTTTCCTGATCCTAAGCATCCCCCTCCTGATCTGGGAACACTTCCTGGGAAAAAAGAATCCAACCCTAAAAAACACCCAAAGCCTGAGGATTGTTCAATGTGTCTTCCGCCAAATCCTAAAGGTCGCCGGTGTCCACATCACGGTCAAAGGCCAGGAAAACGTCCCGACCGACCGTGCCGTCCTCTACGTAGGCAACCACCGCAGCTATTTTGACATCCTCGTCGGTTATACCACCGTCCCATCCCTCCTGGGCTTCGTAGCCAAAGTAGAAATGGAACGCGCCCCCTTATTATCCAACTGGATGCAAAACGTCAACTGCCTCTTCTTAGACCGTGAAGACCTAAAACAAGGACTAAAAACCATCCTCCTTGGCATAGAACGCATCAAACAGGGCATCTCTATCTGGATATTTCCGGAGGGTACCCGCAACCGAAATGAAGACATCCTCGACATGCTCCCGTTCAAGGAAGGCAGCTTAAAAATCGCCGAGAAATCCGGCTGCCCCGTCATTCCCGTAGCCATGACCGGCACGGCCGATATCTGGGAAAAACACTTCCCCCGAATGAAGTCGTCCAACGTCACCATCGAGTTTGGCAAACCGATTATCATCAAGGAACTGGAACCGGAGCAGAAAAAACATGCCGGCGCCTACACCCAGAGTGTGATCAAAGACATGCTGGCAAAAGAAAAGAACATAAGAGAGGGCAAATAATTGGACTTATCAGTAATCAGAACCCAGCTGGACGAGATCGACCAGGAGATCGTAAACTTATTTCAAAAAAGAATGAACTTATGCGAAGAAGTAGCCCATTTCAAGATCAACACAGGAAAACCAGTCTATGACAAAACACGCGAAAATCAGAAAATCGCCGCTGCCCGCAGTCTGGTATCCAGCGAATTTGATAAACAGGCGGTAGAAGAAATTTTCACTCAGCTAATGACCATCAGCCGCCGTTTCCAGTACCAGCTTTTAGAGCAAAACGGCCGTCCAATAGAAACCGGATTCCGCCCGGTAACAAAACTCCCCATGACCAACATCAAAGTGGTCTATCAGGGAGTAGAAGGCGCGTACAGCCACGCCGCCACCCTCCAGTACTTCGGGGAAGACGTTAACGCCTACCATGTCAAGACCTGGGAGGACGCCATGAAAGCTGTGGAGAACGGGGAGGCAGACTATGCGGTCATCCCCATCGAGAATTCCTCCGCCGGTGCAGTCAGCGACAACTACGACCAGTTAATCAAGCACAACAATGTCATCGTAGCCGAGACACAGATCTCCGTCAACCACGCCCTCCTGGGACTTCCGGGGGCGGCCGAATCCGATATCCGGTCCGTTTACTCCCATCCACAGGCGTTAATGCAGTGTTCCGAGTTCTTAAACAGCCACAGAAATTGGCGCCAGCTCAGTGTGGAAAACACAGCGGTAGCGGCCAAGAAGATCATCGAAGACGGCGATATCACCCAGGCAGCGGTAGCCAGCAAAGTGGCGGGCCGCCTCTACGGTTTATCCGTCCTGCACCCGTCCATCAACCACAACAAGGACAACACCACCCGTTTTATCATCCTGGCTAAAGAACACATTTACCGCCAGGATGCCGGAAAACTGAGCATCTGCTTCGAACTGCCCCACAAAAGCGGTTCTCTGTACAACATGCTTGGCAATTTTATTTACAACGGCGTCAACATGGTGATGATTGAATCACGTCCGATTCAGGGGAGAAACTGGGAGTACCGGTTCTTTGTGGATATCGAGGGGAATCTAAGCCAGCCTTCCGTGCAGAATGCCATCAAGAGCATTTCCGAGGAAGCGTCCAACATGTGGATACTGGGGAATTACTAAAGGGAGGACGAGATGAATACAAACCAGTTAATTTTATATCGGGATTTTCAGTACCAACGTCTGTTTGATGATATGACCCTGCTGCTCGGCAGGGGAGAAGCAGCCTGTGACGGGACAATGCCGGATTCCTTTGCCTGCGCCAACCAGCTGATCGAGCTGGCGGCGGCCTACGGGTTTGAGGGGAATCTGTGGCATTGTTTTTTAGCATTATGCGTTGCCAATCACGAGAATGCTTACAGTACGGCTTGTGAGATCCGCGGCGATGCAGGCGGAACCTTGAGCCATCTGGCGCTGCACGATTTCTGTATCTTAAAGGAAGTCTACGACTGCGATATCACCACATTAAATTCATTCAATGCCCCGGCATCCGGCGACGAACTGTGGAACGACTTAGCGTCCTACAAAGCGGTGGACGGCGTGAGCCGTGTCTTTAACAAAAGAATCCGCGACCGCATCATCGAACTTTCCTTAGCGCTGGGACAGGCAAAGGATGGTGAAGAATTCCAGCATGCCGTGACAGAATTTTACCGGGAGTTCGGCGTGGGAAAATTCGGCCTGAACAAGGCCTTCCGTATCGAGGAAGAAAAAGGAAAAGCCTGTATCGAACCCATCGTCAATATTGAACACGTCTATCTGGACGACATCATCGGCTATGAGCGCCAGAAGGAGAAGCTGATCACCAACACGGAGAGCTTTATCCAGGGAAAGGCGGCCAACAATGTGCTGCTGTTTGGTGATGCCGGCACCGGCAAGTCCTCCAGCATTAAGGCTATTTTAAACGAGTATTACAATCAGGGACTGCGCATCATCGAGGTTTACAAGCACCAGTTCCACGCCCTGTCCTCCGTATTGGAGCAGGTGCAGGACCGGAATTACAAGTTCATTATCTACATGGATGATTTATCCTTTGAGGAGAGTGAACTGGAGTATAAATATTTAAAGGCCATCATCGAAGGCGGCCTTGGCCGGAAGCCCAAGAATGTGCTGATCTACGCCACCTCCAACCGCCGCCACTTAATTCGGGAGAAATTCAGCGACAAGCGGGAACTGGACGACGAACTTCATGAAAATGACACTGTCCAGGAGAAACTGTCCCTGGTGGCCAGATTCGGCGTCACCATCTATTTTGGAGCGCCGGACAAAAAAGAATTCCAGAACATCGTCAGGCTGCTGGCGGAGAAGTATCAGGTGGAAATGCCGGTGGAAGAACTGTACGCGGAAGCCAACAAGTGGGAACTCAGCCACGGCGGTCTGTCTGGAAGAACGGCTTCCCAGTTTATCACCCACTTGCTGGGGATACAGGCGGATGCCACCTGACCGGTTTTTTGTCAGGCGGATGAACCTTATGAAGTGTTACGATTTTATAGGCATTTAACTTGCATTTCACCCGCATTTGATGTGTTTCTGAATCGAGTACAGGATAATAGGATGAAAGAGCACTCTAAAGAGAGAATGGAGGAATAGATATGGCAACTCATGTATTTGCGGCTATCGACGTGGGTTCCTTTGAACTGGAACTGGGCATCTATGAGATATCGACGAAAAACGGAATCCGGCAGGTGGATCATCTGCGCCATGTCATTGCCCTGGGAAAGGACACCTACAACAGCGGCAAGATCAGCTATGAGCTGGTAGATGAGATGTGTCAGATTCTGGGCGAATTTAAAGCGGTGATGGATACCTACCGGGTGGAGGCTTACCGGGCCTACGCCACCAGCGCCATGCGGGAGGCGAAGAACAACCAGATTATTCTGGACCAGATTCTGGTGAGAACCGGCATCGAGGTGGAGATCATCAGCAACTCCGAGCAGCGTCTTTTAAGCTACAAGGCCATCGCCATGAAGGAGGCGGAGTTCAACAAGATTATCCAGAAGGGCACCGCCATTGTGGATGTGAGCTTCGGCAGTGTGCAGATCTCCCTGTTTGATAAGGACGCGCTTGTGTCCACCCAGAATATGAAGGTGGGCGTCCTGCGCCTTCGAGAGCTGTTGAACCGCATCCAGACGGAGACCAGGGTTCAGTATTCCCTGGTGGAAGAGCTGGTGGACAATGAATTAATCACCTTTAAGAAAATATATTTAAAGGACCGGGAAATCAAAAATATCGTGGGCATCGGAGAGAGCATCCTGTACCTGTTCCGCTCTGCCGGCGGTTCGGAAGTGAAGACGGTGGAGCGGATCGGGATCGGGGAATTCAAGAAGTTCTGTGACCGTCTGGTGACACTGTCCGTGAGCCAGATTGAGGATGAATTCGGCGTAAACGGGGATTATGCCACACTGCTGGTACCCAGCGCCCTGATCTACAAACAGATCTTGGAGATGACCGGGGCGGAAATGCTTTGGATTCCCGGAATCCGACTCTGTGACGGCATTGCGGCCGAATATGCGGAGAAGATCCGGCAGGTGAAGTTCGGTCACAGCTTTGAGGACGATATTCTGGCGGCGTCCCGGAATATGTCTAAACGCTACCGCTGCCATTCCAGCCATGTCCAGAATATTGAGAGTTTCGCGGTGAAAATCTTTGACAGCATGAAGCGGTTTCACGGTCTGGGAGACCGGGAACGGCTGTTGCTGCGGATTGCCACGATTCTGCACGACTGCGGGAAATTCGTCAGCATGAACAATCCCAGCCAGTGCGCCTACAACATCATCATGGCCACGGAGATCATCGGCCTGTCCCACCGGGAGCGGGAAGTGATCGCCAATGTGGTCCGCTACAATACGGCGGCATTTGACTATAACGAGGTTCACATGGAGAGCGGGGACTCGGAGGGGGCGACAATCCTGGTGGCGAAGCTGACCGCCATGCTGCGGCTGGCCAATGCCATGGACCGGAGCCACAAACAAAAGATGGTGAACTGCAAGCTGAATGTGAAGGAGAATGAGCTGGTGATCAGCTCCGGGTATGAGGGAGATTTGAGCCTGGAGATGATTGCGATCACGCAGAAGGCGGAATTCTTTGAAGAAATCTTCGGCATCCGTCCGGTGCTGAAACAGAAAAGGAGGGTGTAGGTTATGGCAGAGTTAAATGCATACTATACGAAAACTGAGAATTATGTAAACCGGGAACTGAGCTGGCTGGAATTTAACTACCGGGTTCTCAGCGAGGCCAGAGACAAGAGTCTGCCGTTATTTGAGCGGCTGAAATTTTTAAGCATCACCGCATCCAATTTAGATGAATTCTTTATGGTGCGTGTGGCATCCTTGAAGGATATGGTACATGCGGGATACACGAAACCGGACCTGGCGGGGCTTAGAGCCTCTGAACAGCTGGTGAAAATCGGGGAGAAGACCCACGAATTTGTAAATCTGCAGTATTCCACCTACAACCGTTCTCTGATTCCGGCCTTAAAGCAGAACGGGCTTAGGATCGTGGAACGCCATGAGGAACTGACGAAGGAGGAGGGGCGCTATGTGGATGAATATTTCGAGGAGAATATTTATCCGGTGCTGACGCCTATGGCGGTGGATTCCTCCAGACCGTTTCCCCTGATTTATAATAAGTCTTTAAATATCGCGGCCCTGCTCCAGAAAAAGGATGGGGATGAGGACCTGGATTTTGCCACGGTGCAGGTGCCAAAAGGGCTGCCCAGAATTGTGGAACTTCCCTCAGAGAGTGAGGAGCGGGTGGTGATCCTGTTGGAAGAGATCATTGAGAGAAATATCCAGTCGCTGTTCCTAAACTACAATATCATTTCCGCTCATCCGTACCGGATTATGAGAAACGCGGATCTGACCATTGATGAGGAGGAGGCGGAGGACTTACTGGTTGAGATTCAAAAGCAGCTGAAGAAACGCCAGTGGGGAGAATCCATTCGTCTGGAGATTGAGGAGAAGACCGACAAGCGGCTGCTCAAACGTCTGAAAAAGGAACTGGAGCTTGGTTCAGATGATATCTATGAGATCAGCGGTCCGCTGGATTTGACGTTTTTGATGAAAATGTATGGTCTGGACGGGTTTGACCACTTGAAGACGCCCCGGTATATGCCTCAGCAGAATCCGGCGTTTATGAATGACGACGACATTTTCACCAATATCCGGAAGGGCGATATTCTGCTGCATCATCCTTATGAATCCTTCCAGCCGGTGGTGGAGTTTATCCAGAAGGCGGCCAAGGACCCGGAGGTGCTGGCGATCAAGCAGACGCTGTACCGTGTCAGCGGCAACTCGCCGATTATCGCGGCGCTGGCGGAGGCGGCGGACAACGGCAAGCAGGTGTCCGTGCTGGTGGAGTTGAAAGCCCGTTTTGATGAGGAAAATAATATCATCTGGGCGAAGAAGCTGGAGAAGGCGGGCTGCCATGTCATCTACGGGCTTCTGGGTTTGAAGACCCACAGCAAGATCACCTTAATTGTGAGACGGGAGGAGGACGGTATCCGCCGTTATGTCCACTTGGGAACCGGCAACTACAACGATTCCACGGCAAAGCTGTATACGGACTGCGGTCTGTTTACCTGTCATCCACAGATTGGGGAGGACGCCACAGCGGTATTTAACATGCTGTCGGGGTACTCGGAGCCGCTGCACTGGAACCAGCTGATTGTGGCGCCGATCTGGCTGCGGAAGCGTTTTACCCGGATGATCCAGCGGGAGGCGGAGAACGCGAGAGCCGGAAAAGAGGCGAGAATTATCGCGAAGGTGAACTCACTGTGCGACCGGGATATCATTGGAACACTCTACGAGGCGTCCTGCGCGGGCGTGCAGATTGATCTGATTGTCCGGGGAATCTGTTCGCTGAAAGCCGGTGTGCCGGGCCTGAGTGAGAATATCCGGGTCCGCTCCATCGTTGGCAATTTCCTGGAGCACAGCCGCATCTTCTATTTTGAAAATGACGGCGCGCCGGAGGTGTACATGGGCAGTGCGGACTGGATGCCGCGAAATCTGGACCGCCGGGTGGAAATTACATTTCCGGTGCTGGATGAGGAATTAAAAGAGAAAATTCTTCATATCCTGCAAGTACAACTGGATGACAATGTAAAAGCCCACATTCTGATGCCGGACGGCACCTACGAAAAGATCGACAAGAGGGGAAAGGTCCTGGTCAATGCCCAGGAGACTTTCTGCGAGGAAGCGGTGCAGGCGGTAAAGGACGAACTTGACAAGCGCGACCCGGTGAGCAACAGGGTATTTGTGCCAATAGAGAGCCAGTATTAGGGAAAATTTGGCGGTGAAACAGCCAGATTGCCACAGCATTTGGCGAATGAGGGAATTTCTGTCACGGGGTACAGAAATTCCCTTGCTTTTTTGTAAAGAAAAAGTAAGGCAAAGTGGGCACTCTTGTGGTAAACTATATGCAGAATAATGTCGAAAGACGCTGACAGCTTATTTGAAGGAGGAATTCCCATGTCACAGATTAATATTCTGGTGGTAGATGATGAAAAAGAGATTGCGGAGCTGGTGGAGATCTATCTGGTGAGTGATGGCTATAAAGTATTTAAGGCGAACAATGCCCAGGAAGGGCTGGATATTCTGGAGAAAGAGGATATCCATATGGTCCTGTTGGACATCATGATGCCCGGTATGGACGGCCTGGAGATGTGCAAGAAGATCAGGGAGACCAACAACATCCCGATTATCATGCTCAGCGCCCGGTCCACAGACCTTGATAAGATCCTGGGGCTCGGCACCGGAGCCGATGACTATGTGGTGAAGCCATTTAACCCGCTGGAGTTGACAGCCCGGGTGAAATCCCAGCTGCGCCGCTACACCCAGTTAAACCCCAACAGCGGTTCCCAGGAATCGGAGAAGAATGAGATTGCCATCAAGGGCCTGGTGATCAACAAGGACAATCACAAGGTGCTGGTGTATGACGAGGAGATCAAGCTGACGCCGATTGAGTTTGATATTCTTTACCTGTTGGCTTCCAACCCGGGAAGAGTGTTCAGCACCGACGAGATATTTGAAAAGGTGTGGAATGAGAAGGTCTATGAAGCGAACAACACGGTTATGGTACATATCAGACGTCTTCGCGGAAAGATGAAAGAGGACAGCCGTCAGAACAAGATTATTACCACAGTGTGGGGGGTAGGATACAAAATTGAAAAGTGATATGAGCAGGCGCTTTCGTACAAGGGTGATCACCAATATCATGTACAGCACGGTGATCACCTGCCTGGTGGAGGTGTTTCTCGTCACCAACTTATCCATGGTGGGGAATTACGCCTTAAAAGCGGGGCGTGATTCTTCGTTTCTGGCTATGTTTGCCCATGCCGGATCGCTGGTGACCATTGTGTATGTAGTCATCGGGATTGTCCTGTTTGCCATCACATTTTTGTTGATGCAGGAGAAGTCTATCCGGTATATCGACCAGATTTCCGCGGCAATGCAGAATATCTCGGAGGGTGATTTGAACACCACGGTGGATGTTATCGGAGATGATGAGTTTTCGGGGATGGCCGCCAACTTGAATAAGATGGTGGAGGACATCCGGGAGCTGATGGACAAGGAGAGGGAGTCAGAGCGGACGAAAAACGAGCTGATCACCAATGTGGCCCATGACCTGCGGACACCGCTGACGTCTATTATCGGCTATCTGGAACTTCTGTCGGGGCCTGCGCAGATGCCGCCGGAGATGCAGAAGAAATACATAGACATCACCTATACGAAAGCCAAACGATTGGAAAAATTAATAGAAGATTTATTCGGATTTACCAAGCTCAATTACGGGAAGATCTCCATGAAAGTGTCCAAGGTGGATATCATCAAGCTGCTCAGCCAGTTGCTGGAGGAGTTTTATCCCAATTTTGAGGAGAAGAATTTATCTTATGAACTTCAGAGCAATGTGCCGGCCAAGGTGATCAGCGCCGACGGCAACCTGCTGGCCAGACTGTTTGAAAATCTGGTGGGAAACGCCATCAAGTACGGGGCCGACGGGAAGCGGATTCTGGTGAGAGTCCACGCCACGGAGCAGATTGTGACGGTGTCGGTGACCAATTATGGCTATGTGATTCCCAAGGACGAACTGCCTATGATTTTTGACAAGTTTTACCGGGTGGAGCAGTCCCGTTCCACCAACACGGGCGGCACCGGTCTGGGACTGGCTATCGCCAAGAATATTGTGGATATGCATGGCGGCACCATCGGTGTCACCAGTGATTTAAACGGCACGGTGTTCACGGTACGGCTTCTGGTGAATTTTGACATTAACAAAGAGAACTTCGGAAAGCTGGGGTGATGGACATGAAGAGAAAGAACTTTTTTGCGGCGGTTATGCTGCTTGCGGCACTGCTGGTATTTCATGTCTTTCCGGCCTGGGCGGTGGAGGAGAGCAGTTCACTGCCGGCTCTGATTGAGAGCAGCATCACTATGGAAGTGAGCTACGGCTATGACAATACAGCTAAAGGCGGCCGTTATATTCCGGTGGAAGTGACGCTGCATAATACGGAGTCAACGGCCTTTCAAGGGCAGCTTCAGGTGCTCACGATGGAGTCGGATTATGATATCTACCGCTACGATTATCCTGTGGATATCGAGGGCGGCGCGTCCGTGGAAAAACTGATGGATATTCCGCTGGGCAACCGGATTGACCAGCTGTTTATCAATCTGGTGGACGGGACTGGCAGACAGGTGATTCATAAACGGGTGAAGTTGAATGTGAGTTCGGAGATTCCGGAGCTGTTTATCGGAGTTCTCAGCGACACGCCGGAGAAGCTTCAGTATTTAAATGGAATTGGCGTGGATTACAGCATGCTGCGCACCAGAACCTTTGTGCTGGATGAGGAGAATTTTCCGGCGGATGAGATCCGGCTGAATCTGGTGGACGTGCTGCTGATCAGCAATTATCGAATCCGTGATCTGTCCGAGGATCAGAGTCAGGCCCTTGTGGAGTGGGTCCGCAGCGGCGGAATCATGATACTGGGAACCGGAGCCAGAGTGGACGACACCCTGGGGCGGTTTGCGCCGGAGCTGCTGGACGAGTCCTACGATCCGCCTGAGGTCAGAACGGTGGACATGGGGCAGGATTTTGAGACGGAGTGGCCGGGGGATGCCGAGCTTGAGATGGTATGCGCCGACTTTTCACTGAGCGGGGCCAATGTGATCTTTTCCGATGACCAGCTGGCGCTTCTTGCCACGGTGGGATATGGAAAAGGGACGGTCGCCGTGGCGGCTTATGACTTTGTGGATATTGCAGACTTCTGTCAGCGCAATCCGTCCTATATCGACAGTCTGCTGACCAATGTGCTGGGCGAGGACAAGATCAACCGTCTGGCGGAATCGGCATACAGCGGCAACTCCAACCAGTATTGGTCGGCCAACAATATGATCAATACTGGTAATGTGGACCGGCTGCCCGATATTCCGCTGTATACCATGGAGATTATCATCTACATCTTCCTGGTGGGACCGGGGATTTATATTTTCCTGCGGCAGAGAGATTTGAACCGGTATTACCGGAGCGCCATCGTTATGCTGTCTTTGACCTTTACGGCGATTATCTATCTGATGGGGACGAAGACCAGATTTCAGGATACGTTTTATACCTATGCAAGATTTCTGGATACCTCGGAGGACACGGTGAGTGAGACGACGTACTTGAATATCCAGACGCCGTACAACAATCCGTACAGCATCGTGCTGGACCCCAGATATTCCATCAAGCCGATTACCAGAAGCTATTATGACAATATGTCCTCGATCCCCAAGTTTACCGGGGAGGAGGATTATAAGATTGCCATCCGGTATGAGCCGGAGGCAACCACGGTGACGGCCCAGAATGTGATTGCATTTGAACCAAAATATTTCCAGCTGGATAAGATGAAGGCCAATACACATGGAATTGGGTTTACCGGAGAGATTGTGATGCTGGAGGACCAGGTGACGGGAAGTGTCACCAATTCCTTTAAGGAACCGGTGGAGGACGCCGCGCTTTTGTTCTATGACAAGATGATTCTGCTGGGGGATATGGAGCCGGGAGAGACCAAGCAGCTGGATGAGTTGGAGCTGCTTCAGGTGCCGCTGGCCCACAACAACCAGATCGCGGAGAAGATCACCGGCAAGGACCAGTATGCGAAGCCGGATATCAAGAGCAAGGATTACATGGACGCGCTGACGAGGACAAATCTGCTGATTTGTTATCTGGATAACTCGGTTTCCTCCTATACGGCAAATGCCAGGGTAGTGGGAATTATCAACCAGCCGGAGGATGATCCGCTCCACCTAGATACCTATGAGGTGGAAGGAATCACGGTGGTGTCTTCCTCCATTTCCGTGTATCAGGATGAGGACGATGTGGTGTACCGGTCGGCTCTTATGAGAAAGCCGGCGATTACCAGCGGAAGCTATTACAACGTGAACAACACGCTGTACGGTATTGATCCGCTGATCCTGGAATATTCGCTGGGCAATGATATAGAGGTGGAGAAGCTGTATTTCCGTTATGTATCGGACAGCTTTTTGGAGACCGCCGGCAACAGCAGTCTGACCCAGTTTACGGGGAGTATTTATTTCTACAACCACAATACGGGCAACTACGATAAGATGAATGAAAAGCAGCTCATGTATACCAGGGAGCAGCTGGAGGACTATCTGTCGCCCGGAAACACCATCATGGTAAAATACCTTTATAGCAATGTATCGGAGTACAGCTGGGATATCCTGCTTCCGATGCTTGATATCGTTGGAAGGGAATATTGATGTTAAAGATAGAGAATTTAAAGAAGACATATGGCAAGGTTCCGGCGCTGGACGGGCTGAACATGAACATCGGGGAGAGCTCCCTGTATGGGTTTGTGGGGCCAAACGGGGCCGGGAAGACAACGACCATCAAGATTATCACGGGACTGCTGCTTCCGGGTAGCGGAACCGTGACGGTGAACGGGGTGGACGCGGTCAGGGAGCCGGAGAAGCTGAAGGAGTCCATCGGGTATGTGCCGGATTTCTTCGGGGTCTATGACAACTTGAAGGTGTCGGAATATATGGAGTTTTTTGCCTCCTGTTACGGCCTTGACGGTTTGAAGGCCAGAAAACGGTATATGGAACTTCTGGGAGAAGTGGGCTTAGATGAGAAGGTGGATTTCTATGTGGACGGACTGTCCCGCGGGATGAAGCAGAAGCTGTGTCTGGCCAGGGCTTTGATTCATGATCCGTCCCTGCTGATTATGGATGAGCCGACCTCCGGTCTGGACCCGAGAACCAGGTATGAATTCAAGGAGATTTTGAAGGAGCTTCGGGAGCAGGGGAAGACGGTGCTGATCAGTTCCCATATTCTGTCGGAGCTTTCGGAGATCTGCACGGATATTGGCATTATCGAGCAGGGAAAGATTGTGCTGGAAGGCAATATGGAGGAGATTCTCTCCAGAATCAATACCAGCAATCCGCTGATTATCTCCGTGTTTGGCAACCGGGAGACGGCCATGGCTATCTTGAAAAGCCATCCGCTGGTGGAGACGATCACCGTGCGGGAGGAAGATATTGTAGTGGGATTTGCCGGGGATAAGCAGGATGAGGCCAATCTGCTGGCGCAGCTGGTGGATGCGGATGTGCTTGTCTACGGGTTTGTGAGAGAGCGGGGGAATCTGGAATCTGTGTTCATGCAGATTACGGACCATGAGGAAGACGAGGTGGTGTTGATTCATGAAAATTAATCCGGTATATAAACGAGAAACCATGGTCAGTTCCAGAAGCTTCCGGATGTCCCTGATTCTTTTAGTGTTCAACAGTGTGCTGGCGGTGGTGGCGCTGCTCAGTATGTATTCGGTGATCGCCCGGGTGAAGGTGACGGCGGAGATCCGGTATTCCAGTTTCATGGAGCTGTATACTTTTGTGGCGACAATGGAGTTTATCATGCTGCTGTTCATCATACCGGCGATTACGGCGGGAAGCATCAGCGGGGAGCGGGAGAGACAGACGCTGGAACTGATGCTGACGACGAAAATGACGCCGGCCCAGATTGTGTTTGGAAAGCTGTTTTCCAGTCTGTCCACGGTTGCCATGCTGATCATATCCAGCTTTCCGGTGCTGTCGCTGGTGTTTATCTATGGGGGCGTGAGAATTCCTGACGTGGGGATGCTGCTGCTGTGTTATGTGACGACAGCATTTTTGGCGGGATGTCTGGGGATCTGCTTTTCATCGGTGTTTAAGCGGTCGACCCTTGCGACGGTGGTTTCCTACTGTGTGATTATCCTGCTGGTGGGCGGAACTTACGCGGCCAACCGGTTTGCGCTTTCCCTGTCTAAGGCGACTGTGGATACCTATCTGGTGAATGTGGGAAATTCAGCCCAGCAGGCAAACTCCGGTGGATTGCTGTATCTGCTGCTGCTCAATCCGGCCGTCACGTTCTATGTGACGATCAACGGACAGGTGGGCAATGACCAGGTGGTGAATAATATTACCCGGTGGTTTGGCGAGAGACCGTCCAATCTGGTGACGGAGAACTGGAATTTATTCAGTATCGGGTTACAGCTTGCGCTGGCGGTGGCTTTTTTATGGATTGCGGTCCGCAAGGTGAATCCGAGGAAGAAATAGAGGGTATGTTATAGAATATGAGGGTGCGGTGTTCCGAGGTAAGGGCGCCGCACCTGTTTGACATTAAGCGTTGTAAAGGTTGAAATAGAGAGGAGAATTTGTATTATGTTAACTGTTGGATGTCATTTATCTTCTTCAAAAGGGTATCTGGCCATGGGGAAGGAGGCCGTGAAGATCGATGCCAATACTTTTCAGTTTTTTACCAGGAATCCGAGAGGCGGGAAAGCGAAGGATCTGGATGTGTCGGATGTGGAAATGTATCTGGAGTTTGCGAAGGAGCATGGAATTGAGAAAATTCTGGCACATGCGCCTTATACCCTGAATGCCTGCTCGGCAGATGAGGGCCTGCGGGAATTTGCCAGGAATACGATGGAGGATGACCTGCGAAGACTGGAGTATACGCCGGGGAACTGCTACAATTTTCATCCGGGCAGTCATGTGAAGCAGGGAGTTGAGATTGGGATTGACTATATCGCGCGGATGCTCAATGAGATTCTGAAGCCGGAGCAGACGACGACGGTGCTTTTAGAGACCATGAGCGGCAAGGGAAGCGAGGTTGGACGGAGCTTTGAGGAGCTGCGGGAGATTTTAGATCGTGTGGAACTTGACAGCCACATGGGCGTATGTCTCGATACCTGCCATGTGTGGGACGGCGGATATGACATTGTGAACCATTTGGATGAGGTAGTCACGGAATTTGACCGGGTGATCGGGCTGGAACGGCTGAAAGCCATCCATTTAAACGACAGCATGAACCCGCTGGGCGCCCATAAGGACCGCCATGCGGTGATTGGCGGAGGGCATATCGGGGAGGAGGCGCTGGTGCGGGTGATCAATCATCCGGCGTTAAAGCATCTGCCATTTTATCTGGAAACGCCAAATGATCTGGAAGGATATGCGAGAGAAATTGCTGCCCTTCGCGCCGCTTCACGACACGAAGAGTAGCATGCTTCTCGATGCAGAAACGGTAAAAGTTCCGTTTCACGCTGCTATCCTCGGGTTTTCTGTGACTTTCGCTGCGCTGCACTCACAAAAAACACCTCGCGGGATAATGACAGCTAAAGAAAACGAGAAATTGCACTTCTTGGCAATCTGTGGTACGATTAAAAAAATGCAGGCCGGTTAACAGCGGCAGATGGGAGATAGACGTATGGGAATTATAAAAGCGATTACAAATGCGGTCGGCGGTTCACTGGCCGACCAGTGGCTGGAAGTCATTGAGCCGGGCGATATGGGCGATCAGACAGTCTTTGTCAGCGGCCGGAAGGTACGCCGGGGGACCAATACGAAAGGTACGGATAACACGGTTTCCAATGGTTCCGTGATCCATGTGTATCCCAACCAGTTTATGATGCTGGTAGATGGCGGGAAGATTGTGGATTATACGGCGGAAGAGGGGTATTATACGGTGAAGGATTCGGCATTGCCATCTCTGTTTAACGGGGAATTCGGCGATGCGCTGGGAGAGGCCTTTGACCGTGTCAGATTCGGCGGAGTGACACCTACCTCCCAGAAGGTATTTTATGTTAACTTACAGGAGATCAAGGGGATTAAGTTTGGAACACGGAATCCTCTGAATTATTTTGACCAGTTTTATAATGCGGAACTGTTTCTGCGGGCCCACGGGACGTATTCCATCAAAGTGACGAATCCACTGCTGTTCTATGCGGAGGCGATTCCAAAGAATGCGGCCAGAGTCCAGGTGGACGATATCAACGCCCAGTATCTGGATGAATTTTTGGAGGCGTTCCAGACCTCGATCAACCAGATGTCGGCTGACGGTATCCGTATCTCCTTCGTAGCCTCCAAAGGGCGGGAGCTTGGGAAGTACATGTCGGAGACCCTGGATGAAGACTGGAACCGGATGCGTGGAATTGAGGTTCAGTCGGTGGGAATCGCAAGCATTACCTACGATGAGGAATCCCAGAAGCTGATCAATATGAGAAACCAGGGCGCTATGCTCAGCGATCCCACGGTTCGGGAAGGCTATGTGCAGGGAGCGGCAGCCCGCGGAATCGAGGCGGCAGGCTCCAATGCCAGCGGAGCCATGGCCGGATTTATGGGAATGGGCGTCGGCATGAGCGCCGCCGGCGGATTTATGGGCAATGCATCCGCGGCCAATTTACAGCAGATGCAGATGAACCAGGCTGCTTCTTCACCTCAGATGGCGCAGCCTGGCCAGGCGGGCAATGGAGCGGTGAATATGCAGCAGGGGGCTGGCGGTGCGGCAGCTCCGGCCGGAGGACAGCCAGGAGGCGCGGCAGCAGGGGGGTGGACCTGTCAGTGCGGCACGGTAAATACCGGTAAATTCTGCTCCGAGTGCGGCAGTCCGAAACCGGCTCCGGCATCCTGGACCTGCCAGTGCGGAAATGTGAACACCGGTAAATTCTGCAGTGAGTGTGGAAAACCAAGAGTGTAACCTCCGGATTGGAAACCAAGACAGAAAATCAGGACAGAAAATCAGGACAGGAAACTAGAATGGAAAGCCAGGGCGGAAAATCAAGATGATTGATAGGAGAATTCTATGGCAACAGTGAGTTATAAGTGTCCAAACTGTGGCGGCGGACTGGTGTTCGATCCGGAGTCGGGGCAGTACCAGTGTGAATACTGTCTGTCTGAGTTTAGCCAGCAGAGGCTGGAGGAGATGACGCCGGAGACGGAAGAAACCAGGTCGGCCATGCTGTATCATTGTCCCAGCTGTGGGGCGGAGATTGTGACGGAAGAGACTACGGCGGCGACCTTCTGTTTCTACTGTCATAACCCGGTAGTGCTCTCCGGGCGGCTGGAGGGGCAGTATCACCCTGACTATGTGCTGCCGTTTGCCATTGACCGGGAGAAGGCGGTGGAGATATTTACGGACTGGGTGAAGAAGAAGCGGTATGTGCCGAAAGCATTTTTCTCGGAGGAGCAGATCGAGAAGATGACAGGGGTGTATTTCCCCTATTGGCTGTATAGCTGTAAGGTGGACGGGAAACTGGACGCGGAGGGCGTGAAGCTGCGCACCTGGGTGGCCGGAAACCTGCGCTATACAGAAACCCAGAAATATGAGATCAGGCGGGATGGCCACATGAATATCAACCAGGTGCCGCGCAATGCCCTGAAAAAGGCGGACCGGCTGCTGGTGGAAGGTGTTCTTCCCTTTAATATGAAGGAGCTGCGTCCGTTTTCCATGGGATATTTATCAGGATTTATGGCGGAGAAACGAGATATGGAGCAGCAGGAGTTTGCGCCGGAGATAACCAGGGAGGTAGAGTCCTTCGCGGTGTCAGGACTTCAAAACAGTGTCTCGGGATACCAGTCCATGACGGTACAGAATAAGAGTGCTGATATCCGGGATGAGAAATGGCAGTACGCGCTGATGCCGGTGTGGACGCTTACATATAAGGATCACAAGGGAAACATCTGTTACTTCGCCTGCAACGGGCAGACCGGGAAAATCTGCGGAAAGCTGCCGGTGGATATGGGGCGGTTGATGATTCTGTTCGCGGAAGTATTTCTGCCGGTGCTGGCGGTTCTGCTGGTAGTGGGGTATCTGTTATGAGAGAGATAATAAGAGGCGTTTGGCTGTGCCGGGAAGTCCGGCGGGTGCTGCTGGCGGTGCTTTGTGTGGTTTTGACGGCAGGCTTTTGCATTCTGTGTACGAACCGGGCCTTTGCTGCTTTGGCGGATGCCGGGGATGAGCAGAGAGTTTATGATATGGCAGGCCTTCTGTCAGATGAGGAGAAAGCCGGCTTTGAAAAGACCATCGGTGAATACCGGAACCGGATGAAGATCGACATCGTGGTGGTTACGACGGAGGATTCCGAAGGGAAAACGGCCATGGAATATGCCGATGACTTTTATGATGAAGGCGGTTTTGGTTACGGAAGGTTAAAGAACGGCGTGCTGTTTCTCATCGATATGGATAACCGGGAACTGTATGTGTCAACGACGGGAGATGTGATCCGGCTTTTGACGGACAGCCGGATTGAAGGGATTCTGGACGATGTGTATGAAGGCGCCGGAAGGTCGGATTTTGGGGACTCGGTCAATGTGTTCTTACATGATATTGACAAGTATTACCGGATGGGAATTGAGTCCGGCCAGTACAACTATGATACGGAGACAGGAAGAATCAGCATCCACAGGAGTATCCGCTGGTATGAACTGTTATTAGCACTGGCGGTTTCCGGTTTTGTGGCAGGAAGCGTGTGTCTTGGCGTGGTGAATCAGTACGGAATGAAGAAGGAGCGGAAGCAGGCGGCCAACTATCTGATGGCTTACCGGGCAGACTGCCGGTTTGAATATCGGAACCAGAAGGATGAATTAATCAATAAATTTGTGACTACGGCGGTGATTCCGCGCAATCAGAATCATTCCGGCGGAGGTTCGGGGCACGGCGGCTCATCAGGGCGCAGTTCACCGGGCCGCAGTTCCACTCACCGGTCCAGCAGTGGAAGGAGCCATGGAGGCGGTGGACGGAAGTTTTAGTCTGACAAACGGCTGATAGAAAAAGAAAAGAGGATATTCCCGGAGCCATAAGGCCGACCGGGAATATCCTTTTTTGGTGGTGAAATGTGATTTTAGACAGACCCGGGAGCGGGCATTGCTGTTAGAAGAGTCCCAATACCGCCGTCACCGCAATGCAGAGTCCGATTCCCAGCAGCGTGGGCATCAGGAAGGCCACCGCAGTCCAGCGCCAGCTGCCGGTTTCCTTGTGGATGGTCAGGCAGGTGGTGGAGCAGGGCCAGTGGAAGAGACAGAAGATCAGCATGGAGACAGCGGTCTTCCAGGTCCAGCCCTGGCTGACTAACAGTGAAAGCAGTGCCGAGGAGTCGTTCATTTCCACCAGATGCCCGGTCTGTAAGTAGGCCATCAGGATGATGGGAATCACGATCTCATTGGCCGGAAAGCCCAGGATAAAGGCAACCAGGATGACGCCGTCCAGTCCCATCAGCCGTCCAAAGGGGTCAAAGAAGCCGGTCAGATACAGAAGGATGCTCTGGCCCCCCACGTTAATGTTGGCCAGAATCCAGATAATCAATCCGGCCGGAGCCGCGATGGCAACCGCTCTTCCCAGTACAAACAAGGTCCTATCAAAGATGGAACGGACGACGACTTTGCCGATCTGGGGTCTCCGGTAGGGCGGAAGTTCCAGGGTAAAGGAGGAGGGAACCCCCTTTAACAGTGTGTGGGACAGCAGCCAGGACGCCCCCAGGGTAGCCGCAACGCCCACCAGAATCACTCCCGTAAGAATCAGCGCGGAGAGGATGGAACCGGTGGCGGAGCCGTGGACTCCCGCCAGGAAAAACAGGGTAATCATGGTAAACAGCGTGGGGAATCTTCCGTTGCAGGGAACCATGGCGTTGGTCAGAATGGCAATCAGGCGTTCTCTCGGGGAGTCAATAATCCGGCAGCCGATGACGCCGGCGGCATTACAGCCAAAACCCATAGCCATTGTAAGGCACTGTTTCCCGCAAGCCTTGCAGCGCTTGAAGGAGCGGTCCATGTTAAAGGCCACCCGCGGGAGATATCCCAGGTCCTCAAGCAGGGTGAACAGCGGGAAGAAGATGGCCATAGGCGGCAGCATCACGGCCACAACCCATGCCAGGACTCGGTAAATGCCGTAGACCAGCACGTCAATGATCATTTGCGGAGCGCCAATGTAGGCAAGGCCATCCGCAATGCGTCCTTCCAGCCAGAAAAGTCCATCCCAGAGTAAGTCAGCCGGATAGTTGGCTCCGGCCATGGTAAGCCAGAAAACCCCCAGCAGCATCAGAATCATAACCAGTCCGCCGGTGATCCGGCCGGTGACAATGCGGTCGATGGTATCCTCCCTTTTTCGGTAGTTCACTTTGGTGTAACGCACCACTTCCTCTGCCAGATGTTTTGGTGAAAAGTCCAGACAGGAGTAATTTAACGCATGCCCGTATGCTTCGTGGATGGCGTCCTTCAGTACCGTAAGTTCTTTGGAACAGCGGGCACAGCAGGAGACGACAGGAAGCTGTAAGACATCTTGAAGCAGTTCAAAGTCAATCTCAATCCCCTTTTTGCGTGCCTCATCGCAGAGATTGATACAGAGTATGACGGGAACGCCGTTATCTTTCACGTAATCCAGTCCCAGGATCTGTTTGAGCAGATGAAGTCCACGTTCCAGACAAGTGGCGTCGCAGACCACGATCGTCAGTCCGGCTTCCCCCGAACAGATAAAATCCCTGGCAATTTCCTCTTCCTCGGAATGAGCCGCCAGTGAATAAGTACCGGGTAGATCGACCAGTTCATAGGTCTCCTCCCCCACTGAAAATTCTCCCCGCGCCGAAGCCACGGTTTTTCCAGGCCAGTTGCCGGTGTGCTGGTGCATGCCGGTTAAGCCGTTAAAAATGGTGCTTTTTCCCACATTGGGATTTCCTGCTAAGGCAATCACATGTTGATGTTCTTCCATTGAATCCCTCCAAATATTCCATGCCCGGATGGCGGTGCAAGATTTACAGCCTTATCCATTAGATATGCGGAGGACGAAATGTGAGTGAGTTGTCAGGGGCAACAAAAAAACAGCTCTCGATAAAATAATATCGGAACTGTTATTAAAAAATGACCTCACCGGGAATCGAACCCGGGTTTCCGCCGTGAGAGGGCGGCGTCTTGACCGCTTGACCATGAGGCCATAAGTGAAGCTTGTATAGGATACCATCTTTCGAGAAAAAATGCAAGTGAAATTTTAAAAAAAGTGATAAAAAATTATTGTCCGTAGTAATTTGATCAATTGTATCCGTTAACAAAGGATAATTCTAAATTA
>JAWZDV010000105.1:0-3136 GCA_034142505.1 Bacteroides thetaiotaomicron
CAGCTTCTCTGCTTTTTAATTATTCAGTTGTAACACATGTATTGTAAACCTACAGGATTTGGTGAGGATTTTTTAAGAATCACTTGAATTTAGGGACTGAATTGATTATAATAGAAGTGTAATAAAAAAGGAACAACCACCTCATACAAGAGGTTGGCCTAATACTCAAATGACAGAATTGCCACCCTTTCAACGGCCAAGTTTACAAGGGTGGTTTTTCTGTGCCCGTTTCCGGGACTTAGAAAACGCTACTGACTAATCTTTAAGATAAAGGTCAGTAATGCGAGAATGAACATACCAAAGGCCATTAAATCCTTAAAGTCAAATTTCATTCGCACCACCTCCCATCTTATGTAAAATGGAAGGCCAACACCTTGTAATAACATGATTGTTCCCTATGAATAGTTTAACATAAGAACATATGTTTTTCAATAATTGAATAGATCATTTTGTAGGCTTATCTTCTGTGTGTGATTGTGTTTCTCATTCCGGCACCCTCCACCACCGGAATATCTGGTGCCTGCTCCTTGGCCTTCATGAGAATACCCGGTTGAAAATTATCTGCATAGTGATCCTTTAACCTCTGCTCGGTGTGGCTATCATATACATTCCGTTTCTGCCTAACCAATGCCCTAAGTTCCGCCATGTTCGCCCGGTTCTGATCCACCAGGGAATAAAACTCTTTATATGTTTGAGATTGAATCTGCTTGAGATTTAGAATCCGCATTCGTCTTTGTTCAACTGATTCTGTGTCTGATTCAGGTGTTGATGTATCCTGTTTGTAAGCTGCTTGTAAATCTGACAGGCGTTTTTTGACCGCTTTGATTTGCTCCTCTACGTCAATGATTTCCGATTCCAACTCTTTCCGCTTCTGCAACTGGAATGGATTTAATGTAGCAAGTTCTCTGGTTTTAACATCACGGCTCTGCTCCAAACTTTCAAGTGCTTTTAATATTTGTTCGGTTGCTCTTGCCATAGCGTCCGCAATCAAAGTGTGGCGGATTTTCGTGGAAGTCCAAACTGATATAACCTTTCTCCACTGACCGGAATCACCATAGATTCACCCTGACTGTCATACCATTTCCAAAGTTCAGAAGCAACAGGTGCTACTTCACCTACTTGGCAGTTTTGAATAATCCGACAACTGTTAAGATACAACACACAATGGATTATCACTTTTGTAAAATCTTCCAAAGTGAGTACGGCTTGACTTCTGTAATCAACCGCCCATCTTTCCTGTGCGTCTGCTTCGATCACTCCCTTACCTCTTAGGGCTGGCTTGTACTTCTGTTGGATTAAATCAAAGGACTTTTCCACCAGGCTCTTTCCGTCCGGTCTGAAAGGTGGTAGGGATTCAAACTCAATCCCGTATTTCATAGCAAGTTCTTCCATTCGTGTCCCTATAAACTCTTTTCCCTTGTCTGTGATAATTTCTCCCGGCAGGCCCGTGTTCGGCCACTCGTCCTGTTTAATGTCAATCCCATACTGTTTACAGAACGAAACCTTGTCTGTGGCTGCATTTGCAAGACAGTTGATTACTGCCTGCTCTCCGGCGTCCAGTCCTACATAGATTCCAACAATTAGCTGTGTAACTGTATCTACCGCCATATAAATGTTAGGGCGTCCGATCACTGCTGACTTGTCTAATCTGGATACAAGGTAAATATCCGCTTGGGTGGCGTCCATCTGAAACGCTCCGATTTTATCCCTCCAACTCATAGCTGATCCAAAAAGAGGACGCTTGTTTCTCTGGTAGTCTGTCAGTCCGTTTCTGGCGATTGTAACTTTGGATTTTGCATGATAATCACCATCATAATAGTAGTGACGGAAACTATGCCAGCTTGGGTGATTATCCATCAAACGTCCATCTGCGTCTGTGTATCTGGATAGCAACATCATATCATAGGCGCTTCTTAAGGACATTTTCTTTGCCGAACAATAGAAAGTGTCAATCGCCCAACGAAAATCCTTCTGCTCCTGTGTTTCCTGCTTCTCTGGCAGTTTCCTTTCCTCCACCAGTGACCGTCCTGCCAACTGCCTAAAGTATAATTTCTGAATCCGCTTTACTGTGGTTCCCTCACGTTCTGACAGTTCCTTGATTTTCTGATTCCGTGTGTGTTTATCCATGATGTAAATTTCATCTTCCATAAGTTCCGCAATCAATTTCTGCCGTCTCATTTGTCCATCTGTGGGATTCTTCTGTCTGTCTAAATCTTTCAAATATTCCTTTGGTGGCTCGATTCTTGGATATGCTTTTAAATCCTGCTCTGTCACAAACTTAGGGCTACACGGATTCTCATATGATATAATCCATGCTCCGCTCTCTGCCTTTGATACCACTCTAAACACTTCTCCGAATACATCAATAAACATATCCTCAAGCCTCCTTCCTTGACATAAGCACAATTTTCCAATCCCTGACTGATTCAGAACCAGACCAATACCGCCTTGAAAACTCTAACTTCTCAATATTCGCCCGCTTTGCCAGCATAGCTTCTGTGACTATCTCCCGGATTCCAATACTCCCATCTGCATAATGAATCACAAAGTCGGTCGCCCACTCTATAACAAAATAATCTTTCCTAATATCCAAAGGGCTCACAAACAGGTATCTTTCTATATCCAATTTATAGCAAGCCTCATAAGATACCACTAATTCGTCAGATTCCAGAATCCTTGCATATTCTCTGGCTTCCCTGCTATGGACGCATACTACCTTTTGATTCTTCACACTGCGAAAATTAATATCCCGCCATTTACCAACTGCTTTGTTCATTCAAATTCTCCTTCATGATTTTTTGATATGAACTAATCCTGATTTTCTAAGGGATAGCAAAAACTCGGATAATTTGAATCTCAAATAATCTTAGAATTTGCAATCTCAATGAATTAATCTCAATTTTTGCTAATCTTATGTAAACGAAAATTGCAAAAACTCCAATTAATTCAAAATCCATACCCTACTCAACCGAATTAATCTTAATTTTTGCTAGTCTTATGTAAACAAATATTGCAAAAACTCTGATTAATTCACTTAGCCAATAGCAAAAACTCCGATTAATTCCAATTAATCGGAATTACTTTGTTCAAGTGCAAACCAAATCACACCATTTGTCCCAATAAAAATCGACCTTCT
>JAWZDV010000106.1:0-64557 GCA_034142505.1 Bacteroides thetaiotaomicron
ACGCGAATATGGCCGGGCCTTGGCCGGGGGGATTTTTGTGTTAGACAGTCTTAGCTCCGGAAGCATGAGACCAGCCAGAGCCCGCCCAGGGAGCCTTCCGAACGATTCAACCGATCCATCTCGTGATTTCCTTCCACAACCTTATTACTCCAGTTTGAGAAAGAACTTCTTTCCAGCCACCTGCTTCCATGTCATCACTGTATTTATTTTCTCAAAAAACATTTTCGTATTTCTTCGTAATAAGACGCACTGATTGAAAAATGCTGTCCGTCCGCCATCTCCAATTCTGAACCGTATATCCCTTTCACATAGGATAAGTTTACAATCACGGAGCGATGGCAGCGGCAAAATGGAAGCGGCAGTTTCCGAACCAGAATAGAAAGTGTGATTAACTGCTCATAATCTTTTTCTGCTGTGTGAAACTCTACGTAATGCTTAAAACTTTGAATGTACATAATCTCACTGTAAGGAATCTTCTGCACACTCGTTTTCGTTTGGATCGTATATACACCGGCGGCATCCAGTTCCATGATCCGGTCCATACATTGTCCTATTTGTTGGGCTGATACCGGTTTGATCAGATAGTCAATCGCATCCACGTGGTATCCCTCAAAGACATGCTCCTTGTAAATCGTCGTATAAACAATAGGTGTTGGATACCCCAGTTCTCTAAACGATTTGGCAGTCTCTATCCCATTGAGTCTGCCACCCAATTTGATCGCCATAAACACCACCCGGTAATCATCCAATTCACTTTTCAAAAAATCCTCGCCGGTTGAAAATACACGAATTTTCAACGCGCAGGCGATATTTCGCTCCTGTTTCCAGGTACATAATCGTTCCTTTAACACCTCCATAGACATCTTTTCATTCTCAACAATGGCAACGTACAACATGTTCAATCGCTCTCCCCTAAAACTTTTTGAGGTCCTCTCTGAACCTTCTTTTAATTTATCATAAAATTTGAAATTTACGATAAATTGGAAAAATTTGTTGTTTTAGGGGAGAAATTTGTATATCCACCGTTCCAATCAGCGCATTGGCACAGAACACTACCTGTTATGGAGTTTTATCATTTGGAAAGCCTCCGGACATCAGGGTGCGCGGGCCTGATGACAGAAAAAAGACAAGCGAATTATATGTATTTTTACTATTGACTATTTATATTTCATACTGACATTAACCTTATTTCAAATATTTATCAAAAAACTCCAGCATCAATTCCTTCGTCTCCGTCTGGAAGAATTCTCTTGTCCCATGTCCCGCCCCCTGCAGGATATAAAACTCAGCCTGGTCTTCCATTCCGGCTTCCACGATCTTCTTGTAGAAGTCCTCGCTGATTCCGCAGGAAACCAGTTTATCACAGTCTCCATGAAGGATCTGGATCGGACACATTTCTTTTGTAAAAATGTATGGTGTGGAAAACTCCTTTGCCCGTTCCCTCATAGTCGCCGGGTCGCCTCCCATAACGGCTCCAGCGTGGGTTTCCTCGATGGTTTTCCAGCGGTAATTGGGATTTGTCTTCATCTGAACAGCATCTTCATCCATGAGTTTCACCAGGTCCACCGGGCCGAACATATCACAGCAGGCCTGAACCTTCGACGAATAACCGCTCCACTCCTCACTGTCATACAAGTCGGAATTGACCGCCGCCAGGGATGCAAGGTGGCCACCGGCTGATCTTCCGATGACCCCGATATGCTCCGGGTCAATCTCGTATTCGTCCGCGTGGGCGCGCAGGAAACGGATGGCCGTCTTCACATCGATGATCTGATCCGGGAAATGTCCTTCCGCGCTGCTGCGATAATACAGGGATGCCAGCACGTACCCGGCATCTGCCAAAAATGCCATCTCCGCCACCATCAGATTCTTGTCGCAGCCACGGTAGCCGCCGCCGGGAATCCAGAGAATGGCTGGTTTGGGCGTCCTGTCGTCCATCTCATCATCCCGGCCTGCTGCCAGACGCATCTCACTGTTGCCATTTTGCAGCATAATGGACATCTTTAACTCCATCTCGTTTCCATTCAGATCCTTCTGTTTGGAATATACGATATTGTCAATGAAATTAATACTTTTTCGTTCTCTTCCCGGTTTTATTACTTTTTTCATCAAACGTTCCTCCCGCTTACATCATTTTATAAATCTTGATATCCACACCACGCACACCGTTCACCGTGCTGCCGGACAGACTGGCCACATACACACCGTAATTCAGCCACTCATACTTCCCTCTTGGCGCATGGAAGGACGGGCATGTCTGAATGAAGGAATTTTTTTCCTGGTCCACATACTTGTATCCCAGATTCTCAATCGCGATATAGACTCCGTCGTCTGTCTGTAACAGATACTTTGCAAATACGGTCCTCGAAAATACTGTGTCCTCGCTGTCGCCGCCTACCCCCAGATTCCAGTCAGCACCGCCGGGAACCACACGTCCCCGCAGTTTTTCCCCAACAAAATAACCTCCTTTAATCTGAATGACTTTCAAATACCCCCAGTCATTGCCGCCTACCGTCAGGCGGTCTTCCTCGGGACAATCCGCCCGGAGTTCCATCACCGGTTCTGCCTCCAGCTGCACGTTCATATCATTTTTACCGTTCCTTCCCTGGCTATTATAATTACTTTGCCGCCGCCCTGCGGTTCTTGATGATTTTCCCAATCAGCGGCCCCACCACACTATACACTGCAATCAAAAGCAGAATCAGTGAAATAGGCCGTGTCACAAAGGAGGTCATATCGCCTCTCGCATAGGAACATCCCATGCGGAAGTAGCTCTCAATTTTGCTTCCCAATATAAAGGACAGCATTAACGGGGTGCCCGGCATTTTAAAGAACTCCATCATGACGCCAATGACACCGAATACCAGCACCAGATAAACGCTGAACATAGACGTGGACGCGGAATAGGCTCCAAGGAAACAGATCATTAAAATGGCGCTGTACAAATAGTGGTAAGGTGCTTTTAAAAGCATCGGGAACCAGCGTTTTGTCAGCAGTTCCGTAATGAAAATCAGGATTGCGGAGATCAGAACCGCCCCGAAAATCAAGTTTGCCAGCCCCGGATTATTCTTGATAAACATGGGACCTGCCTGCAGTCCGTGAATGGTCATGGCCGACATCAGAAGCACGGTCGTCGCGTCTCCCGGGATTCCAAGAGCAATCATTGGGATTAATGCACCGCCTACACCTGCATTGTTGGAGACCTCAGTCGCCCATACGCCGGCATCTACACCGGTACCAAATTCCTCCGGCTTCTTGCTCATGCTCTTCGCCTGTCCATAGGCAATCAGGTTGGCGATGCCGGAGCCCATTCCAGGCAAAAATCCGATGCCAAGGCCGATTCCCAGCGATACTACAATGGTTTTCAGATTGCTTACAATGTCTTTCAGTTTCAGACCAAAGCCTTTCAATGATCCCGCGTCAACCTTCGGCATATCCAGGTTCCCTTTGGCATAACTGGTTGCAACCTGCTGCAGCGCAAAGGTTCCCATCAGCAGACAGATCACATTGATACCACCGTAAAGATTGGTGTTTTTAAACGTAAACCGCAGCTGGTTGGTCACCATATCGGCGCCCACCGTGGAAAGCCACAGTCCAAAAAATGCCGCCAGAAGTCCTTTAAAGATCGACCCATTGCTCAGTCCGATCACCATGGTGATTGCCATCAGGCATAAGCTGAAATACTCCCATGGTCCTAACAGCAGCGCGATATCCGCAATAAATGTGGAGCACAGCGTCGCGATGATAATAGAAACCACCGTACCGATAAAGGAACCTGTAATACCAATGGTCAACGCACGGGCCGCCTTGCCTTTCTGTGTCATCGGATATCCGTCATAGCAGGTGCCGATGGAAGCAGCGGAGCCAGGAATTCCAACTAAAACAGCCGCAATAAAGGAACCTGACACGCCGCCTACATACATACCAAGCAGCATTGCAAAACTTAAATCTGTATTGAGTGCAAATGTCATAGGCAGAATCAGGGTGATGCCAAGCCCACCGGAAAGCCCTGGAATTGCTCCAAGTACACAGCCCACCAGGCAGCAGATATACATCATGATAAAGTTCATGGGCTGAAATAACACACCCAGCGCAGAAAAATAACTTGCCATTGCCTACTCCCCCTTTCGTTATGGCATGATAATGCCAATCGCATTCCAGAGAACGCCTTTTGGCAATGGAATATGGAAACCTCTGGTGAATCCAAAATAGCAGATACTTCCTAGCAGAATACTGAGCGCAAGAGCAAATACTACATTGATTTTCTTATCTGCCTTGAGCGTTAAGATAAACATCATCATGCCTGCCATAGAGGTAATCCAGAAACCAATCACATTCATGGCGATGCAAAAAATGAAACATTCTCCCAGGATCAGAAGCATCCGCTTCCAGCCCGCCTTGTCCAGATAAGGCGCGGCGTCCTCTTTGTTCTCCTCTGTCTCTTTCCGTCCGTCAAAAATCATGGAGAGTACTGCCATGGCAATCATACCGATGGCCGATATATATGGAAACAGCTTTGGCCCCGGTTCATTGGACACCAGTTTTTCCGGAATCATACTCGTCTGCCACAGGACCCATACAGAGAATACGAGAAACACAGCCCCCATGATGTATGTACGATTTAACTTTTTCATGTATCATCCTCTTTTCATACGGAATCGAATTGGTTAGGATCATCGAACCTTCAGCCCCATAGCGGTAACCAGTTCATCTAAGAACTGCCATTCCGTATTCAGAGCATCCTTTGAGCCCTGATAATCAACGGCCGCAATATAAGTCGCCATGGAATTGTTCCCGTCTATGAATGACGAAACCTCCGTTGCTTTCATTAATGCTTCGTTAATCGCCTCGCAGATTTCATCCGGCGTATCCTTTGGAACCATCACATAGTAATTGGAATCCCAGGTAGTATCATTTCCCTGCTCCAGGGTTGTTGCGAATTTGCTGTCCAGCTCCGCGCCAATCAGTTCACTCATATTTTCCAGTGTCGCCACTTTCGGTCCCAAACTTCCCAGAACCGTAAGCTTGCCGTCCGCATCATAAGACTGTGCATTTGGGATGGTACAGTTGGCAATATCGATGGCTCCGGAAGCCACATTGGTCAGTTTGTCAGCCTCGGAGGAACACTGCACGTAATTGACGAGACTGGCATCTCCGGTCAAACCTTCGATCAGAGAGGTAAACAGTACCTGTGTGGTGCCGCCAAGGGAACATCCGATGACAACCTCGCCCGGATGAGCCTTGATATAATCCGCCAGCTCCCCAAAGTTTGTGTACGGTGCGCCCGGCTTTGCGATAATGGCCTGGGGACCTCCCTGGTTCATAATGCCGACTACCTTTAAATCATCTTTGATATTGACCTCAGAAGAGCCGCAAAGGTATTGAATGATTGCTCCCCCATGACAGGTGCCCAGGGTCAAGCCGTCGGGAGCTGCATTTTTCACATGTTCCATGCCGACTTCACCGGTGTCATAGTTGGTGACGATAAAGTTGACTCCCGGGCAGACCTCGGTGAGTGCCTGGGTTAAATAGCGGGTATAGAGATCGGTACCGCCGCCTGCTTTTGCAGGCACGTCGATATAAACATTGGCGCCGGATGTCCATGCACCGCCTTTTGCGCTTGCTGACTGTCCCCCCTGGGCAGCCGCTGCTGCTGTTGTCTCCCCACCTGCTGATGCACACCCCATAAGACTTACTGCTGACAGACATGCTGCCATCGCTGCTGCGAAAATTCTTCTCTTCCTCATTTCTTCTTCTCCCTTTTTGTATTTTTTATGTTATTTACCTTACCAGACAAGGTTTTTTCGGGTCAAACTTCCAGCCTGGAATCAGATACTGCATTCCGGCGGAATCATCTCTGCCCCCCAGGCAGTAATCCAGATACAGCTGGTGCGCCTTTTTCACCTGCTCCATATCTACCTCAATACCAAGCCCCGGTCTCTTCGGCACCTCCACACAGCCATCCTTGATCTGAAGCGGCTCCTTCGTCAGCCGCTCTAACCCCTCCTGCCAGATCCAGTGTGTGTCGAGGGCATTATATTCACCGGGAACAGCTGCTCCAACCTGTGTGAACATCGCCAGTGAAATATCAAAATGGTTGTTGGAATGGCTTCCCCAGGTATAGCCAAAGTCATGACACATCTGCGCCACCCGCACGGAACCGCCCATGGTCCAAAAATGCGGGTCTGCCAGGATAATATCCACGGCCTGGGATTCCAGGGAGTGGCTGATCTCCCTCCAGTCTGTCGCTATCATATTCGTCGCGGTGGGGAATCCGGTTCGCCTGCGGAATTCACTCATGATCTCCCTGCCGGAATAGACACCCTCGGCCCCGCAGGGGTCCTCACAGTAAGTCAAAATCCCCTGCATCCCTTTCACATACTCCACCGCTTCTTCCAGAAGCCAGCCGCCGTTAGGGTCCAGATCAATTCTGGCATCCGGGAATTCTTTCTTCAAGGCGCGGATTACTTCCATCTCCTCATTGCCCGCCAAAACTCCGCCTTTTAATTTAAAATCCTGAAACCCGTATTTTTCCTTCGTGGCTCTGGCAAATGCTACGATCTTATCGGCAGTCAGGGCCTCTTCATGGCGAATCCGGTACCATTCACAGTCCGCATCCGGCTCAGAATCATAGGGGAGATCGGTCTTATTTCTGTCTCCGACAAAAAACAAGTAACCCAGCATCCGCACTTGATCTCTCTGCTGGCCGTCGCCCAACAGCTCGCACACCGGCACGCCTAAATATTTACCAAGCAGGTCCAGACAAGGGGCTTCTATGGCAGTCAATACATGCACTCCGGTTCTCAAGTCAAAGGTCTGGTTTCCTCTCACATCCTCTTCCCCTTTGGAATCCAGATGTTTTTTCACCTTCAGCAGTGTGCTCCTGTATTCCGCAACATTTGTTCCTACCACAAGATCAATACATTCCTCCAGGGCTTTTGTAATTTTAGTTCCGCCAGGAACTTCACCGACTCCCAGGTTTCCGGTGCTGTCTGTCAATATCACAATGTTTCTTGTAAAATACGGAGCATGAGCTCCACTTAAATTCAATTCCATACAGTCTTTTCCGGCTACCGGATAAACTTCCATTTTTATGATTGTTGGTGCCATTGTTCTCTCTCCTTGTCTTCTCTGTCTCTTCTGCTATGCTTACTCTAACCCATCCGGTTTAAAAAGTAAAATTACTAGTTTTTAGATTTCTCTTAATTATTTTTATCGAACTAAACATGGCCGTTTCGAGTCAAATTTCCAGCCCGGAATCAGATACTGCATGCTGGCCGCGTCATCCCGGTCGTGAGCGGGCATCTGATTGTACAGCCGATTGGCTTCCCTTAGCCGCTCCATATTAAGTGTTACTCCAAGCCCCGGCTTTTTGGGTACTTCCAGATAGCCGTCTCTGATCTGGGGCGCGTCCAGCAGCAAGTCCTGTCCGTCCTGCCAGATCCAGTGGGTATCCAGGGCTGTCGGCTGTCCCGGCACGGCTGCGGCCACCTGGGCAAAGGTCGCCAGGGTGATATCGAAGTGGTTGTTGGAGTGGGAACCCCAGGTCAGGCCCCAGTCACTTAGAACCTGAGCCATTCTGACACTGCCTTCCATTCCCCAGAAATGTGGGTCCGCCAGCACAATGTCCACGGATTTCAGCGCCGCCGCATGGTAGAACTGCCGCCAGTTGGTGGCAATCATATTGGTAGCCACCGGTAAGTGAACCGCGTTTTTGAATTCCGCCATGATCTCCCGGCTGGAAAATCCGTCCTCCGGACCGCAGGGATCTTCAATGTAGGAGAGAATTCCTTCCATGGGCCTGCAAAGTTCGATGGCCTCGGAGAGGCTCCAGGCTCCGTTGGGGTCCATGTTGATCCTCCCGCCCGGAAATTGTTTTTTTAAGGCCCGGACGGCTTCCATCTCTCTGGCCCCCTCTAACACGCCGCCTTTTAGTTTGAAATTCTGAAACCCGTATTTTTCCTGCAGTATGCAGGCCTGGTTTACAATCTGCTCCGTCGTCATCATCTCCTGGCGGCGGAGACGGAACCATGGATCGTCATTGTAACGCTCATCCAGATATGGTAAGTTGGCCTTCTCTTTGTCGCTGACGTAGAAGAGGTAGCCCAGTGTCTCGATCTGATCCCGCTGCTTTCCTTCTCCTAAAAGCTCGCACATCGGCAGGTCCAAATACTGCCCCATCAAATCCAGCAGGGCACACTCGATAGCCCATTCGGCTTTTACCACAAATTTTAATTTGCTGATATTCAGGCTCTGGATTCCTTCTCCGTCATCCTCATCGGGGCGTTTTGACGCCTTATGTATTCTGCTCAGGATGGACCGGTAGGTGCCGATGGGCTGGCCCACCACCAGGGGGATGCAGGTTTTTAATGCCTGGCAGGTGTAATCTCCTCCATGGATTTCCCCAATTCCCATGTGTCCGGCGCTGTCGGTTAACATAACAATATTCCGTGTGAAGAACGGGGCGTGGGCGCCGCTCAGCGTCATCAGCATACTGTCGTAACCCGCCACCGGTATCACCTGCATTTCTGTTACTATGGGAGTTCCTTTTTCCATAATCTTCCTCCGGCTGTTTCTCACAAATAATTTTACTTCAATATTTTTATCTGCTATAATGTGGTTATCTGGTTTTTATCTATGGTTTTACTATACACGCTGGATCTTCATTTATCCAATATGTAAAATCGATTGTGACAATCACATTTACTTATCGCAGACAAAACAGCAAATCTGGGGGGGGATGATTTTGGACGTAAAATACTTAAAGTACGTACTGGCGATTGCTGACAGAAAAAACATGACGAAGGCAGCGGAGGAACTCTACATATCCCAATCTTCGCTGAGCCAGTTTTTGACGAAACTGGAACAGGAGATCGGTTCTCCTCTGTTCTTTCGCGCCAAAGGGGAGCTGACGCTGACTCCGGCGGGTACTCTCTATGTGGAGGCTGCCAAAAAAGTGATTCAGATTCAGAAGGATTTATACCAGAATATTGCCAGCCTGGACAGGCGCGGTCATATTTCCGTTGGCGTTACCTCCAACTTTGGTCTGCGGATGCTCTCGGAGATTATCCCGCAGTTTAAAGCGATTTACCCGGAGGTGACCATTGAGATTTCCGAGACGAATTTCCCGGCTGTCAAGAAAATGCTGATGGAAGAAAATATTGATCTGGGAATTGCCGCGGCGCTGAATGCATCCCCATTTGAGGATCAGGCGGAGTTGCTACGGGAGGAGGAGATCTTGTTTTCCATCTCAAGCAAACACCCCTACTGCCAGGAGAATCCTACCGGGCGCATTGACCGGAAAGACTTGATCGAACATTTTTCTCATGACAATTTTCTGCTCTCCAAGCGGGGCTCCTCCCTGCGGGCGCTGTCGGACGAGCTGTTTGAAGAATACGGCTTTTCTCCCAGCGCCGTCTGTGAAACCAACAGCATTTCCGCCACCCGGAGCATGGTCGCCAAGGATGCCGGGGTAGCGTTTATCGCCGAGTCCTGCTCCGTTGACCGGGACCATATCACCTACTATGCGCTGAATCCGCCGCTGTACCGGCAGAACATCGTGATTTGCCGCAAAAACTGGATTCGCAATGAACCGGAACGTTGTTTTTATTCTTTTATCACGAATTACTTCTCTATTCATACGGAGCGGCCTTATATGGCTGAAAATTATGAGATATAAAAGCAGGGAACTGGCCGCATGTTGCGGACCAGTTCCCTGTCTCAGTTTTAACGGAATTATCGCCTGCCTGCCATATCGATATCAGTCACGTGATGGGGGCGGGGTTGAAGATGCATAAGTCGTTGTGCAGTCTGTATTTCTCTGCACAGCTTTGTTTTCTGCCACTGGCTACATCAATAATTTCTTTGAACAGCAGGGTTCCAATCCCGGAGATTGTCGCTTCGCCGCTAGCGATTGGACCGGCATTGATGTCAATTAAATCGGGCCACTGTTCCTTCAAATCATTCCTGGAGCAGACCTTGATCACCGGCGCGATGGCCAGACCGTAAGGCGTTCCCCGCCCGGTCATGAAGACCTGGAGGCCGATGCCGGATGCCAGCTGGCAGGGGCCGCAGACAATATCACTGGCCGGGGTGGCCGCATAGATCAACCCCTTTTTCGATGGTTTTTCTGCCGGTGACAACACTTCCACGATGGGAGAGGTCCCGCTCTTGGCGATGGAACCCATGGCTTTTTCTACAATATTGGAAAGCCCGCCTTTTTTATTGCCGGGAGTCGGGTTGGCGCTTCTGTCTACCCCTCCCGCTTCCAGATATTGATCGTACCATCTCATCTCCGCCGCCAATTTTCTCCCCACTTCCCCGTTGATACAGCGCTGGCCCAGCAGATAGACCCCGTCCCGGACTTCCGTTACCTCAGAAAACAACACGGTGGCTCCGCCTTGTACCAGCAGATCGGCAGCATATCCGGCCGATGGATTGGCGGTTACTCCCGAAAATGCATCGCTTCCGCCGCACTGCAGACCGATCAGTAAATCGGATAGCGGCAGGGTTTCTCTTTTTCTCTGATTCAGAATCGCCAGTTTCTTATCCGCCATCTCCATCAGGGCCCCGATCATCTCCTCAAAGCCCTTTTTCTCCTGAAGGATTATCACATTCTCCGGCGTTATATCTGCCTCGTCGCAGAGCATTTCCACCGTAAATTTTTCACAGCCAAGACCAACGACCATCAATTGGCCGCCAAAGTTGGGATGCTTAGACAGGTTGCGCAGGGCACGGATTGGCAGCTTCGCTTCCGGCGCGTCGATGGCAACTCCACAGCCGTAGGCATGGTTGATGGGGACGATGTCATCCACGTTTGGATACTTGGGAAGTAACTCTGCTTTCATTTTTGCAACCGCCACATTGAGTACACCTGTGACGCATTGTACCGTGGTGCTGATGCCCAGGATATTCCGGGTTCCCGCATAACCGCCGCCTGGATTTGCATAGCCCTCCCAGGTGCGGCACGGAGGTTCTGGCAGATCCGTCACGAGATTGGTGCCAAACGCCATCTCTTCTAAGGACGGCGGGGTGGGAAGCGTAAGCATCTGCTCATGAATCCAGCTTCCTTTGCTGATCGGAACTGCCGCGCAGCCCAGCACCACCCCGTAGCGGATAACCGGGGCTCCCACCGGGATATCACACAGCGCAATCTTGTGAGCCTGTGGTATGTTCTGGTCCGCAATGACTCCGTCAATCACTTCTGTTCCAGCCTTGATTTCGTTTACCGCGATGGCCACATTGTCTTCTTCTCTGATTTTTATATAAGTCGGAATTCCCATGTGTCTTCTCCTTTGCCTTCACTCAACTTTTAATCTTTATGCTGATTATATTCTTTTTTTATTAATAAGTAAAATTAATAGTTTTTATATTTGACTAAATATTTTTTATAGTTTTGCTTGTTATGAACTGATATACAGGGTATAATGTGAACAATGAACCTGAGAAAAATTTGGAGGGAATTATGGACACAAAGCAGATTGAATACATCTTAAAGATTGCAGAGGAAAATAATATTACAAAAGCGGCGGAAAAACTCTATATCACGCAATCTGCCTTGAACCAGCAGCTGCTTCGCCTGGAAAAAGAATTGGGCACGCCGCTGTTTCATCGTTCCCGAACCAACTGGCGGCCCACGGAGGCCGGAACACTTTATATCGAAAATGCCAGAAAAATACTGCGTATCAAAAAAGATACTTACAATCAAATTAATGACTTAACCTCCGCCAAGCGGGGACGCCTGTCCATCGGTTTTACGCCAGGTCGCGGAATCGCCATGTTTGCCGGTGTTTATCCCCGTTTTCATCAGGCCTATCCGGATGTTATCGTAGAACCCGTAGAAAAGAATGTTCGGATTCTGCAGCAGATGATTGCAGAGGACGAACTGGATATTGGCTTTCTCACCCTGCGCGAGGAGGATAAGACCAACGACTGCTACCTCACATTAAACACGGAGGAGATCATACTGGTCATTTCATCCGGACATCCGCTGGGGGAATTGACGGCTCCCGCCGGCGCGCCTCTGACCGCTCTGGATATCTGCCGGTTAAAGTATGAACCGTTTGTTTTAATGTCAAAAAATTCCACCATGAGATCCATGGTGGATGAAATTTTTGAAGAGGCTGGTTTTTCGCCCTATATTCTGTTTGAGACGGCCAACAATGTAACGATTTTGACCATGATACAGTCCAACATTTGCTGTGGCCTGATTCCCAGTTATTATATCAACGGTAACTATGAGGGAATTTCCTGTTTTTCACTGCCTTCCCATCCTTCCTGGCAGATTTCCGCCAGCTATAAAAAAGGACGTTATCTCAGCGACGCCGCCAAATATTTTATTGAATTGGCAAAAGAGTATTGGCAGTAAGCATACACCACACCGGCACTGTCACCAGCGTGCACAAGGTGTATATCATTAATTTATACAATATCCAGATAGACTTTACCTACAGGTGCGGGATAAGCTTTATCAATCTGGGCCAATTCTTCCTCTGTCAATATAAGGCCGGCCGCCGTTCCATTTTCTACCGTATGGGCCGCCGAGGATGATCTTGGAATCGCGATCACTTGTCCGTCCCGGATGGCAAATGCCAGCAGAACCTGTGAAACTGTGGCTTTGTGTGCTTTGGCAATCTCGTTCAGTACCGGACTTTCATATAAGCCGCGTTTTAAGTCTCCGCCCTGGGCCAGCGGACAGTAGGCCATCACCGGCACGCCGTGTTCCCGCATCCATGGCAGAAGGTCGTATTCAATTCCTCTGGATGCTGCATGATAGAGGACCTGATTCACCGCGCAGTTCGTTCCATACGGCACAGACCACAATTCCTTCATGTCATCGGTATCAAAATTGGAAACGCCCCAGCGTCTGATTTTCCCTTCTTTTTTCAGCTGTTCCATACAGGCCACGGTCTCAGAAAGCGGAATGCCGCCGCGCCAGTGGAGGAGATATAAGTCCAGGTAATCCGTTCCCATGCGCTCCAGACTCGCCATGCAGCTCCGAAAGATATTGCGCCGCCCTGCATGGTGTGGGTAAACTTTTGAAACCAGAAACAGTCTGCTTCTGTCCAGTCCCTGAATTGTCCTGCCGACCAGCTCCTCCGCTTTTCCTTCCCCGTACATCTCCGCTGTATCAATCAATGTCATCCCCTGTTGGATACCGGCAAGCAATGCCTGTTTTTCCTGCTCCAAATGGCTCTTGTTCTCTCCCAGAAACCAGGTTCCCTGACCGATAGCCGGAACGAAAGTCCCGTCCGGCAGCTGCACTGTTCGATCCATATACACTTCCCCTTCCTTATATTTTCATTGGTCTATCTTCTCATAAGCATACCCTCTGATCGCCATTTTCACAATCCTTTTTCATGCAGCCTGACAAAGATTTCTGCACAGACATTCCAACTTTGACAAGCCGGAACATCCGGTCTGCCGCTCCGGCGTACAGTTCTTCGGCCCGTTCCAGCGCTTCCCCGATCTCCATGGCTCCATTGATGGTGGGAAGAATGCTGTCGATGCCAAACTCATAGATTTTCTCCGCTCCATTACCCATGCCGCCGACTACTGCCACTGCCGGGATTCCCCTGGCCCGGCACCTTGCTCCGACGCCGCTTGGCACCTTGCCGAATGCGGACTGCCAGTCAATCCTTCCTTCGCCGGTGACTACCAGGTCCACGCCGTCCAGCAGATCATCAAAACCAATTAAATCTAACACTGTCTCTATTCCCGATTTCAGATTCGCATGAAGAAATACGCACAGAGCGGCTCCCAATCCACCGGCGGCCCCCGCGCCGGGAATCTTATCCACATCCATGCCCAGTTTTTCCTCCAGGACCTGTCTGTACTGCTTCATACCGGCTTCCAGTTCATCGAGAACCGGCGGTGTTCCCCCTTTTTGTTTTCCAAAGGTGTAAGTGGCTCCATCCGGCCCGGTCAGCGGATTGTTCACATCGCACATGACCGTGATTTCCGCCTCTGCCACGCCGGGGTGGAGGCCGCTTACATCAAGATCCGCCACGCGGATCAGGTCACGGCCGCAGCCTTCCAGTTCCCGGCCTTCCCTGTCCAGAAACCGGACTCCCAGCGCCCTCATGGCTCCCATGCCCCCGTCGTTGGTAGCGCTTCCTCCAATGGCGATGGACAGCTTGCGGAAACCGGCATCCAGCGCATCCTTGATCAGTTCTCCGGTGCCGTAGGTGGTGGTGTGAAGCGGATTCCTCTTCTCGGCCGGTATCATGGGTAGTCCCGAGGCGGCAGCCATCTCGATAATGGCAGAATCTCCGTGGAAGACACCGTAAGGAGCTGTCGTCTCCTCCATCAGAGGGCCGTGTACCTTTACCCGGCGGATTTCCCCCTTCGTTACGGCAATAACCGCGTCAACGGTTCCCTCTCCGCCATCAGCAATGGGCACCCCTGAGGTCTCACAATGCGGAAATACCTTCTTTGCGGAGGTATTTAAAAGCTCTATGATTTTTTCAGATGAAAGCGTTCCTTTAAATGAATCTGATGCAAATAAGAATTTCATAATCCGTACTCCTTTCTCTACTCAAACTTTTCCTGTATAATTCCGTTTTAAAACACAATAGACCGGCAACCCGTCTGAAATGAAGTCACCAGTCTATTTGAGCTAATACGGCTCTAATTACATTGATTCACGGCAAGTCCCTGTCCGTCCTGTTAAATCAGCCCCGCAAGCGTCATTTCCTTCCTGATCTTGTCAAGTACAGGCCCTTCCGGCGTTGCAAGATTAGGCGTGTAAGGGAGACCGATTTCACGGCCGCGTAAGTTCGCCATGTCTTTGGCTGCCACCGGGAAGCTGGCTCCATCCATGGACAGGCGAACCGGGTTCAATTTGAACTGGGCCTCCAGGGAACCGTTTAAATCTCCGGCCACATATTTATTGTACACATCGGTGATCAGCTCCGGCATAAAGTTGGCCGCGGTACAGACACCGCCAACAGCGCCATGGCACAGGGAGGCGTACAGCAAAGTATCTTTGCCGCCGAACACCTTGAAATTCACGTCTCTGGTCCTGCGGATAAACTCGGAGGTCTGGGTAATGTCCCCGCTGGTGTCCTTCATTCCCACAATATTCTCCACCTCGTGGGCCAGACGGTCTACCAGATTGGCCGACAGCGTATAATTCACCCGGCCAGGATTGTTGTATAGCAGCACCGGCGTTTCCGGTACAGACTCTGCAATGGTCTTAAAATGCAGATACAGTTCGCTTTCGGTCGGTTTTAAAAACATGGGCTGAAGAACGGAAATGCCAGCGGCGCCGTTTTCCACGGCCATCTTTGCCAGACGGCAGCATTTTTTCGTGCTGATGGCTCCGATTCCAAAGTAGACCGGCACTCTTCCTGCGGCCTGGTCTGCCATGATCTTCAAGCCCCGCTCCATCTCGTCCTCTTCAATCACATAAAATTCGCCGTTGCTTCCAAATGCCAGGATTCCCAGCACTCCGCCATCGATCACATAGTCTACCTGTTCTCTCAGCTTTTTCTCGTCAATCAACTCGTTTTTGTCGATTGGCGTTAAAATTGGTACTACGACACCTTTGATAAAATCTGTATTCATCACTATACACCTTTCCCCTGATCTTGTTTATGACTCCACCGTGGTGTTGGCAATCTTTTCATAGTATTTTACAATGCTGGAGTGATCCTCTTTCTCAAAGCCATCTGCCTTCAAGCCCTGCATGATCTCCATCAACTGTCCGGTTAACGGAACCGGGGAGCTGATGGCATGTGCTGCATTTAACGCGTTGTTCAAATCTTTGATATGTAACTCAATGCGGAATCCGGGTTTGAAGTTTCTGGAGAGCATCATCGGGGCTTTTGCATCCATCACGGTAGAACCGGCCAGTCCGCCTCTGATTGCCTGGTATACTAACTCAGGATCGGTTCCCGCTTTTTTTGCAAAGGTAAGCGCCTCGGAGACAGCTGCGATATTGACAGCCACCACAATCTGATTTGCCAGCTTCGCCACGTTGCCGGAGCCTAATTCACCTACGTATACAACCGATCCTGCCATCACCATCAGCATATCATAGTATTTGTCAAATAATTCTCTCTTGCCTCCGCACATCACAGACAATGTTCCGTCGATGGCTTTTGGCTCGCCGCCGGATACCGGGCAGTCCATCATCTCAATGCCCTTTTTCGCCAGCTCCGCGCCGATGGCTTTGCTCTCGGTTGGGTCAATGGAACTCATATCAATCAGTACCGTGCCAGGTTTTGCACCTTCCGTGATCCCGCCTTCGCCAAGAGCTGCCGCTCTCACATGAGGAGAGTTTGGAACCATAGTGATCACCACCTCACACTGGGAAGCCACCTCTGCTCCATTTGCCGCCGCTGCCGCGCCGCAGGATACCACATCCGCAACCGCGTCTTTATTAAAATCATTGACTACCAGCTCATAACCGGCCTTTAATAAATTCTTCGCCATTGGTCTTCCCATAATTCCTAAACCGATAAATCCAACTTTCATGTTCATTACCTCTACTTTCTTTTACTTTGTATTAACCTTAGGAGGGGTTGGCCGGCGCCGGTTATGACTCCCTGCACCAGCCTATGGCATCATTATAGAGGGTTGAGCCTCGGGAAAACAATGGATGTTTTTACAAAAAATTGCAGAAAATATATACAAAAGCGATAATCTTTCATTTTAATGAAAGATTATCGCTTTTTAGTTTCATATTTGTTTCATCAAATTAAAAATGCAGCATATAAGGGAATTGACTTTATCTGGTTCTCTAAGCCAAAATTCCTACCCGAAATTCGGATAGCATACTCACAGTCATACCGTTTCATAAAGACTCCCAAGCTTTTTGCTTTCGTGTTCACATGGTATTTTACTTCCACGGGAATCACTTTTCCATCCCTTTGAATTACAAAATCCACTTCCGAACGGCCATCAGCTTCCCAGTAATACAGTGGATAATTCCTGGTTCCAAGGACCTGCGCCACATAATTTTCAGTTAGAGCTCCTTTCAAGGTATCAGACATCTCACCATTCAAAATATTTTGTGGCATTAAAGACATCATGGCTGTCAAGAGTCCTGTATCTGACACATAGAGTTTAAAGGCAGATAAATCCTGAAACATTGCCAGCGGAATCTCTCCCCGCTCCACTTTATTGCACTTCCATACGATCCCGGCCATCAACAGCCAATCAATGGATTCCCCAAACAAATTTGCTGTCGCCCCTCTTCGAATCAATTTATACTGAAATTTCTTATTTTCCTTTGACAGTTGAACCGGCAGAGATTGAAATGCACCTCTTATTTTGGCACTTTCGTTGTTATCCGCATATTTAGACATATCTGCCAGATAGGAATTCAGAATCATATTCTGAATCTCCGGTATATTATTTAAGGTTCCTTGATTTGTATACTCTCTGACAGACGCCGGCATTCCGCCGATATAAAGATAAAGACGGTACCATTCAAGAAGTTCTTTATGCGTTTCCTCGGGAATCGGTGCAAATGTCTTTCCATGCTCGTTGATCAGCATCACATAATGTTCTTTTCCAATCGCTTCTAGAAATTCGTCGAACCCCAAAGGATACAGCGTTTTCATAATTACTTTTCCAACAGGAAATGAATATTTTTCCCGGTTTATCGCTACTCCAAGAAGACTTCCAGCGGCCGCGACATGGTACTCAGGTGCTTCTTCCGCAAAATATTTTAAGCAGGTAAGCGCCCTTTCACATGCCTGAATCTCATCAAAGATCAGTAATGTATCCCCCGGTATCACTTCTACTCCAAAAAAGCGCTCAAGGTAGGTGATAATCCGCTCCGGCGATAAATCTCCTGAAAACATTTCGGCCACAATCGGCATTCGTTCGAAGTTTACATAAATACTGTTCTTGTAATATTCTTCCGCAAAATTCTGGAGAAGATAAGTTTTTCCAACCTGCCTTGCACCGTATAAGACCAATGGCATCCGGTCCTTTTCCATGTTCTTCCACTGCACTAATTCATAAATTAGTCTTCGCCTCATATTTTCTCACCTCCTACTCTAATTATAACCTATTTTTTCGCTTAGTCAACAAAAAGTCACTTATAAATGATTTTTTCATACCTAATAAATCATTTGTAAGTGACTTATATGTCATATATAAATCACTTTCAGCAGCTTGCTGTAACTTCCTGTCCTTCATAATACAACTTTTTCGTGACCGGATCTTTTGAGAACTTGGCGAACCCCTCCGATATGGCTTTCTGCGCCTCAGTCACCGCATCCTTCTCCAGGCTCTGTGATCCGGTTTCCCTTTTGGATTCCTTCTACAAAATTACGTCCGTTCCTTCCGCTTCTTCTCTCAGCATCGTCCAGAACCGGTCCATCACCCGGTCCAGGTAAGATTTCCATTCGCCAGAATCAATAAAGGGATTCGCGGCCTCCGGGTGCTCCAGCCGGTACTGTTGTTTCTCTAAGGTGTTGTTCTGGCCGGTGTGGTTCCCCAGCGTGATGTCTACCGGTTCCTCATATACCCTGGCGATCCCTGTTACAAAAGCATCCCGGCAGTGTTCGTTGTGGTACTGTTCGATAAATGGGCGGCACATGGTGTTCATGCCGGCTCCGCCATGCATACCGGCAATCAGGGGGACTCCGTTTTCTTCAACGGTAACAAAAAATGAGATAACGCCGTCGGAATGGCCTGGTGTTGAGACGATGCGGATGGAGGTGTTGCCAAGTGTAATGATGTCTCCGTCCCTCATGATTTCATCCGGTTCAAACACATCCGGAATTGCATATTTGCAGAATGAGGTAAGCGCCAGTTCCGGGCGCTCCTGAAACATCCGCGCATCGCCCTCGCCCAGATATGTCTTCGCCCCGGACAGTTCTTTCAAAAGTGCCGTAGCTCCAAAGTGATCAAAATGTCCGTGTGTGTGGAGAATCATGCGGATATCCTGCGGCCGGAACCCCAGTTCCCAGATGGACTGGACCAACAGCGCTTTCGTTGTGGGATAAGTGGTGTCAATCAGAATCAATCCGTCGCCCGTATCGATTAAATGAGCCCCCACACTGGTATTTCCCACAAAATAAAGATTTCCATAAATCCGAAACGGAGTCACATAATGTCTCTCCGGATAACGGTAGAACTCCTCTCTGGACTCCGCGTTAAATTCATATTTACTTCTTTTCATATTTTCCTCTTTCTATCTCTTTACATGTGTTTGTCATGGACCGTTCTTATAAGATGATTATAAGGCCGGCCTTCCCCGCTTTCAATTTCAATATTGCCTAATCTTATTCGACATTTTTTGACAGTTATTCCATTTGTTGAACCAGTGTAATGGATTTGTTTCAATTCCTTTCAATCCAACTCTTTTATGTAATGTTATTCTTAAATATTTGAAGATATCTTACAAGACTTCTGAATAAGGAAACGATAAAATGAAGAAAAGCATGAAAGGACAATATCGCAAATGGATTTACAGAATGAAAAATGTGTTATGGTAATTGATGAGAACCTGCCTCTTGGAATGATCGCCAATACGGCCGCCATCATGGGATTTACGCTGGGAAAAAAAGTACCGGATGTGGTGGGTGCAGATGTGTGTGATAAGACGGGAAAGGAGCATTTGGGAATCGTGGCGATTCCGGTGCCCATCCTGAAAGGAAATGCGGAGATTATAAAATCACTCCGGCAGAAATTGTATGAACCGGAATTTTCGGATTTGACGGTTGTGGATTTTTCTGACGTGGCGCAGGGATGTAATGTGTATGAGGAATTTATTGAAAAAATGAATTCTGTTCCTGAGACAGAATTGAATTATTTTGGAATTGCGATCTGCGGGGCAAAAAAGAAAGTGAATAAGCTGACAGGGAGCATGCCTTTGCTTCGATAAGAGCCTGGACATGGGAAGCACGGTCTCGTATCTTCCCATGTCCGGACTTTTTATGAAGCTTACCTGTGATACTCCATCCCGTATTTTTTCATCTTTCGCCATAACGTAGCCTTACTGATGCCAAGCGCTTCCGCGGTCTTCTGGCGGCTGCCGTCATAGCGCCGCAGAGCCTCGTAGAGTTCCCGTTCTCCATCACTCATGTAAGAATCCGGTACCGGTTCTTCCTTCCTTGTTTCTTCCTGGAACTGCCCCTCTTCTTTGTCCGGCGCTGCCGGGTACAATTCTCCTAAGAGACGGTGGATTCCCACCTCGTCGATACTTCTCCGGTCCGCAGTCAGAATCAGACGCTCGCAGAAATTCTCAATCTGAAACAGATTTCCCTCCCATGGATATTCCAGCGCCGCCTTCCAGGCTCCCTGCGTCAGAACATGATAGCGGGAATAGCGCTCACAACTTTCCTTTAAGCAGTCTTCCAGCTTCTGTCTCAAATCCTCAGTTCTCTCCCGTAGCGGCGGAATCACAAGTGTCAGACCGGATAACAGATAATAGAGGTCTCTGCGGAGCCGCCCTTTTGCCGCCAGCATCTCCAGCGGACGGCCGGAGGTCACCATCACCCGCACGTCCAGTTTTCTTACCTGAGACAGATCCGCGCCGTGGCAGACATGATATCGGATCAATTGATACAGCCGGTACTGGTTTGCACTGGTTAAACAGTCCACATCCTGAATCAGCAGAGAACCGCCATTCACCTGGACTGCCGCCCCCCTCTCCCCGAAAATGCTGCTCTGCTGTGCCTCATCCGTCAACCCTTCACAGGGCACATCCAGAAATGGGCCGCCGCTGTGGAGACTGCTGTTGTGAATACACTGGGCCATCATCAGCTTTTCAGTCCCCGGCTCTCCCATGATCACCACAGGCTTCTCCGACAAGGCATAGAGTTTTGCCAGCCGGATACATTCCTGCATGGCTTTGGATGCCTGGAGAATATCCCCGAACTGGGCCAGGGGAATCATTCCGCCAGCCCGCGTCTTTCTCTTCCCGTCACCGGCAGCGGCCTGTCGTTTCTTCATCTTGTGGCAGGTCAGTATCCCCCCATCCACCCGGTTTTCCACCAGCACCGGAGCCAGCACGGCAAATACCGGCGTGTGGCGCACCTGCATAAACAAGGAGAACTCCCGCCCCTCCGCAAATACCTGGCGCATGGCTTCTCCGTCTATATCCGGAAATAGTGACTGGATGCTTTGCCCATCCGTCCCATGCTCTAAACCGCCCAGCATTTCCTCCATCAACGGGTTAACCATAGTAACCACGCCTGACGCGTCCATCCTCACCACACCGCTGTACGAATAATCCAGCAAGGTCTCCATCTGTGCTGCATTCTTCTTTTCCACATTCATGGCATAATTCACCCGTTCTGCCATGGAAAATGCATGTTTCAGCGAATCTTCCGTGATGGATAAAAACAGAGATGGGATTCCTGCCTCCGTGGCGGCTTTCACGGCAGTATCCCCACCGATAATCAGATCCGCATGTTCCTCCACAGCCCTCCCGGCTGCATCCGGAAGTTCTCCGCCATTCTGTGCATAGTACAGCCGCAGTTCAATCTCATAAAGTTCCTCAAAGTATGACATGTCGCAGAACATATTTTTGAATCCTACCACAGCGATAACGGGCCTGGGCTTCTTCACAATCTGCTTTGCCTTCATAATCAGGAGCGCCATCTCCTGGGCCGTCATCACAATCTCCACCACGGGAATATCGGTATACTGTTTGATCAAAGACGCCTGAAGCCCTCTGGCAATAATGATTGTCGCGCCACCTGCAATAGAATTCCTCGCTTCCATCACGGAATCTTTCGTCTCAATCACCCGCATCTCTTCAATGGCATACTTTTTCTCCTGCAGGATATTGTGCGCCTGGTAAAGCATCTCCTCCCGCGAAACCAACAATGCAATCTTCCCCATCCTATTCTCCATTTCGTTTCAGTATCTTTCAAAAATCATTCATAATTGATTTCAATATACCACAAAAGCCTCTGAAAGAACATCCGTAATATCAATTACGGCATCATTTCTTTCAGAAGCTTCCCCTTAATCCTCCTGACAACCCTGATGTTTCATATATTCGTCCATCGCTTCTGCAACTACTCTGGAATAGGCCGTCGCCTCCACCACGGTTTTGGCTCCGAGAACCACATCTCCGGCAGCAAAAATACCCGGGTGGGTTGTCTCACCAAACTTGTTGGTCATCAGCAATCCGCTTTCCGAAGCCTTCAGCCCCTCCGTGGTATTTACCAGCTTGCTCTTTGGCCCCTGACTGACAGATATAATGGTAGAGTCGGCATACACCTGCTCCGGTTCCTCCGACAGTCCGGTTCGGTTTCCATCCTCATCATAGAAAATGTCTTTAAATACGGGACCATCGTCTGTGATCTCTATAATCTGTTTCGCAAATTCCAATTTAGCGCCGTCCAGTTTGGCATAGGAGGTCTCGTGTACGCTGGCATTGCTGGTAAGGCCTCTCGCGTAAAGCGTCACATCTCTGGCCCCTTTTCTGAGGGCAGTTCTGGCTACATCCATGGCCGAATTTCCCATTCCGATGATCGCTACCCGTTCTCCCAGGTCATAGGCGTCCGGGTTTGCCAGATAGTCAATGGCAAAGTGTACATTTCCCAGGGACTCGCCCTTCACCCCCAGGGTCTTCGGTTTCCACACACCAGTTCCGATGAAAATGCTCTCATAGCCATCCCGAAGCAGGTCCTTAATCTCCAGCGCCGTGCCAATGGCCGTATTCGGGCGGATCTTGATCCCGATCTCCAGCAGTTTCTTTTTATAGCGGTCCAGAATGGTCTTCGGCAGACGGAATTCAGGAATTCCATAGCGGAGTACGCCGCCGATTTGATCCTTGGCGTCAAAGATCGTCACGCTGTACCCTTTCTTGGTCAGCATGATCGCAATGGTGATTCCGGCCGGCCCGGCGCCGATTACGGCCACCTTTTTTCCATTTTTCGGCGCACACTCGATCTTCATTTTATCAAGACAGGTGTTGGATATGTAGTTCTCAATACTGCTGATATGAACCGGCTGCCCCTTTTTTCCCAGGACACAGTGTCCCTCGCACTGGTTCTCATGGTTGCATACCAGGGAACAGATGACAGACATGGGATTGTTCTCAAACACCATCTCAGCCGCATCGTTTAACTGGCCGTTTTTAAACGCCTGTATCATCTTCGGTATAGGCGTGTGGATGGGACAGCCCTCCTGACACAGTGGTTTTTTACAATTTAAACAGCGGTTTGCTTCGTCAATTACATGTACTGCCATAATTTCCTCCTTATAATAAAACTGCATGATTGGTCTCTCTTTATTTTACATATTCTGTTAAGCAAATCAAGAAATGTTAATTTATCATCAAGTATTTTTTGATTTTGTACAATTTCTACGTCACTTAACACTAAAACATCCCCCTGCCTAATGAAATGGTTCCATTAAGCAGGGGGATGTTACAGCGATTCGATATCATCGTTTGATTGATATTTTCATCGTCACATCGATGGTATACTGTTCTTTTTCAAGCCGGCTGTTGGCAGAAGCAGCTTCTCCGTAAAGCTGGATCTTTTGACTGCTGGCCCTCTGCAGAGTTGTGATCGTCTTATCCTGGCCTGTTCCCGGTGTTAATTTTGCTTCGGTAAGTCCCTTGATTTCATCCAGACTCTTTTCTCCTTCGGCGAGATACAGGTTTACATTGTTGAGGAAATTATTATCATCTTCCACGGAAATCACCTTCAAATCCATATTGCGGTTGGAGTTGTTTTTGATTTCCCCCACACCGGACTGAATCTTACTGATCAATCCGCTTTCTTTATCACACTCGATATTGAACACAATATCGGCTGGCATGACAACACTGATAATATCAACGTCCTTGACCTTTCCTGTCATGCTGAACTCATTGTACATACCATCGGCCGAACCGCTGGCCTCCACAGTTGGAATTGTTGACGGAGTTGTGCCAGGTGAGGAGGCCCAGGCAGTTCCACACGCGGCAATGCATACAACTACTGTCACTGCGCTTTTTAACACTTTTTTGATCGCCATAAGCTTATATCTCCTCCTTGCTGTGCTCCGTAGCGGCACTGTCTTCATGAATTTCCTTAATTACCGGGGCGTTTGCCTTGGTTTCACCGGCTCCGCCTGCTTCTTCCTGGCTCTCTTCCCATACTTCGTTCATAATAGCAGAGCGTTTCCGCTTCTGCTTCACAAAATAGTAAACCAAGGCCAGCAACGCGGCAATGGCTGCGGCGCCTAAGGCCAGCCACCACCACCAGATAGAGCCTGCCAGTGCGTAGCTTGAGCAGTGTTCCATCCGCGGAATCACTGCAAACCCTTCCTCATCAAAACCGATATTGTCAAATAATGTCTCACGCTGGCCTGCATCTGTATTGTAGGTCAGGTAAGATACAGTGCTCTGCTCCGGGAAACCAGCCAGGTTCTTGATTCGAAGGGAAGCCGGCGCGGGCAGCGTGCCGTGATGGTTGATAGAAAACAGCTGTACTCTTCTCCATACCGCCAATGATTTCAGAGCATTCTCTGCATTTGCCGAATCCAAGCTGTCATTGTGGATATAAAGATCAGCTTCGGCTGCCTCACCCTGTTTTAAATCGTCGGCTGTAAATTTCCATTCATACCATAAGTCTTCCTCATCGGCCGGATTGTAAATCTTTGCTTTTATATGGAAACCGTTGTCACCTGCAAAAGTAAATGCATTTTCTGAAACAATCAGCTTGCCGGCTTCGCTGTGCTCCGTTGGCAGACTGTATGTCATCGCCATCTCACCGTTATCACGGTCGTATTCGACTGATAAATCCTTTTCCGTTGTATCTTCCTTGTCAAAAAATCCTGGTGGGAATGTAGCTGCTGCTCCATCCTTTTCCCCCTCACGGAAAATCACCTGAACTCCAGCGCCTTCTTTTTTGGCTGTCTCCATGATGCTGTGGGGAATCTTCGCCTGTCTGACAACCAGAGTCTCGGTTTCCGGCTCTTTATTGACAACAATCAGACTCCAGCCTTCCTCCTCCGTGTGTCTTGCCCACAGTTCATTTTCTCCTAAAAGCCCTTTGTCGTGCTCCGAAAAAGCGTCTGTCTTTAACGGTAATACACCTTCCTGATCCGTTTCAATCAGAAATGGTTCCCCGGATTGGATGGAGTTTTCGATCTCCTCCTCCGTGATCTGTTTCCAGATGCCATCTCCGGTATCCGGAAGAGTTGGATTTCTGTCAATGCCTCCGGTTTCATCGTTCTGATCCTGGCCGTTCTGGCCTTCCTCATCAGATTCCCCGGTATCCTGATCATCAGTTCCTGGACGAGCGGTGGTTCCTGTCTGGCCGCCGGTTCCTGACTGGCCGCCGGTTCCTGTCTGGCCCTGGTTTCCGGCTGCTGTCTGATCGCCCGGGATGATGGTGCCATCTTCGCCAGGTACCAGTTCTCCGGGCTGGCCTTCGGATTCATCGATGCCAGGTCCTTTAGAAGAACTGGGGCCATTGCCTCCGGCGCCGCCGCCACTCGGGCCGCCACCGCTATTCTTCTTCTCCCAATTCAGATATACCTTAATCTCTGCATTATCATCTATACATTGATAACTGATCTTTTGACTTTCATATCCTACATAACTGATAAAAATATCATAGGTCTGCTGCTCCACAAGACCGGTTAGCGTTACCTTCCCATCGTAATTGGTTTCCGCATAATTTTTCTCACTTTGAAGAGCAACTTTTGCATGTGGTATCTCATCCCATGTCTTAGCATCATAAACAATCACAGTCAAAGACATGTTGTTCTTCAACACTTTCCCCTGCAGCTGAATATCCGCAGTTCCCCCATCACTTTCCACTGCCGCATATGTATACGTCTGCATCTGTGGCATCTGGAGCAGGAGACAAGCCATCATGAAGCCTGCCGCCATTTTTCTTATTCTCATTCCCTTTTCCGCCTGCCTTCCTCTTTCGCATTTTACCATGTTTTTACGATTTTGGGGTAAAATGTCCCTTTTATCTACTATAATACACTGAACCGGGCAAATTGGCAAGTCTGATGTTGGAAAACTACTGCCAAATTGCTATCCGGTCCAACAATATTTCTGATTTTATTCTTCGATCTGTTATGGCCCCTCTATCAAAACCCTGCTCCCAATTTCCTCCCCGCTCCGGCTCTTTGTCACAATGATCTTCTTGTCGATCCGGTCTTTCAGTTCCGCCACATGGGAAATAATTCCCACCAGGCGGCTGCCCTCCGTCAACCCTTCCAGCGCTTTAATAGCCTGGTTTAACGATTCTTCGTCCAGAGAGCCGAAACCCTCGTCCACAAACATGGCATCCAGGCGGATTCCTCCGGCATTTGACTGGATTTCATCTGAGAGACCGAGAGCCAGGGCCAGGGATGCCTGAAAGGATTCCCCGCCGGACAGTGTTTTGACACTCCGCTCGGTCCGGTTGTAGTGGTCGATGACATTTAACTCCAGCCCGGCCTTCTCACGCCTGCCCTCCCCGTCCTCTTGGCGTTTCAACTCATACTGGCCGCGGCTCATGTTCAGAAATCGGAGATTAGCCCGCCTGATGATGCGGTCGAAATAGGTCATCTGGATATAAGTCTCCAGTTCGATCTTGCGTTTGCCGCTTAAAGTTCCTCCCGCGGTGTCGGACAACGCCTTCACCCAGGAATACTCCTGCTCCAGAGCCGCCATGGTCTGCTGCCGGCCACAGACATTTTCGTATATTTCCCGGTTCTTTTTACAGGCGGAATATAACTCTGCTTTTTTTGCCGACAGCTGGTCTTTTTCCGCTGTCAAATGCTGCTGCCGGGCCGCAATTTCCTCTTCTCTGAAATCCTCCGCCTCCTCCAGCTGTTTCTGAAGAGTGGCGATAGCCGACTGGCAGCCGCTGACCTGCTGCCGGCAGTTTCTGTAATTCTGTTCTGCCTGGTCCCGGGCCTGCTCCAGTTTTGTTTTTTCTATTTTATATGTAGTAATCTCCGCTTCCAGTTCCTGCCGGTTCTGGTTTCCGAGCTGTGCATTTCTCTCAGCGATCCGGGCTGCCAGGGTTTCAATCTCTGTTGCAAGTCTGGTTAACAGCAGCTCCGTCTGCCAGATTTCCTCCTCCAGTTTCTTCAAATGAAGTTCCTGCTTTGGTATTCCCTGTTCCAGCCGGCGTTTCGTTTCCATCCGCTTCCCACATTCCAGAAGTTCCCGCCGGGTCTGTTCCAGCCACCGGGCCAAGTATGTGAGAATCGTTTCCACCGCCTCAGCCGGGAGATCACTGTCCGCAGCCTGTCGCAGTCTGTCATCCCCCAATTCAGCCCCCCACTGGCTGTCGCCTCCCTGGCTCTTCATCCCCTGCACATGTTCACTGGCCGCCGCCACTTCAGATGTCCACGCCACACGGTCACCCATTCCCCGGTCCAAGCCGGCCTCCCCAAGCAGCTGTTCTCCCTCTTCCACAATCCGCCTGCTCTCTTCCCAGATCTGCTCCCGCAAATGTCTCGCGTCCCCGCTCAGCCGCTCCACGTAAGCCTCTGCCTTTGCCAGTTCCTCTTTCCACCGGTCCAGCATTTCCTTCCCCGGCGCTTCCGCCTTACGTTTCGCCGGCACAGGATGGTGGATGGAACCGCAGACCGGACAAGGCGCTCCTTCCGACAATCCACTGGCTAAAATCCCTGCCTGACCATCCAGAAACAGCTGCTCCTGCTGCGCATAGTAATCTCGTTTTTTGTTTCTGTCCTTGGAAGCCGCCATATAGGCATCCTGACGTTTCCTAAGTTCTGTCCGCCAATCCGCCAGGCGGTATCCCCGCTCCGTCAGACCTTTCAGCCGCCGTTCCCGCTCTTCCAGCACGGTTTTCTCTTCCCCGGTTGTCCAAACCGTCTCCAGCAGCTTCTTTTCTTCTCCCAGTTTCTCCTCAAGCGCGCGCTTCTCCTCCGCCCTCGTTTTCTGACTGAGCCGTGTCTCCGTCTCCAATTTCTTTTTCCCGGCAATTTCCTGAAGTTCCCGGTCCAGGGTTTCATACAGTTTCAGTTTCTCCGTCCCTGCCTCAATCAGAACCGCCAGCCCCTCACAAGCTTTCGCTGCCTCCCCCGCCTCATTTAGCACCGTTTCCGCTTTCACAAACTCCGGCGTCAATGTCAACAGCCGTTCCTCATTCCTCTTCAAATCTACCCTTAATCTGCCATACTGCCTCACTTTTCCAAGCAGCTGATTCCCCTGCCGGATCTCGCTTTCCAGTCCTTCCAGCCGCCCGTCCACCGCAGTCAAATCCTCCTCATCGGCTGTCAGCAGTTCTCCAAGCAGTTCCATCCCCCGCTCCAGTGTTCCCTCAAACTTCGTCCCTTTCAGTTCCGTAAGTTCAGCCACTAGCATACGCTTCCTCTGCTCCGCGCTCTCATACAGCTCCCCATCACAAGCCACACCGCTCATAAACTGGTAAACGCTCCGCCGCATCTCATCATAAGCATTCCACCGCTCCCGCACTTCCTCTTTCAACCGGCTCTGAATCTCCTGATACACCCCTGTATGAAAAATCTGCCGGAATATCACACTCCGCTCCGCCGTCCCCGCCAGCAGCAGCTTCTGAAAATCCCCCTGCGCAATCATCGCAATCTGGGTAAACTGGCGGTAATCCAGACCGATCAGCTCCGTCACCGCCCGCGTCACCTCTTTCGTCTTCGTAACCGGCTGCCGCTCATCCGGGTAGACAAGCGACGCCTCCCCCTTCTGCATGGTAAATCCCTCTCCCCGCCCCTTTGGACGCAGATAATCCGGATTTCTCGTCACCACATAAGATTTTCCCTGATAGGAAAATGTCAGCTCCACAAACGTCGGTACCTCATCCTTTGCATACTTGCTGCGAAGCATCCCCGTCTCCCGTACTTCCCCGCTGGCCTCCCCGTAGAGCGCAAAGGTAATCGCGTCAAAGATCGTCGTCTTCCCAGCTCCGGTATCCCCCGTAATCAGATAAAGCCCTCTGCTGCCCAGAAGCCCGAAATCAATCTCAGTCCTCCCGGCATAAGGCCCAAACGCGCTAATAATCAGTTTTTCCGGTTTCATATCTCTCCTCTTTCCTTTCCCAATCTGCCTGTCCTAACCGGAATCCCCAGTTCCCGGCTCGATTCGCGGCACAGCCCCTGGCCCAGTTCCCAGCTCAGCCCCTGGCCCAGTTCCCAACTCAGTTCCCGGCACAGCCCCTGGCCCAGTTCCCGGCTCAGTTCCCAGCGCGGTCCCTGCCCCAGTCCCCGGTTCTGCCCTGCCATCACCCTTGCTTCTCCTGTACCTTCTGAATCAGCCGCCGCACAAACTCCTGCTGCTTCCCACTCATCGCCTGGTTATTCTGCTTCTCATAAAACTCCTCAAACAGTTCCAGCTCCGATTTCTCCTCCACATGTTCCGCCCCGTCCACCATCCGGCTCTCCCGGGTCCGCTTGTTGTCATACTGGAGCCACATCAGATTCGGATAAATCGTCCGCAGCTTTTGCAGTCCGTCCACAACATCCTCCTCATCCGTCAGCGTAATCTGAAGATAATCTTCCGTATTCATCCCCTGATAAAATGGCAGTGCCGTCACTTCCAGATAGGAACCACGGATCTTTCGCATGTCCCGCAGAGGCGTCAGCGGAAGATAGCGTATCTCAAGTCGCCCTTTCTCCTTCATCTCCACCACCGTCACCGTTTTCTCCTGCTCTGCTTCCGAGAACGAATATTTCAGAGGCGTCCCACAGTAGCGCACCGTCTCCCGCCCCACCTGCTGCGGGCTGTGCAAATGCCCCAGGGCCACATAGTCAAACGCCTGAAATACCTCCACGTCCACCTGGTCCACGCCGCCCACCGTGATTTCCTCCGACTCACACCGGCTGGCCCCCGTCACAAACTGATGAGCCACAAGGACGTTGCGTTTCCCCGCATCCACCTCCATATGCTCCACGGCCACCCGGACCGCGTCGTCATAGCTTTTCACCTCTTCCTCCAAACATGCATGGCGGACCACCGCCGGCTTCACAAACGGCAGCAGATACACAAATACCTCCCCATACTCATCCACAAGCCGCACCGGCTCCACTCTCCCCTCATACACAGGCGAAAGATAGACCCCGCTGCCGGACAACAGCTTCGCCCCAAAAGCAATCCGCTCCGCCGAGTCATGATTCCCACTGACCACCAGCACCGGAACCTCCATCTTAGCCAGGCTGGTTAAAAACCCGTCAAACACCAGCACCGCCTCCGCCGGCGGAACCGGCTTGTCATAAATGTCTCCGGCAAGAATCACCCCGTCCGCCTGCTCGCCTTCCACAATCTTCAATATCTCCGCCAATATATATTTCTGATCCTCAATCATAGAAAACTCATGGACCCGCTTTCCGATGTGAAGATCCGATAAATGGATCAATTTCATACGATTATTCCACTCCTGTCTCTCAAGATGCTTCTATTATAAGATGCATTCCACCAAAAAAGCCAGAGAAAAATGGACAAGATCCATTTTTCCCAGGCTTTCCCTCTAAACATGATTTAAATAGTTGTGAAGCGCTCCAACCAGATTGGCATCGTTAAAATATTGACAAACCGTCACCTCCGCCTTTGGCACCGTGTACGGATAAAGAGAGTAGTAATACTCCAGATTCTTTTGAATAGATTCAAGCAACAGCGGCTGCCTGCTGATCCCGCCTCCGATGGCGAACCGCTCCGGGTCAAAAATCATCTGTAAATTCATAATTACAAATGCGATATCCCTGGTGAATTTATCGAGCGCCTTTCGCACCAGTTCGTCCCCCTCTTCCACCCATCGAAACACATCGTAACCGGTCACCCCGTCATTATTTACCCCTCTTGCCCTCGCCGCCATGGTGATCAGGCGCTCACTGCCGCCCCTTTTTGCCCAGGTACTGCTCTCTAAATCGCATTCCTGGTCCAGCATAATGAAGCTGAACTCCCCTGCCGCAAAATGCTTCCCCATATGTACTCTGCCATCCTTGATGAGGGCGCCGCCGACCCCCGTCCCAAAGACCAGCACCACCGCATCCTTACAGTCTCTCAGCGCCCCGCAGGACACCTCCGCCAAAGCGGCGCATTTGGCATCATTCATGATGGTGACCGGCGTCCGGCACCGGCATTTCAAAAGCTCTGCCAGTGGGAACTGCTGGATATAGGTCAGATTTCCGCCTGTCACGCAGATTCCATTCTCACTGTCAATCATCCCCGGAACCGACATGGCGATTCCCTGGACTTCACCTTCAAACCTGCGGTAAATCTCTTCCAACACCCCTAAATATGTTTCGGCCCCCTCATAGGGCGTGGGCACGCTCCCCTTCTCGTAAAAGGCCAGTTTCTCATCCATCACCGCAAATTTGATGGAACTGCCGCCCACATCGATACACAAATATTTCATAGTCAAAACCTTCCCCGCTTTTCTGTACCCCATGTTCTCTGTACGGCACGTCTCCTTTTACCGGTGCCCGCCGCATCAGAATCTGCTACAATACTTCCCCATTGGATGCAATTACCTGCCGGTACCAATCGAAAGATTTCTTCCGGCTCCGATGCAGGTCACCGCTGCCGTCATTGTGCTTATCTACGTAGATAAACCCATACCGCTTGTCAAGTTCCCCGGTTCCTGCGCTGACCAAATCAATGCAGCCCCACGGCGTATAGCCAATCAGGTCCACACCGTCCTCCTCAACCGCCTTCTTCATCTGCTCAATATGTATTTTTAAATACTCAATCCGGTAGTCATCTGCCACCGATCCGTCCTCTTCCACCTGGTCATAAGCGCCAAGCCCATTTTCCACGATAAACAGCGGCACATCATACCGGTCCGTGAACCAGTTCATGGCATACCGAAGCCCTACCGGATCGATCTGCCAGCCCCAGTCGGAGGCTTTCACATATGGATTAGGCACCAGATCATGAGCCTCATCGTAATCAAACCACACATTTTCTTCTTTATGCCGGATACAGAAAGACATGTAGTAGCTAAACCCAATGTAATCCACGGTCCCCAGCTTCAAATCTGCCAAATCCGCCTCTGTCACATCTATTTTCATGCCCCTGCGCTCCCAGTATTTTCGGATATTTGCCGGGTACGCCCCCTTCACATGGACATCCGTATAGTAGTAACGCTTCTGCATGGCTTTCTCCGCCATCAGGATATCCTCCGGCTTACAGGTCGCCGGATAAACCGGGCACATGGCTATCATACAGCCGATCATGAAATCCGGGTTGATCTCCCGCCCCAGCTTCACCGCCCGGGCGCTGGCCACCAGCTCATAGTGGGCCGCCTGATACATCAAAGCCTCCGCGTCCTCCCCTTCCCCGCACAGAATCCCGGAATCCGAGTACAGCCCAAACAGACTCTGGTAATTGGCCTGATTGTTAATCTCATTAAATGTCATCCAGTATTTCACCTTGTCCCGGTAACGGGTAAAACAAGTCACCGCAAACCGCACAAAGAAATCAATCAGTTTCCGGTTTCTCCACGCCCCATACTCCTTCACCAGATGAAGCGGCATCTCAAAATGGCACAGCGTCACCACCGGCTCAATCCCGTATTTCAGACATTCATCAAACAGATCATCATAGAAACGCAGTCCCTCCTCATTCGGCTCCGTCTCATCTCCATTAGGAAAAATCCTGGTCCACGCGATACTGGTTCGGAAACAACGAAATCCCATCTCCGCAAACAGCTTGATATCCTCCCGGTAATGATGATAGAAGTCAATTCCCTCATGGTTGGGATAATGTTCCCCTTCCACAATTCCGTCCGTCACTCTTCTGGGAGTATTCTTATCGCCGGAAGTCATCACATCCATAATGCTTAACCCTTTTCCTCCCAGGTCATATCCACCCTCCAGCTGATGGGCCGCCACCGCGCCGCCCCACAGAAAATCCTTTCGCAATCCCATAATTCACGCACCTCACCTTTCTAAACGCAAGAACTCCCTTTACGGCAGCTGATTCCCCGCCGCCCGGTAAATCTCATACCACTCTTCTCTGCTAAGCGACACATCTCCGGCCTTCGCCAGTTCCCGCACCCGCTCCTTCTTTGTGGACCCGACCACCGCCTGGGTAGAACCCGGATAGCGCAGAATCCAGGCGATTGCCACCGCCGCGCTGGTCACGCCCCGCTTAGCGCCGATCCGCTCCAGGACCTGGTTTAACTCCCCATACAATTCATTTCCCAAAAATGTCCCTTCAAAATATCCATACTGTAACGCGGACCATGCCTGCACGGCCATTCCCTTAAGCCTGCAGTACTCCAGCACACTTCCGTCCCGCATGATCCCCGCATCCGACGCCATATTCACATTGAACCCGCCATCCAGCATCGGCGTGTGGGCCGCACTGAACTGCAGCTGATTCGCCGCTAAAGAAATCCCGGTCCCTTTCTCCATCAATTCGATCTGCATCGGATTCATATTACTCACGCCAAATTCCAGTACCTTCCCCGATGACTTCAGACAGTCAAATGCCTCCGCCACCTCTTCCATTTCCATCAGCGCATCCGGCCGGTGAAGCAGCAGCATATCTAAGTGATCCGTCTGAAGCCGCTTCAAGCTGCCCTCCACGGACCCCATTATATGTTCCTTGGAGAAATCAAAAAATCCTTTTCTGATCCCGCACTTCGACTGCAGAAATATCCGGTCCCGGAGTCCCGGCTTTGCCGCCAGCACCTCTCCAAACACTTCCTCCGACTTCCCGCCGCCATAGATATCCGCGTGGTCAAACGCCGTGATTCCCTCCGAAAGCGCAGTCTCCACAAGCTCCTCCACCTCCGGAACAGACATCCCGCTGATCCTCATACATCCCAACACCACAGCGGAAACCTTCCGTTTTCCTGTTCCAATCTCCACATTTTTCATTCCTGTTTTCCTCTCTTTCCTGCTCAAACAAGCAGACTTTCCATGTTTTAATACCAGTTTCCCACCGTTACAGAGATAGATTGGTGTGCGGGCAGTCATGCGGATACAACATCAGCGGTTCCCCCGCGTATTATCTCCGCGGGAGAACCGCTCTTTCTTACCTCTGTCTGCCTCTGTCCCTACTCTGCAATCACAATGTTTTTCCGGAACACTTCCACCAGCCGCTCCGCCGCAGCCTCCGATATCTTGCATCCCGCAAACGGTCCTTCCGGTGAACAGGCTCCTGCCGGGATTCCATAAATCCTCTCCAGCAAAAGCTTAATCCCCGGCAGATTCCCGATCTCCGGCCGGTTATACGCCTCCGCCACCTCATTGGCCCGGTACTGGAGCGCTCTGGCCCCCTGATCATCCCCAGCCGCCACATGCTCAAAAATCTGTCTGTGATGATAGCAGGTCACCGCCTGAAGCGCGCCGATATTACCATCCGCCCCCATAATCTGGGAACAGACAGCCAGTTCATCCGCCCCGGTCAGAATATTTAAATCCGGCCGGTACTTCTTAAAACGTTCCAGGATATAAAAGTTATTATCCGTAAATTTGATTCCCCGGAACGTCGGTACTGCCTCCATCGCCTTTAAAAGCTCATCCGGGGCCACATTCTTCCCGGCTGTCAGCGTTTTCCCGCCCGCTACCCAGTAGATATAAAACGGGGTGTTCGGCGCCGCATCCGCAATCCGTTTAAAATAATTTACATTATCCTCCAGCGTTGCCTTCTCGGAAATCCCCACGGACGCCACTGCATAAGCCCCGCACGCTTCCGCATGGGCCGCCAGTTCCACCGAGTCGTCCAGATTTTCATTATACCCTACATGAACGAAGATGGGAAGCCGGTCTTTTCCTTCTTTTAACACCGCCTGCGCCCAGATTTTCCGCTTCTCCACGCTAAGGTCCGCGCCCTCGCCGGTCCAGCCCAGCATATAAAGTCCCGCTGCTCCCTGTTTTACATACAGATCAATCAGCGGCTTTGCCAGCTCCACTTTCACTCTGCCATCCTGGTCCAAAGGCGTTACCAGCGCCGGCAGCACTCCTGTCAATAATTCTTTCATCTGTTTTATTCCTCCACTTTTTTATCGTTTAGCCTTTTACCGCCCCGCTGGTCAGTCCCGCCACAAAATACTTATTCAAGGTCACAAACACAATCAGCATTGGCAGCACCGCCATCACCGTTCCGGCCATCATCAGATCCCAGGAGGAAACCGCCTCCCCCGCATTTTTCATGGACATGATCCCCACCACCAGCGGCTGTTTATCCGGGTTCCCCAGCGTAAACACTAACGGCAGCAGATAATCATTCCAGGAGTTCATAAAGGACAGCAGCCCCACCGTCGCCACCAGCGGCTTCGTCAGCGGAAAGATGATATAGAGAAACGTCTTAAAAAAACTGCACCCGTCCATCTGCGCCGCCTCGTCAATCTCCCGCGGAATCCCGTCGATAAATCCTTTCGACAGATATAGCTGCGTCACATTAATCCCAAATATGTAAATAATAATGATCCCCCACAGCGAGTTGTTCAAATGCATGCTTTTGGCAATCTGCAGCTGCGGAAACAGATACAGACTCCCCGCCGAGATAAACATGGAAAAGGTAATCAGTCCCAGCAGCGGTTTCTTCCCCGGAAAATTCCCCCGGGAGAACACATACCCCGACGTGATGGATGTGACAATCGTCCCAAGCACAATAGCGGTACACATAAAAATACTGTTCCAGATATAATTTTTAAAATTCGATTCCTCCCAGGCCCTGATATAATTCTGAAATGAGATCTTCTCCGGAAAAAACGAGGAGGAGGTCAAAATCGCGCCTGTGGACTTAAACGATGACAGCACCACATAGAAGATGGGAAATACCACCACCACCGCCAGCGCTCCGAGCACCAGATAGAGAATAGCGGCATATATTCTTCGTTTTATCTTCACTTCTTTTTCCTCCTAATAAAAATCTCCAACCCGCTTTGTGGCCTTCATAAATGCCCCGATCACAACACTGATGATCAAAGCCGTGATTACCGCCAGTGCGGAAGAATACCCATACTGGCTGATGGTATCCGCGGACCCGTAGGAGAAGAAATATTTAAACGTATAGGACATCACCACCTCGGTGGACCCGCCCGGCTGCCCGTTGGTCAGCGCCAGCACCATATCCGACATCTTGATGCCATTGACTAAGAATAACATCATCACGATCTTAACCGTGGGCGCCAGCATGGGCAGCGTAATCTTTGTAAATCTCGTCCAGGTACCTGTTCCGTCAAGAGCCGCGCACTCATAGATCTCCGTGGGGATATTCTGCAGTCCCATGATAAAGAAGATCATATTGGTTCCGAACCCTCTCCACACACTGGCCAGGATAATCACAATGTCTGCCAGTCCTTTTGTGCCGAACCAGTTTACATTTCTGGTGATCATCCCCGACTGCTTTAGCAGCAGGTTCACCGGCCCCTGGAAAGGATCAAACAGCAGGTAGAACACAATCCCCACAATCGCGGTACTCACAATCGCCGGTGAGAAGAACAACGTCCGAAAGAATGCATTTACCTTCTTTTCGCTGTTCAACACCACTGCCAGGAACAGGGCCAGCGGAATCTCCAGCACAAGCTTGCCCCCCACTATCAAAAATGTGTTGCCCAGGGACTGCCAGTATCTGGGATCTCTGGTAAAGGCCCGGATATAATTTGCAAAGCCGATAAACTTGGCGGCGGTCATACCGTCATAGTCAAACCACGACCACCGGATCAGCCACAGCATCGGATAAATCGTAAACAGAAGGAAACCGGCCAGCATCGGGGCAATCATCAGATAACTCTGTACCGTATCCCTGTTTTTCGACCATCCTGCCCCTCTTGATTTTTGTTTTTTCATCGATAACCGCTCCTCTTTCTATGATCGTTCCCTGTTATTTCGCACTGGTATCCCAGGATTCATCCAGATAGATTCCCATGTCAAGTCCGTCCTTAATCGCGGTCTCCAGAGCCGTGTTGTATCGGCTGTCAAGATCCGTCAGCACCGCGTTCACATCCGCGTCTAACGGGCCGGAGATCAAGTTCACCAGTGTACTCTGGTAGTCCGCGCCCTCCACGGTGATCATGCCGTCAGGAGGCGTCATGGTGAAATAAGAATTGGAGGTATCACCGAATTCCTTGGTTCCCACCTTTTTAAATTCCGCCGGCATCTGTGCCTGGATATCGGCCCGGGCCATAAAGTCCACCTCATTATTCTGGATCTCCAGCTGTACCTGTTCCCCGTGAAGCAGATCATAGACCTTCATTGCCTTCTCCGGCATTTTCATGGCGCTGGAGCCAAGGCAGAGCATATCTGCAATCTGGGCATAGTTTTTATATGGGTTTTCAGGGTCCACCACCGGAAGATCACAGACTCCCAGTTCAAAACCAGTCCCCAGCTCCTTCCAGAACTTATCCAGGTTGGAGACATCCCAGCTCACTCCCGGCAGCATGGCGATGCGGCCTGCCGCAAACTGTGCCATCAGCGTGTCGTTGTCCATCCCCTCCCCGCCCGGGAAAATACTTCCGTCCGCCTTCATCTGCAGAATCTTTTCCACGTTGTCCGTGAAGTCTGCAAAGCGGAACTGCCCGCTGGAAAAGTCATATCCCATATGTCCCACAGAGCTGGCAAACTGTGCAGCAAAATACCATTTCCCGGAGGAGGCGGAATCTTTTAAATGAACCCCGTAACCATAGGCTTCCCCATGGTTGTCCTCCGTCACCTTCTTCGCATAGGACACTACATCGTCCCACGTCTCCGGCGCTTCCGTAATACCCGATTTTTTAAGCAGATCCTTATTATACATAAACTTCGTCGTCAGCACCTTGATCGGCGCGCTGTAAGTCTTTCCTTCAAATGTGGTATATCCGTTAATTAAAATATCCTCATAGTCCTTCAAAAACTCCGGACCGCCCGGCATATCATCGATCGGCACCATCCATCCCGCTGAGATAAAGGGCTCTTTTACCGTACCGACAAACTTATAAAGCTCCGGTCCCTGATCCGCGGTCAAAGCAACCTTCAATACATCGTGGTAATCGCTTCCGAAAACCTTATAGTCAATATTGATCCCGTCAATCAGGCCCTGGCCTTTGTTATACTCCTCCACAATCGGACCCAGCACCGATTTATAGGAGCCGTCGTTGGTCCAAACCCGGACCGTCTCCATCTCCACGGCACTGCCCGTCTCTCCGGCCGTCGTCCCCGGCTGCTGCGTGTTCTTGGTTTTGCTTCCACAGCCCGCCAGACTCCCCAGTACCAGCGCTCCGGCCATCATGATTCCCACTGCCTGTCTGCTTTTTCGATTCATGTTCATCAATCTCTTTCCCCTTCCAATTTTTGATTTTGTTTTGCTTTTACCCTCTGCACTATAACCATACCAAAGGTAAAGTATAAAATAAATACAAAAAACACCTTTAAAAATCCAAAATATTCAGCACTTCGCCTACCTCGTTGACTTTCCATGCCACCTTTATTATACTGATAACCACAAAACAACAGGCAAAAAGGGGGATATTCATGAAATTTCGAAACAAGATTATTTTGTATTTTTTGCTCTCCATTCTGGCCCCGTCCATCCTGATCACCACCATCATGTACAGCGGCTCCGTCCGCATTTTCGACAAAAAAATGGATGAACTGGTGGAGAAGAATTTAAGCTCCGTCCGTATGCTGGTGCAGCAGCGGCTGGCCTTTATCGACGAGCTGACTACCCTGATTTCCATGAATCCCCTGATTCAGGAGGTCTTAAGCGCTCCTCCCACCGAAGATACCAACAGCATTGTCACCCAGATCATCAAGCTGGACCACGCGCTGGACAGCTACTATATCTCCAATTACTACGCCTCCACCAGTTCTCCCATTGTTCCCGTGATCCATATGATAGACCGGCCCGCCTACCAGAAATTCGACATTTCCGACAAGGTGCGTGATATCTCCGCCCTGGACACGGCAGACTGGTATCAGGAGGCAGCCAGTAAAAGCGCAGCCATTGTTGCCGATTTTAAGACCGATTCCATTATAATCACCCGCAAGCTCTACGACTTACAGACCGTGGAGACGGCCAGATATGCGGCATTTTTAACCGTTTCATTGGAACATTCCTTCTTTGCTCAGCTTCTTGAGACCTACAAGCCTACGCCGGGCAGCAAAACTCTGATCTATGACTCCAAACAGAATCTCCTAAGCTCCAGCGGCGATTTGACCGCCAGCGAAAGCGACTGGCTGAAACAGGAATTTACCAGCCTTTCCTCCACTCCGACACGCTTAAAGCTGGACGGGCGCCCGGTAGTCATCGCAGCCGAACCTTTGCAGAACGCAGACTGGACCATCGTGGTCATCACCGATTTAAATGACATTAACAGCAGCCAGAACATGCTGACCTGGATCGTTGTCTTCCTTATCTTTCTCAGCATGGGCATTGCTTTATTCACAGCCCTTTTGCTGTCCCGCAACTTATCCCGTCCCATCCTGGCTATTGTGGACTCCATGCGCACCATCGGGGACGGCAACTTTTCCATTGATATCAAGTACGATAAAAATGATGAATTCCGCTATCTGATCAACCAGTACAACAAGATGATTGCCCGCATCCAGCATCTCATCGACGAACTCTATATCAGCGAATCCAACAAGCAGAAAGCGGAACTGAAGGCCAAGGAAATGCAGCTAAAGGCGCTCCAGGCCCAGATTAATCCCCACTTTCTTTACAACACGCTGGATTCCATCAATCTCAGCGCCATCAAGTACAACGTACCCCAGATCAGCGATATGATAGGCGCTCTGGCAGACTTCTTCCGGTACTCCTTAAGCCGCGGCGAGCCCGTCATCACCCTGGAAAAAGAGATCCGCCACACCCAGGCTTATCTGGAGCTCCAGGCGATCCGCCACGGTCCCGGTCTGCAGTACCGCTTTTTGATTCCCGGCAGTTTATACCGGGTGAGAATCGTCAAGCTGGCGCTCCAGCCCCTGGTAGAAAATGCCGTGCTCCACGGCTTCTCCGCCCAGAACCACAAGCTGGCAATCACCATTTCCGCGGCCTGCGGCGAACATGACATCGTCATTTCCGTCTCCGACAATGGCTCCGGCGCGGATGCCCGAAAACTAAATGAAATCCTAAACTCGCCGGAAGACCACTCGTCCGATTCTTTTGCCATCACCAATGTGCACCAGCGGCTGAAAAGCGCCTTCGGCAATGAATACGGGCTCTATTACAGGGACAACCCGGAAGGCGGTCTCACCGCGGAGATTCATCTTCCACTGGAAAACAATAACACGAATAATTACACACATGGAGGACAACTATGATACGGGTATTATTGGCAGACGATGATTATTTAGTAAAGGATGTGCTTCAGAGCATGATTCCGTGGGAAGAATTGGGGATGGAAATGATCGGCTTTGCCGGGGACGGGAAGCAGACGCTGGACCTCTGTCTGGAACAGAAGCCGGACCTGCTCATCACTGATATCCGGATGCCGCTTTTAAGCGGTCTGGAAGTGGCCCTCTGCCTGCGGGAGCAGAACGTGAAGACCCGGGTGGTGTTAATCAGCGGCATCCAGGATTTTGACTACGCCCGCACGGCTCTGGACGTCCAGGCCGACGGCTATCTCTTAAAACCGATCCGCCTTCAGGAGATTATCGCCACCTTAAAAAAAGTGCAGGAAAGTATCGAGCTGGAATCAAACCGCACCGCATTTTTAAATAAGATCGAGACCCGGCTTAGGGAAAATCTTCCGTTAGCCAGAGCGGCCTTCCTTCACAACCTGGTCCAGGGAACCCTGGACCAGCAGGACACGCTCCAGGAAAAGCTGGAGTATTTTGAGCTTCCGTTCCAGTCGGAGGAGACGGTAGTTGCGGTCATCGGTGTCCTGGACAATTACCGGGAACTGGCGGCAGGCCGTACCCAGTCCCAGGTTCAGATGATCAATTTTGCAGTGCGGGATATCATGGAGCGGACCATGTTAAACTACCGGGCCGGGATCAGCTTCGCCGCCAGAGACAACGAATTTGTGCTGCTGTTTCGCCGGGAATACTGTATCCCCGACAAGATGACCGGCATCCTGGAAGGCATCGCCGGACTGATCGGGGAACTGGACCAGCTCTCCATCTCCTTCGGCATCGGTCTTCCCGCTGCCGGCATCCGTCTGGCCTGCAACTCCTACAACGAGGCCCGCAGGGCCTTAGAGCACAAATTCTTCGTGGGAAACCAGGCCATCATCCAGATCGACGATATCACCGCTCGAAACCCCCGCCGCACCACCTTAAACGAGGACGAGAGTTACCGTCTCCAAACCCTGGCCCAGGAGCTTTTACGGGTGGTGCGATCAGGAGATACGCCTCTGGTCGCCGGTGCCCTGGACGACTATCTCTCGGTACTCACCGGCCCCGGGTCCCTGTCCAGAGAGTATATCCGCGGCCAGTTTTTCGAGCTGATCATCCACGCCTACCGGGAGTTCTGCGAGACGGAAAGCGAGCTTCCCGATATCTCCGCCCGCTATACCGCGGCTACCCAGGCAATCTTAAAAGCCGAGACCGTCACTGATATCCGCCGTCTGACCCAGGACATGCTGCTGGCGGTCACCGGTCATTTCTCCCGCAAGTACCAGAACCGCCACCTGCTTTTAGTGGAGCAGATCAAAACCTATATCCAGGAGCACCGCACGGAAAACATCACCTTAAACGATATTTCCTCCGCCGTCTACATGTCCACCAATTACATCTGCGGCGTTTTTAAAAAAGAGTGCGGCCAGACCATTCACGATTACCTGCTGGATGTGAAAATGCAGGAGGGAAAACGGATGCTGCGCGAGACCACCATGAAGGTATTTGAAATTTCCGACGCGCTGGGCTACGAGACCGCCCATTATTTCAGTTACTCCTTCAAACGCTACACCGGGAAGACTCCTTACCAGTACCGGAAGGAGACGTCTTCCTCCTCCCTTACAGAATTGTAAGCAAAACCTCCCCCTCATCACCTTGCGCGATGCCTCCACATTTTTTATAATGGGAACAAATGGCGAGATTTTTTTCAAACCTGGAATTCAAAAAGGAGGAAACATTGATGAATGAAAAACTTCTGCTGCTGGAGGATGACCTAAGCCTGGTGGACGGTCTGACCTACGCGCTTCAAAAAAATGGATTTCAAACCCAGGTGGCCCGCACGGTAAAAGAAGCTCTGGCCCTGTTGTCCGTGGAATGCTATGATCTGCTCCTGTTGGATGTGACACTGCCTGACGGCACCGGGTTCCAGGTATGTGAAAAGGTTCGAAGCCGGGAGAGCCGGACTCCCATTCTCTTTCTCACCGCCTCCGACGAGGAGGTCCATGTCATCCATGGCCTGGACTGCGGCGGAGATGATTATCTCACCAAACCCTTCCGGCTGGGAGAGCTGTGTTCCCGCATCCGCGCTCTGCTGCGGCGGGCTGCCGTAACCCCGGCGGATTCCGCTTCCCCCCTTGTGTGCGGTGACATCACCATCGACAGGATGAACCACCTGGCCGTCTTAAGAGGTGTTCCTTTGGAACTCACCGGCGCGGAGTACAAACTGCTGTCCCTGCTGGTGCGAAATGCAGGGCGGACTCTGACCCGGGACGTAATTTATGATGAACTGTGGGACGGAACCGGAAAATATGTGGATGACAACACCCTGTCCGTCTATATCCGGCGGCTGCGGGAAAAAGTGGAGACGGAGCCGTCCCGCCCAGACCATCTTCTCACCGTCCGCGGCTTCGGCTACCAGTGGAAGGAGGCGGCGCTATGAGGCTGTTTCATGACCGGCAGACAAGGCATTATCTTTTCTTTCTGTTCTGCACCCTGTCACTGCTCTGCGCTCTGTTTCTGACCCTTTCCGTCCAGCAGAACCACCTTTACAAAGACGCGCTGCTGTCCCACGACGGGGCGGTTGTCTCCTCACTCTTAGCGCAGGGGGTTCCTGAAGCAGTGGCAGCAACAGCCATCACAGTTTCCGGTCCATCCTCCGTCATCTCTCCCGATGGGGCGGCTCTGATGGAGAAAATCGGCCTGACTGCCCAGACCTCCTCCCGGTATCTCCCGGCAGTCAGAGGGCCGCTTCAATCCTTAAACGATTTCCTCCTGATTCTGCTGGCGCTGATGGCCGGGCTGCTTTTGGGAGGTTCTCTGTGTTTTCTCAACCGCAGGGAACGCCTATACCGGCAGGCCATAGACACTGTGGACCGTTTCATGGCCGGGGATTACTCTGTCCACCTGCCCCGCACCGAGGAAGGGTCGCTTCATCTGCTGTTTTCCTCCATCGACCGGCTGGCGATGGCGCTCCGGTCCCGGAGCGAGACGGAACACCGGACGAAGGAGTTTTTAAAAGATACCATTTCTGACATTTCCCATCAACTGAAAACACCGCTGGCTGCCATGACTATGTACAGCGAGATCATTGCCGCAGAGCCGGACCAACCGGACACCGTGTCCGCCTTTACCGGCAAAATGCGCCAGTCTCTCACCCGCATGGAGCAGTTAATCGCCTCCCTGCTAAAGATCACCCGGCTGGATGCAGGCAATATCACGTTTGAGCAAAATCTTCATCCCATCCGCGAGGTGGTGGAACATGCCATCCAGGACTTGAACGTGAGAGCCAGACTGGAGGAAAAGGAGCTGATTCTGGAAGGCGGCGGGGAAATGCTGCTCTGTGACTTTCCCTGGACCGCCGAGGCAGTGGGAAACCTGGTGAAAAATGCGCTGGACCACACCACGGCAGGAGGCATCATCCGGGTTTCCTGGGAGGCCTCCCCGGCCATGGTGCGCATCCTCGTGACAGATAACGGCTGCGGAATCGCCCCCGAAGATCTACATCATATCTTCAAACGTTTTTACCGCAGCCAGCATTCCCTGGATATCCAGGGCGTGGGTCTGGGGCTTCCACTGACGAAATCCATTATCGAAGAACAGGGGGGCGTTATCACGGTTTCAAGCGCCGAGGGTGTAGGGACTGTCTTCACCATTTCCTTCCTTACAAAACTGTAAGTATGGATTCACCACATTGTCATCTGCATCTGATAGGCTTTTGTTAACGAAAGGAGGTTACCCATTATGAACATACTTACAGTTACCGATTTATGCAAAACCTACGGCCAGGGGGCCGGTCAGGTCCATGCCTTAAAACATGTCTCCTTCTCCCTGGAAAAGGGAGAATTCGCCGCTGTGGTGGGTGAGTCCGGTTCCGGCAAAAGCACACTTTTAAACTGCGTCGGCGCTCTGGATACCCCCACAAGCGGCCGCATCACCATGGACGGCTGCGATCTGTTTACCATGAAGGAGGAAGCCCGCACGGTCTTTCGAAGACGGAATATCGGCTTTATCTTCCAGTCCTTCCAGCTGATTTCCGAGCTGACCGTGGAGCAGAACATCATGTTCCCTCTGCTGCTGGATTATCAGAAACCGGACCCCGGCGTCATGGAGGAGCTGCTGGATATGCTGGGACTCACCGACCGCAGAAGACATCTCCCCTCCCAGCTCTCCGGCGGGCAGCAGCAGCGAGTCGCCATCGGAAGGGCCCTGATCACGAAGCCATCCCTGATTCTGGCCGATGAACCCACCGGCAACTTAGACACCAAAAGCAGCCAGGACGTGATGGACCTGCTGACCCGGGCCTCCAGGCACTATCAGCAGACAATCCTGATGATCACCCACAACTTAGGTCTCACCTCATCGGCAGACCGGGTGCTCAAGGTGAGCGACGGCGTCCTTTCTGATCTTGGGGGGATGCGGCCATGAAACATTATTTAGAACTGATTCCCATCTCCTCCCGGATTCACGCAAGACAGCACCGGATGACCCTGCTCTGCATTGCCCTCTCCGTCTTTCTTGTCACCACCATTTTCAGCATGGCAGATATGGAGGTGCGCAGCCAGACCATCCAGGCCCTTCATGAATATGGGAACTGGCATATCCAGTTGTCCAATATAACCGGGGAGGACGCGGCCCTGATCGCCGCCCGGCCAAAAGTGGCGGCCATGTCCTGGTACGATGTGCTGAATTACCGGCTTGACCAGGGCTATGCCATTGACGGACGCCAGGCCGCCATCTGCGGGATAGAGCCGCCGCTTCTAACGGACATCATGACCACAGCCAATATTCTGGAGGGAGGCTATCCCGGTGACGGGGAAATCCTGTTGAGTGAAAATGCAAAAGCCATCCGTGATGTAGCTGTCGGAGATGACGTAGCAATCACGCTTCCAAACGGCGCTTCCATGAACTTTACCGTCTCCGGTTTTACAGAAAATCCCTCCACCCTGCTGCGCTGGGACGCCACCGGCGCTTTCGTCCCCAAATCCGCGTATCATTCCATCCTCCAAACTGCCACCGGCCAGCCTCCGGCCCCGGATCATGGAGTCTACTACGTGCAGTTTGACCCTTCCATCAATATGAGAGCGGAAATCAACGCGATCAAGCAGGAATTCCACCTGACGGAAAAGCAGGTGGGGGAAAATGTGAAACTCCTGGGCGTACAGGGTCAGTCCGGCAGTTCCTACATTATGATGTTATACGTGGTGGCTGTGATCCTGTTTCTGCTGGTGATGACAGCCGGCATCCTGATGATAGCCGGCAGCTTAAACAGCAACGTAGCCCAGCGGACCCAGTTCTTCGGCGTGCTGCGTTGTCTGGGCGCCAGCAAAAAACAGATCATCCGCTTCGTCCGGCTGGAGGCGCTTCGCTGGTGCCGCCTGGCAATTCCTCTTGGAGCCGGCGCGGGAGTCGCCGTGGTATGGGTTCTCTGCGCTCTGCTTCGGTATTTAAGCCCGGTCTATTTTTCCGGACTGCCGGTCTTTGGAGTGAGCCTGCCCGGTATCCTGTCCGGCGCTTTAGTAGGACTTTTGACCGTCTTCATCGCCTCAGGCTCCCCCGCCAGACGAGCCTCCCGCGTCTCCCCCCTGACGGCGGCATCCGGCGGTGCGCCGCTGGCGGCTCCCGCTTCCAAAACAGCGTTCCTCTTTGGCCCGTTTCTATCCCGCGTTCTCAAGGTGGAGACTGCCCTCGGCATCCATCACGCCAGGGCAAGCCGGAAAAATTTTATTCTGATGACCAGTTCTTTTGCGCTGAGCATCCTCCTGTTTTTATCCTTTTCAACCCTGGTGGATTTCATGGGCCACGCCATCCGGCCCTTAAGGCCCTACACCCCGGATCTCTCTTACTTAAGCCCGGACAATACCCTGTCCATCGATCCGGAACTGGCCGCAAAGCTGTCGGAACATCCTGCGGTAAAGCGGGTTTACGGCCGCATGTTTGCCTACGGTCTTCCAGCCAGGGCAGATGGAAGGGATATCCGGATCAACCTGATTTCCTACGAGGAGCACCAATTTGACTGGGCTGAAGACTCCGTGGTGGACGGCTCCCTGAAAGCCCTGGAAACCGATGAAAATGCCGTGCTGTCCGTATACCACGAAGACAGTCCGCTGCCCCTGGGCAGTCAGATCACCCTGGAGCGAAACGGTCAGGCCGTTGCGCTGACCTGCGCCGGAGTATTATCCACCTGTCCTTTCACCCAGGACGCCGGAACGGAAAATGTGATCTGTACGGAGGATACCTTCCGCCGCCTCACCGGCGCTTCCGGCTACACCATCATCGACGTACAGCTAAGGAACAATGCCACCGACAGCGATGTGGAAGCCCTCCGCGATCTGGCGGGACCGGGGATCACCTTCTCCGACCAGCGGGCAGGCAACGCGGAGGCCAAAGGCTCCTACTGGGCCATGGCCCTCTTCATCTACGGTTTTCTCACCGTGATTGCACTGATCACCGTGTTTAACATCATCAACAGCATCGCCATGAGCGTCTCCGCGCGCATCCGCCAGTACGGCGCCCTGCGGGCCATCGGCATGAGCAGCAGACAGATGGTGTTCATGATCACCGCGGAAGCCGCCACCTACGCCGTCTGCGGAAGCATAGCCGGCTGCGCGGCAGGTCTGCCCCTGCATAAGTACCTGTATGAAACCATGGTCACCGCCCAGTGGGGCGTCCCCTGGTATCTCCCGGTCCGTGCTCTGGGCGCCATCGTGCTGATCGTTCTTGTCACAGCCATCGCCGCCGTCCGGGGCCCCGCAAGAAGGATTCACGCCATGTCCATCGTGGACACTATCAACGCCCAATAAAAAGAATAGGAATGAACAAAAAAAACGCCGGGGTACGGACAACTTCACTCTGTCCGCACCCCGGCGTTTAACCAGTCTTCTTAATTTCCCTCGTAAGTAATGATGGTATCCACATCATACCCGCTTAACTTCTCTCTGCCTTTCAGTCCTGCCAGTTCCATGACGAAACAGATCTTCACCACTTCACCGCCCAGTCCCTCAATCAGCTTGACAATCGCCTCGATGGTACCGCCCGTAGCGATCAAATCATCCACGATGACCACCTTCTGTCCCGGCTTGACCGCGTCCTTGTGCATCTCAATCACGGCGCTTCCGTACTCTAAATCATACTCCATAGACACTGTCTCACAGGGAAGCTTTCCCTTCTTTCTCACCGGCACGAAGCCCTTGTGGGCCGCATAAGCCACCGGCACGCCAAAGATAAATCCTCTGGACTCGGGACCTACCACCACATCAAAATCCACGTCCTTCAGCATGTCCAGAATCCCGTCCACCGCCAGATGCAGTCCGTCCGCGTCCTGCAGAATCGTCGTCACATCCCGGAATATAATACCCGGCTCCGGAAAATCAGGTATACTTCTAACATAGTCTTCTACTTTTTTCATCAGCTGCTGTTTCTCCCTTACTATTCCCCTGAGCGTATGCGAGGGGGACTTTCCTTACTATTCCCTTATATCTTTCACAGTTTCCCTAATAATCAATTGGTTATCTAAGTAAATCCTGCTGTTATCTATAATACCATCTTCCAACCGCCGAAGCAAGACCCTGGTGCCCTCTTTTGCAATCTCACTCATGCTTCGCTCCACCGTGGTCAGCTTCATGGTGCCATATCCCGACATATCCCAGTTATCAAACCCGATCAGGGAAATGTCATCCGGCACCGTCAGCCCCGCTTCATAGATCGCCGCCCTCGCCGCAAATGCCATCTCATCATTAAAACACAGAATCGCCGTCAGATTCGGATTCTCCGCCACCATCCTCTGCGCCGCCCGGTAGCCGCTGGCATACCGGTAATTGCCAATCTCCACCGGCAGGTCATCCGGGTTCAAGCCATGCTTTAACATGGAATTGCGCCAGCCCCGCTCCCGCAGTCTGGTGGAATCATAGTTTGGATTCCCCTCAATCACACCGATCCGCCTGTGGCCATGATCCAGCAGATAATCCATGGCCTTCTCCATGGCCTTGGCCTCGTCCGTCACCACATTCGGCACGTCATAAAACACGGTCCGGCAGATAGCCACCATGGGAATCTTCTTCGCCATGACCTCCTCGATAAACTCCCCGTCCTCCGTCCGCTGGCTCAGCACGATAATCCCATCATAAAAGCTGGGATTCAGCGTCCCCTTCTCGTACATATCAATTCCCTTCACCACCACATTGTACTTGCTCCCCACAATGCTGTAAACTCCGGTCAGCACGTCGTGAAGAACAAAGGGCGACGACATCTTGCTGATCGTGGAAAAATACAGCCCGATGGTATAGGATCTGGACAGCTTCAGATTAATCGCCGCCTGGTTGGGCACATACCCCATCTCCTGCGCAATCTTAAGAATCCTCTTTTTATTATCCGTATTCTCCGTCCCGATATCATTTAACGCCCTGGAAACGGTGGAATAAGATACCCCCGCCCTCTTCGCAATATCTTTAATCGTAACTGCCATGAGCCCCCACTCCTTATCTGTCTTTCCTGTTACGTCAGTATATTTTTATCTTACGATCTCATCCACATGCTCCGCCACCACAGTCTCCCCCGACTGTCCCTCGATCGTCACATCCTTCAGCACCAGCGTGCGGATGTTATTGGCATACACCCCCATCCGTTTCACCGGTTCGATTCCGTCCATCATCGCCGGCACGCCCTCCATGGCATCCGCCGCGTAGGTCACATGAATCCGCTCCATCTCCACCCGGTCAATCTTCTGCTCCGGCAGTCCATAAAAATAAGCCGCCGCCACATGGCAGTTGGATGCCTCAATATCCCGGAACACCAGCCGTCTCACATAGGGCGTTCTTTCGTCCACCGGCAATGCCTCCTTTGCAGCCACATATTCCGTATGTCCGTCCGGGTCACAATAATAGAAGCAGTTGATCACAAACGGCGTCATCACGTGGTCCATGCGGATATGTTCAAACAGAATCCCGTCTATCACAGCCGCCTCCCCGCGCCCCCGTCTCGTCTTGATCCGCAGCCCCCGGTCCGTGTGCAGAAACAGGCAGTCTCTCACCGTCAGATTCTTCACCCCGCCGGCCATCTCACTGCCAACGGTAATCGACCCGTGGCCGTCCCTCATACAGCACTGGCGGATCACAATATCCTCCGAGGGAATCCGGTGCCTGGCCCCCATATAGATTTTCCCTGATTTAAGGGCAATGCAGTCATCTCCCAGGGAAAAACAGACCCCGGCAATCTCCACATCCTGACAGGACTCCGGGTCCAGACCGTCCGTATTGGGCGAATCCTTCGGGTTTAACACCGTCAAATCCAGGAAACGCAGCCGCCTGGAAAAATAGGGGTGGATATTCCAGCTTGGACTGTTCTGCACCCGGAGCCCCTGAACCGTCACATTCTCACAGTGGTTCAAGAAGATCATCCTGGGCCTGAACGCCGTCCGTTTCACCTTGGCGTCATACCACCAGTTATCCTCCTCATAGCCTGCATTTCCCTCAATCATTCCTTCTCCATAGAGTACCACATTTTTTACATTAATTCCAGTGACAATCGCGCTGAACATGTCGAGAGGGTTCCCCTCCCAGGTTCCTAAATTGTACTCGCTCTTCTCATCATAGCTGTCGATCAGCCCCTTTAACACCGGGAACTTCGTTCTGTCCGTAAATGCGGACAGCACCGCCCCCTTGCCGATCTCCAGCCGCAGATCACTCTTTAAGAACAAACTGCTCACCCGGTAAATGCCTTCCGGCACCAGCACTCTTCCATCCGCCGGACAGCACATGATGGCTGCCTGGATAAACCCGGTATCGTCCTGCACCCCGTCGCCCTTCGCCCCAAAATCCCGGACATTCAGCGTCACAAACTCCCTGTCGGTTTTCACAAAAATCTCTGCCAGGTCCGATACTCCCGCCTCTATCCGGATTCTATAATCCGTGTCCGGCTTCAACCCGTAAATACTGGCAATCACCCGCTTCGTCTCCCCATAAAGCACCCCATTCACAAAAATCTTCCGGACTGACTCCGCCTCAAAAATGCTGCCGTCATCAATCTCTATCGTCACACATCTTGCCGTCTTAAAAATTACAGTTCCCTTCATGTTGTCTTCCTCCCCTTTATCTCTCTCACATCTTCCAAGTATTCTTAAAAAAGGAGGATTCCCATCCGAGAATCCCCCTTTCGTGTTATCCGTATCCATTAACCTTTGACGCCGCCCGCCGCGATACCATCAATAAACGAATCCTGTGCACAGAAGAACACAATCAGAGACGGGATGATGGAGATCAGGGACATGGCCAGAATCCGGTTCCACTGGAATCCCACATCCCCATCCATGGACATCCGTAAGTAAATCGAGTTCGTATACTTCGGCATATCGGAGATATAAATGAGTGGTCCCATAAAGTCATTGGACGTCCACATAAACTGGAACAGCGCGCAGGACACCAGTGACGGCTTTAACATCGGCACAATCACATACCACAGCGTCTTGACGGAATTACAGCCGTCAATCTTGGCCGCCTCCTCCAGCTCCCTTGGCACGCCCCGTAGGAACTGTACCAGCATAAACACAAAGTAAGTATCCGCCGCGAACAGGGATGGAATAATCAGCGGTTTGTAAGAGTTGGTCCAGCCCCATTTATTGAACATGATATACTGTGGCGCATTCAGCACTACCTGAGGCAGAAACAGCGTAGATATCATCAGGGAGAACAGAATCCCTTTCCCCTTAAAATCAAATCTCGCAAACCCATAAGCCGTAACCGTCGCGGAAATCACCGTAAACACCACCTTCGGTACCACGATTTTATAAGTATTGAGCATGGAGGTCAGCAGGTTGATCTTGCCGCCGTAGCTCTTGAACGCATTGTTGTAGCCGTCAAATACCGGATTCTTCGGCCAGAACCACGCGCTGGTAAATATCTCGGAATTGGTCTTGAATGTCGCTCCCACCATCCAGATCAGCGGATATACCATCACGAAACCGACCAGAATCAGCAGGGTATAGCGGATGACAGTACTGATTTTTCTCTTCGTCTCTCTTGTCATGCCATCTTACCTCCCATCCTCGTCTGAATAGTAAACCCATTTCTTCTGACTGATAAATGCCACCGCCGTAAACACCATGACAATGATAAACAGCACCCACGCCTGCGCGCTGGCCATGCCCATCTTGTGACGGAGGAACGCATTGTTGTAAATCAGAATGGAAATCAGCGTCGTTCCGCCGTTGGGTCCGCCCTTGGTTACCAGGAACGGTCCGTTGAACTCCTGGAACGCCTGGCATAACTGGGTAATTAAATTATAGAAGATTACCGGCGTGATTAACGGTACCGTAATCTTAAAAAACTGGGTCCATTTGCCCGCGCCGTCGATGGAGGCCGCCTCGTACAAATCCTGGGACACCCCCTTAAGAGCCGCTAAGAAGATCACCATAGCGGAACCAAACTGCCATACGCGGAGCAGAACGATCACGGCCATCGCGCCGTTATCGCTGGCCATCCAGTTGATCTTGTCTCCTCCAAAGAAAGTGATGACCGTATTGATCAAACCGTCATTGTTGAACACCGCTCTCCACAGAATCGCAATGGCGATGGAACCGCCCAGGATCGACGGAATATAGTAAGCGGTTCTGAAAAAGTTAACGCCCTTTAATTTAAAATTCAGGATGTAAGCAATAAACAATGCAAACGCCAGCTTCAGCGGCACATCAAAGATTGCATACTTGAATGTCACCTTAAAGGCACGGACAATATCTTCATCCGTAAAAATCTTCTCATAGTTCATCAACCCAAACTTGGAAATTCCATTAAACAAGTCATAGTTCGTAAAGCTGTAATACAACGATGACGCAAATGGATACACTTTAAAACAGATGAATCCAATGAGCCACGGAAGGACAAAAAAGAAGCCGATATTATCTGCCAATATCTTGCTAAAGCTCTTCTTCTGCTGCATATGGTTACCTCCTTGATATTATAATCCCTTTAACTCCCTGTCATATCCCTCATACTTCTCCCAGAGCAGGGCCCCTAATTCCCCCGCCTGTTCCAAAATATAAGCAAATCTCTCCTGTTCTGATTCCGTCAAAAAGGAAAAATCCCCCTTCTCCATCCTCTTTCCAATGATCTTTACCACTTCCCCCCGAAGCAGAAGCTGTAACGCCCGGTAATGCTCGAAAATCTCCTCAGACATCACATCTATCACATCAACCAGCAGGACCAGATCGTCCATGCCGAATGTATTCAAGTTCTGAAAATATGTAACAACGCTGCTGTAATTCTCGTTCTTCTCTGCCGCCTTTTTTACATCCATTCAAAAATTCCTTCTCTTTATATGGGCCGCCGGAGAATCTGCCTCCGGCGGCCCGTATGTTCTTCCCTTTGATGTCGTGCCAGTTTAGAATTAGTTGCCCAGACACTCATTGACGCCGTCCATCAGCGCCTTGGCTGCTGCTGTTCCGTCATAATCATCCGTACTCAATTTTCCAAATACTTTGTAGTAAACGCCATCCGGGTTGGCCTTTAAGTCATTGTGCTCAAACTTGGTATCCAGCGGGAACTTGGAGAATGCCAGCACCTTCGCATTGGCCTCTGCCACAAGCGCATCGCCCAGACCCTTCTCATTCAGAACCTTCACTGCAGCTGCGGAACATGGGATGCCTCTCTCCGTGGAGCAGATCTCAACGCCCTCAGGATCATTTAATAAGAAGTTGATCAGCATAGCCGCTTCCTTCGGGTGAGCGGAAGCAGCAGAAACTGCCATACCCATGGAAATCTTGTTGAAACCGCCGTTGTAATCGCCAAACTTGATGAACTCACCAATCACAAATTCCTGGTTCGGTTTGTTGGTACTCTCCACAACAGCCTTCTGGAACTTGGATGCGGAGGAATCCCACTCGAAGATACCCGCGTACTTGCCGTCGATCCACTTTGCATTCTTGTCAAGAGAGTCGGCCATATCGCCATTGATGGTAGCCAGCGTTGGAATCACATGCTCATCCTCCAGCTTGCTGATGTAATCCATACCAGTTGCAATCTCTTCCTCTGTGTACTGCATCTGGCCGTCCACGACCCACGGTTTTCCGTATACGGACTCCAGATAATATACAAGGAAGATCGCTCTGTCGTACTCACCTAAAGCCAATGGATAGTAATCTTCGTTATATGCCTTAAAAGCCGCGCCTGCCGCCAGCAGAGAAGCCTCATCGGTCGGAAGCGCAACGCCAACCTCTTCAAAGGTCGTCTTGTTCCAGTAGAACAATCTGCCTGTCAGGGCAACCGGAACTGCCATCAGCTTGCCGTCCGCCTTACACTGGTCCAGACTCTCCTGCGGAAACTGTGTCAGATCCAGAACATCCGCATAGTCCTCTAAGTTGGCAAAGTTTGTACCGTTGCCGCTGTAAGACTCAATCCAGTTCCAGTTGATCTGCATCACATCCGCCGCATTGCCGCCCAGGATGTTCAGGGACTGTTTCTCTTCCCATCCGGTCCATGCGCCGTACTCCGGTGTCACTGTAATATGAGGATATTTTGCCATGAAAGCTTCGATCGCTTTCTCAGTCGCCTCATGTCTTGTATCGCCGCCCCACCAGGAAAACCGTAACTCCACCGGCTCTGTGGATGCTGCCGCTGTGGTCGTGTCTCCTGCCGCTGCCGCCGTCGTCTTCTCTTCTGCCGCTGCCGCCGTGGTGGCCTCTGTGGATGTACTGCTGTTTCCGCATGCTGCCAATGACAATGTCATAACAGATGCCAGGGTTAAGGATACTGCTTTTTTAATACTCTTTCTCATAGATACTTCTCCCTTTCTTGGTTTTTGCTGTCCTTTTCTTCCTCTCAGAATCCGGTTTGCAAAGGTTTGCAAGTATTTTGTAAAAATTATGCATATCTACTATGTGTAAATGCTTACAATCTCAAACTCATAAGTAAACATGCATTGTTCCTACTGATGTTTTAACTATATCATTGTTAAAGTCAGATGTCAATTATGTAATATGTATAGTTTAATAGTATTTTTTTGTATAAATTAGCCAATTCTTTTCCATCATTTTTTATGTTACTATTATGAATATGCAAACGTTTGAAATGAGACGATTTGATTAGAAAGGGTATGTTATGGAAATATTAGACCGTTATATCGACCAATTACTTGCAAACAGCAGCCCTCAGGCCCCCATCTGGAATATTGAAAAGATCAAAGAAGGCAGGAAACCTTCCTGGAACTATATGGACGGCTGTATGATCAAGGCGGTTATCGAACTTTATCATATGAAGAAGGATTCCAAGTACTTAGAATTCGCCGACCATTTTATCGACTACTTTGTCCGGGAGGACGGCACCATCCTCTCCTATCACCCGGAAGAGTACAACTTAGACAATGTCAATGCCGGTAAAACCCTGTTTGATCTCTACGAACTGACCGGCAAGGAGAAATACCGGAAAGCCATCGACACCGTGTACGGCCAGCTAACGAGCCAGCCCCGCACCTCCACCGGCAACTTCTGGCACAAGAAGATCTATCCCAACCAGATCTGGCTGGACGGCCTTTACATGGCCCAGCCCTTCTATATGCAGTACACCCTCACCTACGAGGACGGGGCCCACTGCGAGGACTGTTGCCGCCAGTTCGGCCAGGTATACAGGCTGATGCGGGATACCCGGAACGGGCTCTATTACCACGCCTATGACGATTCCAGACAGGCCTTCTGGTGCGACAAGGTCACCGGACTTTCAGATAACTTCTGGCTCCGCGCCCTGGGCTGGTACGCCATGGCTCTCATCGACACCATGGAGATCATGCCGGACCGCCTGTCCAAAGAAAAGGCGGAGCTGCAGCGGATCTACCGGGAGCTGATCGACGCCATGCTGCCCTATCAGGATCAGGAGAGCGGCATGTGGTACCAGGTGGTCAACCGCGGCGGCATTGCCCCCAACTATTTAGAGACCTCCGGCTCCGCCATCTTCGCCTACGCCATCATGAAGAGCGTGCGGCTGGGCTTTTTGGAGGAATCCTATTTCCCCTATGGAAAGCGCGCCTTTGACGGCATCTGCGAGAAATATTTATCCGAAAAGGACGGCGAACTTCAGCTGGACGGCATCTGTCTGGTAGCCGGACTCGGAAACCGGGAGATGAGAGAAGGAACCTTTGAATATTACATGAGAGAACCCATCGTCAAGAACGAAGCCAAGGGTGTGGCGCCGTTGATCCTGGCCTACATCGAGATTCTGTTTCACGGCAGCCAGCCGTAAGCACTAACGAATCATAAACAAGAGCAAGCCCCGGCCGGGAGTGTGATCACAGCTGATCACGCTTCCGGCCGGGGCTTGCTCTTGTCCGATTCCATATATCGTTATTTCCTGGGATGCGCTCCCGCGTATGCGCTGCGCACCGGGTCCACCTTCTGTAAGTAGCTGGTGTACATCTGGGTCGTCGCCATATCGGAATGCCCCAGCATCGCCTGCACCGCATGAATATCCGCGCCGCCGCTGATTAAGTGCGCCGCAAAGGAATGGCGGATGGTGTGGGGAGTGATATCGGTCTGAATCCCCGCCTTGTCGCCATAATATTTAATAATCTTCCAGAACCCCTGCCGGCTCATGGGCTTGCCGTTGCAGTTGGTAAACAGCCATGGAGACTCCGTGCCCTTTAACAGCGCTTCCCGGCCCTTCTCCATATAGGAAACCAGAGCCTGCTTGGCCGTCTTCCCAAAGGGAACCGTCCGCACCTTATGCTCGTCCTGGCAGGTGATAAACCCAATCCCAAGATTCACATCCGATACCTTCAGACTGATGAGCTCCGTCACCCGGATTCCCGTGGCATACAGAAGCTCCAGCATGGCCTTGTCCCGGATATCCTTGGGAGAATCACCACTTGGCTGCTCCAGCAGACATTCCACTTCTTCCACCGTCAAAATACTGGGTGCCTTCTTCTCCACCTTCGGCGCCTTCAAAAGCTCCGCGGGATCTTTCTTAACTGCCCCCTTGGAAAACTCATAATGAAAAAATGCCTTCATAGACGCGAGAACCCTGGAGATCGTGGTAGTGGCTTTCCCTTCCTTCTCCAAATACAAAATATAGGAGTTCAGAACAGTCTTCGTCACCTTACCGGCATCCACAATTCCTTTTCCTTCCAGAAAAGCTGCCATCTGGGTTAAATCCCGCTGATATGAAACCTGCGTGTTCACAGATGTATGCTTTACATCGGACAGGTATTGTATGAATTCTTTTATTTCCCCTACCATATCTCTTCCCCTAATTCCCCTAAAAAGTGGGGCGAAAACGCCTCTCGCTTATCATTATATCTGTATATTTCGATAAAATCAAACACATTTTTCCCACCTGGTGGTGGATTCGAGCTTACTTTACATAAAAAATACAACATGTTGGAAGCCCGTTTTCAGCCTTCCCAACATGTTGTAAAATAAGATGTAAAATTTTTTTAATGATTTTTACATATTTGTAAAGAAATGAACCAAAAACGGGCTCAGCCAGGCTTCCGACGCGGTTCCCGCCACCAGAAGGAGGGCCAGCAGCAACAGCCCCAGGGGGCGCAGCTGATGGTGTTCCTCACCGGCCCAGGCAGCCAGAATCAGGGCGATGGGAATGTAACACAGCGCGTGGGGCATCACCGTGGCCAGATAAAAGGCCAGGCCCATCACACCCTTCTGGACCGTGATCACCGACAGCACGACGGCGATGCTTCCCCCTGCCAGCAGGGACAGCAGATAAAAGCCGGGGATGGAGAAAACGGTCACGCTTAAGAGCCAGCCGCCCAGGAATTCCATCCCTCTCTGCCGCAGTACATAGAGCCACAGCTTCTGCTTCCCCGCCAGATCAAGTCCCTGTTCCGCCAAAAACAAGGTATCAAAATAGCCAACCTGCTGCTTTAATTCCCCGCCGAGCAGATTGGCTAAGATTGTACCTCCCAGAACCCCCGCAAGAAAGAACATCAGCAGACGGCCCTGGTATGTTATGGTGAGTCTGTTTTTCATAATGGTTCATCCATTCCATCTGTTCTTACTGAAATTCTATGAACCGGATGAGACAACTATGTCTGTGATACGGCTTTCCTGTTTTAAAAACCATCATCACCTTGCTTATTTTCCGTATTTCACCGCGTAGGCGGTGATCGCGGCCACGGTCTTGGCGTCGGTCATCTTCCCGCTGTATATCAGTTCCAGTAAATCGGAGAGTTCCCAGGCCTCCACCTCGATCTCCTCGTCATCGTCCAGATTCTGGTGGGACGGAATCAGATTCTTTGCCACAAAAATGTCGATCCCCTCATCGCAGAAAGCCACGGTCGTGTTCACCCGGATTAAAAATTCCAGTTCCTCCGTGCGAAAGCCCGTCTCCTCCTCCAGTTCCCGGTAAGCGCACTCAATTCTGGGCTCCTTCGGATCATCCACCTTGCCGGCCGGAATCTCCAGGGTCTCCCGGTCCAGGGCGTTGCGGTACTGGCGCACCATCAAAATCTTACCATCCTCCGTCACAGGCACCACGGCAGCGGCTCCGTCGTGATGAATGAAATCCCACAGAGCCTCATTGCCATTGGCGATCACCTTGTCCTGGTAGATGGAAATGACCGTCCCCTTATATTTTAACTCCCGGCTTAAACGTATTACTGGTTCTACCATGTCTTCTTCGTCGGGCAGGCGTCCCGACATTCCTTTCCTTATATTTTTAATGGAAGGGCTTGCCTGGGGTCCTTCACAGAAACTACTAAAATTTATATCTGGCTGATCATGTCCTCATGCTTTGCGCGACCTGTCTACCAAAACAAACTGCAATTCATACCACCCGGCATACACCGCCGCTGCGGCCCCGCGGCTGTCACGGATTCTCCACCGCCCCGATAAACAGCCAGCCCGCCTCATCGGAATGAATTCCAAACAAAAACGGCCGGTCCAGGGTCATATCTCCCACCTTCATCTCCTCAATCAGCGCACATCCGGCCAGCGCCACCATGGTATAAGCGGCGCCCTCCACACCGGATTCATCCACACCGATATGGGTCTCCTGGATTACACTGCTTACCAGCACCGCATCCTCCGTCATCACGCTGAAGTTGGCGGTCTCCTGAAACATATCCCCGGCTCCCAGCGATTTCAGCGTATCCTCCAGCTTCAAGCTGCTGCCAAACGAGAACTTGGGCATCTTCCAGTTCACCTTCATGGTCTCATACTCCCCGTTCAGCGCCTCCTTTAGCTTCTCCGGTGTGGCATACAGTTCCGAGACATCCCGCCCCTCATCCGGCAGGACAAACACCATGGACGTGTTATTTCCCGTATTGATTCTGGCTGCCCGGTATCCGTCTCCCTCCCGGTACGGATATCCCGTCACCGTCATATTCATGAAGTCCGTCGTCACCTCCGAACCATCCGACAGAGTAAATACATCCGGCTTCGTCGCCTCCTCCGGGAATTTATCCTTCCAGGAACCATAATAATACAAGGTATTAATCAGCGCAAGTACCGTCTGCTCATCCTTCGTCAGTTCCGGTTCCAGCACGCCGTTCGTCTTCTCACTGATCCACTGGCCCATGTCCTTCCAGGTCTGGTCCTCCGCGAACGGCACTTTATGAACCGACGCATAGTATTCCTCTGTCAGCTGCTTCACATAGTCTTCCTTCAACGTCAATTCCTGATCCGCCCACAGGGAATTGGCGATGAGGGTCTCCGGCTTCTTTTCCTCGCCAAGCCCAGGCTCATACTCCTCCTGATACACCTCATGAAAACCCTGCTGGTACCGGAGATACCGGTAAATATTCCCGCTCTGCTTCGCCAGTTCCTCCCGCTCCTTCGTTCCCAGAAGGTCCGTGATTTCCTCATACGTCTTTCCGTCCGCCCCTGCACCCGCCATGGCCAGCGCATAGTAGAGGCTTAACGGACTGTAATTCACATTTTCCTCCGTCCCCTGTAAGATCTTAGCCGCACTCTCATAAGCAAACTGTTCCAACCCCGCCCGGAAGGAATCGGAGATCGAATTCTCGTCCAGTTTCAGCCGGTAGGCCTCCCATTTTTCATCCGCGTCTTTTCCTGTTACTTCTTCCACTGCCGCCGGTTCTATCACTTCTGTCACACCTTTCCGGGTCTCTGTGTCCCCATCGGTTCCCGCAGGCGGTAACGTCTGCGGTTTCAAACTGCATCCGCTCATCAGCAGAGCCGCCGCAAGCAGAACTGCTCCCGTTCGTCTTCCCATATTTCCTTCCTCTCCGGTACGAAAAAGAGCATCCCGTTATCCATCACAGATGCCCTTTCTCCCTCAAAATCTTTATAGTTTGCCGCATTTCTCATAGCAGGCATCCGACGCCTTGATGATGGCGCTGCGGAACCCGAATTCCTCCAGCGCCGACACCCCCTCGATGGTCGTGCCGCCGGGAGAACAGACATTGTCCTTCAGCGCTCCCGGATGCATCCCCGTCTCCAGAACCATCCTGGCGCTGCCAAGCACCGTCTGGGCCACCATCTCATAGGCGTCCTGGCGGGGCAGCCCGTATTTCACCGCGCTGTCTGCCAGAGCCTCAATAAACAGATACACATAGGCCGGAGAACTGCCGCTGGCACAGGCCACAGCGTTGATCAGCCGCTCCTCCACCATCTTCATCCTGCCGAAGGACTGGAAAAACGTCTGAATCGTCGCCTGCTCCTCATCATGGAACAGAGCCGGGTCATAGCAGACACCCGTCATGCCTTCCCCCACCAGCGCCGGCGTATTCGGCATCGCCCGCACAATTCTCTTGTCAATCCCCAGCGCCTCCTTCAGCCTGTCAATGGTGATACCCGGCGCAATCGAGATAATAATATGCTTTTGCGTCACCACATTCCTGATATTCTGGAGCACCGGCTCGTAATACTGGGGTTTCACCGCCAGCACCAGATACCGACACCGGCTGGCGCACTCCGCGTTGCTGCCCACATGGGCCACGCCGGTCTCCTCCGTCACCTGGTTTCTCTTTTCCTCATTGACATCGGTGAAGATCAGCTCCTCCTTATCATAACAGTTCAAAAGGCCTTTCAGGATTGCATATCCCATATTGCCCATACCGATAAAACCAATCTTTGCCATACTCTTGCCCGTCCTTATCCCTCACACTTTTTTCATGCTTCAAGCCATTATTCAAACCAAACGCCCTGGGAATCCACCCGCAGGCCGTCCGGGGTCAGGCAGCTTGTCAGCATATGGCCGTTTGCCAGATCACAGTAGTACCATTTCTCTTTCCACTGAATCCAGCCGGTCAGCATGTAACCGTTGGAATCAAAGAAATACCATTTGCCGTCAATGAACTGCCAGTCGTTGGCTGTGTAGGAACCGCCCTGGTTCCGGTACCACCAGCCCTTGTCGTCCTTCACCCAGCCCGCCGGCAGAGTGGCCGGGTCGGCTTCCTGTCCCGGCTCGGAAAGGCCGGTCGTCAGATCGCCGTACTGCTCCCGGTTTTTCGCCGCCTGCTCATTGCTCACATGAATCTCCGTGGAATCAAACCATTCGGATTTATTGTCGTCGTTAATCTTGTTGACCGCCCTCACTTTATAGACATAGTAGCCTGCCTTTGTCATGCATGGCCCCATGTCCAGACTGTTGGTCTGGGACTTCTGGGTCAGCTTCACGTTGGTGCCTTCCCGGTAAAGCTTCACCTCATAATATCCGGCGTTGGCGGATTCGCTCCAGGAAGCCATGGTCTCGGAAGACCAGCCGGCCGAAGTGATCTCACCCGCCGTTTCATTCAGTCCCGGAAGCTTTAAGGACAGTAAGATATGACGGCTGTCCTCTTTCTTGGCATTCACAAGGGTGCCGCCCTTCACCGTCACATCCTTGTTCATAACGGAGAAATAATATCCCGACTCCGCCTCCAGCCGCACATCCACTGTCGGCACGTCATCCGGTCCCCACTCAAAGCCTTCGTTGGTGATGGTGATATCCGTGGCGGAATACTTGGAAGTCTTGTTGTAAACCCGGATTCCCGAGGAATCAAAAGGCTGTCCCACCTTAATCTCACTCTTTATCTCAATGTTAACCATCGTTATCTTCTGGTCCGCCGCGTAGGATGTCATCACAGACCCTCCAAGCGTCATCACTGCCGCCAGCGCCAAGGCCAGCATCCGTTTCCCAATTCTCATCGTTCCCTCTCCTTTTTTACACAGATTTATCTGATACCTATAACTCTAGTATGGAACATTCTGACTGTCAATAGAATTCCTGAAAGTTTAAGAAAATCGACAAGGAAACCTCAAAAAAGCGAGTGCAAAGAACTGGCAGACCAATTCTTTACACCCGCATGTCACAGGAAATCCATTATTTTTTCTGAACATATTTCAGACAGTCAAGCGTAACTGCCGTGATAATGATGATACCTTCAAATACGAACTGAAGGTTTGTATCAATACCGAGAATCGTCAGAGAGTAGATCAGCACAGTGAAAATCAACACGCCGACTACCACACCTGAAATCTTACCGATACCACCGGTAAAGGATACGCCGCCAACCACACAGGCCGCAATGGCATCCATCTCCCAGCCCTGCCCATAAGCGGCAGATCCGGAACCAACCATTCTGGCACACTCTAACCAGGAACCGAAACCATACAGAATACCGGCCAGGATAAATGCTCCCATGGTTACCGCGAATACGGAAATACCGGAAACCGCTGCCGCCTCCGGGTTGCCGCCGACTGCATATAAGTTCTTACCGAATGTGGTCTTATTCCAGATAAACCATACGATCACAATCGCTGCCACCGCCCATAAAATAATGGTTGGGAACCCATTGATCTTCGGAATAATCATCTTCGGAATGCTGGAATCAATTGCACCGAAAGACACGCCCTTTGTCGCGTAGGTAACAAGACCGAAGATCACCAGCATGTTAGCCATGGTGGAGATAAACGGATGCATCTTAAACTTCGCCGTAAAGAAACCGCCAATCGCTGTAAAGAATGTACATAACACGATACACATAAACAGCGCAAAGACCACTCTCACCCCAACCGGCAGGCCGGTAAAATCAAATACATGGCCGAACACAGCACCGGTATTGATTCCCTGGTGCATGATAATCGTGGCAGTCGTCATACCCATACCAACCATACGTCCGATGGAAAGGTCCGTACCGGTTAAGAGAATCAGCCCGGCTACGCCCAGCGCCAGGAACATACGCGGAGATGCCTGCTGAAGGATATTCAGCACGTTGTTGTAAGTAAGCAGTGGAACATGCTTGATAATCGGCGTAGCAATACACAGGCCGATAAAAATCAGGACAATCGCAATATACAATCCATTCTGCAGAAGGAAAGTTCTGCGGTTAAACGTATATTTATAATTCTCCCACTTCTGTGCCCTCGTCTCCATAAAGGTAAACTTGGACATGCGGAGCATATCAATCAGGTGGAATTTCCAGGCAAAGGCAGCATGTCTTCTGTCCTTGATCTGCTGGAGTTCTTTCTCCAGTTCCATCTTGGCATCAAAGAGCTTATTTTTATATACATACTTTTCATCTTTGATTTCCTGATGGTCTGTCGTCTTTGCAAGAATATCCTGATGAGCTTTCTGAAGCTCCGCGACCTTTTTGGTGTTTTTCTCTTTCGCCAGAATCTTTTCCTGCTCACAGCTTGCTTTCAGCGGCTGAAAATACTCCTTGTCGAAATGGGCCGAAATATAGGCTTCCGCATCAGCAATTAATTTTGAAATCTCGTCTTTATTTTTTGCCTCAACAGCTTTTGCTTTTTCTAACTCTGCCTTGCTGCCGGCTATTCTGTTTTCTTTCTCTTCTTTAGTAAGACTCCGGTCTCTCTTAGCCGAGTCAATACTGTTTTGAAGAGCCACTACTCTATTGGAACCGTCCGCCCTGAGGCTGTCGATCTTCTTCTGAATCTTACCAACATAATCCTCGATTGGCTGACGCAGCTGCATTTCCTGTTCAGCTGTCAGAACCTTATCGTTTCCTTTCGCCATATCATCAATCTCCCCCATTATAGGTATTTTGCACTGAGTCGCAATAACTCTTCCTGATTCGTCTCACTGGTATTCACGATGCCGGAAAGACGTCCATTGGACATAACACCAATACGGTTCGTAATTCCCAGAATCTCCGGCATCTCAGAGGAAACCACAATGATGGTCTTTCCCTGCTTCGCCATATTGATGATCAACTCATATATCTCATATTTCGCGCCAACATCGATTCCTCTTGTCGGTTCATCCATCATGAAGATCTGAGGCTCCCGCTCCAGCCATTTTCCAAAAATGACTTTCTGCTGGTTTCCGCCGGATAAGCTGGAGATCATATCATCCGGCCCCATACACTTGGTGTGCATGGTCTTGATCTCATTGGAAGTCGCCTTGATCATCTTGGCATCCGAAAGCGCCAAACCGGACTTATAATGTTCCAGATTTGCAATCGTGGTGTTAAAGGTCAAGTCGCCTTTCATAAACAGTCCGTTTGCTTTCCGTTCCTCCGTAATCATGGCAAACCCGTGTTCCATGGCCTCCTTGGCGCTGCCAAAATTCATCAGACGGTTATTGAAATAAACACGGCCTGCCGCCCTGGTGCGGACACCGAAGATCGTCTCCAAAAGCTCCGTCCGGCCGGCCCCGACAAGGCCATACAGTCCGAAGATTTCCCCCTCCCGCACGTCAAAGCTCACATCCTGCAGATGCGGTTCAAACTTGGTTGACAGATGCTGAATGGATAGAATCACATCCTTCGGCTGGTTGTCAACCGGCGGGAACCGGTTATCGAGAGAACGGCCTACCATGGCCGAAATCAGCTCATTCATATTGGCATCCTTGGTGCTCTTTGTCATCACTAAGTTGCCGTCCCGAAGTACGGAGATTTCATCACAAATTTCGAAAATCTCATCCATCTTATGAGAAATGTAGATCAGGGCGATTCCCTGCTTCTTTAACATTCTCATCATCTCGAAGAGCTTTGCCACCTCCTGTACGGTCAGGGAGGATGTCGGCTCATCTAATACAATCACCTTGGAATTATAGGAAATCGCCTTGGCGATCTCACACATCTGCCTCTGGGAAACAGACATGGTCCGCATCGGCTGAGTTAAGTTTACGGTCATGCCCAGCTTTCTGAAAAGCTCGGCAGCCTCTTTTTTCATTCTGCCTTCATCAATTACGCCCATGGAATTGACCGGATAGCGCCCGAGGAATAAATTATCAATTACATTTCGTTCCAGACACTGATTAAGTTCCTGGTGAACCATGGCAATCCCGTTTTCCAGCGCGTCCTTGGGTCCGGAGAAGCTGACTTCCTTGCCATTTAAAAAGATCGTCCCCTCGTCCTTCTGGTAGGTGCCAAAAAGACATTTCATCATGGTTGACTTGCCGGCTCCATTTTCGCCCATAAGTCCCATAACGGTTCCACTCTTTACATCCAGGTTGATATGGTCCAGAACTCTGTTTCGTCCAAAGGACTTGCTCATACCGCGTATTGATAAGACGATATCATCTTTCTTATCTGCCA
>JAWZDV010000107.1:0-63060 GCA_034142505.1 Bacteroides thetaiotaomicron
CACCCAAAAATCTTTTTCAAATTTCTCTTGACATATCACCAGAATGCTTTCTTTTCTATCTAGTATGAACTGTTTTCTATGTCAAATGAGTGGAAATTAGAACCATTTTTGCAAAGTTCTCATAAGCTACATTATAGAAATTCAAAGAATTGAAAGGAGTACATTCATCCTATGGATTGTTCTAATATGAATCAGAGGCGCTGCGGCTGCAATTGTGGCTGTGACTGCCGTGGTCCACAGATGATACAGCCGGATCGTGACTGCAGCTGTGGAGAACCTCCAACGTTTATCCCAGACCGTCCGGTGATTGAACCAAGAAGAGAAGTGAGGCCAGCCGCCTCCTGTGGCTGTGGGGAGGGCGGCATGATGATGCCGAACCGTCCAATGCCAAAACCAGACTGCGGATGTGGGGCAGTGATGCCGAACCGTCCAATGCCGAAACCAGACTGCGGATGTGGGGCAGTGATGCCGAACCGTCCAATGCCGAGACCAGACTGCGGATGTGATGCAGTGATGCCAAGCCGTCCAATGCCAAAACCAGACTGCGGATGTGATGCAGTGATGCCGAACCGTCCAATGCCGGCTCCAAAACCATGTACCGGCGGCGCTGTTCAGCCGCGTTGTGACTGCCCGGACACCAGTGTGGGCGGTATGGAAATGTATCCCATTGGTATGGGGTATGTACCGTGGCAGCAGTGGCAGCAGACCTATGCTCTGGACAGAGGACTGTGCAGGGGAACCATTTTCCCGGAACTGGATTTACCGTTTGTGATGGGGAGGTGCCGATAATGTCAAACATGAATATGGCAATGAATATGGATTTAGCACAGGTAAACTGCGCTCAGATGAGCTGTGACCAGCTTCTCTCCCTGATTTACCAGGCCAGCTTTGCGATGGATGACGTAACCTTGTTTCTGGATACCCATCCATGCGACCGAAATGCATTGAATTATTATCATTATGTAGTGAATTTAAGAAAAGAGGCCATGAAGGCTTATCAGTGCCAGTGTGGTCCTCTGATGATTGACAGCGTGGAGTCCGGCAATAACTGGAACTGGATAGACGACAAATGGCCATGGGAAGGGGGATGCAGATAATGTGGAGATATGAAAAACGTTTACAGTACCCGGTAAATATCAGCCAGACAAACCCGAAGATGGCGATGTTCATTATGTCGCAGTATGGTGGGCCTGAGTGCTGAAACAGATAATAGACAGGAACCCCTTGATTTTACAAGGGGTTTAGACATAGTAATGAAATTCAAAACGGTTTTCCTGACGGTGATAGACGATTTTCTTGACGATGCGGCGGAGGGCGGCGCCCTTAAGTTCGTAGTCCACATCGGGATCAGAGATGAGTTCATAAGCTGTGCGGATGTTCTGCATGATTTCTGCTTTCTGAACGGCGGCAGGAGGGGCTTTGGGCTCTTGGGCAGAGAGAGTCTCAAGTTCTTCCATCAAGCGGCTGCGTTCCAGTCTTAAGCGCTCTTTATTGGCTTTGTATTCTTCCAATGTATCGATGTCATTTTCGTATGCGTCTCTGATTTTTCTTTCCTTTATATCCAGCCTTGTAAGTGCGGATTCTAAAAATGATTTTTCGTCTTCAATTTTATCGTCGATTTTTTTCACATATTCATATTGGATATCTTCAGTTGTCATTGCGTTCTGCAAAGATTCCAGAACTGCGGTTTCTGCTTTTTTTAGAGACACGCTGCATGATCCGCTGTGAAATCCTTTTGAGTATTTCCAGCACTGAAAATAGGTAGAACGCTTTTTAAGGTCATTGGATACATGGATTGCCAGGGCAGATCCGCAGGTGCCGCAAACCAAAAGGCCAGAAAGCCAGTGACGACAGGAGGAAACTTCTCGCCGTTTCATAGGACGGTATTCACGGTTCAGCCGTTCCTGATTCTTTTCGAATATATCGGTAATGGCTGGGCGGACTTCGTGGGCGCCTTGAAACTGAACTCCATTCCATTCAACGGTTCCGATATAGAATTGATTTCGGAGTATTCGTTCGATGGTACGGCGCTCGAATGGATTGCCCCGTTTAGTCCGATAACCCCGCTTGTTGCATTCGCGGGCCACAGCATTTAGATCGTGGCCATCGTGATAGTACTTGTGGATGAATTCCGCAATGGCATATTCTTGTTCGTTGATGATATGTGGTTTCCCTTTTCCAACAGCTTCATACCCGAGGGATGGGGTACATTGATATCCTTTATTGCTGGCTTTCTCGTTCATGCCCCGGAGAACTTCGCCAGACAGGTTGACGGAGTAGTACTCGTCGAACCACTCGATGATTGTTTCGATCAGGCGGCCGAACATGCCTTCGGCGATGGGTTCGGAGACACTGATGATTTCTACTCCACATTTTTTTCTGAGAATTCCCTTATAAAACGTGCTTTCTTCCTGGTTGCGGGCGAAACGAGAGAACTTCCATAGGTATAGGCGGGTAAATGGAGATGGGGTTTGGGATTTGGCCAGGGAAATCATCCTCTGAAATTCTGGCCGGTTGTCTGCTTTCCTGCCAGAGATACCCTTTTTCTCCATAAAGATGTATTCTTTAGGAATTATGTATCCATCTGCTTTTGCGGCATCCAGAATAACGTGGAGCTGTGAGTCAGGGGATAGTTCGGTTTGATCATCGGTGCTGACGCGGATGTAGGCAGCAGCGATTTCAAGAACTGGTGGTTTTTGCATGATATCATCTCCTTGTACATGGTATGATTTTTGAGTACAAAAAATACACCCATTGACCGGGTGCATCCGAGATGATATAATATGAGTTGTTGAGACAGATATTATATTTTCGGATGTATGCCGGCAATAGTATCTATGTGAAAGCCGTTCCTGGTTGGCGCCAGGGGCGGTTTTTGCATTTCATTTTAAAATATTTATAGCATCAATTCCTTTAAAACTTCATCGTGAGTCATAGCTGGCTGGTATTCGGAGGCGCCTTCTTGGTATGCTTTCAGTGCAGCCAGTTCATCCTCTTCTGGTTCAACTTCTTCGGCGTTTGCCAGTGCAAAAGTGGACTGAATTAAGTCCCATACCTTTTCTGCATCTTTATCATTCATGACCGTAATAGCACCCAAAATTCTTTCTTTTATGTTTGACATAGAATCACACTCCTTTATAAACTTGTCCTCGATTTCCAATATCGATAATATCAATAATTATGCCGTTTACATCAAATAATATTCGATAGTCTCCAACTCTAAGACGGTAGCCGTTTGTTCCCTTCAATTTTTTTATATCCCCGGAGAGTGGAAGCTTTGATATGGCATCCACAATGCGCCCCTGAGTTGGTTTATCTTGCTTTTTCAAGAACTTTAAAGCTTTTTTTGAATAGCTTATTTTGAACAATTACAGTTCCTCCCTGCGTATTTACTAAAAAGTCAATAGCTATTTTAATCTAAATCCATGTCGTTTGTACCATTGCACATCTTTTTTATATTCTGGGGGTACTGGAATCCCCATTTGTATAATCCCTAAAATCATAAGATATTTTTCTGTCGGATCAAGAGGACGTTCCTCCTGCTCATCTTCTTCAATGACTGGTTCTGGCAGTTTCTCGATTTCTGAAGGAAAGAAAATTTTTTCTAACTGCAATTCAGATTCAGATGGAGATCTAGGCCTGCTACGTGAAATGTTCCAGAGCCATTCCCTATATGAAAACAATGCTCTATTTGATGCCGCATAGGATAGACCGAAGGCATCATGAATTTCAACAGAGGTTCGATATCCATATTTGTGTATCAGTATCCGTGGAGCTAGAAAGTGGCTGGCGAATTCGTCAGCTTCATCTTCGGAATCTGTATCAAGAAAGAGATGTCCTAGTTCGTGTGCAACTGAAAATGCTATACGCCTGGGGTGCGCATTTTCATCATAATATAATTTGCCTTCGATTAGGCAAGCATCATTACTCAACTCTCGGCAAGCCTCTTTCTTAGCTCTATTTAAGTCTGAATATTTTATTATTTGAAAGCCTTGTTTTCGTATTATTTCAAAACAATTAATTGGAAATGTAGTAATATCGTAGGTTTTGTAAGCATTTAAAACATGCTCGTATAAATACCTGCAATTCATTCTCTCTTACTCCTCATCATCAGCTAATATGATACGAGCAAGTCTTATTTTTTCTTCCTGAGAGAGATTCTTTCTGCTTCTGGTGTAGACAGTAAGGACATCTTTATAATCTGGTTCAATCTTGATGCCCTTAGACATCTCATCTAACTCTTCAACGGTAATTCCTAGTGCTTTACACATAATTATAACATTATTAACGTTAGCTTTTCCTGCTCCGTTTTTTAAGATTGTATATACCGTTGAATATGGAAGGCCACATTTTTCGGAAAAAGAGCGGGCATTCATACCTTGTTCTTTTATAAGTTGTTCTAAAACCTTTGCTTTTTCCATAGTTCTTACCTCTCTTTTATGATACCTCAATTATATATGATAAAACATAAAAAGTAAATAAAAATATTTGGAAATCCGCATATTTTAAAAGATATAAGCAAAAATATTTGAATGTCCGAATATTTTTGCTTGACAATACACGAATATCCAAATATAATACGGGTATGGGATTTGGAATTCCAAACATGAAAGGAGGATATCAATGTACAATAATTTGTTAAAAGCAATGAAGAATAAAAAAATAACCTTCACACAAATTGCTGAATTACTTCGTTGCCAACTGAACACGGTGTCAGATAAGGCAGATGGAACTGTCAAGAGTGGTTTTTCTATTGATGAAGCATTGCTCATTAAAAAAGTTTTTTTCCCAGAATACGACATCGTATATCTTTTTGAAAGAGATGCTAATGTGGCGTAAAAACAAACGCTTGTTCGATAGAAAAACTATACCATTATCGAACGTGCATGTCAATGGGGAGTATATGGAAATGGGTACATTGAAAATTAAGGAGGTGAGTTGCAGATAAAAAAGTATAGAAATAATAACGAGGTAACCGTGGACGTTGTTATGAAAACTAGATACAGGAAGGGAGAACTAAAAATTATGAAAACTAAAAAGATTGCCAGGAAAAAGATCCGGGAGGTAGAGAACATGCTCCAGAACCTCCCGGTAACACCGCAGACATATACACTTGTGAAAATGTATCAGGTATTGGAAGAGTTACATTTTCAGAAAGACTATGATCTTGTATGTAGTATCTGCGATGCTTTGTTGAATAAGTGATTATTCAGCCTTTACGAGTTCCGGGTGGCATTTAGGACAGACCATGTCTCCCATATCCCAGGAACCATCCATTGTGAGGGAACCGTCGATTTTTAGTGGTTCCTTGGCGGGCACGAGTGGAGTGCCGCATTTGTCGCAAGTAGGTGTTGAAGTTTCCGCCATAATTATTCTCCTTATATGTATTTCAGCACGGCAATGCTGATAAGAAAATTGTAACACAAGGAGAGGGGCGAAACAATATGTCAATGGAAAGTGAAGGAGGTGAAAGAATGTGGCAGTGGTTACAAAAAAATCACCCCATAATTTATGAGGCAATTTGGTGGGGAGTAAACTTGATGGCAATAACTTCAATTATTATTAGCATTATCTGTATTGCAAATAAAGGTTGATGATACTCAAAAAGAACGCTGCAAGAGCGATTCCAAGAGTGACCCAGGCACGGAGTTCTACGCATTTAAAACGCTTCCGTTCCTTTTGTTCCTGCAAAATAGTAGTGGAACCTTTATATGTGATTTCCAAGGGAGTATTAGGTGAGATCAAATCCCCTTCAAGAGGATTTAGTTCCATACCTTTTCGTATATACCCTTGGGATAACAAATTGTGAACGGGATCTGATAATGCTAGAACATCAATGTTTAAAATGGCTCCTAATTGAATTAAATTCAATGAGTGACGTTCTTTGAAAAGAATCAGCAGTGATAATGTAGCATCGTCCAAAATTAGTTTCCTTTCATAAGTGTATTTCAGCACTGCAATGCTGATAAGGTGATTGTATCACAGAAGATATAAAAGGACAATGTATTGATGGGGATGAAAGGAAAGAAGTACAACCAGCAATGCATAACATCAATTAGAGAGGAGTGACAATATGGTAGCACCACCAACAATCGTAAATTACATAGAAATTGCGGATGAAACATTCTTATTGGATGATCTGCCAGAAGATAAAAGACTCCGGATCTGTGAATTGATGCAGGATCGTATTATGGAGCCGTTAGGTTACAAAAGAGTAGAATCCGCTTAACAGCGGATAGCGAGTAGGACAAGCCCATGAACAACGCAACCTGTAACACCTGCCGGTACCGCAACCGGTGCCCGGAGTTCAGCCGGCAGTACCCGTGCATGGATTCCATAAAATATCAAATTAAGAAAGAGGGAAAAGCCAATGAAGTACGCAGTAGAAGCAAGAATCTTTAACAACGGCAAGATCGTGGCGAAAGTGAGACCAGCGGCAGAGAATGAAAAGGAAGGTCTTACCGAGACCAGAACCTGTGATATATGGGTAGACGTTTTTGAAAACGAGTCAGAGGCCAGAGCATTTGCCAGAGATTATAAAAATGCATAAGGAGGGACAAGCCCATGCATGAATATATTACCCGGATCAGGGACCAGGAGGAGACGATCCTGAACCTGGAAGCCGAGCGGGATACATACAAGCTGCTTACCTGGATGGCCGTAGCGGGGATGGTGATTTTGACGGTTGGATTTATTGTTGCAGTGAAAATGTGAAAGGAGAGAGACAATGACCAAAGGATTATATGTGGATTTATATAACCTGATCACCGATAATATCGGAGACTATGAGGATAAGATGGGGGAGATGCTAGACTTAATAACCATGTGTAACGATTGTCCGAGTACCGAAGAGTTTCAGGGCTACGCCCTTTTGGCAGCAAAGTACCACGAAAAGATTAAATCTCTCAAGCGCGTACTCGATCAATTCGAAGCGGAAGTGGAGGAGCCAGAAAAATAGGAGGATAACGATGAATAAAGCGCAAGAAGATTTAAAAGCAATTCTTGATCTGCTGGCCGAGTGGCGGCAGGAAAACGGGGTAAAGTATGTGTACATGAGTATTATTGCAGATGGTAGTGGGAGTGCATACACCTTCGACTTGAACGGAAAGGATATTGAACTGGAGTCATGTCAATATGCTCCGTTGACCAGAGAAGCAGAAACCCCAGCTGCGGGAACAGCCGGGGAATCCAAGTAACTAGAAAACAATTTACACCTCTATTATAGAGGACTCACAAACAAAATTCAAGGAGGATTCTATTATGCAGATTACAGCAACATTTGAAAGTATTGAAGAGATGAAGAAATTTTCGGCTGAGATGTCCGGCCTGGGTGAAGCGGCCAAAAAGGTGACAGCAGAGCCAGACAAGTCAAAGAAGTCAGCAGTGCAGGCCAAGGCGGAGCCGGATCCACAGCCGGAACCTGAGCCGCGGAAGACGCCGGAAGCATCAAAAGAGCCGGAGGCGACCGTGGAGGCGGAAGAGAAGTCTTACACACGGGAGGAAGTCCGGGCCAAGCTTGCCGCTCTGCAGAAAGCTGGAAAGCGGGCAGAGGTTAAAGACATGCTGACCAGTCTGGGGGTATCCAAGCTGTCGGAGCTTCCGGCGGACCGCTATGGTGAGCTGATGGAGAAGGCGGGTGAAATCTAATGCCGGATGTACACGCTTTACTGGGCCCCAGCGGAGCCAAGCGGTGGATGTCCTGCCCGCCTTCTGCCAGACTCGAGGAGCAGTTCGAAGAGGAACAGTCAGACTATGCAGCCGCAGGGACATTGGCCCACAGCCTGGCGGAACAGATTCTTCTGTATAACAATAGTGAGATTTCCAAAAAGGCTCTTTCTGGCAGAATTAACAAGCTGAAACAGGATCCGCTGTACAGTCAGGAAATGCAGGAATACATAGAAGACTATGCAAACCGTGTGTGGGAAATTGTCAACGAGGTGAAAACCTCTTGTCCGGATGCTCTGGTGTTGTTTGAGCAACAGCTTGATTATTCAGAGTATGCGCCGGAAGGGTTTGGAACAGGTGACGTGGTCATCGTGGCAGATGATCTGGTGAACGTGATTGACCTGAAGTACGGCAAGGGGGTGGGGGTATCAGCAGAGGATAATCCGCAGCTCCGCCTGTACGGGCTGGGTGCTTATCTGGAACATTCCATGCTGTATGATATCCAGCGGGTGCGGATGACAATCATTCAGCCAAGACTTGAAAATATCTCCACGGAGGAATTGACAGCGGAAGAGCTGCTTGCATGGGCGGAGACAGAAGTAAAACCGAAAGCGGAGCTTGCCTTTGCCGGTGAGGGAGATTTTGCGGTAGGTGACCACTGCCGGTTCTGTCGGGCGAGAAAGGTCTGCCGCGCTAAAGCAGAATCTAACCTGGAACTGGCAAAGTATGATTTTGAAGATGCGTCCCTGCTGACCGATGAGGAAATTGGAGAAATACTTCAGAAAGCGGATGATCTGGCTCACTGGGTTAAGGACATCACGGATTATGCCCTGGCGGAAGCCCTGAAGGGGAAGAAGTTTGACGGGTGGAAATTAGTAGAAGGTATGAGTCGAAGGAAGTACGCAGATCCGGATACGATTGCCATGCGCCTGAATACAGAAGGCTGGGAGGACAGCGAGATTTACAAGCCTCAGGAGCTGATCGGGATCACGGAGATGACCAAACTGATCGGGAAAGCGAAGTTTGAAAAGCTGTTATCGGATCTGATTGTTAAGCCAGAAGGAAAGCCTACATTGGTACCGGAGTCGGACAAGCGCCCAGCGATATCCACTGCGGATTCCGCAAGAAGCGACTTTGAATAAAGAGTTATTTTGACGACAATGAAACTATTTAACCTATGGAAAAAGGAGACCAATAATTATGAGTAAGAATATGCAGCCAACAAAGGTAATCACAGGAAAAGTAAGATTCAGCTACGTAAATATTTTTAAGAGCCGGGCATTTCAGCCGGGGCAGGATGAGAAGTTTTCGATCTGCCTTCTGATTCCGAAAAAGGATAAGAAGACCGTGGCGGATATCCGGGCGGCGATGGAAGCCGCTATTCAGATCGGCGTGTCCGAGAAGTGGGGAGGCAAAAAGCCGGCTAACTTAAAACTTCCGTTGAGAGACGGGGATGAGGAAAGAGCCGACGAGGCAGAGGAATATAAGGGAATGTTCTTCTTGAATGCCAACAGTAACCAGAAGCCGGGAATCATCGACATGTATAAAAATGAGATCCTGGATCCGACAGAGGTTTACTCCGGATGCTGGGGACGGGCGTCTATCAATTTCTTTCCATTTAACAGCAACGGGAATAAGGGGATTGCTGTGGGACTGAACAACGTCCAGAAGACCGGTGATGACGAGCCGTTAGGCGGTACAAGAGCATCTGCTGAGGAAGATTTTGACGATGACTACGAAGACAATGATGACGACCTGTTAGGATGATGACCTATGCGTGTAATGAACGTGGACATTGAAACATACAGCAGTGCCGATATCAAAGAATCAGGGGTATACGCCTACGCGGCGGCCCCTGACTTTGAAATCCTGCTGGTCGGCTACAAACTGGATAACGGGCCGGTCGTGGTGGTTGACCTGACAGACCCCTTATACGATCAGGAGGACTGCAGGGGATTCTGGGACGCTCTTGTGGATCCGGACGTAATCAAGACAGCCTATAATGCGAATTTCGAACGGACTTGTCTTGCGGCCTGGATGGAAAAGCCGATGCCGCCGGAGCAGTGGCGCTGTACGGCGGTGCACGCGGCCACCCTGGGCCTGCCGGGAAACCTGGCGGGCGTTGGAGCGGCGCTGGGGCTTCCGCGGGACAAGCAGAAGGACGCGGCGGGAAAGCGGCTGATTGATTATTTCTGCAAGCCATGCAAACCCACAAAGGTGAACGGAGGCAGAACCAGAAATCTGCCAGAACACGCTCCGGAGAAATGGGAGCAGTTCGTCGAATATAACCGGCAGGATGTGGTGGCGGAAGGAGCCATCAGGGATCGTCTGGTGGTTTATAAGATTCCGGAGTCCGAGCAGGAACTGTGGAACCTGGACCAGAGGATGAATGACAGAGGGGTGCTACTGGACATGGATCTAGCGGATAAGATTATCCGGTATGACGCGGTTTACAGGGAACGTCTGATGGTAGAAGCCAGGGAGCTGACTGGACTTGACAACCCGAACAGCCTGTCACAGCTGAAAGAATGGTTCCTTAACAACTACCATCTGGAAGTGAAAAGCATTACCAAAGACACGATTCCCCAGATACTTGAACAGCTGGAAGAAATGGAATTTATGTTTGATATAGAACCAGCCGTGCGGATGCTGCGGATCCGTCAGGAACTGGGAAAGACATCGGTTAAGAAATACCAGGCGATGGAACATGCGGTATGTCCTGACGGCCGGCTCCGGGGAATCCTCCAGTTTTATGGAGCCAACAGAACCGGAAGATGGGCCGGACGAATTGTCCAGGTGCATAATCTCCCGCAGAATAAGATACCGGATCTTGACCTGGCCAGACAGCTGGTCAAGGAAGAAGACTTTGAAACCATGGAACTCTTGTTTGAAGGGATTCCTTTCGTGTTCTCTCAGCTGATCCGGACGGCTTTTATTCCCTCTCCTGGATGCCGGTTTGTAGTGTCGGACTTTTCGGCCATTGAGGCCCGGGTAATTGCCTGGCTTTCGGACGAGAAGTGGAGACAAGAGGTATTTGCCACCCACGGAAAGATCTATGAAGCGTCAGCCGCCCAGATGTTCCATGTACCAATTGAAAGTGTACAGAAAGGCAGCAAGCTGAGACAGCAGGGGAAAGTGGCTGAGCTGGCCCTGGGATACGGCGGCGGGTTTGGCGCCATTAAGGCCATGGACCGGGCCGGATCAATACCAGATGATGAGATTCCAATGATTATCTCTAATTGGAGAAAGGCAAGTCCGAATATCTGCCGGTTCTGGTATAACACCGAAGGAGCCGCCAAAGCGGCGATTCAGGAGCACCGGACGGTGAAGCTGAAACATGGGATCACCTTTTCTTACATAAACCGGATACTGTTTATCGGTCTTCCTTCCGGAAGGAAACTGGCTTACTATGACGCAAGAATCGAGGAAAACGCCAAAGGGAAAGATGCCATTACCTACGCCGGTGTTAACCAGGATACGAAAGCCTGGGGGCGTTTGGAAACCTGGGGCGGGAAACTGGTGGAGAATATCGTTCAGGCTGTGGCAAGGGACTGCCTGGCGGAGACCATGAAAAGGGTAAGCGAGGGACATTATCAGGTTGTCATGCATGTTCATGATGAGATCATCGTGGACGTACCGAAAGAAAATAAACGGGCGCTGGAAGAAATCACGCGGCTGATGGCAGAGCCGATCTCCTGGGCGCCAGGGCTTTTGCTCCGGGGTGACGGGTATGAGACTGATTATTATAAAAAAGATTAACGGAGGTGGGGCAACATGAACAGAATTGCATCTTTGGAAGATTACAGGCTGGCTATCAGGCATGACGGCCCCCTCCAGGTAGCAACCGGAAAGAACCGGTTTGAGAAGCACTGGAAAAACCGGGAGATGACCTGGTCTGCCATTCTGAAACGGCTGGAGGAACCGACGAGAACCCAGGAAACCATGGCCGAATACGCAAAGATGACGAAAGTGGAGCAGGACCAGATCAAGGACGTGGGCGGGTTTATCGGCGGCAGCTTAAAGGATGGCCGGCGGAAGTCTGAAAACGTCCTCACGAGGCAGCTGGTAACGCTGGATGCTGATTTTGCCCCTCCTGGACTGGACGAGGATCTGGAGATGCTGGCGACCTATGCTTACGCAGTGTATTCGACCCATAAGCATACACCGGAGAAGCCGCGTCTGCGGGTGCTGATCCCCCTGGACCGGCCTGTGACACCGGATGAGTATGAGGCGATCGCCAGAAAACTGGCAGAGGATATCGGGATAGACTACTTTGATGACACCACCTATCAGGCTTCGCGGCTGATGTACTGGGGATCCGTACCACGTGACGGGGTGTACCTCTTCCATTATGAGGATCTGCCATGGATCCAGGCTGATGAAGTGCTGGCGAGATACCCGGACTGGACAGACACCAGCTACTGGCCGGAAAGCAGCCGGACAAAGGAAAGACGTGTGAAGCTGGCGAAGAAGCAGGGTGATCCAACGGAGAAGACCGGTCTGATCGGTGCCTTCTGCCGGACGTATACCGTGGAGGAGGCCATGGAGAAGTTCCTTCCGGATGTGTATGTGAAATGTGATATGCCGGGACGGTATACCTACATGGAAGGCTCCACAGCCGCGGGATTAGTGATCTACGACGATGGGAAATTTGCTTACAGCAACCACGCGACGGATCCAGCCGGCGGGAAGCTGTGCAACGCTTTCGATCTGGTGCGGATACATAAGTTTGGAACCTTGGACGAGGAGGCGGCGCCAGATACAGCCGGGACGAAACTGCCTTCCTATAAGGCGATGGTAGAACTGGCTCTCAGGGATGAAGAAACAGGCATCACCGTTTCAAGAGATAAGGAACAGGAAGCACGGGCAGATTTCAGCGATACCACGGAGGAAGATGACAGCAGATGGAAAGGGAAACTGGGCCGAAACAAAAAAGGCATTGAATCTTCTTTGGAAAACATCCTGCTGATTATGCAGTGCGACTCGAAACTGAAAAGCATTGTGTTCAACCAGATGGCAGATAACCTGGAAATTAAGGGGGATGTGCCGTGGAAGCATCCGAACAAGTTCTGGAGGGATGCAGACGATGCCCAGCTGGAGGCTTATCTTGCGAACCGGTATACAGAATTCCCGAAAGCAAAGATTAAGACAGCCATCACGAAAACCGCGGATGACCGGAGTTATCATCCAGTCAGGGAATATCTGGACAGCCTCCCGGAATGGGATGGAGTACCACGGGCGGATACGCTGCTGATCGATTATCTGGGTGCGGAAGACTGTGAATATGTCCGCGCGGTGACCAGAAAGACCCTGTGCGCGGCAGTGCACCGGGTCCGTTATCCAGGCTGTAAGTTTGACACCGTGCTGGTGCTCTGTGGGCCGCAGGGAATAGGAAAAAGCACCCTGATAGCAAAACTGGGGGGACCATGGTTTTCAGATTCCCTGAACCTGGCGGATACCAGGGATAAGACCGCGGCCGAAAAACTGCAGGGTTATTGGATCATAGAGATGGGAGAACTTGCGGGCATGGGAAGCGCCGGAGTTAAGACGCTGCGTAGCTTCATAACCACGCAGGATGACCGCTACCGGGCAAGCTACGGCTACCGTGTCGGTTCGCACCCAAGACAGTGTATTTTCATAGGAACCACAAACTCTGAAGAGGGATATCTGAACGATGTGGACGGTGGCCGAAGGTTCTGGCCAGTAAAAACACCCTGTATCGGAATGAAAACGGTCTGGGATATGACCAAAGATGAAGTGGAGCAGATATGGGCAGAAACGCTTGTCAGGGTAACCGAAGGGGAGAGCCTGATTCTGGACGGGGAAACGGCAGTGGAAGCGGTGAAGATGCAGAAAGAAGCTATGATATCAGACCCAAGAGAAGCCATGGTGAGTGAATTTTTGGACAGACCGTTGCCGGCTGACTGGTATTCAAAAAGTAAAAATGACCGCAGGAATTATTTCGAATTTGATGATGGGGATTCTGCAGGAATTGAAAAGCCGATTTATCGAAATCGAATTTGTTATCATGAGATCTGGTGTGAATGCTTCGGGTATCCAGAAAAAACGCTGGGACAGAAAGAACGTCTGGAAATTAGAAAAATTCTTGAACGTATAGATGGATGGACAAGAAACCCAAAACGGCAGGATACGAAAGGTTATATGATCCAAACGGTGTATGACCGCACGGAAAAGAAATATCACCTCTAAGAAAAAGAGGTGATAAAAAGGCACTGAAACATGATATAAGGTGCAAAATCCATTTATCACCTTATATCACCTCATAACATCTAAAAATTGAAGAGGTGATATGGCTTAAAGACTTATAAAATAAGGGTAAATCAAACATTTATCACCTTATATCACCTTTTTATATAGAGATATTAAAATGATAAAAATAAGGCTTTTTCACACATGAAACCCGCGTTTTTATACACATACGCGCGAGAGGTGAAAAAGGTGATAAAGAGAGGTGAGAATGAAATGCTTGAACGAGATATAGAAGACTGGCTGAACCGGCAGATCGAGTCTATGGGAGGCCTGGCACTCAAGTTTGTATCCCCGGGAAATCCCGGTGTGCCTGACAGGATTTACATCCTGCCAAACGGGAGAGTGTGGTTCGTGGAACTGAAACAGCAGTTAGGCAAGGTGGCTAAAATACAGAAATGGCAGAGGCAGAGGCTTCTTTCCATGGGGTGCAATTACAGGCTTGTGAGAGGGATGGAAGATGCCAGAGCTTACGCCGAGGAGATGAGACATGAAGTACAATCCGCATGATTACCAGAGGTATGCAACGGAAAAGATCATAGAACTCCCGGCGTGCGGATTGTTTCTCGCCATGGGTTTAGGCAAGACAGTAAGTACGCTGACAGCAGTCAATGAACTGATCTATGACCGATTTGAGGTTGAAAAGGTGCTGGTGATCGCGCCTAAACGGGTGGCGGAAGATACCTGGACCAGTGAAGCGGAAAAATGGGATCATCTGCGGAACCTGACGTTTTCTAAAGTGCTGGGTTCCGCCGCCCAGAGGGAAAAGGCCCTGGAAGTGGATGCGGATATCTATCTGATCAACCGGGAGAACGTCGTCTGGCTGGTGGAGAGACTGAGGAAGGACTGGCCATTTGACATGATCGTGGTCGATGAGCTGTCCAGTTTCAAGTCCAACCAGGCCAAGCGGTTTAAGAGCCTCCGCACGGTACGGCCTCTGGCCACCCGGTTTGTAGGCCTGACTGGTACGCCAGCCCCCAACGGGCTGATGGATCTCTGGCCGGAGGTATATCTCCTGGACCGTGGGGAACGTCTTGGAAAAACCATAACTGGTTTCAGGGACCGGTACTTCTACCCGGGAAAGCGGAATGGCTTCACGGTGTACTCCTGGGAACCGAAGGAAGGGACAGAAGAAGCGATCCACGAAAAGATATCAGATATCTGCATATCCATGAAGGCGGAAGATTATCTCCAGCTTCCAGAGCAGATTGTGAATGATATCCGGATCCGGCTGGCACCGGCGGAAATGCAGAAATACCAGGAGATGGAAAAAGAGAAACTGATGGAACTGGACGGACAAGAGATCACGGCGATTTCTGCGGCGGCTGTCTGGGGAAAGCTTCTCCAGCTGGCGAACGGTGCAGTCTATGACAATGACGGAGCCGTAACGGTTCTGCATGAGAGGAAACTGGACGCCCTGGAGGAGATTCTGGAAGCGTCCTGCGGCCACCCGGTTCTGGTGTTTTACAATTTCCGTCACGATTATGACCGGCTGGCGGAGCGGTTTGGGAGATTTAATCCCAGAACCATCAAGAATTCAGAGGATATCAGGGACTGGAATACAGGCAGGATCCCGCTGATGCTGGCACAGCCGGCCAGCATGGGACACGGGCTTAATATACAGGCGGGAGGACATATCATCGTGTGGTTCGGACTTAATCCCAGCCTGGAACTGTACCAGCAGGCCAACGCCAGACTGCACAGGCAGGGGCAGAAGGAAGCAGTTATCATCCACCGGCTAATTGTAGAAGGAACGGTAGATGAGGACGTGATAAAGAAACTGGAAGTAAAAGACGAACACCAGGACAGTCTTATGGAGGCTGTCAAAGCGAGAATCAGGAGGATCAAAGATGAACAGACTGACACACGTAAGATGCAACGGAATTAAGACCGGGTACTGGTCTCCTGCCAAGAAAGATGAACTTGTGCAGCGCCTGGGGATGTACGAGGATACCGGTCTAGAGCCTGAGGAGGTAGAGGAACTTGCAGCGGCGGAACGCGCTAAGAAAGAAGCAGCCGAGATGGAGGAGAAAAAGCGGGATGCGGAACTGCTGGCGGCTTTGATGTATATGGTTAGAAATAGCTAAAATTAACATTTTCGGAATGATGGAGGAAAGGGAGATATGCAAATAGAAATTAATGATGAGGAACTACGAGAATGGGCGCTCAACCAGATTAAGAAACGCATGGGAGATCGGATTAACACTTTAATGCGGGAATGGGATTGGGAACAATACATGCGAAAAGCTGTTGACAAAGTGGTTGCCGAAAAGGTGACAGGCGAAGCTTTAAAGGCTGTTATCGACAGCATGGACAGAGACAAAATTATAGAAAATGTCAGCCAAAGTATTGCATCTGAACTGGCAAATAGTTTTCTGAATTAACATGTTCATGGGTGCCGGGCATCCAGCTAGGTGCAGAGAGGTTCGAGTCCTTGAACGGATCGGTTCGACTCCGACTCGTGCATGGTGCAAAACCTAGCGTATTAACGTATAAAGAAAGGAGGCCGGAGTCGCTGGCCAGCGTGAAGGATATCCTGGCTCCTTTCAAAATGGCAAAAACAAATATTATTGTACCAGAAGGGGTGCAGACAGATTATACAAGTGTGATTGTAAGCTATTCCAATGGAATTGATAGCACAGGGGCATTGTATTGGGCTTTGAAGGAATTTCCAAAAGAGAAGATATTTCTTCTGTACTGCGACACCGGGTTTGAGTATCCGGAGAATATCCAGATGTTTTATCGGACAGCGTCTTTCTTGGGAATTCAGCCAGTGCTGTTGCAGCATCCAAAAGGATTTTTAAATCTTCTTCTGGAGGAACGGCTAAAATGGCCTGATATGAAGAACCGCTGGTGTACGGCTTACCTCAAGACTGGAGTAACGGATCACTGGATAAGGACAAACCGGGATATTCTGGGTACCAAATGTCTATTCATCAGTGGAGAACGTCGGGACGAAAGCAAGGGCCGGGCGAAGTTACCAGAGATCGAATACCACAGCACAACGCTGTGGACAAAGAGAAAAGGTGATTTTACCTGCCATTGGTATCGGCCCTGTCTGGATTACGAAAAAGGTAAGATGTTCGAGCAGGGGAGAGAACTTCATTTGGAACCTCATTTCTGTTATGAATATTTGGGAAGGTGTTCCTGCATGGCCTGTATGTTCATGAGTGATCAGCACGCTATCGAAAACATGAAGCGTTATCCAGAGCAGATACGGCCATTTATTCAAGCAGAGATTAAGTTATCCCACACTTGGAAGAAAGGAAAAGGTCTGGAACAGTTATGGAATCAATGTCAGGATATTGACGATGTGGAGGAGTATGGGCAGATGGAACTTGATCTGCAAAATTGATATTTAGGGTACAAAAAATGGAGACAACAGGACTCGAACCTGCGACCCTCTACACGTCAAGCAGATGCTCTCCCAGCTGAGCTATGTCTCCATGAAGTAATTATAAATGACAGAAAGTAATTTTGCAAGAGAAGGGAGTGAACTTGATGAGAGCAGGAACCTATGAGTTATATGATAATGGAGTTTTGATAGGCTGCTATTCTCCTTCGGAAATATCGAAACTTGTCGGTATTCCGAAAGAAAGAGTAGCGTCCTATGCTGACAGTGGGGCCAGATATCAGTCCCGCTATACGATGGAGTCAACGAACGAGACTGGAAGCGAGATGGAGATTTTGGCAAAGGAATGGGACGAGTCAACTGAGCGTCTGAGGAATAGCTATTATGATTTAAGTCAGATCATGATCACATGTGCCCACTAGAGCAGACGATACAGAAGGGAGGGAGTCCAATGGACAAGGTTAGGAAGCGGGATATGAAACTGAGTGATTACAATATATCCCGGGCAAAATATAACGAGTTAAAATACTTCTGTATGCAGTACGAGGAGAAAAAGCAGGAGTTACATAGGGGCTATGGCCTAGGAGCGATAGTGAATGACGGGATGCCAAAGGGGAACCTTCCAGGGAGCCCAACGGAACGAGTGGCAATTAGAAATGTGATGCTGCAGCAAGATATTGAGCTGATCGAGCAGACGGCCCTGGAGGCGGATCCGGAGATCTATCAGTGGTTGATAAAGAATGTGACTGAAGGGATATCTTATGAGTATATGGATGTTCCAAAATGTAGGTCTGATTTTTATGGTTCAAGAAAGTACTTTTTTTATTTGTTGGCACAGAAAAGATAGAATTTAGAAATTGGAGCACTACGAGGGGGTACTTCGGTGATAAACTAGTGTCATGAAAAGTGTGTGGATAGGTCAGCTACCGAAAAAGATGCACGCCTAGCATCCTTCCACGCTTTTTATTTAGGCGCGCATATGGAGGCAATATGGGATATAAAGAAGCAAAAGAAGATGGAATAAAAAGCAGGAGAAATCCAGGAACAGGAGAAACCTACTATTATCCTCATTGTAGTGAATGTGGCACAGAGGTTTTTTCTTTATCATACATACGGGGCAGAAAATATACATGTAAGGAATGTAAGGACAAAAAGTATTTTACAGATAAGAAAAAGAGTATTGATAGAAGTAATGAGGCAAAAGAAAGAAAGTTTGAAAATGCGCTTAAGCGTATACAATCAGTAGTTGGTTCAATGAAGATGGGAGAGTATGAAACGGCAATAGAAGCGGTGCGTAAAGTCCTTTACCGTGATGGGTGGTTTGAAAGTACCGAAGAAATAATGGTTGCCATTGAATTGGTTAAAAATAATTTTAGGATCAGGCATCAAGTTAAGGTCAATCGTTATAGAGCTGATTTTGTATTACCAGACCAGAAAATAATATTGGAGGTCGACGGGCATGTTTTTCATACGAAAGAAACCAGAGAAAAAGAAAGAGTTAGGGACAGTATTTTAGTATTGGCATTTGGCTCCGATTGGGAAGTTATACACATAACTGATGATAGAATAAATGAGGATATAACTAGATTGGTTCCAGCCATTAAAAAAATTTCGTCAAAAAGAAATTCTCTCCGCAGAAAAAATAAAGGTCAGTTACCAGACTGGTATACCGATAGAGAACGCGATTATTAGATTCTCCTTGCAAATTTGATATACGGCCGCCAGGTTGATAAGGCTTGGCGGCCGTTTTTCTACCTCAAAAAGTGACTTGAAGTCCTGCAAAGCTATATAGTCACCTCAAAAACTTTATTCATAGCAGATAGACACAACCGTGATTGCAGTAGTCGGTTGGCTGTGGATAGCACTCTGGAAGCAATGAGATGGCTGCTGTGCAGCTACGGGTAGTTTTCAAAGAGTGCATATACGGAGCATACAGTCAATGGCAGACTGACAGGGTAGCGCCCTGGCCCCCCGGTTCGATTCCGCGGTGTTCCGCTTTATATGTAAAAATACATTTTCCCAAGATGAGTGCCTGTCGAAAGATAGGTGCTTTTCTTTTGTGGTAATTTGTGGTAGGATGGGAGAAAATGGATGAGGTAATTAAAATGGATAACGCAAAGTTTTTTGAAACTATGGTAAAAGAATTTTTAGACCAAAATGTGAAATATGATAGTGAATTGAAAATATTTATGGGATATTTACACGCACACAATCTACTTGATAAAGCATTTGATTTGACTATTAATAATATTGAGCAATATTTCAACTATGCCATAGAAATGAATAAAATCGGAACCCCAGGTTCTTTAAATCCTCATATTGCTGTTTTAATGGCATTATTTGATTATCTAACACAAAAACATATGAATAATTTCAGAGAACTATATGCTTACATTGATTCAAATGACTTTAGAAAAGAAATGATGGCTAAGATTGATTTATGCAGAAAAAAATCAATAATAGAGGTCGATATATTGCAAAGAGTATTGAGGAAAATGGATGAATATATTGATGAAAACAAAAATACTTGTAAAACAAAAGATATTCTTAAAGTAATGATTTCTTGTTTATATGTAAAATTTTCACTTATTTTACCAATAAAAGCAAGTGAGATGTTGCAATTAAACGTAGGAGATATTTACAATTTGCGTGAATTAAACTATCATAGTATCTGCATAAAAATTCCCAATGGCTTAAGGCGACAAATTATTGATACTATTACATTCATTGAATTGAATTATAATAAAAAATATAAACCAGAAGAGTGTTTATTTGAATTTATGTTACATTCAATTTTTGATAGAGTGGCTGCAAGCAATCTATCAGGTATTCTATCATTTACGTATGGAAAAATAAATGAACCAATAATGCTAGAAACCTGTAAGTCAGGAACTAAGAATACATCAATATATCCACCAGAAAGTTATAAAACCACAGCAATTATTGAAATGTTAAATAAGGGTGTAAATATTGTATATTTGTCACAGTTAACAGGACTTAATATATATGCTCTGTGCTCTAATTATGACTTTGAAGATAGGCCAGAAAATAGAGATATTAAATCGAGCGATATCAATAATGGTTTAGTTAATACTGATTACTATGCTTATTTGTAAGTATAATAATCAGTATTGCACCATTTATTGCCTGGTAATTAAGTGAAATGTATAAATTCAATAAAGTTACTCGGCACATGTTGCTTAAAGTGCTTTTAGTATACTTAAAGGAGGTGAGCCTGATGGCATTAACGCCAAAACAGAAAATATTTGCAGATGAATACCTGATTGACCTGAATGCCACCAGGGCTTACAAGGTAGCATATTCGAAGGTTAGGAAGGATAAAACGGCGGCAGTAAACGGTAGCCGTATGCTAAGAAATGCTAAGGTTGCGGAATACATAGAAAGACGCATGAAAGATCGGGAGAAGCGAACAGAGATCACCCAGGACTGGGTTCTCGAAGAACTTAGGAAGATTGCCAGCGTGAACGGATCTGATTTTGCAAAAGTAGTAGTAAAAGAAGGTTATCCTGTTGTAGAACTTATGGCTACTGATGATCTGCCGGAAGACAAGAGGTCGGCTATCTCGGCTATAAAAGAAACCAAGTTTGGAATATCGGTTGAATCCTATGACCGGGTAAAAGCCCTGGAGCTGATCGGCCGCCACCTAGGCATGTTCAAAGATAAGATGGAAGTGTCTGGCCACATAGATACCAGCAACCCATATGCCGATCTTACAACTGATGAATTAAAGAAGCTGATACATGATGGATAGAGAGATCATTATCAGAGGAGCAAAGATAGAGCTTGCACGGCGCGAGTTCTTTTTTTATTGCAATTTGAAGGCGCCGGACTTCTACAAGGAGGATCGTCAGTATCTAATTGATCTCTGCAATGCTTTCCAGGACTTCATTCAATCGGACGATGAGGTCATGATAGTCAATGAACCTCCGAGGCACGGAAAAAGCCGGACGGCCAGCCTTCTAGTTGAGTGGGTCCTGGGGAATGATCAAAGCCAGAAGATCATGACCGGTTCCTACAATGAGACTTTATCCACGATGTTCTCCAAGAATGTCCGCAATGACATCCAGGAAGAAAAAGCTGACGAGAACCGGATCGTATTCTCTGATATCTTTCCTGGTGTCCGGATCAAGCAGGGTGACGGAGCCATGAACCTTTGGAGCCTGGAAGGTGGGTATAACAACTACCTGGCCACATCCCCAACCGGAACGGCTACTGGTTTCGGTGCTTCACTTTTAATTATTGACGACCTGATCAAGAATGCGGAGGAGGCCAACAACGAACTGACGAAGGAGAAGCACTGGACCTGGTTCACGGACACGATGCTCTCACGTCTGGAGGAGGGCGGAAAGATCATCATTATCATGACCAGATGGGCAAGTGATGACCTGGCTGGCAGGGCGCTGGAGCATTTCAAGGAGGCTGGAGCAAAGATTCGGCATATCAGCATGAAGGCGCTACTGAATCCGGATACCCACGAAATGCTCTGCCCGGAGGTATTGTCCTATAAATCCTATCAGGCGAAGATCAAGGCTATGGGGGCGGACATCGCTTCCGCCAATTACCAGCAGGAGCCGATCGACTTAAAAGGCCGGCTGTACACCAGCTTTAAGACTTACAGCGGGGAACTTCCACAGTTCAAGGAGATCCGGAACTACACGGATACGGCTGATACAGGAGATGACTATCTGTGCAGTATCGATTATGGTGTCACGTTTGCCAATGAGGCTTACGTGTTGGATGTTCTGTATACCAAGGAGCCGATGGAGACCACGGAGCCGGCGACGGCAAAGATGCTCCTGAAGGATGGCGTCAATGTGGCGGATATCGAGTCTAACAATGGCGGCCGCAGTTTTGCACGAAGTGTGGAGCGGATTCTCCGGGATGTATTGGGAAGCAATCACGCGATCATCCGCTGGTTCACACAGTCGAAGAACAAGCAGGCCAGGATCTATTCCAATTCAGCCTGGGTGATGCAGCATGTGTATTTCCCAGAAGACTGGAAGAACCGATGGCCAGAGTATCACAAGGCCATGATAAAGTACCAGCGGGAAGGCAAGAACAAGCATGACGACGCCCCGGATGCTACGACAGGTATTGCGGAGAAGATAGGGGCTGGAGATAATTTCAGTTTTGAATAAGGAGGTGATCAATTGATCGATTATGGAAGTGAAACGCGGCGGATCAATGCCATTGTGAACGCTGGAGCCAGAACCCGGATGAACGATATCCGTTTTCTGGAAAAGGAAATAGAGAAGTGGAAACAGTCGCCAGTCCGGCGCGACATGATTCTGGCAGAGAGATATTATCAGGGCGATCATGATATCCTTCATACGCCCAGGACTGTCATCAACGAAAAGGGAGATCTTGAGCCGGTGAAGAACCTGCCGGACAACCGGATTGTAGACAACCAGTACCAGAAAGCAGTGGACCAGAAGAAAAACTATCTGTTGTCCAAACCATTCACGATAACAGCTAAGAATGAAGCCTATACGACAGCCCTGACAGGTATCCTGGACAAAAAGTTTATGCGGTCACTGAAGCGGGTGGCGGGTGATTCCATAAATGGCGGGATCGGATATCTGTATCCCTATTACAGTGACCATGGCCAGCTGCAGTTTAAGAGGTTCAGCAATTACGAGATCATTCCTTTCTGGGCGGATGAGGAGCATACAGAGTTAGACTGCTTCGGCCGCCTGTATCAGCTGGATGGCTACGAAGGAGAGACAGAGAAGACTTATGAGTTCTTTGAACTCTATTCACGGGATGGAGTGGACCGCTATCAGCTGGACGGAGCTCATCTGATTCCGGATGTGCTGAATCCCTCCGGAGCTCATTATCTGGTAGAACAGAACGATCCAGACGGAGAACATGTAGAGGTGCCATATAACTGGGAGCGGGTGCCACTGATTGCGTTTAAGCGCAATGCCCATGAGACCCCGCTGATCAAGTGCTGTAAATGCCTTCAGGACGGTATCAACTTGATGGTCAGCACCTTTGAGAATAACATGTGTGAAGATGCCAGAAACACGATCCTGATTATCGTCAACTATGACGGAACCAATCTGGGAGAGTTCCGTAAGAATCTAAGCCAGTATGGCGCAGTCAAAGTCCGCAATGACGGGGGCGGCGCCGGCGGAGATGTTCGGTCACTGACCGTGGAGGTCAATGCAGAAAATTACAGAGCCATCCTGGAGATATTCAAGACGGCTTTGATAGAGAACTGCAAGACTTACGACGCAAAGGATGCCCGCCTTACAGGTGACGCCAACCAGATGCATATCCAGACTATCTATCAGGATATCGAACTGGATGCCCAGGACATGGAAACAGAGTACCAGGCGGCCTTTGAGGATCTGCTGTGGTTTATGGACCAGTATCTCGCAAGCTCCGGGCAGGGAGATTTCGAACAGGAAGAGGTGGACATCACCTTTAACCGGAACATTCTTGTGAACGAGACAGAGCTGATCGATAACTGTATGAAATCGGTAGGGTTTCTTCCGACGAAGCTGATCCTGCAGAAACATCCATGGGTGGATGATGTGGAGGAAACATTGAAGCTGATCGAGGAAGAGGAACAGAAGAAACTGGAACAGATGGATCCGTACCAGGAGGCGTTTGGGCAGGAGAACAATAGGAATGCCGATGGAGACGGCGGGAAGGAGATTAGAAAGAGTGGAGCGGATAATTAGAGTTGATGTTGACTCAGCTGATTTAGATACGGCGCTGGAAAAGGCAGGAAGGCTCAAGGAACTTCTTGGGGAGACGGAGCAGCTTTTGAAAGATATTTCGATTGGGGATGCCAAGATCAACAGAGAAGAAAAGGCAGAAATGTTTCTTACGCCAGGCGATTTTTTAAAATTATGGAATGGGAATTTGCTTGAAGTTGTTTTTGCTGATTCAGAAAAAGCAGTCTGTCTGAGGTTGAAAAAATGCAGCGGGATTGGAATGACACATACCGGCGCGTATATTGTCGTTTCAAACAAGCCCAATGATTATGTGGATGAATTGGATTTTGAAAGGGTTCCCAGTGTCGATGTAATGGGTAGATACCACTGGGAACCTTTAGACAGGAAATCGTTATTTTTTATGGTTTGATCTGATGGACATAAATTTCAACCTGATAGTCACAATCAAAGCAGTTGAAAAGAGTGGTATCCACCTCATAGACTGGGCCATCAACAGAAAATGAGACGGTATCACCTTTGTGTGGTATGAATTTGAATTCCTGTTTGAAATTATCCCAGTCATCCTCAAGTTTGATATGGATAAAAACAGTGGTCATATAATGCCTCCTTTCTTTTGCACTTGGCTGCCCAAAGCCTGTAAATTAATTATAAATTGTGATGAAATGGAAAGCAATGAAAAGGAGGTGGTGGGAACGCAGAATAAAGACTACTGGAAAAAGCGAATGGCCGCTCTGGAGGATGAGCAGCACCGTCACAGCATGGATTATTACAAGGATGTCCAGAACCAGTTCCGCAGGGCATCCAACAGCATCCAGATGGACATAGAGCGGTGGTACCAGCGCCTGGCTGACAATAATGACATCAGCTATGCGGCCGCCAAACGGCTGCTGAAGAAGAATGAACTGGAAGAATTCCACTGGTCGGTGGAACAGTACATAAAAGCCGGAAAAGAGAATGCTGTGGATCAGCGCTGGATGAAGGAACTGGAAAATGCTTCCGCAAGACATCATATATCTTATCTGGAAGCTATGAAGATCCAGGCACAGCAGCATGCAGAACTGCTCTCCGCAGAGTTTGAAGGCGGTATGACAGATTTCCTCCACAAGTCCTATGCGGACAGCTATTACCATACAGCCTATGAGATATCCAAAGGGGCAGGCATAGGAGTGAATATTGTACGGTTGGATGAACGCGGCATAGATACCTTAATCAAGAAGCCATGGGCACGGGACGGGGCCCGATTCTCAGACCGGATCTGGACAAACAAGGAGAAACTGGTCAACAGCCTTCACACGGAGCTGACACAGAGTATTATCCGCGGCGACCCACCACAGAAAGCCATCGAAGGTCTGGCAAAGACCATGAATGTGAGCAAAGCTCAGGCTGGACGGTTAATCATGACAGAATCGGCGGCAGTCTCTTCGGCCGCTGCCAGGGACAGCTATAAGGAGCTGGGAGTGGAGAAGTATGAGATTCTGGCCACGCTGGACAGCCGGACATCGGAGATCTGCCGGGATCTGGACGGAAAAGTATTTGACATGAAGGATTACGCGGTAGGTGATACTGCACCTCCTTTTCATCCCCATTGCCGAACCACTACGGTACCATTCTTCGATGATGAGTTCAGTGCGGTAGAGAAACGGGCGGCCAGGGATGATGAAACTGGCAATACTGTGTATGTGGATGGTACGCTGAATTACCGGGAGTGGGAAAAAGAAAATACCGGCGAGGGTGTTGCTGGTCATGAGCAGGAAGCAGACAATCCGGAATACCTGATCCGGAGCCATAAGGGAGCAGGTATTACAACAAACGAAAGATTAATGGTGAACGAAGCAGTAGCATCTGTTCCATGCAAGGTCCAAGACCAGATCCATCAGGGAACGATTATTGATGTGGGCCAGATTGGGTCTAGCCAGTATGACTATGAGAATGATATACTGTATGTAGCGAAAGGGGCTGAAATGGAAGATATTATCCATGAGATCGGACATCTGGTTGAGAATAAGATGATGGACAGTGAAAAGATTAGGAAGATAAAGAAACAGATTTTAAAAAATGTGAGTCCATTAGATTTTGTAAATGAAACATATTACAATGCTAATGGAGACCCTATTGAAATCTTTTTGATAAAAAGCGACAAATTTGTTTCTGATTATCAGGGAAGAGTGTATATCAATGACTGGTCTGAACTTTTGGATGAGAATATGGAGATTAAGCAGGAACTCTTAGCAGAATTTATTTCTGAACCATTTCGTGAATATGTGCAAAATCCAGAGCGATTAAAAACGGGATTCCCAGATTTATATGAAATGATAAAGGAGGCAGTGGAGTGACGGCAAAAGAAAAGTTTTTAGCGATAGAAACATACGAGGAATTTGATCAAAACAGGGAAGAGTTCAGAGGTTTAAAGTTCGATCAGGAAGTATTAGATCATATGGCTAAGATTTTTCCAAAGCCTTATGGAGGAAAAGAAGAGCTTTATAAAACTCCGCTTGGTAAAGGAAAGCGAATAATCGGACAATAACCACCAGTTAAAAACTAGCTGGTGGTATTTTATTGCGATATCGCAACAGGAGGTGATCCAGCTATCTCCCTTTGAGGCGCAGGGTTATGCGTCTTATTTTTGTACCCATTTGCCAGCAGATCAGGCATAAAACAGTCGGCTTAACTTACAATCACGCGGAGAGACCGCGTCAACAATCGTAGAGGAGAGATAAGATGAAACGGAAGTTTTTAGAAGATTTAGGTTTGGAAAAAGAAACTGTTGACAAGATCATGGCAGAGAACGGCGCCGATGTGAATGCCGCCAAGGCTGACTATGACACCCTGAAACAGCAGATGGATGCCCAGGCACAGCAGATCAAAGAGCGTGATAAGCAGCTGGAGGAACTTAAGAAGACCGCGGGGGATCACGAGGAGCTGCAGAAACAGATCGCAGCACTTCAGGCGGAGAATAAGTCCGCGAAAGAGAAATACGAGGCAGACATGAAAGAACTGAAGCTCTCCACGGCCATTAAGCTTGCTGTCGGGACTTCGGCCCATGATGCAGATCTTGTGGCCGGCTTATTTGACAAAGAGAAGCTGATTCTGGGAGAAGACGGAAAGGTGGCAGGTCTGGAAGAGCAGCTGAAGACCATCAAGAAAGAAAAGGCATTTCTTTTCAAGGAGGAGAAGCCTGGAGCTGTCATCAAGGGCGGCAAGCCAGCGGAGGGCTCTGGTACACCGCCGGCAGATAAAAAGCTGTCTGATATGACGTACAGTGAGATGTGTGCTTACCTGGAAGCGAATCCAGGGGCAAAGATTGAGTAAAGAAAGGATGATTTAAGACATGGCAAAATTTAACGAGAAAACATTTAACCCGGAAGCGTTTGGCAGATATGTCGATCGTATTCCGAAGACAAAGAGAAACGAACTGATTAAATCCAGAGCCTTGAAGGGAAATGAGCAGATCCGGAACGCGTTCAGTTCCCAGACAGGTACGGCCTACGCCACCCTGCCGATGAAGGGTCTTCTGGAGGGAGATCCACTTAACTATGACGGGAAGACAGACATTACTTCTGAGAGAACCACCACTTTTGAGAGAAGCGTAGTGGTATGGGGCCGTTCTAAAGCCTGGACAGAGGATGACTTCTCCACGGACATCACCGGCGGCGTGGACTTCATGGATAACGTAGCCGCCCAGGTATCCGGCTGGTGGGATGATGTATACCAGGATGTGCTGCTGGCGGTGCTGAAGGGCATTTTCGCCATGACCGGCGTCAAGAACCTGGAGTTTGTCAATGGCCACACCTATGACATTACCGCGGTGGCCGGGGAAGACAAAGATGGAAACCTGTTAAGCTGTGCAGGGCCTACAACGCTGAATACAGCGATCCAGAAAGCGTCCGGTGACAACAAGTCCAAGTTTACCATTGCCATTATGCACTCTACCGTGGCTACAAACCTGGAAAATCTCCGTCTGCTGTCCTACATGAAATATACGGATGCGGATGGAATCCAGCGGGATCTGGCCATTGGCACGTGGAACGGCCGGGCGGTGATTGTGGATGATTCCATGCCGGTAGAGCATGTGGACGCGGTGGAGGAGAGCGGAACAGCAGGAACGGAAGGATATGTACCGGCGTCACCGGCCTATGATAAGTTCATTACTTACGTTCTGGGTGACGGAGCCATCGACTTTGAAAAGATTGGCGCTGAGGTCCCTAATGAGATGAGCCGTGATGCAAAGACAAACGGAGGCGAGACCACCCTGTATACCCGTGACCGGGCCTGCTATGCTCCATACGGGATCTCTTACACGAAGAAGCGCCAGGCGTCCCTGTCCCCAACCAACGACGAGCTGGCCAATGGGGAAAACTGGACGCTGGTGAACAACGGAGGAACCGGCGCGGGCCTTAAGGTGATTGACCATAAGGCGATCCCGATTGCCAGAATTATTTCCAGAGGATGAGCCTATGAAACTGGAGAAGCTGAAAAAACTCCTGGGGATACCGGACACGGATACCGCCCAGGACGTTTCCCTGGAATTTATCATTGAGGATGTAACAGAAACCATTCTGAATTACTGCAACCTGGAAGAACTGCCGGCCGGGCTGGCCAATACGGCTTATCGGATGGCAGTGGACCTTTATCGGTATGACCGTCCTGGCGATAGCAGTGCACCTCTAACGGTTTCTTCCATATCGGAGGGAGACACGTCTACCAGTTTTGCCAGGGCGTCAGACGCATTAAATGACGGTGTTCTGAAGGATTACCGGGGCCAGTTAAACCGATATCGAAAGCTGGGGTGGTGATATGATTGCAGATGCAATACAGCAGGCGCGGAAGATGCACAGGAAGGTTCTGGAAGAGACTTATGACGGTGTATGCGCCATTTATGAGCGCAGGCCGCAGGAAGACCCGGGAACAGGGGATACTGTGTTCCGGGAAGTACAGGTGGTGGAGAATATTCCCTGTCATCTGTCCTATTCCGGCGTGCCGGCGGCTGCACCTGGAGAAACAGGAGCCGCGGTGACACAGGTGATTAAGCTGTTCCTGGCACCGGAGATCGGGATCATGCCCGGCTCCCGTCTTGAGGTAACCCAGCAGGGAGTAACTGGCTGCTATTCCCGCAGTGGAAAACCGGCGGTCTACTCTTCGCACCAGGAGATCGAATTGGTGCTGTTTGGAGGGTATGCATAATGGGAAGTGGAGGAAGTTTTGATTTCAGCCAGATGAAACGGTTCCAGAAGCAGCTGGAGGAACTCCAAAGAGATCAGGACAAGTTCTGCCGGGAATGTGCAGATTATCTGGCCCAGCGTCTTCTGGCTAAGGTAAAGAAGCGGACACCGGTTGGACGGGCGCCGAAACTGGCTTCGAAGACTGTCAAGGTTAAGGGAGCCAGTGGAAAAAGCCGTACATTTCTCTCTGCGCAGGCGTCTTACTGGGCCGGGTATACGGGCGGCACGCTGAGGAGGGGCTGGACCACAAGCATTCACCGGAAAGGAAATGATTATGTCATTGAGATCAACAATCCGGCCCAGTATGCAAGCTACGTGGAATACGGGCACCGGCAGACACCGGGGAGATTTGTTCCGGCCATTGGAAAGACACTGAAGAAGGCATGGGTTCCCGGCCAGTTTATGATGACAATATCGATGCGGGAACTGGAGGAACAGGCCCCGGCCATGATTGAGAAGAAACTGACAGAAATGATAAGGAGGGCCCTGGATGCTGAATGACATCTTAAATGGAGTTAACGCAAGACTGAAAGAATTATTTGGGGCAGACACCGTGATCTATACAGATGCCGTGGAACAGGGGCTTAAGGAACCCTGTTTTTTTGTTGGCTTTTTAGAACCGTCAGAAAAACAGGTGATCGGCCGCAGGTACTTCCGTGACACGGGAATGTACATACAGTATCTACCTGGAAATCCGGAGCAGATTAACCGGGAACTTTACCGGGTGTCGGATATCCTGATGGACGGTATGGAGACCATCACATTAAAAAATGGCGACATCCTGCGGGGAACCAGACTGAGCAGCAGGGTTTCGGACGATGTATTGAACTTCTTTGTAAACTATAACTTGTTTGTAATCAAGCCTGCGGATCAGATTCCGGATATGGGAGAGATCGAGGCACAAGTCAGAAAGGATTGAAAAAACATGACACAGAGTAAAAAACAGACTGCGGATGAGAGCCGGAGATACCAGAAGAAGGAACTTCTGCTGGCGGACCGCTTAAAGCCGTACCACGATGTGGCAGAGGCGGTACTGGTTCCCGGAAAGGAATATACCCTCCGGGAAGCAGAACAGGAAGTAGAGAAATTTTTGAAAGGAAAGGTGAGATAGATGTTAGGAGGCGGAAACTTTACAACGCAGAACAAGATCCTTCCCGGGTCATACATCAACTTTATAAGCGCGGCGTCTTCAAAGTCCATGATGAGTGACCGGGGAACAGCGGCGGTGCCGGTGGTTCTTGACTGGGGTCCGGAGAAAACAGTATTTGAAGTGACAGCGGAGGAATTCCAGAACCACAGTTTTGATATCTTTGGCCACGCGTATGAGGACGCGGAGCTGCAGGCGTTACGGGAACTGTTCCTGAATTTGAAAAAAGGAATTTTCTACCGGATGAACACCGGTATCCATGCGGCGAATGATTTCGGTACCGCGAAGTACAGCGGGAAGCGCGGCAATGTTATGACCACAGTCATCACGAAAAACGTGAACGATGAGACAAAGTTCGATGTCAAAACCCAGTTTGCCGGCAAAGAGGTTGACCGTCAGACGGTGGCGGCGATCACGGAATTGAAAGATACGGATTATGTGGTATTTAAGAGGGATGCGGTGCTCGCCGAGACGGCAGGAGTTCCATTCACGGGAGGTACCAATGGAGATGATGTAACCGGAGAGGATTACTCCGATTTCCTGGCTAAGATGGAATCGTATGCATTTAACACCCTGTGCTGCCCGGCAACAGATACGGCTGTTAAAGCTCTGTTTGCGGCATACACAAAGCGCATGAGGGATGAAGCCGGCATCAAGTTCCAGACGGTCGTGTACCGCTATCCGGAAGCGGATCATGAAGGAATCATTTCTGTGGAAAACAAAGCGGCAGAGATGGAGCATGGACTTGTATACTGGCTGACCGGTGCAGAAGCGGCCTGTGAGGTTAATAAGACCAATGAGAACAGGAAATACAGCGGTGAATTGACTGTGGATACCGATTATACCCAGCTTCAGCTGGAGGAGGCAGTTCAGTCTGGAAAGCTGATGTTCCATAAATGCGGTGACGAGGTGCGGGTACTGATGGACATCAACAGCCTGACTTCCTACACGGATGAGAAGGGTGAAGAATTCGGGAACAACCAGACCGTGCGTGTGCTGGATCAGATCGGAAACGATATTGCATCCCTGTTCAACACCCGGTATCTGGGCACTATGCCAAACGACGCGTCCGGCCGTGTGGCTCTCTGGAATGACATTGTAAGTTACAACAAAGAAATGGCCAGGATGCGGGCGATCGAGGAAGTTGACAGCAAAGTCATTACCGTGGAGGCGGGAGCCAGCAAGCGGTCCGTGGTGGTAAACTGCCCGGTGACACCGATCAACTGTATGAGCCAGTTATATATGACTATTGTAGTCAGCTAAGGAGGTATAGAGAATGCAGAAAATGAATGCAAAGGATGCCATCAGCGCATCACAGGCGGAGTGTTATATCACAATTGAAGGAAACCGCTATAACTTCATGCAGGCCATCAATCTGGAAGCGAAAATGGAGAAGACGAAGTCGGAGATCCCCATTCTTGGCAACACGGGGAAGGGGAATAAGACAACTGGCTGGAAAGGAAGCGGATCAGCGACCTTCCATTACAATTCCAGCATTTTCCGCCAGCTCCTGTATCGGTACAAGGAGACTGGGGAAGACGTGTATTTTGACATCCAGATCACCAACGAGGACAAGGGAGCCGCGGTTGGACGCCAGACGATTATTCTGAAGGACTGCAACGTGGACGGCGGTCTTCTGGCCAAGTTTGACGCGGATGCGGAGTACCTGGAAGACGAGATGGATTTCACCTTTGAGAACTGGGAAATGCCGGAGACCTTTACGGAGCTTCCGGGAATGAGATGAGAAAGAGAGGAAAAAGACAATGAATAATTTGAGTGGATTTTTGGCGCAGAATGCGGTGAAGGCAGAGAATGTGAAGCACGTGGTGTCCAAGCGGTTTCTGGATGAAAAGAAGAAGCCGATTGAGTGGGAGATTCAGCCTATTACGTCAAAAGAGGATGAAGCGCTTCGTAAGGAATGCACGAAAAGAATACAGGTGACGGGGAAAAGAGGACAGTATACACAGGAAACTGATTACAACCTGTATTTGGGCAGACTTGCTTCCGTGTGCACGGTATTTCCAAACCTGAACGACAAGGAACTTCAGGATTCTTACCATGTAATGGGAGCGGACGCACTTTTGAAAGCCATGCTGACGGCAGGAGAGTACGCCAATTATCTGGAGAAAGTACAGGAAGTGAATGGCTTTGATGTTCCTCTGGATGAGCTGGCAGAAGACGTAAAAAACTAATTGATGGGGGCGATATGGAAGCAAATATTGCTTACTATTGCCTCCACAAACTTCACAAATGGCCCCACGAGTTTTTGAACCTGGATCGATATGAGAAGGCTTTTGTGATTGCGGCAGTGGATATGAAACTGGAGCATGATAAAAAAGAGGCCCAGAAAGCGAAAGCAGGTAGAAAGATATAGAAATCTGTTACCTTCTGCGTTATAATAGGGGTAAGATATTATGGCGCGGGAGGTAATGGTATGGGATTATTCGGCAGTAAGGAAGCCTGCACTATATGTGGGGGGCAAAATGGTGTTAAGCAGATAGCGGATGGCTATGTTTGTAAAGATTGTATTGGTAAGTGCGGTGCTTGCTTACTTACAATTTCATGGAAAAATGTTTCTCTACAAAGAGTAAAAAATGCTATATATGACAATGAAATAATTCAGCAAAGAAGTAGAATATTTCAACAAACCAAAATCATAGAAAAAGAGCTTTCTATTGATGAAGACAATAGACTTTGGAAATTAAAAACTTATGGAAGTCTTTGTTTTTCTTTTGATGAGATTATTAACTATTCATGTCAAAAAAATGGCATAGATGTTTTTTCTGTAGGTGTTGGTAGTGCATTAGTAGGAGGGCTGTTATTTGGAGGTGTTGGTGCGATTCTGGGAGGATTGTCAGGATCAAAAAAGAAAGAAGAGATAAATGAATTTAAGATTATTATAAGAGTTAATAATAATTCGTATCCAGAATTAAGCATTAACTTGTTGCCTACTGGAAAGGTAAAATCAGATTCAATTCTCTTTAAATCATACTGTGATAAGGCAGAAAATATAATGCAGGGATTAAGCAGTATGGGTGGAGTAGAGGAAAATATTGAGGGCAAGAATAAAGTGGCAAAATCTCCAGCAACAGAAATTCTTGAGTATAAAAATCTTCTTGATGCGGGGGCAATTACACAAGAGGAATATGACGCTAAAAAGAAACAATTATTAAATTTATAGTATTGGAAGCACCTGGAGAAATCTAGGTGCTTTTCTGTTGAAAAAAGCCACCTACTCAGTGGTGGGTGGCTTTTTTAGAATTGATGCCCATTGAAAAGATGTAAAGATAGGTTCAGGTAATGTGTCCAGTTGGAATTCATAATCAAGGTCATTTACAATCTCGGAAGTTATATCGTTTTCGATATCTATTAAAAATGGAATCGGGAGGGATTGAAATGCATTAATGGTAAATTCAATTTCATCTTTGTATAGTGGGTTAGATTCGTCATCCCAAGGCTCAACATAAATATATACTCCGCAAGGCTTGTGTAAATTTATGCGTTGCGAAAAATATGGATCATCAGAATCCGGGAAGTCAAATTGGAGGGTTCCTAATAAACCAGATGTAACAGTTTTTCCATTACGGCTTATAGTAAGTTCAATATCAAGGTTCGTTCCGTCTCTGTGTACATAACCAATGTAAATATCAACAGGGACAAAGGATATTAACTCTCCTGGTGAGACTTTCAAATAAGAGCATAAAGTGTTGAGAGTATCATATTGAATACCTTTACTATAATTATTTGCCAAATATGTTAAAGTGGTTCTGGATATACCAGTGTCATTACATACCTTTGTTATTTTTAAATTTCGTTCTGCAAGAAGAACAGATAAATTACATCGTACCATATAAGTACCTCCTCTTCTTTATTGTACAACAAGCTGAACAAAAAAACAATATTTTCTACAAAACCATTGACTTTTAAATACTGAACAATTATAATACTAGAAAACGTACAGCAAGCTGAACGTTTTTGATAAAAAATAGAAAGGAGGGGAGAGTGGTGAAGCAAATTACACTTAAGCTTGATGATGAGACACACAAAGCAGCAAAAGTAAAAGCTGTTATGCATGACAAGTCATTTATGCAGTATGTGGTAGAACTGATTCAGAAAGATTTGAATGCAGATGCAAAAAAAGAGTAAATACCTCAACCGACCAAAGCGATGTATTTACTCCAACGGAACCCATTAACAATAGGAATCCTTATATCCATTATAAGAGATTCCGCCTGAATTATCAAGGAGGAAATTTTATTTCATGAAAAAGAATGAAGTGATGGTGTTTGAGAACGAGGAACTAGGTTTGCAGGTACGCACTATTTTAAATCCAGATGGAAGCATTTCTGTCAGTGCGGAAGATACGGCTATTGGTTTTGGCTGGATAAAGACTGAAACAAAAAATGGGAAGACATATACATCTGTACGATGGGAACGTATGAATGGATTTAGCGCAGAGTGCGGTTTCGCCCACGAGTGGTCGAAAGATGATTACCTCCCAGAAAGTCTTTTTTATATGCTGGGATTCAAAGCTGGAAACGAGCGGGCGCTGAAATATCAGCGTTGGCTTGCAATGGAAGTTCTCCCAACCCTACGGAAAACTGGTTCTTACGAGATGCCGAATCAGAAGGAGAAGGATTCTAAACTTCTACCGTTGCCGTCCGTAAACACTATGGTAAAAAACGTAGCAAAGTATCTGGAAAAAGCCGGGGTTGATGATCTCTATATAGCGGCTGAGGTGAAGCGCCTTTATACGGATTCTGGCTATCCGATTAATGCTCCGCTTATCACGGACAAGGAGACGATGTCAAAACTCTATGACTGTACAGAAATGGCAAAAGAGTTGGGAATCTACTCCACGACAGGCAATCCGCATAATCAGGCAGTTAGCGCTATTATCAAGAAATTACATATCCCCGAGAGTGAGATTGTGACGACTGCTTTTAGCCGCAATGGCCATGACGATGTCACGATTCAGTATAAGCCATCTGTTTTAGAGGACGTGAAGTTGTGGCTGGCGGAAAACAACTATCCTATGAAGATACCTTATGTAGACTCAAAGGGAAATGCCAAGACTTGTACAGTTGTGTATCGGGAGGTGGCATGATGGGTGAATTGGAGAAAATCTATTACGAGTATCAGAATAATTTAGCTGAGGGAGATAGCGAGGAAGTAATAGCGGCACGAAAATCCCTATATAATTTCTTTGATAAAAAAGGCCTGGATTCTTTTGAGTATGAGGATTTTATAGTAAGTCTATCCTGCGAAAATGAAAAACAGGGATTTATAGCCGGTTTCAAATATGCTATGAAAATTGCATTGGAATGTATGCAAACTAAAACAACATAACACAGATAATTAGAACGTCCTACTAGTTGGGGCGTTCTTTTTATACAAATTTTTAAACGGAAGGAGGATTTACATGGCAACAATTCAATCGTCTTTGCGGCTTTACGACGGAATGACACCTGTTCTGCGAAAGATTACAAAAGTAATGGATACAGTAATTTCATCGTTTGAGAGCATGGAAAAAGCTTCTAGCCATTCGGTTGACACTGCGAAACTGCAAGACGCAAGAAGAGATCTCCATAATATCGAAATGGATTTTATTAAAATTGATGAGGTCATGGAGACAGCAAGGCGGCAGGAAGAACGACTGAATGAAAGCATGAGGCGAGGTAGTAAGGAGGCTCATGGGTTGAGAGAAACCTGGGAGAAACTTTCCGGAACTCTAGGAATGGCAGGAATTGCTGTCGGGGCAAAGGAAATTTTTTCTGGTGCCAACGATAAAAGGATGGCAGGAAATACTTTACAAGCCCAGACCGGAATGCAGGGAGACAGTCTTGAGATGGCCAAACAAAGTATGAAAAACCTGTATATCGATAATATGGGAGAGAGTTTGGAGGATGTGGCACGAAGCATGTCAGCCGTTTATCAGATATCAGGACGTACAGGTGACAGTTTGGAACAAATGACCAGGGCAGGAATACTTCTCCGTGATACGTTTGGCTACGAGATCACTGAGAGCATGAGAACCGCTGAGATGATGGAAAAGCAGTTTGGAGTGTCTGGAGCCCAGGCATTTGACTTGATTGTCCAGGGAGCCCAGGCAGGATTGGATAAGAACGGGGATCTGCTTGACACGATCAACGAGTATTCGGTGCAGTTTAAAAAGCTGGGATTTGACAGTACGGACATGTTCAATATGCTGATTAATGGGGCGAAAAGCGGAACATTTTCTGTTGACAAGCTGGGTGACACCATTAAGGAATTTTCTATACGGGCAATTGACGGAAGCAAGACAACCCAGGAAGGATTCAAGGCGATTGGTTTAGATGCAAACAAGATGGCAGCTTCTTTCGGGGCTGGAGGGGATTCTGCAAAACGTGCGTTCCAGCAGACCATAGAGGCAATCAGTAGGATGGAGGATCCGGTTAAGAGAAACATAGCTGGAGTCAACCTTTTTGGAACGATGTGGGAAGATTTAGGATTTGAAGGTGTTATGGCGCTTGCAAACCTGAATGGATCCGTGAAATTAACAACTCAAAATTTGGAGGATTTGAATAATGTCAAATATGATGATGCGACAAGCGCCCTGGCCTCCCTGGGGCGTACCATAAACATGGGACTTTCTGGTGTTGTCGGAAGTGTGGTTAATACGGTGACCAGGCATATGAATGACTTTACCGCAGGACTGCAGGGGGATGCGAGTCAGATACAGGGAATATTTGGAGGTATCGGTCTTGCTGCGGGAATTGTAGGCAGAGTGATATCAGATGGATGGTCAATTATTGAGCCTATAATGTGGGGGATTATAGGTGTTCTAGGCACATACTTATTATATCTTGGATATGTCAATGCTGCGGAAGCCGTGGGATTGGCTATTAAAGGGGCTATAGCAATTGCAAATGGAATTCATGCAGTAGCAATTTGGGCTACTACAAGTGCAACATGGGCTCAAACAACTGCACAATTAGGCTTGAATGGAGCAATGTATGCATGTCCGATTGTTTGGATAATTGGTTTGATAATTGCTTTAATTGCGATCTTTTATGCAGTAGTGGCTTTAATAAATAAAATTGCAAATACATCCGTTTCAGCAACCGGCATTATTTGTGGAGCGTTTGCATTTGTCGGGGCCGCTATAATGAACCAAGTGATGGGGATGGCGCAGATGGTTTTTGGCATAATTGAATTTCTGGTTAACGGTTGGCTGGCTTTCGCCAATTTTTTTGCTAACGTGTTCAATGACCCGGTTGGTTCTATCATCCACCTGTTTGCAGATCTGGGAGACAGCATTTTAGGTATCATTGAAAAAATTGCAAAAGCCATCGATTTTGTATTCGGATCCAATCTAGCTGGGGCTGTCGCCGGGTGGCGGGATGGCTTGTCAGATATGGCTGATAAAGCGGCAGCCAGGTTTGGAAATGGGAAGTACGAGAGGAAAGTTAATAAGTTAGATATGGATCAGGTCATGTCTGATATGGGCTTATCTATGGAACGTATTAAATATAGTGATGCTTATAAAACAGGCTATCATGCGGGAGAAGGCTTTGAAAAGAAAATGGGGGGAGCCTTCGATGATATCAAAAATACATTTAGTGGTATTGGAGACAATTCAAATATTCCAGGCATTATGGATGGGATTTATGGCAATACCGATGATACCGCAGGCAACACCGCCAAAATGGCCGACACCATGGACATCTTGGATGAGAATCTAAAATACATGCGTGACTCCGCAGAACAAGATGTTATCAACCGTTTTACCTTGGCGCAACTGAAGGTGGATGTGAAGAACAGCAACACCCTCACCAAGAAGACTGACTTTGATGACATGGGACGGGCTTTAGCTATGTTTACGAACGAGTTCCTGGCCGTCGCCGCGGAAGGGGGGCACTTGTAATGGCGTATGAGGTATACATCGATGATATGCTGCTCCCCATTCCTCCCCAGAAAATCCCGATCAAGTATCCTGGCAACAATGAAACAGTGACGCTGATCAGTGGCGAAGAGGCCAACATCATCCGGCCTCCCGGGCTGGCGGAGATCAGCATCGATATCGTCATTCCCCAGATGCGTTACCCATGTGCCATGTGGGACGGCAGCATCAGTGATGCGGAGGATTTCATTACCCGTCTTCAGGAGTTAAAGGAAAGCGGGGACAGTTTCGAGTTTATCGTGATCCGTGACACCTTTGACACCAACCTGGACGTGATTCTGGAGGATTTCAAGGTGTCCGATGATGTGAAGGAGGGCCGTGATCTGGCGGTGTCCATCACGATGAAAGAATACCGGTATTACGGCACCAGGATCATGAACTTTCTGCTGAAAGAGGATCAGCCTTTAACAGCCAGCCAGGAGGAGTCAGAACGGCCCGTGACACTGCCAGATGTAAACTCCTATACTGTGGCAAAAGGAGACACCCTATGGGCCATAGCGAAAAAGCTTCTGGGTGATGGGAGCCGCTGGCCAGAAATCCACGCCTTGAATAAAGACAAGGTAAGCAATCCGAACCGCATTTACCCTGGGCAGGTGCTGACCATACCATAAAGGAGGAGCAGATGGACGTACATTTATACATACAGAACGGCCAGACAGTGTATGAGCCCGCAGTCGAGGGGAGCATTACCTGGGAGACGCAGCGCAAAGGCCAGCCTGGGAAATGTTCCTTTACCCTGCTGGCCGACAGGAAGTTAAAGATCGAGGAAGGAAATGCCGTCCGCCTGGATGTGTCAGGTGAGGCGGTATTTTTCGGCTTTATTTTTGAGCGGAGCTGGGATCGTGACGGGAAAGTAAAGGCAACGGCCTACGACCAGCTTCGGTATCTGAAAAATAAGGACAGCTACAACTATACGGATAAGACAGCTGGAGAGGTGGTCCAGATGATTGCCGGGGACTTCAATCTGCAGACCGGAACGCTGGAGGATACCGGGTATAAAATCCCCTTCAGGAATGAGCCGGATACCAGTCTGTTCGACATTATCCTCAACGCCATGGACTTAACCATGATCGCAACGGGGAAGATGTATGTCCTGTATGATGACGTGGGAAAGCTGACACTGAAAAATGTGGAGAGCATGAAGCTGGATCTGATGATTGATGACCAGGCCGCTCAGGACTACGACTATAAAGTCGGCATCGACGGGAATACCTACAACCAGATCAAGCTGTACCGGGAGAATGACGAGACCAAAAAACGGGATGTGTTCATGACCAAGCACACGGAAAACATCAACAAGTGGGGCATCCTCCAGCTGAGTGAGTCCCTGGATAAAGGCGTTGACGGCCAGACGATTGCTGAGACTTACCTGGGCCTGTACAACCGCCCGGAGAAACGCCTGACGGTTAAAGATGCCTTCGGGGACATCCGGGTAAGGGCGGGGTGCCTGGTGCCGGTATTTCTGGACGTGAAGGATCTCCAGCTTAAAAATTACCTGCTGGTGGAATCCGTGACCCATAAGATTGACAAGGGAATCCATACAATGGATCTGACGTTGAGAGGAGCTGGTATCAGTGGATAACGAATGGATTGAGAGTATGAAGAAGATTGTTCTCCAGGCGGTGGAGGCGGGCAAGCCTTGTGACATTTACCTTGGGACCGTGTCGGGGGTATCCCCTCCAGCGGTGAAAATAGACCAGAGGACGACATTTTCCGGCCCCCAGCTTTTGATTCCGGAGAATCTGACAGACCACACGGTCCAGATGGTGGTCCCGCAGCTGGGAGAAGTTTCCGTGACAGTAAAAAATGCACTGAAGACTGGAGACAAGGTGATTCTCATACGGAAGCGGGGAGCCCAGCAGTATCTGGTGGCTGATCGTTATTAGGAAGGAGGGATTTTATGCTGCCGGCAACAGGCAATATACTGGAACGGGACTTTGAACTTACCAGCCAGCCGTCAAAGGCATACCGGCTTGATGAGAATCATGTGCGGGGCTCCGTAGATGGGCTGGCGGCGGTCCGGCAGGCTGTTTACTGTATCCTGAACACGGAACGGTATGAGAATGTAATTTACAGCCACAATTACGGCGTGGAACTGAAAGACTTGTTTGGGAAGCCAATGGGACTTGCAAAATCTAAACTGAAAAAGAGAATCAGGGAAGCATTGACACAGGATGACCGCATCCAAAGTGTTGATGCTTTTTCTTTTACCCAGAATGGCAGAAAACTCCAGGTGCAATTTACGGTCCATACGAATCTGGGCAATTTTGAAACCAAGAAGGAGGTGAGTATCTGATGTATGAAAATGTGACCTATGAGGAGATTTTGAACCGGATGCTGGCCAGAATACCGCCTGATCTGGACAAAAGACAGAGTTCCATGATTTACACGTCTCTCGCAGCGGCCGCGGCGGAACTCTCCGGCATGTACACGGAGCTGTGGGCGGTCATGAATGAGATGTTTGCGGATACGGCCAGCCGGGAATACCTGCTCAAGCGGGCGGCGGAGAGGGGACTGAAGCCGAAAGCGGCCGCTTATGCGGTGCTGAAGGGAGTGTTCAATCAGGATATCCCCATTGGCAGCCGTTTTTCTCTTGACACACTAAATTACTGTGCGGTGGAGCGGATGGAAGCCGGTGTCTATCAAATGCAGTGTGAGACCATCGGAGAAGCCGGTAACACGCTGTTCGGCCCTTTGATTCCGATTGACTACATAAACGGCCTGACCAGCGCGGAACTGACGGAACTCCTGATACCTGGGGAGGATGAGGAGGAGACGGAGCATTTCCGCAGCCGGTACTTTGACAGTCTCAATTCCCAGGCATTCGGTGGTAATATCGCTGATTACCGGGAGAAAGTCATGGCGATTGCCGGAGTGGGCGGCGTGAAGATATACCCGGCCTGGAATGGCGGGGGCACGGTAAAGCTGGTGATCATCAATTCGGAATACGGCGTTCCGTCAGCAGAGCTTCTCCAGGCGGTCAAGGATTTGATAGATCCGGAAGAAAATGCCGGGAAAGGCTACGGCCTGGCTCCGATCGGGCATCTGGTAACTGTGGAAGGCGCCGGGGAGACTGCCGTGGCGGTATCCATAGTGATTACCTACCAGGCTGGATATGATTTTGCCAGATGCCAGGAAGATATCCTTGCAGCAGTTGATGGATATCTGGAAGAACTGAACCGGTCATGGGCCGATACGGATGAAATTGTGGTCCGGGTATCCCGTCTGGAGAGCCGCCTGCTGGATGTGGCTGGAATCCTGGATGTGACAGATACCATGATCAATGGCTCTGCTGGCAACTGTGTCCTGCCGTCCAATTCCCTGGCAGTGAGGGGGGATGTGAGTGGTTAAACAGGAAGCATATGACAGAGTCGTTGATCTGGCTAGATATCTGCCGGGATTTTTAAGAGAGGTAGAGGAGTTAAGCCAGACAGCCAGGGTGGAGGAAACAGAATTAAGCCGCCTCTACGGCAGGCTGGATCAGACATGGAGTGCTGGCTTCATCCGGTCTGCTGATCTGCAGGGAATCAAGAGATGGGAAGCACTGTTAGGAATGAAACCATACGCGGGAGATACCCTGGAAGAACGCCGGGCTGCTGTTTTAAGCCGGTGGAACCAGCAGTTACCCTATTCTCTTGCCAGATTAAAAGAAAGACTGGATGCAGCTGTGGGAGCTGGCAGCTATGAACTCGATGTCAAATATGGTTCCTATGAACTATGGCTGACATTGATAGATCAGACATATCGTGTGATGCAGGAAACACGTGATATGACAAAAACAATGATCCCAGCAAATCTGCTGCTGATTTTTGCAGGGAAGTTTCCAGTTACTGTTCCGGTAGATATCCAGTATTCCAGCGGACTGGAATTGCAATCGGAATACTATGCGAGATATAACCAGACATTTCTGTTTCTGGATGGTACGTGGGCGCTGGATGACACCTATAAGCTGAATGGCTATAAGGAACTGATCGACTTTGATCTGTATCCTGCTTTTTTAACCGTGATGTCCTCCATGATAGCAGAGTGTGGAATCGACAATATTATGCGCTTGGGCGGCGGGGCCCTGCTGGAGGAAACGGAAGAAAGCGGTCTGAAATGCCTGGGCACAGCGGATGTCTCCCTGAATAACCCTGCCGGATTAAAAATTGCCGGCCAGGTAATGGCAGGACCAGAAAGGGGCAGCATCTTAGCAATACAGGCCAATGCAGAGAATCTGGCGGTGTCCAGTGTATCAACCGCCGTGGGAAGTTCTGCCGGAGTGGAACCAGATACGGTATCAGAACAGATTCAAATAAAGTCGGAAGAGCCAGTACCATATGCCCTGGGAAGTATCAGCAGGGCAAAGGACGCGGTGGAAGTGAATGCAGATATGGCGGGAACTGCCCGCGCGTCGTCTGGATGTAAAGAAGACCTGTCCGGTGCTGTCCAAGCTGGTTTTTCTTCCGGATGGAAGAATGGGATATCTTATGAACACCAGTTAAGGGTGGAAAAGAATCTGTGGTACGTGGATGGGACGCATCTGCTGGATGGCAGCTTGAAACTCAACGCGGAAATTATTAATTACGAACTCTAAAAAGAAAGGAAAATGAGATATGGCAAAAGGAGTAATTACGGAGATTGGAAGGAAAAAGTTATGCAAGGCACATGCAGGGGATGCGGCTCTGCCCAAAATTGTTTCGATGGCGTTTGGAGATGGCGGTGTCGATGCCGGAGGCGCTGTAATTGAGACAACAGGCAAAGAAACAGCATTGAAAAAGGAACTGTTAAAGCGTAATGTCAGTGGCCACAGCTATACGGATGAGAAGGAGACTACCTGCCGTTACACGCTGAAGCTGTCCAAAACAGATCTTGCGAATAAGAGTATTTCGGAGCAGGGGCTGTTTGATGAATCAGGAGACTTGATTGCATACAAGACATTTCTTCCAAAAGGGAAAGATGACGATATGGAGTTTATTTTTGACATGGATGAAATATTCTAAGGAGGTGCAGTATGGCAGATTTTCCCGTAACAGAAAGTCCCGTGTTCAGCTCGACTATGGAGCAGATCACAACGCAGGACAGGGGGCATCCGGATACCTTTAATCCACGGTATCAGACACTGCTGGATAATGACAATTATTTAAAAGAGGATCTGGAGAAGAAACACACCCGCCGCACTCTGACCCTCACGGCCGCCGGATGGAGTGCGGCATACCCGTACACCCAGACGGTCCAGACTGCCGGCATTACAGAGGAGGACAGCATCAAGATCATCGGGGTGAATATCCCGGATGGTGCCTCGCTGGATCAGGTGAAGGCGTGGAAAAAAGCAGCGGGGTTCCTGATGCATAACCCTGGCGGGGTAGGCGAGGGGCAGATTACATTTAAGGCTTACAAGAAACCAGTGGTAGACTTTGCGATTATTACGGAGGGAGCGTGAGAGTATGGGAGATGTATTAGTAGTTCCAGGAGGCGGGGGCGGTGATCTGGATGCCATAACAGCAGGCGCGGGTGACGTGCTAACTGGAAAAACGATTTTAAACAGGGAGGGAGAGCCAGTGGCTGGTACACTGTCCCTATCTGGAAATGCAGATGCTTCCAAAGTCCTAAATGGTTATACATTTTATAATACTAACGCAAAGAGTAAATTGACTGGAACCTTACAAGTTACTAGTGTCGTGTCTTTTAATGTGGCCCAGTACTCAAACTTAACTTTGATAGCAAGCTGGGCGAGACCGTCAAGAGGACCATGGTCAGGATTGCGGGTTATATGCAAGCAGGGAGGATATCCATCTAATGCCAGTGATGGAACTCTCTTCTATGAGGGAAGCGGAACTTCAGCAACAAAATCACTGGCGGCTGGCACATGGTATTTTAGGGCGTGGAATTACATAACCACAAATAACGGAAGAATTTATGGAGGGTATGAAAACAGTTCTTCTAATAACATTGCAATCCGTGGCCAGCAGGTCTTTACGTCTTCTGGAACATTTACTGTGCCAGCTATGGTAAGACTTGTTAATATATTTTGTGTAGGAGCAGGAGGAGCGGGAGGGCATGGAAGCAGTGGAAAAACTGGTGGAGGCGGTGGTGCTGGTTATACTAATACAGTTTCTGTTAACATAGCACCAGGAGAAGCTCTTAGTGTAGTCATTGGTGGTATAGCTGGTAATCAAGGCAATGGAGGCTCAACTTATGTTTCGCATTCCGGAACTAATTTGATATATTCATCTGGCGGTAATGGGGGAAACTATTCGGCAGCTGGAAACGGAGGCTCGGGTGGTGGAAGCCCACGGGCTAATGGTGGCTCCAATGGTTCAAATGGTAATCTTTACAGTGGTACTGCTGGAAAAGGACAGGGTTCAACAACACGAGCATTTGGAGAATCAAGTGGCACTCTATATGCAGGTGGAGGCGGAGGCGGAGATGGAGGCTCAGGCGGTGCAGGCGGTGGCGGGAATGGTAGTCCGGGTTATAGTGACCCTGATTACGGATCAGATGGAACTGGTGGTGGTGGCGGTGGTGGAAGCAATAATTGGTATTCTGGCGCACCTGGTGGAAGCGGAATCTGTATCATCCGCTGGGGATATTAAACAAACATAAAGGAGAAAAAATCAATGATCGTACATCAGATTTATGCAATGATCTACAACGAAGAAGTTAAAAACGTCTTTGTCTGTGATAATTACGAAATGGCAAATTATCTTGCAAGAGCTACTTATGGCGAAGAGGCATTTGCAGTAGATTGTTTACAGTATCCTTGTCAGATTGGAGATAAATATATTAGCAATATATTTTATAAATCTGATGGGATTACTCTTATTGAGTATATTCCAACCATGGAACAGCAAGTACAGCAGTTGAACAGGGAGAATACAGACTTGCAGCTTGCTCTGACAGAACAGTATGAGAACAATCTTACATTACAGGAAGAATTGACAAATACGCAATTAGCGCTAGCCGAATTATATGAAGGAATGGAGGTGTAATTAATGGCAAAAGTATATGCAGACTTAATCCGTAAGGGTTTGAAAACTTTGGAACAGGTTCCGGAAAGAATTCGAGAAGAGGTTAGTATATTAATCAAAAACAGCTAATGTGCTTAAGTTTTTAGAAAAGTACTTATAATGCCTATTATAGGTACCTTTTCTCCTGTTTTTTATAATCTGTGGTTAACTTATTATCCTAATAAGATGTACTCATATAATCCGAAATTATAATACGAGCTGAAAAAACGCCTTTCCAGTACTTATAATAGGCATTATATGTACCGGAAAGGAATCAATTATGGGAGATGTATATGTAACATTAGGGAATAGAGGGGGATGCTCCTCTGATGATGTGACCGCAACAAAGGCTAAGATTTTATCTGGGTACACAGCACTTACAGCTGATAGTAATGATGAACCTATAATGGGTACATTGTCTTTATCTGGAAATGCCGATACAACTAAGGTTTTAAGCGGATACACATTTTACAACGTGAATGCCGAGAGCAAACTGACAGGGACCTTACAGGTTTCGAGTGTAGTGTCTTTTAGCGTAGCCCAGTATTCGAGTCTTACATTGATAGCGAGCTGGGCGAAACCATCAAGGGGGCCATGGAGTGGTTTGCGGGTAATTTGTAAACAGGGAAGTTATCCTACAAATATCAATGACGGGACTCTTTTCTATGAAGGAAGTGGAACCTCAGCTACAAATACATTAGCTGCTGGAACATGGTATTTTAGGGCATGGAATTATCTAACTACTAATCAGGGGAGAATGTATGGCGGATATTCCCAGGGTACATCCTCTAATATTGCAATAAGCGGCCAGCAGACTTATACATCTTCAGGAGTGTTTACAGTACCATCTTATGTTAGAACTGTGCAGGTGTTTTTAGTAGGAGGAGGTGGAGGCGGTCAAAAATGGCCGAATAACGGGGCTTCGTCTGGTTCAGAACATGGTTCAGGAGGAGGAGGTGGTGGTTATACAAGAACATACAGTGTTAGTGTAACGCCAGGACAGCAGATATCGGTAATAGTTGGGGCAGGAGGAGTTACGGATGATGGGGGAACACGACCAGGAGGCGCATCTTCTTTTAGTTCTTATTCCGCTCCTGGGGGAGCTGCCGGGGGGTATGAACCTCCCATAGGTGGTGCTGGTGGTTCAGGAGGTGGTTCTGGTTCTGAAAAGATTTACCAGCAGGGCGGTGCTGGTGGTTCCGATGGGGGATACGGAGGTATAGCTTGGACAAGTTCCTATTCTGGAGGCAAAGGACAGGGAAGTACTACTAGATCTTTTGGAGAATCAAGTGGAACCATTTATGCTGGTGGAGGAGCTGGAGGCGGCCATACCTCCAAAGGAATGTCTTCCGGAGGAGCTGGAGGCGGCGGTCAAAGCGGGTACCAAAGCAGTTCTGCTGGAGCGACCAACACTGGTGGAGGCGGAGGCGGGGCTGGGTCGTATTCACAGTATGGATATTCAGGGAGTAGTGGTGGTTCTGGGATTGTTTTGATACGGTGGGGTTAAAAAATAGGAACTTAAATTATCCTCTTTCTAAACTTCTATTATTGACAAATATTATAATAATTTTTGATAAAAATTTTGAGCAGCCACAGTGTGATCATGAATAAATGAAAGGCAGGTATCTTATGTGAATGAAGAGGTAGTAAAGGAGAAGTTGGAAACGCACGAGCGGCGTATCAACAATCATGCCGACAGGCTGGATAAGCTGGAACTGCATGAGGCCGCCCGGGATGTAAAGATTGACAATCTGTGTGAGAAACTGGAAAAACAAACAAAAAGTATAAATGCATTGATAGGAGCCGTAGCGACTGCGCTTGTTGGCTTCTTTTTTAATGCGATTCAAAGCGGATTATTCCGCTAGAAAGAGAGGAAGGCATGTTTAAGAATTGTGTATTCAAACCGGATATTGATACAGTGAAGTGGGGCAGGGCGGCGGTAAGGAGAGCGGTCAAGACCATGGCCCAGACTTTCGTGGCCACGATTGGAACCGCAGCGGTTCTGGGCTCTGTGGACTGGCAGATGGTAGCGTCGGCCAGTCTGCTGGCTGGAATCCTGTCACTGGGTACTTCCGTGGCTGGTCTGCCAGAAGTAACTGAGTAATTGCGATATTGCAACAAGTTGTAACGTCACAACTTAAAAGAAAATATATTTTAAACAGTAGTGCAATGAAATCTGTCATGCTATAATATTCTTGTTACCGCCCCTAAACTGGGAACAGAAAGGGGGTGTTCCAAATGGAAATAGTCATATCCTTTATTGTCGCTGTTATGGCTGGTGTGGTTTGCCACCACATCAACAAATGGTTAGATGGCGATAAGTAGCCGGTAACTAGCCTATGGCCTAAGCCACCATATCAAAACGGAATGGAAAAGCCACGAGGTTGCGTCTCGTGGCTTTTCGCTGTTCCAAATGGAACTTTCATATCCTTTTGCCTATTGGCATTATAGCATATGCAGGTTTGTATTTCAAGATACCTAAAAATGATTTTTTATGGCCTGGGTGATCCCCGGCCCTTTTTGATTGGAGGAAATTTTATGTTAGAGATTAAGAAACAGATCAAGCAGATCAATTGCTATGTTGGTCAGAACGTCCCACAGTGGATCGTGATCCACGAGACGGATAATTTTAAAACAGGAGCCGGTGCCGCATCTCACTCCAGGGCACACAACAATGGTAATTTAAGTACCTCGGTCCATTACTATGTGGATGACAAGTCCATTTACCAGACTCTCGATCATTCGGACGGCGCCTGGGCAGTTGGGCATCAGTACGGCACGCCGCTGGTTCCAGGAGTGGACAACCGCAATTCGATCAACATTGAGATCTGTGTCAATCCGGATAGCAACTATGCTCAGGCCAGACTTAACTGCATCGATCTGGTCAAGCGGCTGATCAAGGAGACGGGCATCTGCGCCGATCATGTGATCCGGCATTATGATGCCAAGCGGAAGTACTGCCCGCGCAAAATGATGGACAACCCGGAGCTATGGACCGACTTCTGTCTGCGGATCCGTGGTGTTGAGGACAAGATGGAGAGTTTCGAGGATATGGCAGGTGTGTGGCATTTTACGCTCAACGGTGTGCTGGAAAAATCCAGATGGGTTAGATATAAGAACAAGTGGTTCTACGTAGATGATGCAGGCAACATGCTGACAGGTTACCAGATTATCGGGGGACTTCCGTATCTACTGAATCCAAGCAAGGCTGATATGGCTACCTATGGGGCCTTGATGGTAACCACGGACCTCATTCAGGGAAATCTTGCTGTACAGATATTGGACTAGAGGAAGATGGCAGGGCGGCCATTGCGACCGCCCCGCATAAATTCCTATTCTTTATTTTCTTTCGCCGGAACAAAGGTCAGCAGATCTTCAATCCTGCATTCCAGTACCGTACACAGCTTCTGCAGCACAAACGTATCCAAACGGGTAATAGCATTGTCGCAGTAGTTGTTGACCTGGTTCCAACTCATCTCAGCCTTATGGGTCAGCTGGTTCCGGTTCATTCCTTTCTTCTTCAAAAGTTCCTTCAGATTGATCTCCAGTACCCCGTACTTTTCGTCCACATTCATTTCGTTGTTTCTCCTTCCGCATTCGTGATTTTTATGGCTACAAAAGGAGTATAATATGTAGAGGAACCAAGAGCAATTTACACAGCATTTCGTATTATCTGTTTTAACAGTCCGGTGGGCCTGACGGAGAAGCAGCGGCGTCCATGCGCTACCTGTCCCAGCGCTATTCTATGCCTTACAAAGAGGGCAAGGCGGTCCTGACAGACATTGGTACGGAGGAACTGGCGCATTTTGAGATTATTGCGGCGATTGTTCATCAGCTGACCAGGAATCTGACGCCTCAGGAGATTGAGGATTCTGGTTTTGGCCCCTATTATATTGACCATACCACAGGAATCTGGCCTCAGGCGGCCGGAGGAATTCCGTTTAATGCCTGTGAGTTCCAGTCCAAGGGAGACCCGATCACGGATCTGTTTGAGGATATGGCTGCGGAGCAGAAGGCGAGAAGCACCTATGACAACATCCTTCGCCTGGTGAAGGACCCGGAGGTCTGCGATCCGATCCGCTTCTTAAGAGAGCGCGAGGTAGTGCATTTCCAGAGATTCGGCGAGACGCTGCGCCTGACTCAGGATCATTTGGACAGCAGAAACTTCTATGCCTTCAACCCGGCATTTGACAAACCGAATATGCCAAAGGCGGATGACTGCGGCTGTGGAAAATAAGCACATGGCAGAGAAACGGGAGCTTTATGAGGTGTTGGGAATTCTGTCCACCAGCGCGCCGGAATCCTATGCGATCATAAAAGGAAGCCAGGAATACCCACAGATTCAGGGGATTGTGAGGTTCTACTCCATCTGGGAAGGAACTCTGGTGGCTGCCGATATTTATGGCCTTCCCCAGGGCTCTGGCAGCTGCGGGGGCCGTATCTTCGGGTTTCATGTCCACGAGGGTGACCGCTGTCTGGGCAATGACACAGACCCATTTGCCCAGACAAAAGGCCATTTTAATCCTGGAAAATGTGAACACCCCCAGCATGCAGGCGATATGCCGCCTCTCTTTGGCAATGATGGCTTCGCCATGATGATGTTCTACACCGACCGTTTCTATCCGGAAACCGTGATAGGCCGCACAGTGGTCATTCACGACATGCCCGACGATTTCAAAACACAGCCGGCCGGAGATTCCGGAATGAAGATTGCCTGCGGGGAGATCAAAGAAAATAAAATGTAATGAGAGGGAATGATTCCCAATAAAAACAGGCCGCCGCCACTGCTTCAAGTATCTGTAAGCAGTGGCGGCGGCCTGAATCGTATGATTCAATCAAGACGGATCAGGTGACCGCCGTTGGGAGTCTCCGTATCCAGCCGGCCTGCAAGAGATTCGATTCCCTCCGTAACCTTTGCCAGCTGTTCCTCATCCAGAGAAGACAGGGCGTGAAATAAGCCTTCAAAATTAGCCTTCATAAACCGGTCGACCATTTGGGTATAAAATTGTTCTCCTGTCTGGCTGGCGCGCAGGATGATGTTTTTACGGTTATCCGCCGCTTTATATTTTTCCACAAGGCCCAATTTTACCAGTTTTGTGGAATATTTCGTCAGGGTGCTGGTTGCAATTCCCAGATCCTGTGATATATGGGCCATAGGAGAAAAGCTGTCCGGATGTTCCAGAAGATATTCCAGAACCTGCCACTCCTGGGCAGACAGACTGAAGCCATAATCCGGGTAATCCAATTGCAGTGTGGAATTTCTTGCGGCAATGTTATTAAAGCGGACAATCGCGGCGACGATATCACCGTACCGTCCTTTCCAATTCTGTTTCATAAGTCAGTACCTCTCCTGTCAGTATATACCACCCCCATTCGGTTTGTCAATTCTGCTGATAGCTCTGCTATCGGCTTTGCTGTCAGAAAGTAACCGTGCAGCCGGCGCATCTTCTTGACCGAAAAAGCCGGTCAAGCTTGACACACCTTCCTATATCAATGTTCCCGCCGTCTGGACTGTTGCGTCAGGAAATCATCATGGCAAGGCAATTGGTGCTGACCATGCAGTAAGAGATGATGGCGGTGCCAATGAGGATTCCGGCATAGAAGCTATTGGTCTTTTTTCGGATATATAAGGCCAGTGCGGTGGCGACACCGAACTGGGGCAGCACATTGATCAGCAGGTCCATATAAAAATGTGCGAAGTGTCCGGTATAGAATGGTTTATCCAGTCGAAGGATGATCTGGTAAACCACAAACAGCGCCGTCATGCCAACCAGGCCGGTAATGGAGCCGATCAGGATGGATTTTGCCATTCCCCTGCCGCTTGTGTCATCCGGGAACTGCAGGCAGTTTCCGGCAAGTAAAAACAGGGTAAAATATGGCAGCAGTACGATAAAATACCATGGCATGGCAGCGAACCGTTCCCCACTGAACGGGCGGATGCTTAAGGTCCAGATATGCAGATCTGTATTGGCATACCGGTATATCAGGAGGAGAATCAAATAAGCACTCATAAACAAGATACCCGCGAACACCGCGGATTTGCCGAGGTAGGATAGCGTGATCCGGTTGCTGCCGGAGGTACCGGAAAAACCGTAGGTACTCAGGCATCCTCCCTGCTTTTTCCCGTATTTTGTATGATAAACCAGGAAGAACAGCAACAGTCCCACAGCGGAAAACAGAGTCCAGACAACGTAACCGTTGGGCGTCGTTCCCAGCTGAAACAGGCGGTTGGAAGATAACTGGTTCCCCACAGCCGTTCCCGGGAAGAAAAAGAGCAGTGGTATCAGCGTGAGGATCAATGCGCAGATCCACCAGCCCTTGGAGCGGTATGTAAATCCGACGGATGTTTTCGGAACTTCCAGTTTCAGGCTGGAGAACAGGCTGGAATCTAGCAGGATGCCCGCCAGGCTGAATAAGAACAGAATAAGTCCAACGATTGCGGCGGCAAGTCCGAGTATCTTCCAGCCGTAGATCAGGTCTCCCTCAGGGATGGGATTGGGAGCTGCCATGGCATTCATGACAGACTGCACCTCCAAACGGATGAAGGAGCCGGATATCATATCATCCTGGTGGGTCTGGTTCAGCGGGTAGAAAATCCTCGCGGTTCTGTCCTCCCAGGAGCCGTAAAGCTTATTGGGTTCAATGATATCGGTACCAAAGACAGCGGTTAAAAATTTGTCCTGATAAATCTCGTCGAAGCTGGAAAGTCTGGCCAGGATGCCCTCATCGTGTTCTCCTGAAATCTGTACGAAATTAAAATCGTATTCCGGAAGGGCGTCATTGTAGATAACATCTGATATCACCAGGGATACCGGTCTCTTGGTGGAAAGACGGTAGCTGTAAAGAGACCCCATGGAATGTCCGCCCACCCCGATCTGGTCCGGATCGACAAATGCGAGGGTTGTCAGATAGTCATAAACGGTGTCCAGTTCCATAGAACCCTGGCTGGTCCAATATTGCTGGGCCGGATTGACCTGCGTATCACCGCAGCCGGAATAATCCATGACAGCGACGACGTAACCGCGTCTGGCCAGCTCCGTAGCCCAGGGACTGGCAATGTCCGATGGACAGTCTCCGCCGGGACAAATAATCATGGCCGGGGCAGGATTTGCCGGGGCAGAATCCGGTACATAGAGGTTGGCCGATACTTTATAACCGTCATCATCCATGAGATGAAGACGCTGGGTCGTTACCGTACCGAAGCTTGTGTCGATTCCGTAAGATAAAAGGGAACCTAGAATTATAATGATGAGTGCTGCTGCCAAAATCCTGGCTTTCTTTTTCATTTCATACCCTCCTAAAATTGTGCATGACGAATAGTGACAGTATTATTCTATAATATTATATATAAATAAACAATATCATTTATGTATGAATAATATTAGCACAATTTGTGGAATATGATCAGCGTTTTCCTTTCATATTTATGAAAATGATGCTTCCATAGCCCGGGAATCCGGGGAGAGGGGGTCTGAGAAGGCATCATAGGAGTAGGAGAAAGACCAGTTCCAGGAAGCGCAGGCCAAACAGGTGGTGGTATTGTAGACTTTCCGGCCGCAGCAGGGACAGGTCTCGTTGATGTAGACGAATTTGCCGGCCTCTTCATTGTAGAAATGGCGGTAAAACGCCCGGTCGGTCTGGGACATCCGGTAGGCGGCAATCCGGTGCCAGCGCCGGTAATCGTCGAAAGCGATCTCGGCGGCTTCCTCGCTGAGCATAAATACCTTGGAGACGTCCACCGCGTTCTTGCAGTGGGCGTAGTGGATCGCCATCCGGGGGGCCAGGATACAGCTGGCAAACTTGTTGGCGGCCGACTCGTTCTGGGAATCCAGTATCACATGGCCCAGCTCATGCATGACCGAGAACCGCACCCGCCGTCTCGGTCTGGTGTTGTTGTAGAATAAGGTATCATCTATGATACATGCGTCGCTGCTCAGAGAGAGACATGCGTTCCGCTTCCAGTCGGGAAGGCAGCTGTAAGCTACGATTGTATAGCCGTAGTGTTCCATCACTTCCATACAGTCAAACGGGTAGGAGAGAATCCGGCAGTCTCTCAGCACCGATAATACTCCTGCATAAATGTCTTCCAGTTCCAATTCGTATCACTCCTTGTTATCATATAAAAAAACAGAACATTTGTTCGATAATATTAGTATAGCATTAACGCATAAATGTGTCAATGGGAAGCTGGAAAAAAATGAAACGGCAATTTTTGGGAAAAACACTTTACCAAATTTGTTTACTAGAGAAATATTTTCCATAAAATGGTATGATCAATTTATGGAGCAGGGCCGCCATGAAAATTGATTAGAGGAGGAACTATGATTACATACGCCCCATTTTGGGAAACTTTGAAGAAAAAAGGAATACGACAGATAGATTTGTTTCGCGAATACCGTTTCAGCAGCGGGCAGATGAGCCGCTTGAGGAGTAATTTATATATATCAACACACACCGTGGAAGTACTGTGCAGGATTTTGGAATGCAATGTGGAGGACATTATGAGATTTGTTCCGGATGATAAACCGAAAGTCTAAGCGTTAAAAAACGCGGAACCCTGCTCCATTAATCTTGCAATCAAGAAATAGTTACTGTTCAGACGGCGCATCTTCTTGATCGAAAAAGCTGATCAAGAAGCATCGGATGTCCATCCGATGCGAAAATTGGTATGGAAATGTGCTTACAAGCAAGCTTGACGCGCCTTTCCATACCAATTTTCCCGCCGTCTGAACTGTAATCAGAAATAAAGGATTCAGAAATAAAATGCAAATAGTGCTTGTCAAAATTCTGTTTATCCGTTATAATAACACCCATGGGGGTATAGCTCAGCTGGGAGAGCGCTTGAATGGCATTCAAGAGGTCATGGGTTCGAATCCCACTATCTCCATGGAAATTGGGAAGTTCTGGACGTCAGGGCTTCCCTCTTTTATTCTCCCGGACGGGGAGAAAATGCTGCGTTTATCCGCAGAATGACGGGTGGAGTCATGAGAAAGAAGGTTATACGGATGAGAAATAAAAACTTTTGGGTGCTGTTGCTGCTATTGTTGTCGGGGATTGTGCTGGGCGGGTTTCTGGGAAGTCTGGCGGAGGGGATTTCCTGGCTGTCCTGGCTGAATTTTGGGCAGTCCTTCGGACTGGATTCCCCGCTGGTGCTGAATCTGGGGATTCTGGTGATTACCTTTGGACTGAGCATGAAGATTACCATGGCCAGTATCATCGGAGTGGCGGTGGCGCTGGTGATTTACAGATTTATATAATCAGATATCGATAAACAGTTGCATTTTTTTGAAATCGTGATACAATTAGTGTTATGGGGATATGGCTCAGCTGGGAGAGCGCTGCGTTCGCAACGCAGAGGTCGCGAGTTCGAATCTCGTTATCTCCATATCGTATTTCATACATAGCTTTAAAAATGGGGACATAGCTCAGCTGGGAGAGCACCTGCATCACACGCAGGTTGTCGCAGGTTCGAGCCCTGTTGCCCCCATTTTTTTCTGCCTTTTTCTAAGATTCCAATGATTCCAACTCCTAAAAGATAACATCCGTCTGCGCGGGACCGTTTAACAGTTCGCCGGAGTGGTTAAATCGGGAGCCGTGGCAGGGACATTCCCAAGTGCTTTCAGCCGGGTTCCAAAGCAGTCTGCAGCCTAAATGCGGGCAGCGGGCCGGCGGCTTGCAGGCGCCCAGTGTCAGCCCTTTTACGGATTCACCCATATGGACCAGTCCATCCTTCGCAGAGGCCTTCAGATGAAGACGCTGGGGGGAGAAGACGCCGGCGTAAGGATTTTTGATTCCGCAGATGAGGTCCGACAAGATCATGGCGGAGACCATGGAGGAAGTCATTCCCCATTTGTTAAAGCCGGTGGCCACATACCAGTCCGGTTTATTGGCGGCAAACCGCCCAATATAGGGAATACTGTCCACGCTCATGCAGTCCTGGGCCGACCAGTGGGCCGCTACTTTGGCATTGGGAAACAGGTGCGCTGCCGCTGCCTGTAGGGATTTGTAGGGATTGGTGGAGGGAATCTTTCCGGTCCGGTGTCCCCGGCCGCCGAGCAGCAGATACTCCTCCGCCTGCCGGAAGGAGAGTCCCTCCTGTTCGATGCCCAGATACATTCCATGGAAAAACGGCGCATGGCGCAGGGCCAGCACATAGCTGCGCTTCTGATACATTCTGGCAAAGTAAAATCCCGGTACATTGACAAAGGGGTAATGACAGGCAAAGACCACCGACTTTGCCGTCACCGTTCCCCGGTTTGTCCGCACCTTATTGCCATTTACGGACATCACGGTCGTGTTTTCAAACACGGTCAGCGGCATGGATATGGACTGTAAGAATTCCATGGGGTGGAATTTTGCCTGTCCCTCAAAACGGAGGGCTCCGTGGATGGCAAACGGCAGTTCCGTCTCCGTCACAAAGTCGGCCCGAATCCCCAGCTTCCTGGCGGCCTCCGCCTCGCGGCGCAGTGGTTCGGACATGGTGGTGGAATAGAGATAGGAGGGAAGTTCTACAAAATCGCAGAAGATGGCGTGCTTCTGGATCAGGTGTTTATACTCCCGGATCGCGGCCTGGTTGGCGGACGCGTACTGTCTGGCCTGGTCCATGCCCACCTGCCCGATCAGTTTCCCATAAATCAAGTTATGCTGGGATGTGATTTTAGCGGTGGTGCCGCTTGTCTGCCCGCTGCCGATCCGGTCGGCTTCCAGCACAATCACTTCTTTCCCTTTCTTTTGCAGATAATAGGCGGTTAAGATTCCCGCCATGCCGCCGCCGATGACGGCCACTTCTGTTTCCATATCACCCGGCAGCGGATTGCGTCTCGCGATGCCGGCATCAGACCAGATAGAATTCATATGATTATCACCTCATCACTAGGATGTACCGATTCCATTTTTTTACTCTGTTTTTTGGGAAAATGGAGGGACAAATACAGCTTGCACACTTTGCACGGGATGTACATACCTTATAGTACAAACAGTAAAAATTAAAAGGAGATTAATCATATGTGCAATTCATGTAATAGTTGTGGTATTTTAGGAGGAAGTTGTGGAAATCGCTGCGGTTGCGGCTGTAATCGGAATAACTGCGGATGTGGCTGCGGCAATACCGCCGGAGCAAACAACGGCTGTGGCTGCGGATGCAATTGCAACAGAGATAACTGCAGATGCAGCAACCGCCGTGCATTCCGTGCCGGTTACGAAGAGGGCTGGCGTGTAGGCTGGCGCGAGGGCTGCAATACCTGTGGAAGCGCAATGGCAGCTCCCATCTCAGCAGGCAGCGGCTGTGGCTGTGACGCGGCCGCAGCGGTGGCAGCAGACAATGGCTGTGGCTGTGGATGCAACTAACTGATCAGACAGATCACGATTCACCCGCTAAGAAAAGCAGGCCGCCAGGGATTACCTTGGCGGCCTGCTTTATTACATAAATGAAAATATTATCACAGACGCTCAGACACAGCTTTTGCAGGCCGCGCACCCCGCAGGTGTCACCGCACAGCCACCCATAGCGGTTTCCCGGAACTCCGGCGCCAGCCGTCTGCCGACATGAAACATGGCGGCCAGCATTTCGTCAAAGGGAATCAGCTGTTTCACCCCGCTTAGCGCCAGTTCCGCCGCTGTCAGCGCATTGGCGGCGCCGATGGCGTTTCTGTTCTGGCAGGGGTATTCCACCAGGCCGCCGACCGGGTCACAGACCAGCCCGAGCAGGTTCATCAGGGCCGTGGAGGCTGCCGCCAGACATTGCTCCGGTGTGCCGCCCATAAGCTCTGTTGCCGCACAAGCAGCCATGGCCGACGCCACGCCAACCTCAGCCTGGCAGCCGCCGACCGCTCCGGCAACCGTGGCATTGCGCATGGCGAGATAACCGACCGCGCTGGCATTATAGAGGGCCAAAAGCAGCGCCTCGTCGGAAATCTGGTATTCCTCCTGAAGTGCCAGCAAAACTCCGGGAACCACTCCCGACGAACCGGCGGTGGGAGCCGCCACAATCAACCCCATGGAGCTGTTGACCTCCAATACTCCCATGGCCCTGGCAATGGCCCGGGAGAGCAGATTTCCACAGATGGAACGTCCCTCCTGCCGGTGTAAGTCCACCAGCTGTGCTTCCCCGCCCAGAAGTCCGCCCATGGAGCGGCGGGGGGAGGACAGCGGTTCCGTGGAAGCCTTTTTCATGATCCCAAGCACCGTCCTCATCCGCGTATCCAGCGCTTCCACAGTGGTTTCCGCCATATCACATTCCCGGCGTTTCATGATCTCGGATACCGGGCATCCATATTGTTCACAGAGCAGAAGAAGCTCTGTACCATTCTTAAAATCCATTATCGTTCCTCCTGAATCCGGATGACCATCACCTGTTCCACATCCTGCTTCTGACGGATGTTCTGCTGGGTCTCCTCCGACAGCACCCCGTCAAATTCTACAATGCTGTATGCGGTATCGCCTTTTGCCTCCCGGAACAGCTTCATAAAGGCGATATTTACCATGCCTTCGCTTAAACAGCTGGTAATATGGGCCGCCATGCCGATCCGGTCTCTGTGTACCACGATCAGTGTGTCGTAATCTCCGGAAAAATCCACCACGATCCCATTGATCCGGGATATATGGATTTTCCCGCCGCCGATTGATTCGCCGCGCAGGGAGACGCTGGTTCCGGCTGTTCCGGTCATCTGAATATCCACGGTGTTGGGGTGGATCTCCGTCTCCCGGTCATCGCAGAAAAAATGGTACTCAATTCCCTGCCGGTCCGCCAGGGCGTAAGCTTCAGGGATGCGCTCATCATCCGTGGAAAATCCCATGATACCGCCAAGCAGCGCCCGGTCTGTGCCGTGCCCCCGGTAAGTTTTGGAAAAGGAGCCGTAGAGGGTAAAGGTTACCTGGCGGACCGGCTCACCCAGCATTTTCCGGGCAAGCAGGGCGATGGAGCAGGCTCCCGCCGTGTGGGAGCTGGATGGCCCGACCATATTGGGGCCTAAAACGTCAAAGATGCTGATAAATGACATAAATCGTTCCTCATTTCATTTAGAATCAAGTGTCCTCTGCGCAGATGGAAGGTTTCGTTACTGTTCACACCCACACCAATCACTACGCTGATTGGTGTGGGGCCAGTATAGCTATGGGGCCAAAGCGGCTGTCCCTCGCCGCAGGCGACTTCACATGGACAGCCGCTGTTGCAATTCACACCTTAGTACATGTAAAACAGGTGAAATCTGGCGTGGGTGTGAATTGTAACAAGGTTTCTGGATTTATATTAGCACAGAAAACAAATATATCAAATTCATAGATTTTATGATATGATTGAAAAAAATGAATAGCAAAGGAGAAAGCACGTGGAATTTCGGCAGTTACATACCTTTATCACCGTGGCACAGCTGGAAAGCTTTTCAAAGGCAGCGGAGCTTTTAGGGTACTCTCAGTCGGCGGTGACGGTACAGATCCGTCTTTTGGAGGAGGAGTTAGGGACCCGGCTTTTTGACCGCCTGGGAAGAAGTATTTCCATGACCGCCCAGGGACAGCGGTTTTTAAAGCAGGCCCAACAGATTTTAAAGGAGGTCAGCCAGGCGAAGGAGACCGCCAGGGAGGACGGGGAACTGAACTATCCCCTTCACATAGGAACCCTGGAATCGCTGTGCTTTGCAAAATTGCCGGAGGTGATCCGCCATTTTCGGACCAGCCATCCCCAGGTTTCCCTAAAGATCACAACCGGATCGCCGGGGCAGCTCTACGAGATGCTGGACCAGAACCAGCTGGATTTTATCTATCTGTTAGACAGGCCCAGGTACAGCAAAAACTGGATCAGGGTCATGGAGTGCAGGGAACCCATTGTCTTTGTCACCTCCCCCGCTTACTGGGGCGGCAGGAAACGGAAGGCAGATCTTAAGGATTTTCTGGAGGAGCCTTTTTTCCTCACGGAGAAAAATGAGAATTACCGGCGGGAACTGGATGCCTATTTGGAGACCAGAAACCTTGATCTGGTTTCCGCGGTGGAAATCGGCAATACGGAATTTATCATTAGGCTGTTGAAGGAGAATGGAGGGATTTCCTATCTCCCTTACTTTGCAGCCGAAGACAGCTTAAAAAAAGGGGAACTGGTGGTGCTGGAAACGGAGGATTTCAAGACAGATATGTACCAGCAGATTTTTGTCCACAAGAATAAGTGGATGACCCGGGAGATGGAGGAGGGGATCGCGAAGATTAAGGCAATGTCAGAAGGAGCTTCACCTGTCTGCCTTTTTTGACACAAGGGTCATGAGGGCAGAGTGGATAGCAACAATTTTTATGAAAGGCAGACTGGATTGTCTGTCTTTTTTTACTAAAAAGACAAAAACCTATTGAAATATTTTGTGAACTATGCTAAAACATGATTATAACATTATATAATGTATTATAACGTATATAAAAAGGAGGTACATATGAGCTGGTTAAATCAGGTATTTGGCACAGAAAAAGTCATCATCGGCCTGCTGCATTTAAAAGCCCTGCCGGGTGATCCCTTTTACGAGGGCAGCATGGAAGAGGTGATCCGGCGGGCGAAGGAGGACTTGGAGGCCTTACAGAGCGGCGGAGTGGACGGAATTCTCATCACAAATGAATTCAGCCTCCCCTATGAAAAGAAGGTCTCCAATGTGACGCTGGCTGCCATGGGCCGCGTGGTGGGGGCGTTGGACGGGCGTTTTCTTGTGCCTTACGGGGTGGAGGCAATCTACGACGCGGAGGCGACCATTGAACTCTGCGCGGCCACCGGGGCACAGTTCAGCCGCTGCGTCTTCACCGGCGCTTACGCCGGGGACTTAGGGCTGGTGGACCGGGATGTGGCCAGAACCTTGAGACTGCGCCGGTCTCTGGAAATCCAGGATTTAAAATTATTCTATTTTGTCAACTCCGAGGGGGAAGTCTACCTAAACGACCGTCCGCTGGAGGAGATTACAAAGACCATGATGTTCAACTGTCATCCCGAGGCCCTGGTGGTTGCCGGCGGTATGGCGGGCAGCAGCCCGGAGGATACGATGCTGAAGAAAGTGAGAGGCAGCGCGGCGGCTGACATTCCGGTATTCTGTGGCACCGGATGTAACCTGGACAACATTGAGCAGATTTTCCAGATCGCGGACGGGGCGTTTGTGGGGACTACGTTTAAGAAAAACGGGAAATTCACGGAAACGGTGGACTGCGAACGGGTGAAGTCCTTCATGGACCGGGTCCGGGAAATCAGAGGGGAGTGAGCGCATGAACCGATATGTTATGGGAATCGATGTGGGAACAAACGAGACCAAGGGCGTGCTGGTGGATGAGGCCTGCCGGATCGTGGCCCAGGCGGCTGTTCCCCATGGAATGGAGAATCCCTCCCCCCAGGTCTTTGAGCAGGACGCGGAAGAAATCTGGTGGAAGGACGTGTGTAAGGTCAGCCGGATGCTGTTAGATCAGTCGGCGGTTCCCACAGAGCAGATCAAGGTGCTGGGGGTATCGGCCTTAGGCTGTGACTGCGTGCCGGTGGATGAGCATGGCAATGCGCTCTGCAAGGCCATTCTCTACGGCATCGACAGCCGCTCCCACGAGGAGATCGCCTGGTTAAATGAATATTATGGGGAAGAGGCAGCGGCGTTGTTTGGGCATCCCATCTGTTCCTCCGATATTGCGCCGAAGATATTGTGGATCAAAAATCATTTGCCGGAGGTCTATGAAAAGACCTTTAAATTTTTGACGGCATCTTCGTTCCTGACAGCAAAGCTGACCGGGCAATATTGCATTGACAAATATCTGGCCGAAGATTTTCTGCCCCTCTATGACCTTGAGAACAACCGGGCGGATGAGGAGGGCTGCCGTCTGTTCTGCCGGCCGGACCAGCTGGCAAAGATCCTGACGGCTACCGAGGTGGCGGGGGAGATCACCGAGACCGCCTCCAAGCTCACCGGGCTGGCGGCTGGAACGAAGGTGTTGACCGGCACCGGGGATTCCGGGGCGGAGGCGGTCAGCACCGGGGTCTTTCGTCCGGGCGATATGATGATTCAGCTTGGGTCCACCTGCTATTTCGTCTGCCTGTCCGACAAGCTGATCCAGGATGACCGGGTATGGCCGGGAACCTTTATTATCCCGGATACCTACGCCGTCTGCGCGGGGACCAACACGGCCGGAACCCTGACGACCTGGTTTCGGGACGGGTTTTACAAGGATTTGGTGGAGGAGGAGCGGCAGGGCGGTATTCCGGCCTATCAGGCGATGGCGGAGAGTATCCGGGGGATTCCGGCGGGCAGCGGCGGCCTGATAATGCTGCCATATTTCGCGGGCGAACGGACGCCCTTAAATGATCCCTTTGCCAGAGGTCTCTGCATCGGCCTAAATTTAAGCCACCGCCGGGAGCATTTATACAAAGCGGCATTGGAGGGAATCGCCTATTCCATCGACCAGCACGTGCGGATTATGGAGGAAAATGGAATCGAGGTTAAGAAAATCATGGCCGTGGGCGGAGGCACGAAAAACGGTCCCTGGCTGCAGATCATTGCGGATGTGCTGGGAAAACCGGTCAACACTTCCCGGATTTCCATGGGAGCCGCTTACGGGGACGCGCTGATGGCGGCTTTACAGGCCGGTTTTTACGAGGACTGGAACGCGCTGTCCGAGGTCATAGAAGCGGAGCAGGTATATGAGCCGGAGCCGGAGGCTGCCGCCTATTACAGCGCGCACAAAGAGTTGTTTGCCAAACTTTATGAAGCGAATCGATCATTGATGCACACCTTGAGCAGAGAAGGGTGAGAAACGAAAGAGCCAAAGAGAAAGGAGTTACTTATGGAGAAATTAATTGACAGAAAGCAGATTGCGGGGATGAATATTCATTATCTGTTTTATTCCCTGGACTATTTCCTGGATGCACAGAGGGAGGTGGGGATTGAGACCATTGAACTCTGGGGCGGGGCGCCGCATTTTTATCTGGATGCCATGGGGTATCAGGATTGTAAGGAGGTTAAGAGGAAAATCACGGAACGCGGGCTGGAAGTGAAGGTCCTGACGCCGGAGAACTGCACTTATCAGTATCAGGTTGCGGCGCAGACGCCGGAATTGTTTGAGAAGAGTTACCAGTATTTTTCCAATGCCCTGAGAGCGGCGTCGGAGCTTGGCTGCCCCATCATGCAGATCAACTCCGGCTGGGGCTACTGGAATGAGGACCGGGAGGAGGCCTGGAAGCGTTCCAGGGAAATGCTCTGCCGTCTGGCGGACAAGGCGGGAGAGTACGGCATTCATCTCGCCATGGAATCCCTCCGTCCCCAGGAGTCTCAGCTGGTGGTCACCCTGCAGGACGCAAAGCGGATGTTTGACGAGGTGAACAGCCCTAACTTAAAAATACTGATCGACACCACGGCCATGAGCGTCCAGGGCGAGACCATTGACGACTGGTTTGACATGTTCGGGGAAAATGTATGGCACACCCATTTCATCGACAGCAACCCATACGGACATCTGGCCTGGGGCTTTGGCAACCGCAGTATGAAAGAATATTTGGAGGCGCTGGAGCGTCATCACTACCGGGGGTATCTGGGGCAGGAACTGACGGAATTCGATTACTTTGATGAACCGTTATCGATTGATAGGAAGAATATGGCGGTGTTCGAACCATTTATCCGCTGAGATGGACTTGGGGAAGAATGGCTCTTTGTAAATGGGGGGAAATGTGGTTGAGGAGGGAAATCACGAGATGGATCGGTTGAATCGTCCGGAAGGTTCCCTGGGCTGGCTCTGGCTGGTCTCATGCTTCCGGGGCTAAGACTGTCTAACACAAAAATCCCC
>JAWZDV010000108.1:0-10571 GCA_034142505.1 Bacteroides thetaiotaomicron
CTTTATTCTATTTTCGGCTGGATAAATGGGTGGGAGCCGGTGGGATAGAGATAAAGTAATCAAGATTAATCCGTTGATTGTATTATATCATTCTCATGCAAGGTCGTGAAGCCGGAATTATTCACAAAAATCACATTGTAAATAAGATATGACACTTTTACATATTTCTGATATAATTAGTCCAATAAATGGGAAAAGAGGTGCTACAATGATTCAAACTTATGAAAATTATCTTCCTATGGAAAAAAGCCTTTCCCTCGAAGATATGGTTCAGCTACATAAAGATATGATTTCTGAAATTGGTAATGATTCAGATTCTTTAGAATTGTATGAGGAATTAGTGGAGACGGCCACCCGCTATGCTTCATTTCGTGCACAGTGGCCCATATTGTCCAGGGAAGAAAAACAGGACAAGGATTCTAGCCGTTCCTCCTGCCACAATTCCCTCATAGTTAAATTCAACCAACTGGCCCGTTATCTGAAAATGCAGGGAAAAACGGCTACATGGCGTGATGTACTTGGATATGAAGAAGATGATAAATACTATCGTAAACGGATAGGTGACTTTGGCTGCTACATTGTATTTATCAATAGTATTAGTTCTCGATGATTCAATAGCACATACAGAAGGCCAGGCAATTCCACCTGGCCTCTTATAATGAGAAAAACTGGCGGTTCTGATGGATCGCCACACTTATTATTTAAACAGCTTCATCAACCTTAAATTTTTCTCTCCATGATGGAAGTTCCGGCTCTTTAATACTGTCAAACCAATAGCCTTCCTTGAAGTGTCTGCTATACCCTATCATTACTTTTGAAACAAGTTCTGTCTCCTCTGGTGTTTCTGCGGCCTCCATCAGGGTATCTATATTCATTAAATGGTATTTGCCTGACACCCACATGAAAATGTCTCCTTTTTCTATTTTGAAACACTTTTCTTTATAAGTAGTACAATATGAGAAATATGCTTCTTTCAAACCAAACGTCTCACTCACACGAATATCCAGGTACAGTACCAGGTACATTAAAAATTCGCTCCAATTTTTCTCAACTTTTTCCGTAGACATATCACTCCCTCTAAGTGCTTCAATATAAGATGTATCAGCCTTTGCTTCTTTTAGTTTTTGTATGTATTCCTCCATTCTCTGGCACGCCGCTTCGTATGACTGCCTACGCTCTTTCTTTGTAAGAATTGTATCATCATAAGTCTCCCAGAAGTTATCCGCCCGTTTTGAAACCGCCAGGTTATCCGGGTAAATTTCACCTTCTATTCTGAAAACCAAATCCGCCAATTTCTGATACATCTCAATATTCTGTCTATCTTCTTTATCCTTAAAAATATATACGCTACTGCAATTCATAATCTTTGTTCTCCTTTTCGCAATCAAATTATTTATAGTTAAAATTTAGAGCTGCAACTTATCGCCTAAAACGCCGGATCATATTGTGTCCGAACCATACACGGGTTACAGCTCCTATTCAGTTTTCAAATTAATGTTGAACTATATGTTACGTTTGTTCTGTTATATATTTCTTAGGCTGCCATTTCCAACTGCAATGCCTTTAAATTGTTAGAATAGCTCTGTGCTCGTTCTAATGATTCTATGTAATCATAAAGTGTAATCAGCTTTCCCTTATCTCCAAAGTAATACATAAAACAACTCATAGCGATCCGTTCTGTCTTATTTTGTGCCGCATTCATTATGTATTCGTGTTTACGTCTGATTTCTGGCAATTTAGCTGAATCACTAAGATGAATCCTGTATTTCCGGCAGTTGTCTGGTCCACTGTAAAGCTGGAAATTTGTTGGTACAGATTCGATTTCAAGAACGTGTCCTTCCTCCAGCCGTTTCATAACCTGGTTAATGTACTCGCAATCTTCATAAGCCGCATATTGTACGTTGGGTATGCAAAGTATATAACTCATAATGTGGATTCTCCTTTTCATAATTAGATATTAGGTTGACTGGTTTTATGCCACGATTCTGCCTGATTCATAATAAACAGTTCCGTTATTGCAGTTCTCAATTTTTAAAATATCCGTAAATGTGATCTTTTCTTCCGCTACATACCAGCTTAACCAGTTCATGTTCTGGCAGTATGCGTCTCTCCATCTCCGATTCATAAGTTTTAATGGCTCCCATGTGGACCAGCGTTTCATATAATCTTTTTTTACTACGGTGATCCGGATTGCTTTTTTGTCATACGCCGAACCGTCCAGACCCATGTGCTTAGGTGAAAGAGAATCAGTCAGCCACACAACTGGTTTAAATGCCGCACATCTCAATTCAGTTTCCAGAGTGCCGTCCGGTGCGATTAAATCACTGCAAGTTAATTTTAAATACCCATTGTTGAAAATAGACGGCAGATGTTCTACACAGGTGTAGTGATATAATACTTCTCCTGTAAATGGCGCTCCTAATCTTACAGTTGCTTCTGTCATATTGTTGTCTTTTCTGATTCTGGCTGCTCTGTCTTTTCTCTTGCTCATAGTGTTTGTTCTCCTTTTTTTCGTTTAACATTTAATCTATTCTCATTACTATATTGTTTTATGTGACTGTGGTTTGTGGTTAAAGATTTCTTTTTTCCTTTAAAGAAGCTGTGTGATTTGCGTGTTTGCCGCCTTTGTCTACCGCCGGGCGTAGTTCCGGTACAGGTCCTTTATGACCATCGGTGTTACGGCTATTCAGCTTTCAATGTGCAATTTTGTTTTTGCTTTGTATAGATGATTATATCATTTTATTGTGCAAAGTCAACAATTTTTCTTTATATTTATATTGCTTTTTTATGCAATATTTTAAATTGACAATATTATTGCTTTTTATTATACTTAAAGCAATATATGGAAATGAGGTGATTAAAACGCTTTCTATGATGACAGACGATACTAGAGAAGAATTATCAAGCTATGTTAAAAAAGCAAAAGGAAGTTTAACATTAGATGAGTTTTCTATAAAATCAGGAATTAGTAAGTACCACTTATCTAGGATTATCAATGGGAAAATTAAAAATATCCCTAGAGAATCAACAATTATTTCCATAGCAAATGCATCGGAAAGTAAAGCTGTTAGACGTTTTTTAAAATGGTGCTTCTTGTCCAGTGAAACATTAGCCAGGGAAGAAAGAATTGATCCAGAACTCCAACCTATAAACGGTAAATATGAGCTAATACCACCATCTAGTGATGATTTTGTTTCCAATGAAACGAAACGAAAGAGAGGCAAGACGTATTATAACAAACAGCTTATTCAAAGTTCCACAAGTATCATTTTAGACGCACTTCTTGATTTACCTTTTGAATGGACACGAAAACTGGTGACATGCCCTGTAAAACATTTTTTAAACAACTATATTTGTATAGAGTTTCCAGATAACGCACCTTTTATAAAATGGCATTTCTTTTTTCTGGAAGATCACCCATATGATTATCAAACCTATCTTCTAAGCACTCTTGGAATATTGCTTAATCAAGAATCAGCCATTGATGAGAAATATACTATTATTTTAGATTCTCAAAGAAGATATGAACAGGCACGGCGATATCGAAATGATGTTACCAATGCCAACATATCTGTTATGTTGATTCATTCCAATAATAGGATTTTAGAAATGTATATGAATCTTGAAAAAAGCGTTACATATCAAGACTTAAAAAGTATTAGACTAACCTAAATTCAAAACTAATTTGCTATTTAAGACAGTACACAGCAATAAAAAGTGTGCTGTTTTTTTTGTATAAATCACTTTTATTACCTGCTCCATCTTACATCATATTTACACACGGATTTTACCTGTGTAAAGGAGATGTAAGTATTGAAACAATTTACTTTTATTGATTTATTTTGTGGGATTGGTGGTTTCCGGCAGGCATTGGAGAGTGTGGGCGGCACCTGCGTTTTCTCTTGTGACAAAAATAAACGGGCGAGGGAAACGTATCAGGCAAATTACGGAGATATGCCAGCAGGTGATATTACAAAGATTAAAGCTGAGGACATTCCACCGTTTGATGTTTTGTGTGGTGGATTCCCGTGCCAATCATTCAGTATAGCAGGCCGGCAGCGTGCTTTTGCCGATCCACGAGGTCAAATGATTTTTGAGATTATCCGTATTGCTGAATATCATAAGCCATCTATTTTATTTTTGGAGAACGTCGATAACTTGGTCCGTCATGATGGTGGCAACACGCTCAAAGTTATATTAGAGCTTTTAGAGGGTATTGGTTATGATGTGCATTACAAGGTTTTAAAAGCAAGTGACTATGGTTGTGCCACAATCCGTAAAAGGATCTATTTTGTCTGTATCCGCAAGGATTTACAAGTCAACTTTGATTTTCCCGAACCATTTGAATCTGATGTTGCTGTTGAGGACTATCTCGACCAGGACGTTGACGAGCATTATTTTCTGAATTTAGATTCTGTAACATTCTATAAACCAGAGATTACCGAACGAGTACAAAATACATACCGCATGGGCTACATAGGGAACATAGGGCAGGGTAGGCGTGTTTACAGTATTAAAGGTCATTGTCCAACTTTTGTATGCACATCGAGAGGTCCAGCAGGTGGTACAGAATCTTACTTTGTAAATGGCCGTGTAAGGAGACTGACACCTAATGAATGTAAGCGAATCATGGGATACCCAGAAAATTTCATTTTTCCTGTGGCTGAAGCCAGAGCCTATGAGCAAATCGGAAATACTGTCTGTGTTCCGGTATTAAAAGCAATCGCCCATCAGATAGTAGCGTCAGGCGTATTTCAGAACGCCCAGAACGAGCCAGGTCAGACTTTATGATAAAGACTGATAAAATATATTACTTCAACACGCAAACGCTATTAAAAACAATTCTTCTCACTTATAAGATAATATAATTTTTCAAAATGACAAGCAAAATAATCTACAAATATTCGCCTGATTTTTGGTGAATATTTTTTTGATTTTAATGTACGGATTTTACATCAATCACTGCATATTAACTGTGTCCAGATAATACAGGGCTTGCCTGCTCCACCAAAGTAGGCGGCTTTTCAAAATTTGTCATTTTGATTTTTTATTTTATAATAGAACTATGGGTATAAAGGCCACACGCTGGACGGCTCTGGCTCGTCTGGGATCGCACATTAAAAACTGAATAAGGAGAACAATATATATGATTTTAAACTTATCACCAATCGAATATGAAGGCATTGAGTACATACTACTACGGCTCATAAGGGCCTATGAAAATTCACAGGGTATAGAACCAGAAAACGGATTGAATATCAAAGAAATAACAGAACGGGCTTCCACCGGGATTCACTTTAAGATCGGCCCTGGCCCGTTTAGACTGACTGACAAATTTTTACTAAAAGGCGCTTACCTACAAGATGGCACCTGTATCTTAATTGCATATGACACGGATTCATTAGACGGATTCCCAATCTACATTGATTTGACAGAATTTATGGATTCAGAAGATTTTGACCTTGATTATCTAATCTGGAAGATGGAGCAACATGGAATATAATCTTGAAAAATAAAAGCCCTCCGAAGAGAGCTTTTTTATCTAATTCCAAAAAGATACATCGTTATAAACATAATCCAAATTAAGAGCCTGATTCTGTCCTCCATAAGTTTTTCCATCTACCTGAATATAATAAACAGCATGTGTGCCAGATCCACTAACAGCACTTTTTAATCCAAGAGATTTGGCTAATGAGCATGCAGTCATAGCAAACTCTTCACAAACTCCTGTTTTATTAATCAAAACTGCGTAATCATATCGAAAAGGACTACTATTGTCAAAACCATTTGTATCATAATGACAAGATCCAAGCACCTTTTGAATTTCTTTAGCACGCTCCATTTCTGACATTGTTTCAAAACTTATGCTATTTAACCAGTTGCAATACCAATTATATAAATCCTGATCAACTTTTTGTTTGTTTGCATAAGCTGTTTCAGATGTATAAACACTACTGCCCAATGGAGAAACCGAGTGTCCTACTGGAGGCATGTAATACTGATCCATCTGGTTTGTCAGCATTGCCTGAATATTATTATTAGTTACCATATATTCTCCAATATATTTCGTTGGTAATCTCAAATCCCACTCGTCAATCTTCCCTGCTAATGGGTGAGCCGGATCATAGTTTGCACTATGGTTCACACTCGTATTCTCTGTCATATTTTCCTGTGACTGAACCACACCAACGTCAGTGCGAGTTTGAACCTCGCCATTTACTATCCACTGTCCATCTGCATTAAGCTCATATCCATCTATGACTGTACTTTTTGCCATGATTCCATTGTTATCAAAGTAATAACTTTTCCCATTGATCCACTGCCAGCCTGTAAGATAGGTTCCATTATCGGCATACTTCCATTCAGTTCCGGCCTGTTCCCATGATCCCGCATATGCTGTCATGCACATAGAACTTGCCATCGTTATAGCCATTAGCAGGGTTATTATTTTCTTCATCATTAATACCTCTCAAGGAATTTTATTTTACTGGAAGTACACAAAGTCTGGTGTTTTGTAATCGAGGTTTAACACTTGGTTACTGCCCATATAGCCAACACCATCAACTTGAATGTAATATACCGCATGATCGCCAGTACCGGATACAGAAGATTTCAAACCTAATGCCCTTGCCAGGGAACATGCAGTCATCGCAAATTCAGCACATACACCTTTCTTATCAACCAAAACCGTATAGCAATCATTGCGTTTGTATCTTTCGCCATGTGCATAGTCATTATCATAACTGGCAGAAGCAAGAACTTTTTGAATTTCTTTCGCCCTGTCCATCTCGCTCATGTTTTGAAAATCCATTCCATTCAGCCATTCGCAAAACCAGTTATATAATGCCTGTTCGTTTGCTCTGGCTGTGTCATAGTCTGCTTGTTCTGTGTAAATATGGTTTCCTACTGCGTCAACATATTCACCGACAGGAGCCGCAAAGTATTGATCCATCTGCCCTGTCAGCATTGCTTGAACATTATTATCACAAATGTAATTTGAATACTTATCATCAGTGATTTTCAAGTTCCATGTATCCACCATTCCTGCAAGCGGGTGTTCTTTATCATATGTAACGGCTGTTTCGTCTGCAAAGGACACCATACACATAGAACTGGCAAGAGCCATGGCAAGAAACAATGTTGTAATTTTCTTTCTCATTATTTTAGATTCTCCTTTTCTTTATTGCAACTGATAAACAGAAGTTGAATCCAGTATCAAATCACCATACGCAATATAGGTATGGGAGCGAATACTCATTTGACTGCCAGAATCGAAAGTAACTGTATTATATGTGCTCTTGCTATCGTCACTCTCATTTTTATTAATATCCTGACGATAAACTCCATCGGAATTTTTAGTAAAGAGAAGTTCCGTTTCGTCTAATCCACTGTCATACATCGTATAGATACATATTCTTGCTTCTGTTTCTGTGATTTCCTTTATCGTATAATATTCTTCAAAATCGTTATAAAGTTCCTCCTGCTGTCCAGTTACATTATTAATGCGAGATACTTCTTTGTATTTTCCACCTTTCATCTTTGGGACTGATGAATTTGTTATCTCGTTAATCCATGCTCCGTCACTGCCTACTCTGTATCCGTCAGGTGTGATTGTGTCTTGTAGCATATGGCCTCGACCGTCAAAATAATACTGCTTCCCGTCAATTTCTTTCCAGCCGATTGCAATACTCCCATCATCTTCCAGATACCACCAGCCCAGTGTGTCTTGTTCCCATGATCCCGCAAATGCTGTCATGCTCATGCTGCTTGCCATTGTAAATGCTAATGCCAGGGCTACAATACTTTTTCTTCTCATATTGTATTTTCTCCTTTTATGTGAAAGAATTTTATTAATATTGAATCTTAGCAATTCTCATAATTGGATTTGGATCGCCAGGAGTCCATATGATCTGATATCCATTTACTCTAGCAACTGCGTTTGATCCATCATTATATACATCAGTATATCCATTAGCTTTTAAATTAGTTTCTGCTTCTGGGCCTTTTTGCACATGATCATTCACGCCTCTTAAAATTTTAGAAGGAGTATTAGTTAATACTTCATCTGGGTTACCTTTCCAATATATAATTTTTAAATCATTTTGATACTTAACATAGACTTCTCCAGACATTTCATATTCATCTACAACACCATATTTAATCGCATTTTCTTCCTTTGTGGAATTCAGCATATCAATAGCTGCATTACTAATGCCATATGAATTATAGCCGGTGGAAATATCCGCTTGAGTGGTTTCTTCATTCTTCGTCTGCACAACACCATTTATCGTCCATGCACCTGATCCGTCAACTGTATATCCGTCTGGTGTCGTGGTATTAATCAGGCAATATCCCTCTGTTGTAAAGTAATAGCACTTTCCATCAATCCAATTCCAACCGCCATTAAAATATGAACCATCATCGTTTTGATACCACCAGCCGGTTGTGTCCTGTTTCCACTGGCCCGCAAAGGCTGTCATGCTCATACTGGCTGCTAACATCACCGAAAGTCCCAGTGTAACAAGCTGCTTTTTAGTCTTTCTCATACCTCAATTCTCCTTTTATATATGTTTTTGTTTCCAATATTCGACAATTATCTAACTCTATTTTAGACCTATAAAGATGGATCGTCAAACAATTTGATTCACCATTCATATATTCTGTGAACATTTTTATTTCATTAAATATTTCGTCTAACTCCTCCACTTCATTAGTGCATAAGATCACCCAAAGGGTCGTGTCCCTGCTGTCTGGGTGTGAAGAAATCAGGGATTGATAAATTTTAAATCTCTGGCCTCTGTCTGGTTGCACCTCCTCCATTGGTTTAGATGATCCGTCAAGCGTGCATGATAACAGCAGGATTACAAATAATAACTTGATCCGCTTCATATTCATGCTCCACCTTTCGGTTAGTTAGTAAGCTATACGGATACCCGTTTACTGATTTAATCATATATCATTGAGTTACAAAAATCAAGGAGTTTAGCCAATGGACGAAATCAAAATCCGCTCTGATAACAAAATCAGCGTAGGTGCAAACATAAAACGGATCAGGGAAAGCAAAGGTGTACGAGCCTTCGACCTGATCCGTGACTTACAGTTGCAAGGTTTAAATATTAATAAACAAAGATACTATAAACTGGAACATGACCTTGCGAATGTCTTTGCTTCGGAACTGGTTGCTATGGCAAAAATCCTTGATGTAGATATTTCTGAATTTTTTAAGTAGGAAGTTACTCTGTGGCCTCCTGCTTTTTTTGTGCCTCTAACTTCTCTGTCAGTTCCTTTTTGTCTTTAAAGAGCATTAAGTTCTCCATGTTTAGATCGTTGTTAATTTCTTCCGCTATCATAACTTTGTAGAACAAAAACAGTGTTGATGTCAGCAAGACAGCTAACAGATTCAACAAAATTCCGATTGTCAGATTGCGTTTGTCTTTCATATCCATGTGCCTGACCTCCTTTAAGATTCTTTCAAGTCATAAGTTAGGACAAGTACAGGATCACCGTTCTCAACATCGACAGATATATGAACGGTTGACATTATTGCCATATACAAACAGTGACTATTACTTGATATGTCTAACCCACAAGTATTACGGAGGGTGGCTTGTATGAGTGTTTCCCTGTCTCGCTCAATGTCAAGAATGGAAGAAGTCTGCTCTGCATATTCTTTTAAAATTGGGAGGATAGCAGTATCAAACCATTCCATATGTTTTGTGCTGGCTTCTGTTTCCGTGTTCTGCTTGATTTGTTGGATTGCTTCATGTACTGCAATCATTTCCTTGTTTGTCAATCTGTCCAGTTCTTCCGGGACGTTTCCGGCTAGATCAGCATTGACCGTAAAATCGTATCTTTCCATAGGCAATTCTCCTTTTAAGTATATTGGCGCCACTCTAATTTTACTATTGTACATAAGGCAGGGACAGCCGGGAGAACTACTGAAAATACCATCAAGGGTCAGTGCATTTTTATGGTAGGCCGTTGCGTTTGTCTAATGTTTATGGGCGATAAACTGGTTAGAGCCGTTGATCTTGCTGTGCTTGGGTGGCCCGGCGGTGACCCGCTGGCTTAATAGCCGGACAACTTGTGAATGAGCTAGACTTTTTGTTTTGATAAGGTCCGGGCAAAAGGAGCATTGACTTTTAAGGAGCCTGTGCAACCTATACAAAGATGGAAAATCGGATTTATTTTACTTACTGGAATACCTTATAATCAAAGGAGTTTCTTCTATTATTATAGAGTAGTACATAAAAAGAGCCGTTGATTTTGACGAATAGATTTTTTGTATTCTGCATACAAGGAGTGAAAGTCCGTGAACATCTACCAGAATCAGACACATTTTTAGAAAACGTGCATTATCTGATTTAAGATAGAACTATTGCAAGCCGACTGATAATTCATTCAAGAGCTGCTTTGTGGGCTATGTTGAGAAATGAGGGCAGTTTTGATGGATATGAGTTGAAAAATAGGTGAACTGCACTCTCCGGCATGAGGATTTGGTGAGGATTTTTTAAGAATGTAGGTTTGTCAAACATATGTTACAGTGAATGCAGATAATCATCCATTACCTC